>CAYQXM010000059.1:0-34210 GCA_964421295.1 uncultured Pirellulales bacterium
CCCCGCTCAAAAATCAAACACCAAAAATCAAACATCCCCGGCACGCCTCTGTAGGGGCGAGGCACGCCTCGCCCTCCCCGGTCCAACCCCCAACCACCCCCCGGGGGATCAGCCCCAGGGGATGCCAGGCACGCGGAACCTCGTAGGGGCAATCCCCCCGTGGTTGCCCCCTCTTCTGGAATGGCTATACCCGTCGTTCTCAGGGCAGGCACAGGGGCCTGCCCCTACCGGGGCGGACGCAATTGCGGCTTGGCCCTTGCATATTGTCGCGACGGGCTTAGACTGATGGCCTATGGCAAAGAGACAGCGATCTGCTTCAGAGAAGCCCTCTGTGGGCAAGCCGTCGGCGCTGGTGGACACGCGCGTCATTTATTGCGGGGACAACCTCGACCAATTGCAGAAGCTCCCCGACGAGTGTGTCGATCTGATCTACATCGATCCGCCGTTCAACTCCAACCGCAACTACGAAGTCTTCTGGGGCGAGACGAAAGAGAAGCGTTCCTTCGAGGACCGCCACGAATCCACCGCCGCCTATATCGACTTCATGCGCCCGCGCTGCGTCGAACTCCACCGCGTCCTCAAGAAAACCGGCTCCTTCTACTACCACTGCGACTGGCACGCCTCCCACTACGTCAAGGTCATGCTCGACCAGATCTTCGGCGAAGACTACTTCCAAAATGAGGTCATTTGGAAACGCAGCAGTGCTCACAGTGACGCAAAACAGGGAAGCAAACACTTTGGTCGCCTGCATGACGTTTTACTCTTCTATGCGGGCAGTCCAGAGGACTACACTTGGAACCAGTTGTATACAGGTCACGATCCAACCTACGTGAAGTCACACTATACGAATGTCGACGAGCACGGACGGCGGTTCAGATGGGACAATATTAGGGGACCAGGAGGGGCGGCCAAAGGGAACCCGCATTACGAAGTCCTCGGCGTTCTCGGTTACTGGCGATATGGCAAGGAAAAGATGGACAGACTCGTCGCCGATGGGTTGGTCGCAGTCCCTCCCCAGGGCAAAATTCCGGCGATCAAACGGTACTTGGACGAGTCAAAAGGAGTCCCCCTTCAGAGCGTTTGGGATGACCTTCCGCCAGTCAATTCCCAAGCCAAAGAATCTCTTGGGTATCCGACGCAGAAACCCCTTCAGTTGCTTGAGCGAATCATCAAGGCGAGCAGCAATCCGAATGATATCGTGCTCGATGCTTTCTGTGGCTGTGGGACAGCATTGGTGGCGGCGGAGAATTTGGGGCGGCAATGGATCGGGATTGATATCTCGCCGACGGCCTGCCGGGTGATGGCGAAGCGGTTGCGGGATGTTTGCGGCGTCAAGGAAGACGAGAAGCTCTGGCGGGTGGGGCGGGGGTTTGTCGTGCGTGACCTGCCGTGGACGGAAGCGCAGTTGCACAAGCTTCCGCCGTTCGAATTCGAGAACTGGGCGGTCATTGCTCTCGGTGGCATTCCTAACAAGGCGCAGGTGGGCGACATGGGGATCGATGGTCGCATCTATCCCGTCTCCGCCACGCCGAAGAAGATCGAAGGCCACCTCGATTTCATGGACGTCTGGTATCCCATCCAGGTCAAACAGAAGGACAAAGTCGGCCGGCCCGATATCGACGCGTTCGAGGCGGTCATGGCGCGCGAGGATCGGACGAAAGGTTTCTTCGTCGCTTTCGACTACTCGCAAGATGCCTTGCACGAGATCGGCGGCTTCTTCAAGAAGACCGGCAAAGTGATCGTCCCGCTCACCGTGAAGGAAATCCTGGACGAGCGCATCGCCGGCAAGCTGGCGTAGGTTGGACCGGAGGTCTCGTAGGGGCAGGCCTCCGTGCCTGCCCTGATGACGATACGAACGCGCGGCGACCGCCATACCCATGCTCAAGCCTGTCTTGAGGAACTTGCAGGCGCGGCGAAGACGGGCAGTAGCTATGGGCAATCACTGGTGCTAATGTAAGTCCTTGTATGTGCAAGATTTACGTGGCTAAAGTGCCGGGGATGTACGCAAGTACTTGCTGCGCAAGCATTTAGATACGCGGTCCCTCCGGACGGTGCGCACGACAATTGTCGGGACTACGTAGAAATTTCGCAACATAAGGCTAGCGCCCTGCGCGCACATTCCGAGAATTCGCGAACTTTTTTTAGTCCTTATGGCATAAGGACTTGCGTTTCTACAAATGTAGTAATTCTGCACGATTTCTAGCAACATAAGGCTAGCGCCGTCCCATTGTAGAGGGCCCTATAGGGCCCGAGTGTTGAGTTTTTAGTTCTTGGTTTTGAGTTATTAACGGGCAACTGAGTTCAGTCATGAACAGAATCAGTCAGGACAATCGGTCGGAAGTCGGCTCCGTTCCAACTCAGAACTCAAAACTCAGAGCTGAGAATTGGCCGCAGCGGAGCTGTGGCCAATGCGATTGCGTGGCGCGGGTGCTGAAGGGGCGACCCGAGGAACGGGTCTGCGCCAACCACCCGGATTACGCGGGACGACTCGTGCTTGTGACGAGCGCCGCAGGCGAGATCACGGACGCAGGGGCGCGCTGTCGGAGCTTTCGGTGGCGCAGGGAACCGGCCGAGAATGATGCCGTTGCCGGCGAAGCCGTGCGGTATATCCCTCTGGGGGACGGGTCGTTCGCCCTCGTGGATGCGGCGGACTACCAGTGGCTCAGTCAGTACACGTGGCGTCCGACGGGGGGCGGCTATGCACGCGCTCGGGTCGGCGACAAACGCATCTTCATGCACAGGCTCATCATGCAGCCGCCTCCCGGCAAGGTCGTGGACCACTACAATGGCAACCGCCGGGACAACCGCCGGGGCAACCTCCGCGCCTGTACGCAGGGCGAGAACAACCGGAACAAGCGAAAGGTCCGCGGCGTCTCCCGGTACAAAGGGGTATCGTGGTATCCCGACCGGCACAAGTGGCGGGCGCAAATACGTCACAACGGCAGAATCATTCGCCTTGGCTGGTTCGACGACGAAATCGAAGCTGCCTGGGCTTACGACCGCGCGGCGCGGGAGTACTTCGGGGCGTTCGCCTATCTCAACTTCCCGAACCTCGGACGGATCGTGAACCTGACCGGCAGAGGCACAGTCTGTCGTCACGCACGCCGACGATTCCGCGCTTTCAAATCCGAAATTCGAAATGCGACAACACCGCCGCAGGCGGATGGGTGTTGCCCGGTGTCGTTCCGGAAATCCGAAACAAATCCAAATAGCCAAACCCCAAAGCTCAAAACGGCGTCGGGGGCGATGCTGATGTTTCGAACATTTGCGCGTTTGAGTTCTGGTCATTGTTTCGGATTTCGAATTTCGGTTTTCGGAATTCCCCGGTGTGTGCTGTCCACCGGCCCGCCCGGCGCCGGCCCTCGCTCTTTGACAACTTCATATCGTTTCGCCACCCATCCGATGTGGGTCGATAGTCTGTCGTAGGGGCGAGGCATGCCTCGCCCTGGCTCGGACATCTCCCTTGCCGGCTCGCACGCGCGAGGATAGGATTCACAGTCAAGTCGATCTTGCGGAAGAAAGGAATCGACGTATGCGGAAGTTGATGGCGGGGATTGTTCTCATTATAGCGCTATTCTGGTTGGGCGTTATCCATCCGACCTTGCGCCAAGTTCGGAAGTTCGAAGTCAATGTGAAGCAGACCGGGCAGTTGCATGCAATTGATGCCGCCGCGGAGTTGTTCAACAATGAGCTAAACGGGTACCCACCTTCGGAGGCGGTGGATGATGCGAATCGGCCTTATTGTGGGGCGATGAAACTGGCGGAAGCGACGATGGGCCGGGACCTGTCGGGCTTCCATCGGCTCTCGCAGTTCAGGCAGGATGGAACTGACCCCAACGGCAAGCTTCTCTACACGCCTCAGACACTTGCTGATCGGAAGGGCCCCTATCTTATGGCGGAGGATGCCAGGGCCTATCGGCTGGTGGATGTCTACGGCAAGGGACATACCGGACCGTTCCGGGAGGATGCGTACGTCCTCTGTGACATCTATGAGAAGAAGCGTCCGAGCGGCAAGAAGACCGGGATGCCGATCCTGTACTACCGGGCGAATGTGAAAGCGACCGCTCACGATGTCAACGATCCAAACAACCCGGCGAACATCTACAACTACCGGGACAATCAGGCCCTGGTCGAGTTGGGTGTGCCGGGCGACTCCAAGGCGGTTCATCCGCTGGGCGATCCGAAACGGTTCTACCTGAACACCGAGAGCGACAAACCCGGCATGCGCGGTACGCCCCGCCGGGCGGACTCGTACATTCTGATCAGTGCCGGTTATGATGGCTTGTACGGCACGGCCGACGATGTCTGCAACTTCGAGTGGAAGTACCGGTGAGAAGAGAAGGGAGACCCGCTATGCGAAATATCGTGGCGTTGGTCATCTTCGTTGTCCTGGCGTACTTGTTGTGTGTTCCCAGCGTGCCAAGTCCTCGTTCCCGGCGCTACGCCCTGCGCGTGAAGCAGAATAAGCAGCTATATTCCATCGATGCCGCGGTGGAGTCGTTCTCGAAAGAGTTCAACGGATATCCACCCTCAGGTGCGGCCGATGATGCGAATCGGGCCTACGGCGGGGCGATGAAACTGACGGAGGCCGTGATAGGGCGGGACTTGTTGGGCTTCCATCCGCTGTCGCGGTTCAGGCAGGATGGGAGGGATCCGAATGGTGGCAGGTTCCTGTATGAATCCGAGAACATGGCGGAGCGGAAGGGCCCGTATCTCCAGGCCGAGAATGCATGCGCCTATCGGTTGGTGGACATCTACGGCAAAGGACATACCGGCGCGTTTCCCGAGGATGCGTACGTGCTCTGTGATGTTTACAGCAAGGCCCGGCCCAGCGGCGCGAAGACGGGGATGCCGATCCTGTACTATCGGGCGAACACGAAAGCGACGGCACACGACGTCAGCGATCCGAACAACCCGGCCAATATCTACAACTACCGGGACAACCAAGCCCTCGTCGAGTTGGGTGTGCCGGGCGACTCCAAGGCGGTTCATCCACTGGCCGATCCGAAACGGTTCTACCTGAACACCGAGAACGACAAACCCAACATGCTCGGCAAACCCCGCCGGGCGGACTCCTACATTCTGCTCAGCGCCGGTCATGACGGCCTGTACGGGACTGCCGACGATATCTGCAACTTCGAGTGGAAGTACCGCGGACAGTGATCCTTGGACTCGTCTTGTTGACAGTTGAATGGATAATCACGTGAGAGAACCAACTTTGCCGTTCCCGCGCAGGCGGGAATCCAGAGTCTTTCGTGGCATTCCTGGCGTCCCGCCTGCGCGGGGGTAACATCCTCGGCTACATTTGGCCCTTCAAAAGACAATAACATTTCAGCACGGGGTCGACAGGAGGGCGGAGAAATCCTTGGCCTGCAAGTGGGCGAGATTGTCGCGGACGAGGTTGGCCTGCCGCAACTCTTCGCGAGGTCGCGTCGTTGTCACCGCGACAACACGCATGCCGGCCGCCTGGGCGGCCTGGACGCCGGCCACGGCATCTTCGACCACGGCGCAACAGCGGGGCGGCAACGTCAATCGTTCGGCTGCCTTGAGAAACGTCTGCGGGGAGGGTTTGCCTTCGGTCACGTCTTCCTTCGTCACCCGGGCGTCAAAATAGAGACCCAGGCCGCAAGCGTTCCAGAAAGCATCGAGATTCTCACGGGGCGCGGACGAGCCGATGGCCAGACGAAAGCCGCCGGCCTTCAGGTCTTCCAACAGGGCTTCCGCGCCGTCGACCAATTCCAGGCGGTCCTGGATCAACTGACGGTAATGTTCTTCTTTCCAGTCCGAGAGCCGCTCCAGCCGCGCCGGCGTGATGCCGGGGCACATCATGGGGAGAATCGAGCGGTTCTGCATGCCGAAGGTCTCGCGGAAGAACGCGTCCGACATCGGCAGTCCCTCGCGTACGGCCAAATCGAACCATGCCTGGCGATGCGCCCAACCGGTGTCCACCAGCACGCCGTCGAGATCGAAGATCACACCCCATGGTCCGTTCGATACCGTCATATCCTGCTCGCAGATAAACAATCGGGGCCTGTGCTGAAACCATCACAGGCCCCGTGTGTGGCTTATGAAGGGCGGTCGCAGCGACCGCCTGTGGCTACATGTTACTGTGCGAAATGGCCGACGGCAATATCATCGAAGTAGAGCCAGCCTGCGCCCTTCTTGGGGCTGGTTTTGTCGCCCACGCCGATGACCATCGACTTGACGCGATTCGTGCTGACACCCGTCAGCGAGCTGAGCGGAATGCTCCACTCCTGCCAGGTGCCCTGGAGGACCGCGTCGGCGGCCGCCAGAACGGTCTTGCTCTTGCCGCCGGCATCCTTGATCGTGACATACAATTGGTCGGCGGTGTTGCTGGACTGGGCGATGCCGAGATCGACGTTCGTCCAGGATCCGGTGACCGGGCCCGTGACGGCGATATTGGAGAACTCCGCGGTGGTAATCGTCGTGGTCGTATGGCTGCACACGGCCAGACCGATGAGAATGGTGCCGCCCATCGAAATGGTCTGCGGATTCCAGGCCATCGCCGTCCAGGTCTTGCCGTCCGCCGAGTAGGAGGCGTTGAACGCGTTGCCCGCTCGTTCCAGCTTGAGCCAGACCGGCTCGACCAGCGCTTTCTGCTCGGCCGTGGCGACCGTGGTGTCACTCGTGGCGGCGGTGCTCGCCGAGGTGCGGGCCCGGAAGCGGACGCCGTTCGTTCCCGTCAGGAAGACGCCGGCATACGTGGAACCCGCGTCGGTGCTCTGGCGAATCATGAGGCCGGCCAGGGCGAACTCGTGCGTGTCCACGAGACTGTCCACCCGGGCGATGATCGTGCCGTCGCCGCCGAGTTGCTTGTAGATGAACCGGCCCTGGTCGGCGGTCCCAAAGAGGTCCGACCCGACGCCGCTCATGACGAGGTGATCGCCGGCCAACTCCTGGAAGCCGACCGGCTGCCCGCGGAAGTACAGCCGCAGCGTGTCGGCGCCGTTGGCCGTCCAGTCCTGGGCGGTGTCCCAGACGCGCTCCGCCTCGGAGATGCCGGCGGTGCCGCTATTGTCGTACTTCATCGGCATGGACTGCTTGCCGCCGTGGAGGATCGTCTGCTCCGCAAACGGGGCGGCGTCATTGCCGACCTGCGAACCGTTGGTGGTGGTGCCATAGCCATCGGTCCAGGTTTGATAAATGCGGTCTGCTTCGACGTCGGTGTAGCTCTCGAAGTCATCGACGGTGTTGTACTGGCGGGTCGTGAAGCTCCAGATGTCGCCTGTCCAGAGGCCGGGAGCGGCCGCGTCATTGACTTCGTCCACACGCCAGTAATACGTGCGGCCGAGCGTCAAGTTGAGCGTGTAACTGTCCGCCGTGACCTGACTCTCCAGCGGCAGGGCGTTGGCATCGGTGCCGAGATAGAGCTTGCTCGAGGCCGACTCGCGTCCGGGACGCCAGCCCAGCGTGACATCCGGTGACACGTCCGTCGCGCCGGCTGCCGGCGTCGGCATGCGCGCGTAGCCCGGCACCTGGTAGAACCGGACTTCGCTGAGGCCGTACTGGCCGTAGGCGCCCCACCCGCTCTTGATGTTGAGCCGGAGGTACTGGGCCGCAATGCCGCCCAGGTTCACCGTGGTGTTCCCGGCATAGTCGGCCTTTCCGGACGCCTGCGCCAGGTCGAAGTCACCCAGGGCCGTCCAGGTTGTGTTGTCCGTGGAATACTCGATCGCCACCGTCTTGAGGCCGAAGCCCAGGAACGGCTCGAGCTCGGTATTGTAGTTCCATACCTTCATTTCCATCAGCTTGTAGCAGCGGTCGAAGGCATACTGAATCCACGCCGGACCGGTCGCCGCGCGAGCGGTCACCCACATCGCCGCGGCATCCACGGCATGCTGATCGGACGTATTCATTCCCGAGTCATTGACCGTGTTCTGCGGGCTCGTGCCCGTGTCGGAACTGGAGGCCGTGGCCGTGATGTTCGTGACGCGATAGAGCGCCGGCTCGACCGTGAAGCTCCAGACGGCTCCGGTGTAGATCGTGGACGAGGTCGGCGGAGCGTTCACTTCGTCCACCCGCCAATAATAGGTCGTCCCAACCTGGAGCCGGCCCGGATCGAACGTATTGGCGTCTTGTCCCTGGCTGACCAGCACGCCCAGCGGATTGCTGAGATCGGCACTGTTGACATCGTCAAAACGGGTCCCCAGATACACATTGTGAGTCTGGGCGTATGCGCCCGGCATCCAACTCAGGCTCGTGTCCCGGTAGACGTCCGTCGCCTTGTCAGCCGGCGCCGGATTCAGAGCTTTCGTCCGAGACGAACTGTACGTTCCCACGACCGTCTCACCGACCAGGTACGCACAATCCGTGGTGTTTCGGCGGAGGGACCAGATCAAGGAGCTTTGCCCGGTAGCGGGGGCCAACAGCAGCACCACGGTTCCGTTCGTGTCGCTGTTGAAGAAATCATCCAGCGCCTGGTTGGGGTCCGAGGTGACTCGGGTTCCCGCGGTGTTGGGAACGTTGAATTTCGCGAGCGGGCCGACCAGGTCCGCCGCGTCCAGCGCGACGGGGGAATCGACCGCCGGCAGCGGATCATTCTGCACGCCGGGGGCCATGTTCCACTTCAACTGGTTGAAGCCAGTGACATCGATGCTCTCCTGCGATTCGATGACGCCGTACACGACGACGCCGTTTCCACCAAAGCCGGCACCCTGGCTGCAAACGTCCAGGCAGACATCGGAAAATATCTTCCCGGCACTCTTGAGCGAGGAAATGTCGAACTTGAGGTAGCCCACGCGGCGCCGGGTGGCGATGTCTCGTATATGAACCGCCGTCGTGTTATAGGCATCCGTCGGTCCATGCTGCGGGTCGTTGCAGACGTGCCCGTCATCGGCGACCTGCTGTCTGAACGTGTCCGCCTGTGTCGCTCCGGCCGTAACGAGCAGAACGATGGTGAGTAGTGAAAACGTCAATCTCCTGACCATTCTTGTTACCCTCCTTCTATGCAAAGGAATTCTCTTGCGGCAAGGTGCTGAGATCGGCCTCGCAGATTGCCTGTGACGCATGTACTATCACGGCACCACACACGTTTGAAATTCCTCTCCATCATAGCATTTTGGGACGTTCAGGTCAACGCTAAACGAAAAGCGGCTCCGACGGGAGTGCCATCGGAGCCGCATGGAAGACTGCGACCTAAACTCCTGGACCCATAGGATTTACGGGTTGGCCAGCTTGAGGACCTCCGATTTGGGCAGGGCGCCCTGATAGATCCGGACGTCATCGATCAGACCGTTGTAGAAACGGGTGGTCTGCTGGGAATTGTGGCCGATTTGCACGTTGTAGGTCGCCACGTTGATGGCGCCGGCGTAAACCGTGCTGGTCACCAACTGCCCGTCGATATACAGCTTCAACTGCGTCCCGTCGAAGGTGCCGGCCACATGATGCCAGGCGTCGTTGAATGCCGTCGTCTGGACTGCGCTATTGGCGTTGCGGTAGGCCGCGGCGGAATAGACGTAGAACTGGATGTAGTTGCTGGCGTGGTGCTTGATGCTGAAGCTGTTGTCGCCCTTGCACACGAAATCCTGATGGGTGCTGTTGCCCACCGTGGCCGGCTTGATCCAGGCCGAGAGCGAGACTTTGTCGGCGATGTTCAGGCTGGCGCCGTTGCCGCAATCGACGTAGTCGGCGGTGCCATTGAGGCTCAGCGCTGCGCCGATCTTGCCTGCCGCCGCCCACGTGGGGGCGCCGACCAGGGTGCCGTTATTGCCGTTGCCGGAGCTGTCCTTGGCGTCGTTGTTGAGCTTCCACCAGCCCACCAGCACCGGCGCCGCCGGCGGAGTATTCACGGTGGGGCTGAGGCGGATGTCATCGATAAGGAGCTTGCCGGCAGCGGAGCCGCTGACGCCGAGCGTCATGGATTTCACCGTTTTCAGGTTGATGCCGGCAAAGCCGGTCAGAGCCATGTTCCACTCCGTCCAGGCGCGATCGACCACGGCGGTGGCGTCCTCGCCGGCACCCGCGCCGAACGCGATCTTGGCGCTCTTGCCGTTCTGATCGGCCAGCTGGACCCAGAAAGACGCCGTGCCGGTGGCGTTGGGGTCGCCGTAGAAGAAGATCGTCAGACTCTTGACGCCGTTGCGGGTCCAGTCCTGGGCCGTTTCGAACGTCCGGGTGGCCTCCGACGTCGTCGCCTGCTTGGTGTTGTCGTAGCGCAGCGGCATGGACTGGCGGCCGCCGTGGATCGTTGTCGTTTCATTGAAGGTGCTGTTCGCGGCCGAATCGTAGCCCACGAGGCAGCCATTTGTATTCGTGCCGTAACCGTCGAGCCAGATATTGAAGACGCTGGTCCCGTCGGCATCGTTGTAGCTCTCCATGTCGTCGATGGCGATGTAGGGACTCGTGGCGAAGTTCCACACGTCGCTGGCCCAGGTGCTGATGGCTTCGGCCGTGTTGACCTCGTCGATTCTCCAGTAATAGGTCTGGCCCAGAGCCAGGCCGGCCGGGGCATAGCTGTTCACGGTCACCGTATCCGCGAGCGTCAGGGCGTTCGGATCGGCGCCCAGGTAAACCTTGTGCGAAACCGCATCGCGGCCGATCCGCCATCCCAGGGTCACGTCCGGGGCGATGCCGGTGGCGCCGGTGGCCGGATAAGGTGTGCTTGCCGAGGCGGGAACATAGAAGAATCGCACTTCGCTCAGGCCGTACTGGCCGGAAGTTCCAAAGCCGCTGTTGACGGTGATCTTCACGTATCTGACGGCGGCGCCGGCGAAATCGACGGTCGTATTATGGGCGTATCCGGCCGCCGAGGCCGCCTGCGCGAAATCCAAATCGCCCAGCTTGGTCCACGTGGCCGCGTCGGTCGAGTATTCGATCGCCGCGTTCTTGATGCCGAACCCGAGCAGCGACTCGAAGTCCATATTGTAGTTCCAGACCCACATCTGCCGCAGCTTGTACACGCGGGCCAGATCGTACTGAATCCACGCCGGTGCGGCGGCGTCCCTGGCGGTCAGCCACATGCCGGAGGTGCCCGTCGAGTGCAGGTCCGCGGTGTCGAGGCCCGAGCTGTTGATGGTGTTCTCGGGACCTTTGCCGGTCTCGAAACTGGACGCCGAAGCGGTGATGCCGGTCACCCGATAGAATTCCGACTCGACGGTGAAACTCCAGACTTCGCCCTTGTAGATCGTGCTGGTGGGCGGAGCGTTGACTTCATCGATCCGCCAGTAATACTTCTGCCCATAGGCCAGATGCCCGGCGGGATCGTAGGTGTTGGCATCCTGTGCCTGGGAGACCAGAACGCCCTTGGGATTATCGCGGCCGGCCGTGTTCACATCTTCGAACACCGTGCCGAAGTACACGTCGTGCGTGGCCGCATACTTGCCCGGCGTCCAGCCCAGATTCGTGTCACGGCTGACGTCCGTCGCCTTATCGGCCGGTTCCGGGCCGCTGGGATACTGGTCGGCCGTCACCATCTCGCCGGCCAGGAATGTACCGGGATCCGTACCGGTGTAGCGAACGGAAGAGTAGAGAATGACGTTCCCACCCGTCGGCGGAGCAAACAGCAGCGTGATGGTTCCGTCCGTGTCGGTGCTCATGAAGTCGGCCAACTCCTTGCTGACCGGGCTGGTCGTCCGCTGGCTGGCGACGATGCCGCTGAAGGTCATCAGGGGGCCGACGAGGTCGGCGGTATCCAGAACGACGGCGGTGTTGTTGGCCGGCGCCGGATTGTTCTGAACGCCCGGAGCGGTATTCCAGGTCAGAGCGCCGCTGATATTGTCCAGGTCTTCAATGACGCCATAGACCAGAATGGTGCCCCCCAGATTGGCCGCGCGAACACTCAGGGTGACATTGGAGAATTTCGTCCCGGGGGTCTTAGTCGCGGAAAAATCGAAACTGGCCAGGGTTACGCGACGCCTCGAATCGACATCGCGGACGTGCGTGCCTGTTCCGGCGTCGCTGGCCGCGGGCCCTTGGGCGCCGTCGTTGGCGACCTGGGCGTCGTAAGTGGCTCTCACGTTGAAAGTCGCGGTCGCGGCACTACAGACTCCGACCGCCGCCGACAATACGAGGGTGAGGGAAAGCAAACAGAGCAGCTTCTTCGACATGATGACAATCCTCCTGCACAAGTTCACCACATGTTGCGATGCGACCACACACACACTGTAAGTAGAACAGGCACGCACGGTTGCGCGCCTTCTCAGATTGTCAAACCAGACCTCTTTAAAGGATACCTCGGCAGGCCTGGAGAGTCAATTATAAAGTCGCGACAGGCAGTTTATTATGGGAGCCGAGGGCCGCCGGTTCTGGGGGCCGGTGCTTTTGTCAAATAGTGAACAACTCCGGTCCGCTCGTTTGCGGACCGGTGTGATATGAAGGCCACAGATTTTTCGATCTGCCTGTAGATTTTCGCGTCGCGACTCGTATACTGTACCCGTCTTCGCGGTTCTGGATGGACCGCGAGCACGTATGGAGGACATGCTAACTAATGGAGGGTGGCATGAAAACGTCGTCGGTGATGCGCTTTGAGGATCTGTTGCGGCTGTGGCAAGACAGCCCGCGCGGAGCCTCTATTCTCGAGCTGCTGGGCATAACCGCCTGCGCGGATGAGAGCAGTGACGAGAAAGTGGACCCAGTAACTCTTGAAAGCCTCAGTGAGAGACTCCGGGGGACCTGGTGGGAGGTGATCTGGCCGACCCTGTCGGCACGCCACGGCTTGTATCGCGGCGTCCGCTGCCGTTATCTGGCGGACTCGCTACAGGACGCGATGCGGTTATACCCGAACGCCGGTTTTCCCGCGCACGGTGCGGTGGAGAACGCCGAAGAGTTCATCGGGGATGAGGACACGGATGAGACCGTGCAGGAGCCGAATGCGTATGAATCGGCCGCTGCCGGTGAAGTCTGACGGGAAGTTTGCCGCCTGAGAGTCGAGGCCTGGAGGTCGGGCGGGGATGGCCCGCTTCCGGCATCGAACCTCATGCAGCGAACTTCATGGTTCCTCGATCGGCATCTCGCCGATCTCGGTGACGACCGCGTCGCCGGGTTCGTCGAAGCTCCAGACGGTAGTGGCTCCGCCGGGCTCGCGCACCAGACACACTTTGCGCGGGACGAGCTTGTCGCCGTTCCAGATCCAGCGCACCGTGACTTCGCCGTACATGATCTCGGGGTAATTCAGCCCCGGGCAGTTGCGGGCATCCACCGTGGCCATCCGCCGCGTGGCCGGCTTCGGTGCCTGCGGCGGTTCGGGCTGGGGCAGGCCGACGGGCGCAGGGGACGCTTGCGCGGTCGGTGCTTCCGGCGCGGGCGCGACCGTGCCTGCAGGAGGCGAGGGATTGGAGACTTGAGATTTAAGATTTGAGACCTCCGGTTCGAGAGTTACGGCGGCTCCCGGCTGCGGGGGGCGGCTGCACAACAGCAAGATCACGAATGAGATCGTGACAATCAGGAACTCCAACCGCGTGCCGTGCCTCACCATACTCTAAACCCCCGTGTCAGAAGTCCGACTCGTGACGTCCGACGGAAGGAGGGATCGTCCGTCGCCGGGCATCCAGTGTCAAACCCTCTTCAATTCGGCAATTTCAGGGCCCCACTAAAGTATAAGAAGTCCGATATGGGGGGAGAGGCGGGCAGCGGCAGGGCGCATCCGGAGCGGAGAGGCGGGAATCGATTTCAGCGCACGTCCGCTAATCCCGCGTTGGGATCGTCCGCGCGGCGCGGGAAGTAGTAGATCGACGCATGGGCCTTCTCGCTGATCGTGAAGTACCCGCGGCCCGTGGCATCGAAGGAAAGGGCTTCGCCTTGCGGCTCGTTCGCCAGCGGCACATCGACGCGCGGTCCGGTAAACGCCTTCCACAGCGGCTCCCCCGCGGGCCGGGTCCAGAGCGAGGCATTGTGGTAGCTCCGCACGATGACCGACCGGCCGTCCGGCGCGACGTCGCCTCCGGTCGCCACCGACCAGGGCAGCAATGTCACGCGGGTCATCGTCGTCGGCTGTGTCGTGGATTGCGGATAGGGCGCGAGGTAGACTTTGCAGAAGATTTCCCGCTTGGCGACGAGGTAGATGTCACGCGTCAGGGGATCGACCAGCAACGTTTCGGCATCGCGCGGGCCGTCGGGGTATTTCAATTCGATCGTCTCCGCCGGGGCGGAGCGTATCGGGCCCAGCAGTTTACCGGGCTCGACATCCGGCTCCGGCACGCGATAGACACGCACCGACGGATAGCGGGCGTTATTGTCCCCGATGTCACCGATATAGAGATAGGTCCGATTCGGCTCCGGCCCGGGTCCCGCCGCGATATCCTCCCAATCGCGGGCTTTCGCCCCCGTGATCGTGCAGGTGCCCAGGAGCTTGCCCTGCGTGGTGAACGCGTAGAGCCGCGGCTCATCGCCCGAATCGTTGTGGACCCACAGGACCCCTGGGTTCTTGCGGCTGGCCACGAGGCCGGACGCTTCCTGGACCAGGGGGGTCTCCACCGTTCCCGTTGTCAGAGCGGGCGCGAACTTCGGACCACCGGTCGACGACGCGCAAGAGACACTTGCGATCGCCAGCACGATCGCCCAAAAGCCCATTCGTCTGCCGTTCATCCTGCCTGCCTTTCCTGCGCCCACCCGGTCGCGCATAAACGAACGCCCGGCTTCACACCGGGCGTCGCTCCCTTTGGGATGCTATCGGACATCCCGGGCGGCGCTGCTTCCTGCAAAGCAACGCATGCCTGCATCGGAGGACTCCCCATCAGAACCCGTATGCCATACGCAGTTGCTCGTTCGTCGGCATACCGGTGTACCATTCGCCCCGCGGTCCTTCATAGGAGCCGCCGTGCTGAATCAACTTCACCGCGGTCTTCGAACCATTGGAGTTGGTGACCCAGACGGTCACCGGCACTCCCTCGGGCTGCACCGGAGGTGCGGCGGGAATCACCACGCGCGGAGCGGGGCGATACACTACGACCGGAGCCGGCGGCAGGTACGGATAGTGATAGCGACGAGGATATCCGCGATAATATTTCTCATGATGTCCCACCGGACCTCCCAGCCAGACACCGATGCCGGAGTGATGACCCAGGGGAATTCCGACGCCCACGCCTACACCCACGCGTACGTCTGCACTTGCAGTGCGGCCGGCGATAACGCCCAGTCCCAGAGGCAGCACGGCCGCCGCTACCATCATCGAGATAAGTCGTTGCCGCATCATGGTCGTGTCCTTTCAATCATTCAGTTCCACCCGAGAACGACGGTCTGTTTCGCCGTCTACCCTCTAGAGGCATTTCCGGGGGGCGAAGTAACGACTCTCTCTCGGAAGATACTACGATCCGGAGGCTGGACCGGCAAGGGTTTCCCGCACGTTCTGTACCAGGTCCGCCGCGCGAATGAGGTGCGGAAACACCGGTGGGAAGCCGGCTATCTGGCGGGGTGGTCGATGCCGACGAACTGGCTGCGGGCGTCGGCGATGAGCTGGAGCATCTGGTCGGCCTGTTTCTGAATGGCCGGGTCCGAACTGATGACCCGCGAGCTCCACTTGACGTATTCGTGATTCAACTGCTGGCGGGCTTCGTCCTTGGTCATGTCGGTCGTCACGCCCAGCACGATCTCGCTGTCCTGCATCTCGTGCAGATTGATGGGCAGGATCTTCTCGGCCATCGCCCGCAGGCGGGCCCGCTCGATGCCGAGAGCGTCGGCCAACTTCTTCAGCAGGGCGGTTTGCGCCTCGCTCACCTGGCCGCGCGCCGCGGCGACGCGCAAACAAAGGTCCAGCGTATCCAACCGTCCGATCAGCGGAGCAATCTCCATGATCTCATGGCAGATGCGCTCGACGTCCAGCTTCCCGCCGTTCCGGAAGAAGGTGGCGGTCTTGCGGAGCGCGCGCTGCAACTGTGTGCAGGCCGAGTCCGAGGCGTGGCTGGAATCGAAGTTGGTCTTGACCCAGGCGTGAATCACGTCGACTTCGGAATCGAGCAGATTGTTGTCGGCCGCACCGACGCTGAAGGCCAGACCCACGGCCAGGGTCTTGGCACGCTGGATTCTGTCCTCGATGTCGAGGTAGCCGGTCTCGACGTTCTCGTAGACCAAGCCGCACGTGGCGGCCGCCAGACGCTGCCCCGTGGCGGTGGATAGGGCGGCGACATTGAATTGCAGCGTTCGCTGACCTTGTCGAGGCAGGACGAACAGATCAGGGCAGACTTTGGCCACGGCGGTCCAATCCTCCAGGACGGTCTGGCGACGGCAGAGCTTTCCCATCGCCGCCTGGTAGGTGAATGGGGCGCCTTCCTGGGCAATGCCTTTCTGCGAGCGTGCCATGGCCGGCTGGGATTCGACCGCATCGCCCAGGGCGATCTCGAGGTGAACTTCGCAGTTCTCGTCCGGGGCTTCGATCGTGCCGCAGAGGTCGATGAGGAAGACCGAACGCCAGGCGCCGTCATAGACTTCCCGGCCGATGCGCGCCCGGCAATTCAGCGTCGCCATATCGATCGGCTTGTTGAAATCGGGCACGACGGTCGGAGCGGACGGTTGGCGTTGAGGCCGAACGGATACGCTGTGGGCGGTGGAACGAAGACCGGCCGCCGCACGAGCGCAGGTCGCGCCGAGGGCGGACGGGACGTAGCGGACGAGGGTCCACAGGCGTCGGCCGGCCGACACGATCCCGGAGAGCACCCGCTGCCTCGCCTGGGGCGCATAGTGGTTCACGGCCGCAACGGCGACGCAGCCGCAGATGAAACAGGCGATCGGAACCAGGATATGCAGCAGCGTCCCCATAAGCAGCCTACTCTACCTTGAAGGGCTCCAGCACCTTGGTCTCTGGGGCCGCCTTTTCGACCGGTGCGGGTTTCTCGGAGTCCACGGCCAGATCGACCTGCAGCAGGCGGCCCGATTCGACGTCCTCGAACTTGCAGTGCATACGCTGGTTGAGGTCGTAGCTGTAGGTCACTTTGATCGGGCGTTCCGCGGCGCGGTCGGGCGGCAGCTCGAAACGCTGGGTCGCGATCCGGTTGACATAGGTCGGATCGGCATCCTCTCCCTGCGTGATGGTGACTTCCACGCGTTTCTGACCCTGTGACAGCGTGTAGAACACCTGCGAGACCTCGCAGGGCAGGGGCGTGTTCTTCTTCAGAATGATGCGGTTCTGCAGGAAGCGCTTGCCGGTTTCCTGATCGACCGGGGCGCACAGCGTGCCGTAGCTGTGATTGCACACGTCCGTCAGGATGATGTCTTTGAGTCCCGTGCGGATGCCGGCCGGCACGTCGTCCGGATGCTCGCGCATCATGATGAGGCCCGCGTGCAGGGCGGCGCCCAGCGCGACGCATTCATCGACGTTGACCGAGTTCTCCGGCGGCTTGCCGAAGATCTGCTCGAGGTGCTTGCGGACCAGTGGCATGCGCGTGCTACCGCCGACGAGCAGGACCTTGTCGATGTCCGCCGGTTTCAGTTTCGCTTCTTCCAGCGCTACTTCGACGAGCATGTCCGTCCGGGCCACCAGCGACGTGGTCGCCTTCTCGAACTGCTCCTGGGTCAATTCCACGCGCATACTGCCGGCGGGGCCGTGCAGCATGGTCTTGACCGCCGTGCGGCGGGACAGTGTCTTCTTGATGTCCTCGGCCTCGTCCTCGTGCTTGGCCCGGTCGTTGTCCGAGGCGATCAGCTCCACGTTGAACTTCTCTTTATAAAGCTGCTGGAGGATCTCGATGATCTTGTTATCGAAATCGATGCCGCCCAGCGCGTGGTCGCCCTGGGAGCAGATGATGTCCATGTTCGTGCCCTGGACTTCCATGATGGTGACATCGAACGTACCGCCGCCCAGGTCGTAGACCAGGACCTTGCCGGAGACCGGCTGGCTGGTCGCGTAGCACAGCGCGGCCGCCACGGGCTCGTTGACGATGCCGATGACGTTCAGTCCGACCGCGGCGCCGGCGTCCATCGTGGCCTTGCGGCGGATCTCGTCGAAGTGCGCAGGCACCGAGATCACGACGTCGCGGATCTCACCGTGACCGCCCGCGCAATCCTGCTTGAGTTTCTTCAGGATCAGGGCGGACAGCTCCACGGCGTTCCAGTCCTTGCCGTCGATCGTGACTTTGTAGTCGCTCTGGCCCAGGTGACGCTTGACCCAGCGGACGGACCGGGACGGATTGAGATGCCGGGAGTTGACGGCCTCCACACCCACCCGGATCAGGCCGGGGTTGTCCTGGTCGAAGTAGATCGCCGAGGGGGTCATGCGCTCGCCATCCGTATTGGGGATGATCTCGGGCTTGCCGATCCCGTTGAGGATAGCCAGTTCCGAAAATGTGGTTCCGAGGTCGATGCCGACAATATTATTCATCTTCGCACCCAAAGAGCATAACTTGCGCCGTCCTGACGACTTTGAAGTTTTCCTCATCCATCACATATCGATAACCCGGCCGGAGAACCTTGGCGACCGCTCCTGTCTGATCTGGTCGTCCGGACGTGTCCTTTTCTTTAACGGCTTCCGCGTACTTTTCCTGTCCCCGGTATTCGCTGCCGAACTCCGGCGCGAACTGCTCGACGCCGCTGGATTCCAGGGCGAACAGCAGCTCATCCCGGACCTCCTCCAGCAGCTCGGAGGGTTCCCCGGCCCCGGTGAGTTCCTGGACCCGGCCCTCGAGGTTGTCGATACAGCGAATCACCCGCAGGCAGAACGTGCGAATAATGCCCCAATCGTAGCCGTCCTGCAGCTTGCGCATCTGGTTCTGCTGGCTGGCGGCATATTCGCGGATAGCCGAGACCTGGTCGGTCAGTTCCTTGAGCGTGTTATTCAAGGGCGCCGCCTTCTCCACGGACGCCTGTGGTACGGTCTCCGTCACCGTCTTGAAAGCCGCGATCTGCCGCTGCAAGTCGTCGGCTTGGTCCTGTAATGTTTGAACCGCCACGGGGGCCGCGGTCTCGGTGGCCGGCTCCGGCGCCTCGTAAACACGGTCGACTACGCAGACGGCCTCCTGCGCCCACGGCGTATCCGCCACCGGTTCGACGGCGACCGAAGGCCGTTGGGCTCGTTTTCTGAGTTTGGGGCTTGTTTCCGGCTCCGAAACCGGAGATTCCGCGTTCGAGATCTCTTCCGTGGACGGACTCATGGAAGTGGCGTCGAGGTCCATAACCGCCTCCTCCGCGGAGGGGACGGTCGAGGCGGCGGCCTGTAAATGCGCCTCCTCTGTTTTGCGGACCCGCCTGTTCTGCACGGCCCGAACGAAGCACCGGACGAGGGCCGCCAGGCCGCTCAGGACGAACAAGCCGGCTCCGAACGATACGGAGACGACGGCCGCCGCCTGGATGCTTTTCGCCTGGTCCATTTGTTCCTTGTAGCGTGTGACCTCCTGCTGCCAGTCGGGGCCGTACAGGTAGGTCACGATTTCACTGGGAACCGTTTCGCCCGCGGCCAGCTTGTCGACGTCGGCCTGCAGCCTGACCTGTTGTTCCTCGGCCAATTGCGGGGGCGTCTTGGTTCTGCGATCGGTGTCGAGCTCCAGGACGAGCCGGGTCTGCTCATCCGGCGTGATCTCGTACCACCGGCTGTATTTGCTGATGTACTCTTGCGATCGCAGTGAGCCCTTGGGCGGCCCCTGACGGTTCACCAGCGGACGCTGCGTCTGCATCCGATAATGTCCCCATGCCAGGGCCATGCCCCCCAACGACACCACGACCACACCTAGAATGGCACACTTCTTGAGCATGATTCACCTCCTAAACTATAGAAAATGTCATCGGCAGGCCAAACGGGAGTGTGAATCAAGTGACACAAAAAAGGATGGAAACGACGAATAAACGCCGTGGGAGGGTTGTAGCGTTTGTACCAAGTGCCCGGCGGAGGGCTCAGGGACCGAAGATCTCCTCGGCGATGTCCTCGCCGACCTGGGAGGCATAGTACTGCTTTATCAGTTTCTCGCCCCCGGCCGTGGCACGATCCAGGGAGGAGAAGATGCCGCTGCGTGTGAGCACCAGAATCGCCGCACAGGCCGCCAGGTTGGTCAGGCGATAACGATACCGGACCGAACGCTGGAGCAGCGACGGCTCCGGCCGGGCCTGCTCGAGCACGAGGGCCTTGGGGGCTTCGCGGAGGGAGTGTTTGAGCATCTTCACGGCGCAGGCATTAGCCCGGCTCAACAGATCGAGCCGATGGGGCTGGGACTTGATGAGGGACAGGGCCAGCTCGACCTTGCCCCAGGAGGCCAGCCGTTTCTGGCAGCGCGGACAATGGGCGACGTGACGCTGCACCCACCCGGCCCGCGGACCGAAACCCTGGCCCAGCGAATCGAGCAGCCGTTGCCGCAGGGACCGGCAGCCCTTCTCCATTTGGGGATGAGCGGAGTTCAAACCCGACTCGTTATGAGGTGTCCGGTGCTTCATGGTTCGTCCTCGTTATCCATCCACGTTGCCAGCAACTGGATGGCCTTGCATCGATACACGCGCGCCGTGCCGGCGGAGATGCCCATGATCCGGGCCACCTCCGCATAAGACAGTTCGGCCAGGTCACGCAGCGTCACCACCGCACGCAGGTGCTCCGGCAGTTGGGCGATACGCCGCCGCAGGGTCTCGGCCAGGTGCCGACTGTCCAGGTCGCCTTCCGTGCCATGCGTGCCGTGGCCCGCACGCTCCATGTCGCCCAGCTTGCGGTCCTCGATCACGTGCTGCCGCAGCATCGTGATGGCCGCGTTGCTGGCCGTGCGAAACAGATACGCCTTCAGATGACGCGGCTTCTCACCGCCGTCGCGATGCGCCAGTTGCAGAAAGGTCGTTTGGTAGGCGTCGCACACGTCCTGCTCGTGGCCCAGAATGCGCCAGAGCATCGTCACCAGCTCCGGGCCGTGCTTGCGCATGGCGGTCAGGACCCACTGCTGGCGTTCGTCCACCGCCTTGCAGTCGGCCAGACCATGGAGGAGGTCATAGGTGACGGCCTTGCTGAACATAAGCTCCTGCGCCAACGTTCGTTCTGTTGCCTCGCACTTAAGACGCCCAACACGAAACCATGTTAACAGAAAAACTACGTTCCCACAAAAAAATCGTCCGATTAACAGGTGGGTGAAAACACTCGGACGATCCAGGGTGGCAGCGGCAAGCGCAGCTTGCCGATGGTTTGTTCGGATACGAAACGCCATCGGCAAACTCCGTTTCACTCCGCTTGCCGCTGCCACCCATATTGGCGCCCGAAAACCGGCACAGAGGTATTAACAATACGTCGGCAAGTCCGTCCTATTAGGCAAATGCTTCATGTTTGTTGGGGCCAGTGGGAATGAAGAAGGCAGCGGAAAAGCACAAGCCAAACGGCGAAGATGTGGTTCGGATCGTGGACGAACTGCTCCAACAGGCGGTGGCATCGGCCGCCAGCGACGTCCACTTCGAGCCGACCGGCGCGCACCTGGCCGTCAAATTCAGGCTCGACGGGGTCTTGAGCCCGGTCGAGAACCTCCCCGCGGCCATGGCGGACAACGTCATCGCCCGGCTCAAAGTGCTGGGCGGACTTCTGACCTATCGCAACGATGTTCCCCAGGAGGGGCGTCTGGAGCTGAACGGCAGCGCCCACGGCAAAGTGACCGACGTACGCCTGGCCGTGTTTCCCACGCTCTACGGCCAGCGGGCGGTCGTGCGGATGTTTTATCGCCAGGAGAACCTCCTGGAGTTGGGCCAGCTGGGGTTCGCCCCCGCGCTGGAGGCGCAGTTGAAGGCTATCGCCGCCCAGAACCAGGGCGTGCTGCTGCTGACGGGTCCCGCCGGCAGCGGCAAGAGCACCACGCTGGCGGCTATTCTCCGTCATATCGTCCGAACGATGCCGGGCAAGAGCATCGTGACGCTGGAAGACCCGGTGGAGATTCGCATCGACGGAATCACCCAGGTGCCGATCACGCCGCACGGGCAGATGACGTTTCCGACCGCGCTCCGCTCGCTCTTGCGCCAGGACCCGCAGGTCCTCATGATTGGCGAGATCCGGGACGCCGAGACGGCCCGGATCGCCATCGAAGCCGGCCTGACCGGCCACATGCTGATGAGCACCATGCACAGCGGCACCCCGGCCGGGGCGCTGTTGCGCTTGCTGGAAATGGGCATCGAACCCTACCAGGTGACATCGAGCATCGCCGCCGTCGTCAGCCAGAGACTCGTCCGCCGGCTCTGCGACAAGTGCAGGAAGAAGGACGCCGCGGGCCAATTCCAGCCCACCGGCTGCGAAGCCTGCCTCGACACGGGTTTCAAGGGCCGCCTGCTCATCGCAGAACTAGTCCAGTTGGACAGCACCTTGCGTAAAGCGATCCTGGCCAAGGCGGATTCGGACGAACTGGATCGCCTGCTTCACGACCAGGGACATGTCCCGATGCTTCAGGACGGCCGCCGCCTGGTGGAGTCCGGCCTGACGACCGAAGCGGAGTTGAACAAGGCTTGCGGAGTCGGCGCGGCCTGAGGGTCATAAAGGGAATTTGCCGTAGGGGATACCATCATGAGAGGGAGAAAATATCTTGCTGTGGCGGTAATCCTGCTGGTGCCTTGGTGTCTGGCCCAGGCAGCGCAGCAAGCGAGCCTTGAGGTGACAAAGGTTCAGTTTGAGCCGCTGCAGCAGGGCAAGAACGTCGTGCGGGTCGAGGTCCGGAATACTTCGGATCAGAATCAGGTCTTTCGCACGCACATTCAGACGCGGTCGCCCGACTATGCCGGCGGGGTCGGATGGGGGACAGGTTTCTTCGAGACGATCCCCGCGCCAGAGACGATCTGGACACGCTTCGTATTCAAGATCCAGGGACCGGTCACGGAATCGACCTACATCCGTTTGACCTTTGCGAATCCCGGTCCCCAAAAAGGCTTTGACGAAGCCGCGTCGCTGCAAGGCGATGGGTGGAAGCAGTCGTTCAAGCAGACCGAGTACAAAAGCCGTGACCTGGCATGGGCTAAGACCGATGGTCAACAGGATCAGCCGGTCTCCGCGGAGCAGGCCAGCGCGATCACAGAGGTTCTGCGTCAAATCCAGGGCCATGTCCGGGAGGGCCGCTACGCGCAGGCATGGCCGCTTTTCACGAAGGACTACCAGAAGGCCGAGTTTCAAGCGACGGGGCTCGACCGTTTCATCAGAGCCATGGAGCCCAAGAGCCCAATGGATTTCGCCTTCAACTGGGAGAAGACGCCGTTCCTCGGATTGAAGACCGCGCGTGTGGTGCAAAGGGACGAGAAACTTCGTCTCGCGGCCGACACGCAGGGGCAGACGTGGACGCTGGACTTCGTTCAGGAAGAGGGGCAATGGAAGCTCGATTGGATCGCGGGCCACACGCCACGTGCCCTGCAATGGCAGCACTGGGAAGACTATGTGTTGCCCAGAATGAAGAAGCATGTGACGGAACACTTCGATGTGTACTTCTTCGAGGGGTCCACGGCCGCCAAAGAAATCGAGCGGATCGCCAAAGACAAGGAACGCGGCTACCAGGAGATCGGCAACTTCCTGGGCACCGACCCGAATGTGCATATCCGATTGGTTCTTTTTGAGGACGAGACCACGAAGCTCTTGGAGACGGGCCATCAGGGCATGGGCTGGGCCTATGGCCAGACCATCGTTGAAGTCTACAACGAGAAAGAAAGCCTCGATCCGTTCCACGAGGCAGTCCATGTCCTCATGGGCAATTCCGGCCGTCCGCCGGCGTTGTTCAATGAAGGCTTGGCCGTCTATATGTCACAGCGTCTGGGCGCCCACGCCCTGAAAGACCTGGGAGGCGGCCAGGCGACCATCGAGGAGCGCGCCAGAGAGATGAAGGCCAAGGGCGAGTGGATCGAGTTGGCCCAGCTGATCGCGTACACCGAAATTGGCTCTGCCCAGAGCCGGCCGCCCGTCGCTTATGCGGAGGCGGCGTCGTTCGTCAAGTTCCTGATCGACACCTACGGCAAGGACAAGTTCCTCCAGATCTACCGGATCGTCAAGAATTCCGAAGATCCGACGATCCAGGCACGCAACGTCACGGAACTAGCCGCGGTCTATGGGACGTCTCTACCACAACTCCAGAAGGCATGGGAAGCTTCGTTTTGATGGGATGGTGTTATGGCAATCTTCGAATATAACGCACTGACAGCGGGCGGCAGGCTCATGAAAGGGACCATCGAGGCGGGGTCGCCGGAAGAAGCGGGGGCTTCGCTGCAGGAGATGGGACTGCGCGTGAACCTGCTGGAAAAGGCCCCGCCCCCGCGGCCCAGCACGCCGATCGGCCGCAACGAGTTCGTGCTGTTCAATCAGCAGTTGGCGTCGATCGCCAAGGCCGGAATTCCGCTGGAGCGCGGGTTGCGGGAACTGGCGCAGGACGTGGCGTCCAAGTCGATGCGCGATCTGATCAGCGATATCGCCAACGACCTGGAGCGCGGCGTCAGCGTTCAGGAAGCCTTTCAAAAGCGGGAGAAGCAGTTCCCGCGGCTGTATGGCCGTATCCTCAAAGCCGGCGTCGAGACGGGCCGGCTCAGCGAAATGCTGACCAGCCTGAACCGCCATCTCGAATTGGCCGGGCACACGCGGCGCATCGTTTTCGAGGCGATCAGCTACCCGGCGGTTGTGTTTGTTCTGGGCATGATCATCATCACGTTCGTCTTCCGGTTCATCGTCCCGCAGTTTCGTGCGGTCATCCAGGAGATGGTCGGGGGCAAACTGCCTCCGGTGACAACCTTCGTGCTGGCCCTGGCCGAGAACATCATCCCGTTCTGGATCGGCATCGGGGTCCTGGTGGCGGCGGTGGTCCTTCTGTTCTCGGCCTTGTCGGCGTCACCCGCGGGCCGGCGTATGAAAGAAAGGATCTTTCTCCGCGTCCCCGTCATCGGACGGCTTTACCTCAACAGCACGCTCAGCCGGATGGCGGAAGCCATGGCCGTGCTGGTGGGGGCGGGCAGTGACATGCCGGAGTGTCTGCGCCTCGGCGCCGCCGCCTCGGGCAGCGAACTGCTCACCGGCGACAGCGAATACGTCGCGGGTCGCGTCGAGCACGGCGAGAATATCCTCCAGGCCGGACAAGGGGCGGTCATGCTGCCCAGACTGTTCCTGTACTCGATCCAGCTTGGGGCCCAGCGGAACGAACTTCAGGACAACCTGCACAGCCTGGGAGACATGTACGCGGATCAGGCCCGGACGGCGCAGTCACGCCTGCAATCGCTCCTGCTGCCCGTGATGGTCATCGCCGTGGGGGTAGTCATCGCCATGAGTATTCTGGCCATATTCCTGCCCATGATTCAGGTGGTCAGAGCTCTGGGCTCGGGTGGTTGAGGAAGGAACGTATGAGCGGAACGGTGGTCATCGGCATTGGATTATTGGTCGCCTACGGCTTTCTAGCGTACTTCAAGCCCGCGATGGCGCTGCTCACGGTGCTGTTCGTGGCGGTCGCCTACACGGCATGGTCGATGGTTCTGGCCGAACGTCCTGAGAACGGGGTGCTGGCTCTGGCTCTCATTCTGGTCACGCTCGCGGTGGCGGCGTTCGCCCGGCGTGAGGAGGAGTCGGATTCGTGGGCACGTCGCGTGGCGATGAGCATTCTTCTGACGATCGTCGCGATCGTGGCCGCGATTGTCGCTCTGCTGGCCTTTGTCATGATCGGTGCAGGCTTTCTCCTGCCGCTGTTCTTCTTCCTGGGTCTGGCAGCTTTCATCGCCGGCCTCATCAGCTACGGCATCGTCGGACGTCGGGCGACCGCCGCGCTGGTCTTCTCCACGCTCGGCACCAGCATGAGACAGAACCTGCCATTGCCGATGGCGCTGGATTGTGCGGCGGCCGGACGGAACGACGGTGGCAGCAAGGCTTTGCGGGCCATCAAGAAGTGGCTGGTGCAGGGCTATCCGCTGGCCGAGTCGATTCAACGGGGGTATCCGCGCTGCCCGTCGCGTTTCCTGGCCATGCTGATGGCGGCGGAGCAGGTCGACCAACTGCCCACCGCGATTGTGGCCATCGAAGCCGATATGAGGTCGCAGGACGACGAGCGACACCAATTCCGGCCGGTACACCCGTTCTACCCGGTGCTCATCCTGGGGATTGCGTTCCTGATTGCGCTGTCGCTCATGAAGTTCGTTGTCCCACAGTTTGCGGCGACACTAGCGGACATGGGCGGACAACGCATCCCGGCGGCGACGGCGGCGCTGATGGCCATCATGCGAGAAGTGCAGGAACCCCATTTCCTGACGGTGCTGGTCGTCGCTCCGGTACTCGGGCTCTTCCTCCTCCTCTACACCCGCAACCGGGGCCGGCGACCCGACAAACCGCGGTGGCTGTCGTGGATCGGCGATTCGATCCGGTGGTATCTGCCGGTGCTGCATTGGTTCCAGAAGAACCGGTCGCTGCTCCAGGTCACGGAGTTGTTGCGGCTGGCGCTGCACGCCGGGAACACCGTCAACGACGCTATCAGAGCGACCCTCCAGTTGGACGTCAATCTGTACTTCCGCCTGCGTCTCAAGTGCTGGCTGACGCGGGTCGAACGCGGGGATGCCGTCGCGGCTTCGGCCCGGCGCTGCGGGCTGGGGGCGCCTCTGGCCTGGGCGTTCGATGCCCAGACGGGTGATACCCCGGCGATTCTCGAAATGCTCGAATCGTTCTACCGCTCGAATTACAGCTATCGTGTCAATCTCTTGCGGTTCATTTTGTGGCCCTGTGCGATTATCGCCCTGGGGTGCACGGTGGGATTCATCGTCTACGCCTTGTTTACGCCGGGCGCCGTCCTGATTACGGAACTGGCCGAGCAGATTTACCCTTAAAGGGGGGAACGTTATATGAGCGCACCTGGCAAATTCAGACACGCACGGGGGTTTCTCCTGGCTGAGTTGATCGTCTCGATCGCTATCGCCGGGATGATCGTCATGGGGCTGGTCATCTCCATGCAGGGTGCCGCGGCGTTCAACAAGTACCAGTGGTCCCGACAGCAGTGCATCGCCGCCGCCCAGGCGCAGATCGACACCCTGACCGCCACCGGCACGCCTCTGGCCGACGAGGAGATCCAGCGTCTCTGGCCGAAAGTCACCGTCGTCGTGGAGCGTTCGGCCGGCCAGGGACAATGGGCCGGGCTGGAGCTGGTTCAGGTGACTGCCCGTATGAAAGTCACTGCACGCCCGGCTCAGGTCCGCCTGGCACGCTACGTGCAGCCGCCGACCCGGGCGGTGGCGGGGGGAGCATCCTTATGAGGAAGGCATTCTCGCTGATCGAGCTTCTCCTTGTCATCACCGTGCTGCCCGTCGTGCTCCTGGGCTTGAATGGGGTCCTGAAGGCGTTCATGCGTGACCTGCCTCAGGGTACGGCGGTGATGAACCAGCAGACCACGGTCCTGGACCTGATCGATACCATCGGCCGCGATGTGCGCGGAGCCGTGGCGTTCCCGGATTCCGCCGGTGGTCGGCAGAGCGACGATCAGACGTTGCTGATCGCGCTGCCGACCGGTACCGTCGTGTACGAACGGACGGACGGGCGAATCCGCCGGGTGCTCCTGGACCGCCAGGGCCGTGAGGATCCCAATGGGCTGAGCCACTGGCGTCTGCCCAGTACGGTCATCGCCTGGCAGCGGTGGAAGCAGGCGGAGGCTGTTCAGGGAGTCGAAGTCCACAGTCACGTCAAGCAGATAGTCGATGGCCACCCTCAGAAAAAGCTGATGCAGACCAGGCTCTATCTTGTGAACGCACTCGGAAGGGCGAGGGAGGTCGAATGAAGAACGCACGATCGAACGGGTTTATCCTTACGCTGGTGCTCTTGTGCCTGGGCCTGATGAGCGTGATACTCATGGTGCTCACTACCGGCACTCAGACCATGCTTTCTCAGACCGATCGCATGTATGTGTCGGCTGTCGAAAGCAACTTGGTCTCCAGTGGTGCGGCCTGGGCGGCCGTTCAGTTGCCGCAAGGGGCTCTGGTGGCGTCGGATCAACGCACGCCATTGGATGTCGACGCCTTGAGCGAACGCCCGTGCCGCCTGTCCGTACGCCTGATGGACCGGAGCGACACCCAGGCCACGATCGACATCTCAACCACCTGCAGCAAGGCGAGGTGGACCCTGACTCGTTCCCACAAATACGCCATCCCCGCTCCCTGAACCGTGTCGGGCGGGGACGCCCGGCGTCTCTCCGCCGGAGCAGGTGTGGCTACAAGTCTTTTTGCTGCCGTAAGATATGGCATATCTGGCGCGCCGGAGACCTCCACGATAAAATTCTCGTCATAACCACTTGCAATCAGTGTCTGTTCGGTATAAACTCCATGGTTTATAGCGGTCGGTGAACGATGTTGACCGCTTGTTGCCCCTGTGATAGGATTAGGGGTATCATTGGGTGCCAGGCGCCTGGGAATCTTGCAGGTGCCACTGGAACTCAAACCACTACGGGTGATTAGCTCAGCTGGTAGAGCAGCTGACTCTTAATCAGCAGGTCGAAGGTTCGATCCCTTCATCACCCATTGATACAGAATCGTACTTCGGTTGTGGTTGCGTTGCCCGTCGGCACACGGATGGTTTGCCGAGGACGGGCTGCACAACGCAACCGCCTGCCGTAACGAGTTGCGCAACCGATGGACGAGCGACGAGTGGTTTCCCTTTCATTCCTTAGAAAGACAATTGATGGCGGACACAACAAGTGGAGTGCTGAAGCGCATCGGTAAGGACCAATTTGCGATTCGGACGGTGGAGCGGTCGTTTCGGCGCGGGCCCGTGGAGTTGACGGTGCCGCCGTCCATGAATCGGCAATTCGGATTGATGGAAGGCGCCGGCGTCACGGCCGTCGTGGACAGCTCCAAGAACAAACCCCGAGTTCTGACCATCGAGACGCTGGGCGGACTGCCCCCGCAGGAGTTCCGCCGACGTCCCAAGTTCTCGGATCTCGTGGCGCTGGACCCGTACGAGCGGTTCGACCTCGGCATCACCGATAACGAGAGCATGAGAATCGTCGACCTGATCGCCCCCATCGGCCGCGGCACCCGGCAGTTGATTGTGTCACCGCCGAAAGCGGGCAAGACGGTGCTGCTGGAGCAGATGGTTCAGTCGATTCGCAAGTGCTCGCCCAAGAGCCGGATCATCGTGCTGCTGGTCGACGAGCGGCCCGAGGAAGTCACGCACTTCAAACGGTCCACCGAGGGCGCCCAGATCGTCTCGAGTACGAGCGACAACGACGCCGACGAGCATTGCGACCTGTGTGAGCTGGTGCTGGCGCACGTGCAGACGGAGCTGGAGTGTGGACGTGACATCGTCCTGATGATCGACAGCCTGACGCGCATGGGGCGGGCCTTCAACAACCGGACCCGCCATCGCGGCGAGCCCCGCGGTCATACGATGACCGGCGGTCTCGAAGCCGGCGTGATGGAAATTCCCCGCCGTGTCTTCGGCCTGGCCCGCAAGATCGAGAACGGCGGCTCGGTGACGGTGATCGCCACGTGTCTCGTCGATACGGGTTCGCGGATGGATCAGCTGATCTTCGAGGAATTCAAAGGCACGGGCAACAGCGAAGTCGTGCTGGACCGGCCCCTGGCGGAAGCCCGCATCTGGCCGGCCATCAACATCCCGGCCAGCGGCACCCGCAAAGAGGCCAAGCTGTTTCCTCCCGGCCAGATTCGCGGCATCACGATGCTGCGCCGCGTGTTGACCAACTACAAGCCGCGTGATTCTGTGGAGGCGTTGCTCAAGCTGTTGCGCCGGTACCCCTCCAACGACGAGTTCCTGCGGAGCATGGCGGAAAAGGGCGACGACCTTTTGTGAAAACGCACTCCCAACGACGTCAAGACGGTTGTGGCCTGTATGTGCACGTGCCGTTCTGCGACGGCAAGTGCCGGTATTGTGGTTTCTATTCCCAACCGATCGGCGGCTACGACTCCCGGCGGCTGGTATCTGCCTTGACGGCGGAGCTGGATCGCTATCAGGATGTCGCGGTGCGGACGATCTATGTCGGCGGCGGCAGTCCCACGGCTCTGCCCTTGCCTCACCTGGCGGAATTGGTGCACTATCTCGCATCGCGCTGGCCCGATGTGGCGGAATTCACGGTCGAGTGCAATCCGGGGCAGACGAACGCCTCGGTCCTGCGCCTGTTGCGCGAGACGGGGGTGACACGCCTCTCCTTCGGCGTGCAGTCCTTCCACGATCACGAATTGAAGCTGCTCGGCCGTCGGCACAGCGTTCAACAGGCAGTGGATTCGGTCCGGCAGGCATTGGACGCAGGATTCGAGGACGTGGGCGTGGATCTGATCTTCGCCATCCCCGGCTCGACGTTGGCTTCCTGGCGACACAGCCTGGAGGCGGCGGTCGCGCTGGGCGTGCCGCACATTTCCGCCTACAGCCTGACCTATGAGCCGGGCACACCACTGACGGAGGCGGCCCGAACGGGTGCGGTCCGGCGTGTGGATGAAGACGCAGACCGGGCTATGTACGACCTGACGATTGACTATCTGGCTTCGGTCGGCATCGCCCAGTACGAGATATCGAACTTTGCCCGGCCGGGGTTTGAGTGCCGGCACAATCAGGGCTATTGGGAGAACCGTCCGTACCTCGGAGTCGGTCCCTCGGCCGCATCGTACTGGCAGGGGGCTCGCGTCATGAACGTGTCGGACATCGACCGCTATGTCCGTACGATCGAGGCGGGGCTCAGCCCCGAGGCGGAGCGGAGTTGTCCCGACGCCGACGAGCAGATATGTGAGACGGCGATTCTGAATCTGCGCCGGCGCGAAGGCGTGAACCGGGCGGGATTTCGCCGGGCAACGGGCGTCGACTTCCTCGAAACGTTCGCCCGCCCGATTGAGCGGTACCGCCGCATGGGGCTGATCGAGGTGGATAAATCCCGAATTTGCCTGAGCCGCGAAGCCCTGGCGGTGGCGGATTCCGTTCTGGTTGATTTTGCGGGAATTTGAGAGACCCGATGGACACGAAGTATATTCGCAATTTCAGTATCATCGCTCACATCGATCACGGCAAGAGCACGCTGGCCGACCGGATGCTCGAACTGACCGGCACGATCACCGCACGCCAGGCCAAGGACCAGATGCTGGACAGTATGGACATCGAGCGGGAACGCGGCATCACGATCAAGGCCTCCGCCGTGACGATGCGGTACGAATACAGCGGCCATGAATACATGCTGAACCTGATCGACACGCCCGGGCACGTGGACTTCCACTACGAGGTATCCCGCGCGCTGGCGGCGTGCGAGGGGGCGTTGCTCGTGGTCGACGCCAGCCAGGGCGTGCAGGCGCAGACGGTGGCCAATGCCTATCTGGCCGTCGAGACCGGCGTCGAGATCATGGGCGTCATCAACAAAGTCGACGTGGTCGGCGTGCAGCCCGATGTCGTGGCCGAGGAAATCGAGCACGTGCTGGGCATCCGCAAGAATGAGTGTTTCCGCATCAGCGCCAAGAGCGGCCTGGGAGTGAAAGATCTGCTGGATGCCGTGTGCGAGCTGCTGCCGGCGCCCGAGGAGGCCCACGACCAACCGACCAAGGCGCTCGTGTTCGACAGCCATTTCGACCCTTATCGCGGCGTCATCTGTTACGTCCGCGTGTTCAGCGGCTCGCTCAAGATCCACCAGAAGATTCGCCTGATGCACAAAGAGCGCAGCTACCTGGTCACCGAACTGGGCAAGTTCCGGCCGGAGATGGAGCCGGTGGACGAACTGGGCACGGGCGAGGTCGGTTACGTCGTGGCCAACATCCGCAATATCGGTGATGTCACCGTCGGCGAAACGATCACCGACGATGCGCACCCCGCCGAGCAGCCGCTCAAGAGTTACAAGCCGCCCATGCAGATGGTGTTCTCCGACTTCTATCCCGGCGACGACACGGACTACAACAGCCTCAGAAGCGCCTTCGACAAGCTGGCGCTCAACGACGCGAGTTTCTCGTTCTTTCCGCAGAACTCGCCGGCCTTGGGGTTCGGCTTCCGCTGTGGCTTCCTGGGCCTGCTGCACATGGAAATCGTGCAGGAGCGGCTCGAACGTGAGGGCAACGTCGGGATCGTCCAGACGGCGCCGACGGTCAGCTACCAGGTGGTTCTCAATAGCGGCGAGATCAAGAAGATCGATTCCCCCAGCGCGCTGCCCGACTGGTCGCACATCAGCGAGCTGCGCGAGCCGTTCGTCAAGCTGGAGATCATCACGACCACCGAATCCATCGGCGGCATCATGAAGCTGGCCGAGGCCCGTCGCTGCAAGCTCATCAAGACCGACTATCTCAATCCGACCCGCGTCATCATGGAGTACAAAGCGCCGCTCGCCGAGATCGTTTACGATTTCTACGACCTCATCAAGGGCGTCAGCCGGGGCTACGCGACGATGGATTACGAGCTGCTGGGCTACGAAGCGACCAAGCTGGTCAAGATCGACATTCTGCTCAACGGCCAGGCGGTCGATGCCCTCTCCCTGATCGTGCACCGCGACCACGCCGAGCAGCGGGGGCGTCAGCTCATCCTCAAGCTCAAGAAAGCGATCCCGCGCCACCAGTTCGAGATCCCGCTGCAGGTCGCCATCGGCGGCAAGATCATTGCCCGCGAGACGGTCAGGGCCTACCGCAAGGATGTCACCGCCAAACTCTACGGCGGCGACGTCACCCGCAAGATGAAGGTCCTCAAGAAGCAGAAGGAAGGCAAGAAACGCATGAAGAGCGTCGGCTCCGTGCAGATCCCGCAGCAGGCCTTCATGAGCATTCTCGACACCAGTGAATAGCCTGGTCGAGCACGCTGGACGAGAATCTACGGTGCCTGCTGGGGTCTGATTCCCTGCTCGTTCAGTTTCTTTTCCTTGAGCTGTCGCAGGATCGCCCGGCAGACGTCGAGCTTGTCCCTGTCTTCGGTGGTCGCCTTTTCCAAGGATGTCAGTGCGACTGCTGCTCCGTCGAGGTCGTTCGCAAAAGCACGTGAAGCGAACGAGAGGAAGAACCCCGCCGCCGGCGGTTTCAGATCCTTGGACCACTTGGCCGCCTCTGCGAAGTCCTGGGCCAGGAAATCAATGGAGAACAGCGTCAGGAGCAGGATCTGGGAATAGGGCTTGGACAGGTTCTTCTGCTTTGCGATCTCTTCCGCCAGGAACGCAAAACGATCATGCGGAAACGTTTGAGTCTCCTTGAATTGACCCAGGTGTAAAAAGGCACACATGGCCACCAGCATCCTCCTGTCCGTATCCTGCTCGGGCACCGAATTGAAGGCGGCTCTGAACAAGTCCGCCCAGACCTCGCCGTCCCGTCTGTCGTTCAGCTTGGCGCTGTACAGCAAATACCACGTTGGGACGAATTCGTAACCTCTCTCGTTTCGAATCGTCTGCCAGTCCGACACGGCCCGCGGGAAATTCGGATTGCCTTTCGTCAGGTCGAGCCAGGCATAAGAAGCCTCCGTTCCCAGCTTCTTGTAGCGCAGGTAGGCGACCAGATTCTCCGCAGTCACGATCTCTTTCGGAGTGAGTTGGACGCCTCGGCTCTTCAGGAAGGCCAGCATCTCATCGTCGATGATCTGGGCGATGAGGCTCTTGTTTGCCGCAGAAAGTGGGTAGGCGGGCAGTTCCCGATTCGTGAGGTCCGTCAGAAGAGGCATGACGTCCTTCTTCAGTGCATCGAAACCCTCGCCGATGGCCTTCTCCACCCAGGCCTTCATCTTCGAAGCGGCGTCCGCCTGCTCCGGCCGGACTCTGAAGACCTCGGTCAAGGTCTGCGGGGACGCGCCGAGCGGGCCGAAATAGTACTTGTCGGCGTCGCGGAAGAGGGTCATCAACTCCAATTCGGCATTGGGTTTGTCCGCGAGGGTGGGCATTCCGGAGCGCACGACGTTGCCTGTCGTGAACGCAAGACGCCCGTTCGCCAGCACCGCTGGAATGCGGCGTTCCTCAAGCTCGACGAAGAACCGTCCCGCTTCCGACTTGCTGATTCGCAAGAGTCGCGGCTGTCCATCCAGCGTCTTGGAGTAGTCCCCAACGTAATCATTGGGGTCCGCCACCTCCTGCGATTCTCCCTCGATACTGGCGGCGGGTTTGCCGCCGGCAAGACGCAGATGAGCCTTCTTGTAGTCCTCCCAGAGCATGCGAACATGGGATTTGCCGGCATCGCTCCACGTGTCGTCCGCGAGTTGCCTGGCGATCTTTGCGTCCAGCTCTGAAAAGGGATTATTCGGCTCCGTCCCGAAGACCGTCGCTCCCGTGAGGCCCAGCACCGCCAGCACCGTGACACGCATCGTCGACATCCGCATCTCCTTTCTGCCTCGGACAATCATGCTTCCAGGATCCGTCCTATGATAGCCGCCGTCACATATCCGGGCAATGGCAAAAGGAGCAGGGCGCAGGGCAAACGCATCTTAAGTAGTGGTGGGAGCGGGACGTAGCCGATGATTCTG
>CAYQXM010000060.1:0-9475 GCA_964421295.1 uncultured Pirellulales bacterium
CGATACGCCGATCGACTACGAGTCCCTCACCAAGGCCGGCTCGATCATGGGGTCGGGCGGCATGATCGTCATCGACGAAGACTCGTGCATGGTCGATATCGCCAAGTTCTTCCTGGAATTCACGCAGGGCGAGTCGTGCGGCAAGTGCACGCCGTGCCGGGAAGGTACCAAGCGCATGCTGGAAATCCTGACCCGTATCACGGACGGCCAGGGCCAGCCCTGTGACATCGACAAGCTCGAACGGCTGGGCAACATGATCCTGAAGGCTTCGTTGTGCGGCCTGGGCCAGTCGGCGCCGAAGCCGGTCCTGAGCACGCTCAAGCATTTCCGCGAGGAATACGAGGAGCATATCCACAACAAGCGGTGCCGGGCCAAGGTCTGCTCGAAGCTGGTCACGTACGAGATCACCGACAAGTGCATCGGCTGTGGCGCCTGCCGCAAGGTTTGTCCGGCGGAGGCGATTTCGGGCAGCCCGAAGAAACAGCATGTTATCGATCAAGCGAAGTGCATCAAGTGCGCTATGTGCTTCAAAACCTGCAAGTTTGGAGCCATCGTGAAGGCATAAGGGTTCAACATGGATAACCAGAAAAAGATAACGATTACCATTAACGATAAGCCGTATCAGGTCGATCCGGGCCAGACGATCATGCAGGCGGCCGATAGCCTCGGCTACCACATCCCCCGGCTGTGCTATCATCCCAAGCTCTCCATCGAGGGCGCCTGCCGGGTGTGCATCGTCCAGGTGGAAGGCATGCGGAACTACGTCGCGTCTTGCGCCTACCCGGTCGCCGACGGCATGAAAATACAGACCCACACTAAAGAGCTGCGCACGGCCCGTCGTGACATCGTCGAGCTGCTCCTGGATAATCATCCGGAGGACTGCCACACGTGCGAGCGGGACTCGAACTGCGAGCTCCAGCGGCTGGCCTACGCCATGGGCCTGCGCCATCGCCACTTCAAGGGGCAGCGCAAGCACTATGAGAAAGACCTGTCCGGCGCCAGCGTCATCCGCGATCCGGACAAGTGCATCCTCTGCGGGCGTTGCGTCCGCATGTGCTCGGAAGTCCAGGGCGTTCACTGCCTGGGCCAGGCCTTCCGCGGCTTCAATACCGTCGTGATGCCGGCGTACAACACGCCATTCGCCGAGAGCGTGTGCTCGTCATGTGGGCAGTGCATCAACGTGTGTCCCACCGCGGCGTTCCTCGAGCAGAACCACACGCAGGAGCTGTTCGACAAGCTGGCCGACAAGAGCCTGGTCAAGGTCGTGCAGTTTGCGCCGTCCGTCCGGGCCGCCATCGGCGAAGCGTTTTCGCTGCCGCCGGGACGGAACATGGAAGGGCAGCTCATCGCGGCGTTCCGCCGGTTGGGTTTCGATTACATTTTCGACACGCAGTTCGCGGCCGATCTGACCATCATGGAAGAGGCCAGCGAGTTCCTCGAACGCGTGCAGGGCAACGGCCCGCTGCCGCTGATCACGTCCTGCTCCAGCGCCTGGATGAAGTACATGGAGCAGTTCTATCCCGACATGATCCCGAATGTCTCGACGTGCAAGTCGCCCATGTCGATGGCCTCCGCCATGTTCAAGACCTACTGGGCCGACAAGATGAAGATCGACCCGAAGAAGATCCTCAGTGTCGCCACCATGTGCTGCACCGCCAAGAAGTACGAAGCGGCCCGGCCCGAGCTCGAGGTCAACGGCATGCGGGCGACGGACATCGTCGTGACCACCCGCGAAATGGCGTGGATGATCAAGGGCGCCGGCATCGACTTCGTCAACATCCAGCCCGAAAAGCCCGATGCGCCGCTGGGACTTTCCTCCGGCGCCGGCACGATTTTCGGCGTCACCGGCGGTGTCATGGAAGCCGCCGTTCGTACGGCCTACGAGCTCTACACCGGCGAAACGCTGATCGACATTGAAATGGCCGATATCCGCGGCTTCAAGGGTATCAAAGAGGCCAGAATCGTTCTGGACGGCAAGGAATTGAGACTGGCGGTCGCGCACGGCCTGGGCAACGCGCATCAGGTCATGGAGATGGTGCGCAAGGACCCGACGCGGTTCCAGTTCGTAGAAATCATGGGTTGCCCGGGCGGCTGCATTGGCGGCGGTGGTCAGCCTTATGCCGCGGCGGAATCCATCCCGCTCGACGAGGGCGCTCTCAAGCTGCGGGCGCAGGCGCTGTACGATCTCGACCGCGCCAAGACGATTCGTCGCAGTCACGACAATCCCGATGTGCAGCGGCTGTACAAGGAGTTCCTGGGTCGTCCGCTCAGCGAGAAATCGCACGAGTTGCTCCATACGCACTACCATGCCAAGCTGCCGCGCGGCATCGTGTCGCCTGAATTGAAAGTGAGATAGGTGAGCGTCATGGCGACGGTAACGAAAGAGGAAAAGGCTGCGAACGGTGCGGAGTGGATCCGCAACCGGATCAAGCCGGACCAGATCGAGAAGTATCTCGATCACGGCCGCTGCTTCGTTGATGAAGCAGCCATCGACCGGGCTCGGGCCGCCAACAAGGCCCCCGAGGCGCGCCGGGTCAGGGACATCCTGCAGAAGTCGCTGGCCATCCAGACCTTGACGCTGGATGAAACGGCGTGCCTGCTGCACGTCGAGGATCCGGAGTTGCTGGCCGAGATGCGGCAGGTGGCGGGACAGGTCAAGACGAAAGTCTACGACAATCGCATCGTGACCTTCGCGCCGCTGTACCTGAGCAATCTGTGCGTGAACAACTGCGTTTACTGCGGCTTCCGGTGCAGCAACTCCAAGGAAACCCGGCGGATTCTGTCGCAGGATGAGGTACGCCGAGAGGCCGAAGTGCTGGCCGGCCAGATCGGACACAAGCGTCTGATTGTTGTCTACGGCGAGCATCCGGAGTCCGGCGTCGACTATATGACCGAAACGCTGCAAACCATCTACGACGTGAAGGTCAAGACCCGTCGGGCCTGGGGCCGGATCAACCGGTGTAATGTCAACGCAGCGCCGATGCAGGTGGAGGAGTTGCGCATACTGAAAGACGCGGGGCTCGGCACGTACCAGGTGTTCCAGGAGACGTATCACCGGAAGACCTACGAGCAGTTGCACCCGAGCAACACGATCAAGGGCAATTACCTCTGGCGGCTCTACTGCATGCACCGTGCGATGGAGGCCGGCATCGATGATGTGGGGATCGGACCGTTGGTCGGTCTCTACGACTGGAAATTCGAGGTTATGGCACTGCTGTGCCATGCGATCGACCTGGAGAAGCAGTTCGGGATTGGGCCGCACACCATCTCGTTCCCGAGAATCGAACCGGCGCACAACACCCCGTTCGTCCAGAGCCTTCCGTATCGCGTCAGTGATGCGGACTTCAAGCGGTTGGTTACGGTGATCCGGCTGGCCGTGCCCTACACGGGTATGATCCTGACCGCCCGGGAGACCGCCCAGTTGCGGCGGGAGGTTCTGCCGCTGGGCTGCACACAGCTCGACGCCTCGAGCCGCATCGGGATCGGCGGTTACACCGACCGGCCCGACGGCAAGCAGCAGGACGATTGCCAGCAGTTCATTCTGGGCGACACCCGCTCGCTGGACGAGGTCATTCGCGAGTTGGCCGAGGGCGGGTCGATCACGTCGTTCTGCACGGCCGGCTATCGCTGCGGCCGGACGGGACAGAAGATCATGGGCCTGCTCCGGTCCGGGGCGGAAGGCCGGTTCTGCAAGCTGAACGCCGTCATCACCTTCCGCGAGTGGCTCGATGATTTCGGCAGCGAAGCCACCATCGCCGCGGGTGAGAAGGTCATTGAAAAGGAGATTGAGCAGGTGCGGCAGCGGATGCCGGAAGTGTTTGACAGTTTTATGGACTACTACGAGAAAACCAGGGCAGGCAACAGAGACCTGTATTTCTAAGTGTGAAGTGTAAAGTCGGAAGTTTGAAGAGCACTTCAAACTTCAAACTTGAGACTCCTTTGTTGATTTTGGACTAGGGTATATGACAACGACTCAGACGACTGAAAAGACAACGACACCGCTGGATCCGCAGAAGCTCGCCGAGCTCAAGCAGTTTCTGGCGACCTTGAAGACGCAGGAACACCCGGAATCGCAGCTCATCTCCGCGCTGCACCGGACGCAGGGGATCTTCGGATATATTCCCACCGCGGCCATGGACGAGATTGCCCAGGAGATGGGGATTCCCACGGCTCACATCTGGGGCGTCGCGACGTTCTATCACTATTTCAAGCTTAACCCGCCGGGTGCCCATGTGATCTCGGTCTGCCTCGGCACCGCCTGCTACGTCAAAGGCGCCGGTCAGATCCTGCAGACCATCAAGGACGAACTGAAGATCGATTTCGGCCAGGTCACGCCGGACGGGCTGTTCTCGCTGGAGGAGGCCCGCTGCCTCGGCGCCTGCGGCCTGGCTCCGGTCGTGATGATCGACGACCGGATTCATGGCGAGCTGACGCCGAAGAAGATCGTCCAGATTCTCAACCAGTACAAAAAAGAAGGAAAAGCCAAGAAGTAAGTATCGACAATCGGTTGCGGTTACGCGGCTCGTCTCGTTGGACGGTAACCGTAACGAGCCTCGCAACCGTTCGACGCTTGACGATAGTTTTGATGCAGGAGAAGCAACGATGTCCAAGAAAGTGTTGATGATCGACGACGATCCGGAATTTGTGGAGGCTATTTCGAATCTGCTCGATGCCAAGGGCTACGAGGTGGCGACCGCCTCCAATGGCCAGGACGGCGTGGCGAAGGCCAAGGCGGAGAACCCGGATATTATCCTGTTGGACGTCATGATGACGACCAAGCACGAAGGCTTCGATACCGCCCGGGCGCTGCACGACGATCCGACCACGCAGAACACGCCGATCATCATGCTGACGGGTATTCGCCGGGAGATGAATCTGCCGTTCGGCTTCGAGCCGGATGAGACCTGGCTGCCGGTCAAGGGCGTGCTGGAGAAGCCGGTGAAGCCGGAGGTTCTGCTGAAGGCTATTGCAGATCACATCCGCCAGAGTTAGGATGATGGCCGATTATGGCCAAGCCGGTAGTCCTGGTAGTCGACGATGAGGAGGACATTCGCGAGCTGGTGGAGTTGAACCTCAGCCGCGAAGGGTACACCATATTGGCCTGCCAGACCGGCGAGCAGGCCCTGGAGCAGGCGGGCGCCAAGCTCCCGGATGCGATCATCCTGGACCTGATGCTCCCCGGCATTGATGGCCTGGAGGTGTGCCGACGGCTCAAGGTCGATGCGCGTACCCGGCAGATTGCGATCGTCATGCTGACGGCCAAGGGCGAGGAGGCCGACATCGTGACAGGTCTGGAGCTCGGCGCCGACGATTATGTCACGAAACCTTTCAGCGGCAAGGTGCTGGCCGCCCGGGTGCGGAGACTCCTGCGGAAGCAGCAGGGCGAGGCGGACCCGCACGAGATCCTCAAGATTCACGAGCTGGCGATCGATCCGAGCCGGTACGAAGTGCGGGCCGGGGGCAAGCCCATCGCGTTGACGCTCACCGAGTTCAACATCCTGCACACCCTGGCCAAGCGACCCGGCCGGGTCTTCACCCGCTATCAGATCGTGGACTCCATCCACGGCAACGACTACCTCGTGACGGAGCGGGCCGTGGACGTACAGATCGTTTCCCTGCGCCGCAAGTTGGGACCGTTCGCCAAGTACATCGACACGGTTCGCGGCGTCGGGTATCGCCTGGTGGATTGAGAACTGAAACGCAAGGACGGACGTCTCGAAACCTATGCCCGCGCGACGACTGATCTGGCAGCTCTATGCGTCCTTTCTGGCCATCATCGTGGTGGCCCTGGGCCTGGCGACGTTCTACGCGTCCCGGACCGTTCACGATTTCTATCTGGGGCAGGTGGAGCAATCACTTCTACTGGCGGCCGAAATGGTCCGGCCGGAGGTGGCCCAGGCTCTCGATACGAAAGCGCCGGCGGACCTTGACGTTCTGTGCAAGCAGTTGGGCCAGGCCGTCGGCAGCCGGATGCGTCTGACGGTCATTGCCCCCTTGGGCAGAGTGCTCGGCGACTCCATGGAGGATCCCGCCACCATGGAGAATCACTCGAATCGTCCGGAAGTGCGTGACGCTCTGGGCGAAGGGTTCGGCCGCTCCGTTCGTCCCAGCCCGACTCTGGGCCCGAACATGATGTACGTGGCCGTGCCTGTCAAACAGGGCGATCAGGCGATCGCGGTCGTTCGCTTCGCCGTTCCCATCACCGCCGTGGAGCAGACCCTCCGGGCCACTTACGCGCACATCGCCTGGGTCGGCGGGGCCGTCGCGATCGGTGCGGCGGCGCTGGGACTGCTGATGTCCCGGCGCATCACCTCGCCGATCGTTCAGATGAAGCACACCGCCCAGCTCTTCGCGGCCGGTCAGCTCAACTCCCGCATCCCGGCAGGCGGCGCCCCCGAGTTGGCCGGATTGGCGAAAGCTCTCAATGAAATGGCGGCCCAGCTCCAGGACCGGATTGTGGCCATCACCCGGCAGCGCAATGAATCGCAAGCGGTGCTGTCGAGTCTCAGCGAGGGGGTGCTGGCGGTCGACTCGGAAGGTCGCATCGTCAGCCTCAATAAGGCGGCGGCCCAGTTGTTGAATATCGACCCCGCTTTCGTCCAGGGGCGCAACGTCGAGGAGGTCCTGCGGAATGTGGACCTCCAGCAGTTTATTCGCGAAACCCTCAACGGCGTCGAGCCCGGCGCAGGGGAGGTCTCCTTCCTGGAAGACGGGGGCCGTTTCTTCCATGTCCACGGGGCCCGGCTGACCGATCCCGAATCGCAACGCAGCGGCGCGGTGATCGTCCTCACCGATCAGACGACCATCCACCAGTTGGACAATGTGCGAAAGGATTTCGTCGCCAACGTCTCGCACGAGCTGAAGACGCCCGTGACCTCGATCCAGGGCTTCGTCGAGGCGTTGCTGGACGGCGGCATCGAAGACCCGGCGCAGGTTCAGCGTTATCTGGGCATCATCGCCCGGCATTCGGAGCGGCTCAGCGCCATCATCGACGATCTGCTGGCACTGTCCCGCCTGGAAGACACGAACGAACGGCGGGCGGTTTCCTTCAAAATGACGGCGTTGAAGCCCGTGCTGGAGGCGGCGATCGAGATGGCCGCGGTGCGGGCGGAGCGCAAGCGCATGACGGTCACGCTGTCGTGCGATGAATCCATCGAAGCCCGGGTCAACGCTCCTTTGCTCGAACAGGCCGTTCTCAACCTGCTCGACAACGCCATCAAGTACAGCGACGAAGGCACGGCCGTGGATGTGACGGTCGCCGAACAGGAACGGGAGATCGCCCTGCGCATCTGCGATCACGGCTGCGGCATCCCCGCCGAACACTTGCCGCACATCTTTCAGCGATTCTATGTCGTGGACAAGAGCCGCAGCCGCAAGCTGGGCGGCACCGGCCTGGGACTGGCCATCGTCAAACACATCGCCCTGGTGCACCAGGGCCGCGTGACGGTCGAGAGCACGCCCCGCCAGGGCAGCGCGTTCACGCTGTTTCTACCTCGGATTTAGCGCACTTCTAACATCGCCCTGATTCAGCCCTAACACGCCTCCGTTACTTTGACGGCAAGGACACGGGTTGCTCCGCCAAGGTTGGCTTGGGGGCACCGCCAGTCCATGCATGTTCAGGAGATGTCACTATGCTGAAAACGCTGTTTCTCGCAACGGGTCTGTGTCTGGTTGTCGCCTCGTCGCCCGTGGTGAAGGCCGACGATGTGAACGACCTGAAACGGGAATTGGACGCCCAGAAGGCGCGCACGTCCGAGCTGGAAAAACGGATCGATCAAATCGGCAGTACGGCCGGCAAGAAAGGGTCCGCGGACATCCCGGGTGTTCTGGAATGGGCCTCCCGAGCCGGATTCTATGGGGATTTCCGGTACCGTTACGAGTTCATCGACGACGACCGCAAGACCAGCGATCAGCACCGCAATCGCATTCGCGCCCGGCTGGGCGTGAAAGCCAAGGCCAACGATGAATGGGACCTGGGCCTGCGTATCGCCACGAGCGTCTCCGATCCGGTCTCGACGAATCAGACCCTCAGTGACAGTTTCTCCGGCAAGCCCCTGCGGCTGGATCTGGCCTTCTTCGACTACCATCCGGAGTGGATGAAGGGCTTGAACGCGCAGGCCGGCAAGATCGCCAATCCGTTCTATATAGCGGGCAAGAACCAGTTGATCTGGGATCATGACCTGACGCCGGAGGGCGGGGCGCTCAACTACCTGTGGTCCCTGACGGAACAGACACAGATTAACCTCGCCGGCGGCGGCGCTGTGGGATGAGGTGAAGGACGATTTGAAGAAATCGGCCCTGTCGCTGTCGGGCGGTCAGCAGCAGCGGCTGTGCATCGCCCGCGCCCTGGCGACCCGGCCGCGGGTCCTGCTGATGGACGAGCCGTGCTCGGCCCTCGACCCCATTGCCACGGCCCGCATCGAGGACCTGATGGAGCAGCTCAAGGGCACCTATACGATCGTGATCGTCACGCACAACATGCAGCAGGCCGCCCGCGTCAGCGAACGGGCGGCGTTCTTCATGCTGGGGGAGCTGATCGAGTACGATCTGACGAAAAAGGTGTTCACGAATCCGAATAAGAAGGAGACGGAGGACTATGTCACGGGGCGGTTCGGATAGCAGATGGGAGTCGTTCGATGGCAGCACACTTGCACAGAGAGATTGAGAATCTGAAGAAGGAAATCCTGGCGCTCGGGGCCCAGGTCGAAACGGCAGTGCGGGAGGCCACGGCATCGATGGTCAACCGCGACGAAGCGCTGGCGCGTCACGTCATCGACAAGGACGTGCTCGTCGATGAAAAGGAAGTCCAGATCGAAGAGGACTGCCTGAAAATCCTGGCGTTGCATCAGCCGGTCGCCATCGATCTGCGTTTCATTATCGCCGTGCTGAAGATCAACAACGATCTGGAGCGGGTGGCCGACCTGGCGGTCAACGTGGCGGAACGTGCGGCCTATCTGGCGACCGTGCCGCCGGTCAGCATCGCGCTCGATTTCCACGTGATGGCTCTCAGGGCTCAGGAGATGCTGAAGAAGAGCATTGATGCCCTAGTGAACCTCAGTCCCTCCCTGGCCCGCGAGGTCATCCTGGCCGACGATGCGGTCGACGCGATCAACCGTCAGATGTACATCGTCATCCAGCAGGCGATCGTCGCCCGGCCCGAGCAGACCCCGGCGTTGGTTCACATGCTCAGTGCGTCCCGACACATCGAGCGTATCGCCGACCACGCGACCAACGTCGCCGAGGATGTGATCTACATGGTCGAAGGCACGATCGTCCGCCACAAGACGGAGAACTACCGGGTGCAGACGCCGTGAATCCGCTGCCAAATCAGTGCGAGGCGAGATTTGCGGACCATGCCGTCTCCGCTGCAATTCTCCACTTTATCCTTGACGGCGGGGCATGAAATCGTTCTATTTTACGCCATGGTGGCCAGGACGGCCCCGTCCCCTGGGATAGGACATCCTGAACCACCCGG
>CAYQXM010000060.1:9485-33902 GCA_964421295.1 uncultured Pirellulales bacterium
GCAACCAGGACCCCGAACGACTATAGGGGCGGCTCACTGTTTGCCCGAGCGTGAGGCGTCCGAGGGTTGCGAACAGATGAATTGCTATTGGAAAGGATATACCGATGCGGAGCATCATGCGAAGGCTCTCGACTGTTCTGGTTCTGATGAGTCTCGGAGTTGGTTTGGTGTCGTTCAGCGGTTGCGCTGAGTTGGACGATCTGCGGACTCAGAATCGGTTTCAGGCAGAGAAGATCAACTCTCTGACGGCGGATCTGGAGGCTGCCCGGCTGGAGCTGGCCCAGTGCAAGGCACGGTTGGAGGAGCTCTCCAAGAGCGGTCCGGTCGAAGCGGATGCCCTGAGGCAGAGAATCGCGGCGCTCGAGAAGACGCTGAGCGAAAGAGAAGAGCTGATCAAGAGGATGCAAGGTCAACTGCTCGGTGGCGGGCCGCTGCCGATGGAGTTGAACACCGCGTTGGAGGATTTTGCCAGACAGAACCCTGATCTGATCGACTATGATCCCAACAAGGGCATGGTCAAGTTCAAGAGCGATCTGCTGTTCGATAAGGGCAGCGACCAGATTTCGGCGACGGCCCAGCAGGCGATTCGGTCGTTGACCGGGATCCTCAATTCGGAGCAGGCCAAGGGATTCGACGTTCTCGTCGCCGGACATACTGACGACATTCCGATCAAGCGTCCGGATACGGCCGCTCTGCACCCGACGAACTGGGACCTGTCTGCGGATCGTGCCATGGCGGTCGTGAAGCTCATGCAGTCCGACGGCATTGATCCGGTCCGTTTGAGCGGACGTGGCTTCGGCGAGTATCGGCCTGTCGCGCCCAATGGACCGAACAAGTCCGGCAACGTGAAGAATCGACGCGTCGAGATCTACATCATCCCGAAGGGTGTGTAGAACCGACACTCAGTTCAGCCAATCAGCAGAACACCGCAGGGGCGAAGGATTGTTCGCCCCTGCTTTTTTTATTTCTGTGGTTCCTCTAACAACCCGCCTCTCACTACTGCGGGGCCCAGGTTTGCCCTGGATTATTCGACTCGCGTCCGAGAAAAGCCCTCCCGTTGCTCCGTTGTGCCGGAAGCCTGCCCGCTATTTTCTACATCTTAACATGCAGTGGAGCCGATTTTAGAAGCCGAGGTGCGGGCGAGTGGTCTCTCGCCCGGCACGGTTTGGTCTTTTGGAGTCCGGCTCATGGAAAAAAGCGTTACAGCCTTGTCGAGAAATGGAACCATATTCGAAAATGCGTGGGTTCTCATCGTGTCCACACCTTCGATCAAAGCGGCTGTCCTAACGAAATCGCTATTGGGAGGATTTTGGCATGAGTAGTCAAACGGGAACATTCGGAAGAGGCACGACGGTTGCGATCCTGGCCATCCTGGGTATCGCTCTGGTCTGCGGCGTGCCTGCAAGTGCTACGAGCAGCCGTGATTATGGTGATGCCCCAGAAGGGGCGTTGGCGTATCCATCATCCGGCGTCGTCGGCCAATTCCCCACCTGCACGAGTGTTGGGCCGGCCGCGTGGATCGAGCACAACGGCAGGAGCCTGTATTTCGGGGCCAAGGTCGACATGGAAACCGACGGCAACGGCGGCCAATGTCCGACATTCGAACCGAGCACCTACGATCAGGACGAGAAGTTCAATAACGACGGCGATGCCGGCCTTCTCAAGCCGCGGGCCTACTCGATCAAGAACGTCAGTGGCACTCCGACAGTGTATCCTCTTGTCACGACAGGACTTGAGACCATAGCCAATGCCTGCATGGCGGCTACCTGGGGAGTCAACATCGATATCACCGTTCACAACGACAGGACCGATGGCCAGCCAGGCTATGTGAACTTGCTGATCGACTGGAACCAGGACGGCAAGTGGGGCGGCTCGTCTCCCTGCGAGGACCAAAATGTGCCGGAGCACATCCTGGTCAATTTCCCTGTTCCGGCCGGCTACAGCGGACCATTATCGGGCCTGAGCCCAAAGGGCTTCACGGTTGGGCCTTATGCGGGGTACGTCTGGGCCAGATTCAGCATCACCGAGCAGCCCGTACGTATGCCGTGGACCGGCGACGGCGCGTTCAGCGATGGCGAGACGGAAGACTACCTGCTCTCCGTCCTGGGAGCGCTTCCTGAGCCGTGCAGTTGGACGGAGGGTGATCCGGACAAGATGCACTGGCCTCAACTGCCCGACCTGCGGTCTACAACGGGGCTGGCCGTCAGTGCCGCCACGGTTCCGCTGGCAGACGATTTCCTGTGCACCGGCAGCGGCCCCATCACGGATATCCACTTCTGGGGTGCTTTCCGCGACGGCGTCGTGCCACCTCATGGCAGCAATGCGGTGGCGTTCACGATCGGCATCTACTCGAATGTGCCGCCGGACGAACAGATCACCTGGAGCCGGCCCGGCCAGTTGCTCTGGAGCAAGAAGGTCGAGCCGTACACGTATGACGTGAGCATCGCGGCCGATGCGGTGACGCAGGGCTGGTATGATCCGAACACCAAGAGTTATGATCCGGCCAACCTCCGCCGGACGTATCTGTTCAACATCTGCCTCGATAGCGCGGAGAGCCGATTCGTCCAGACGTATGGGACGACCTACTGGCTCTACATTTCGGCGGTCGCCGATCCGAACTACGCCTTCGGTTGGACCATTGCCCAGAACAGTCTGCAGTGGAACGACTGCTCGGCTTGGCGCCACAAGACCTATGACTGGCTGCCCATGACCTATCCTGACACGCATCCGTACCAGAGCAGGTCGATGGATATGGCTTTTGTCATCAACAGCGCGCCGGATAATCAGGACTTCGGTGACGCTCCCGACCCGCCTTACCCGACCGTCAGCTCGACCGACGGCGCCTGCCACACGATTGATGGCCTCACGTACCTGGGACGCGGTGTGGATGCCGAGGCGGACGGCCAGTCCGATGCGACGGCCACCGGTGACGATGCCTCGGAGACGGATGACGAGGATGGAGTCGTCTTCACGTCGGACCTGGTGCCGGGCGAGACGGTGACGGTCGAAGTGACCGCTTCGACGGTAGGGGCGCTCAACGCGTGGATCGACTTCAATGGTGACGGCGACTGGGACGACAAGGGCGAGCACGTGTTCATCGATACGACACTGATGGCGGGCGTCAACACGCTCGCCGTCAGCGTGCCGGCCGATGCGACGCCGGGCCGGGCCTTCTCCCGGTGGCGCTTCAGCACGGAACGCGGCCTGAGATACACCGGCTCGGCCCCCGACGGCGAGGTGGAAGATTACATGCTCACCATCACCGGCGACACTGCCTCCGTGGTGCCGGTGATGGAGCGTCTGAAATGGTCGCAGCCGGCGCTGGAGCAGGATCCCTTATCGATCACGCCGGCGTATATCGGCTGGAACGAGCCGGCGTATGTCAGCAAGGCCAGCGATACGGCCACCGCGACCTGGAAAGTCGTGGCGGACGATTTTCGCTGTGTCGGCACCATGCCGGTCAGCTCGGTGCACTGGTGGGGTTCCTACCAGCGCTGGAGTGACATGGCGGCTCCCAGCGTGACGCCGCAGTCCTGGCGCATCGCGTTCTGGAGTAATGTCGCCGCCGACGGCAAGTACACCTTCAGCCGGCCCGGCAATCTGCTCTGGGTCATCACGGTGCCGGCCCGCCGGGTCACGGAACAATGGGTCGGCGTCGATGAGTTCCCCAGCGTCTCCGCCTACCAGGAGGCCTGCTTCTCTTACTCGGCGGAACTGGAGAGCCTGGAGTACTTCTGGCAGGACAACTACGCCAGCTCGACCACGGACTCCATCTTCTGGATGAGCATCACCGCCGTCTACAGCGGGGGCAAAGCGCCGGACTATCCGTGGGGCTGGCAGACGCGGCCCAAGAACTGGAGGGACACTGCGGTCACGTTCAGCCTGAGGCAAAAAGATCTGACGGCGGGAACAGCGGCGGACGCATTCTCGATGACCGTGCTGTCCAGCGCGGCGGTTTGCCAGCAGTGGGAAGGCTACGGCATGGCGTTCGAGCTGAACACCGATCCGGCTTACGTCAAGTGGGAACAGGCGTTCACCGGCCTGCGTCACTGGGCCTATTACGAAGATGTGCAGTCCGGCGCGGCCAGCGCTACCGCGGCTGCCGCCAGCACCGCCAAGTGGACGCAGAACCCCGACCTGACCGCGACGGGGATCGACATTGACGCGACAGCCGACACGCCGCGGACGTGGCCGAACGAGATCGCCGCCGACGATTTCCAGTGTACGACCACCGGGCCCATCACCCGCATCACGGTGTGGGGATCGTGGTACGGTGACATTCCTCCGACCAACGATGCGGCGTATGTCACCTTCACGCTGACCCTCCGGGACGACGTCCCCGCGGGCCAGGGCGCGACGCACTACAGCATGCCCGGCAAGATCCTGTGGCAGAAAGAGTTCACCCGCGCGGCCTTCACGGTGCAGCAGGAATCCTCCCAAACCCAGAGTTACTACAGTCCATCGAATGCGACGTACGAACAGAGCAATCATCGATCCGTCTATAAATACGTCTTCGATGTCGACTCCCAGGAGGCTTTCCAGCAGACCGGTTCGACCGCCAAGCCGGTGGTGTATTGGCTGAGCGTGCAGGCGAGTGTCCTACAGATCGCCGGCACCGTGGCGACACGCTTCGGATGGCAAAGCTCGTCCGATCACTGGAACGATTCCGGCACGTGGGTCGGCGCCGCCGAATCCTACAGCGGCTCGGCCTGGCAGCAACTGCTGTATCCGTCCAAGCACACCTACGCCGGCCGCTCGGTCGATCTGGCCTTTGCGATCGAGACCCAGGAATCCGGCGGCAGCGTGACCTACCAGCAGATCGCCGCCGACGATTGGCAGTGTGCCGGCGCCACGCCTGTCACAGGGTTCGCCTGGTGGGGTTCCTACCTTGGCTACGAATACCAGCCGGGGGCGTGCGAGATCCTGGCGGCGCCGCGTCGGCCGGACCATTTCCTGCTGTCGATCTGGTCGAATGTCCCCGACACGGACCTGACCAATTCCCGGGATTTCAGCCATCCGGGCGAGAAGCTCTGGGAATACCAGGCCACCGATTTCGATGAAGTCATGGTCGGCTCCGACAAGAAACCCGACGTGACGGAATTCCGCAAGATGGATCCCGAGCCGGTCTACCGTTACTCGGTGCGACTGCCCCGGGCCAACTACTTCTGGCAAAGGACCTCCGCCGGCACCTACTGGCTCAGCATCGCGGCCGTCTACAAGGACGCCAAGACGATGGTCTATCCGTGGGGCTGGACGAATCACGAGTTCACCACGTGGGGCGGGTCGGGACTGAAACCGCTGGCGTACTGGAAGTTCGACGAATCCAGCGGCGCGACCGCGTCCGACAGCTCCGGCAACGGCAACGATGGCACGATCGTGGGCAATCCCACCTGGCAGCCGACCGGCGGCCGGGTCGGCGGCGCCCTCGATTTCGATGGTCGCTCCTACGTCAAGGTGGATCAGGCGACAAACCTGAACTTCGCCCCCGGCTCCTTCTCGGTCTCCACGTGGGTCTACCCGCGTGAGGTGAGCGGGCGTCCGCAGGCCCTGGTCGAGTACGATCGGACCACCACGAGCGGCAACCGGTTCGGTCTCTGGATCACCACGAACGGCCGGTTCCAGTTCCGCGTGGGCGGGACGACCGCCACAGCACAGCAGAGTCTCAAGTCCGGCGCGTGGTACCTGGTGACAGGTATCTATGACAGCAGCACGCGGCAGTTGTCACTCTATGTCAACGGCCAGCTCGACCGCACGGCCGGCCTTTCCTCCGGCTACGGCACGCCGACGGTGGCCCAGCTTACCATCGGGGTTCGCGGCACGGAAGACACCGAGTTCTTCAATGGTCTGCTCGACGACATGCGCCTCTATGGTGCGGCGCTGACGGCGGAGAATATCCTGTCGCTGTACCACGCCGCCAACAACGACAACGCGGTCGTCGGCACCCTGAACGCAACGACCTCGACCTGGCAGTGGACGCAGCTCTTCGATGAAACGGGCCAGGACGAGGACCTTTCGTTCGTGCTCTTCACCGAGCCGCAGACGACAACGTCCGCCGAGGATGGCGAAGTCATCTTCACCTTCACGTCGGGAGATACCAAGAAGTAGACGGATCGTTTTTCGCCAAGCGTCGAATCCGAAGGGCGCCGGCTTGCACGGGCGCCCTTCGTGTTCTTTCCGGCGGAATGTTAAGGATCTTGCGCTGGAAAAGCCATTTCTTCGTATCGTACCTGATAAAACATCGAATTCATTGTACTATTGGCGTGCGTGAATGTGCGGCTTCGGGTAAGATACGAACCTATGGCAAGATACAAACACGCACTCGCTCTGAATCCGTATTTTGGCGATTCCACGGCCGCGATGGGCCTTTTCCCGCCGACCGGCCTCGAGTATATCGCCGCCAGTATGAAGAACCTGGTCGACAAGATCACGCTTCTGGACCTGCGCTATGAAAAGGCCTTTCAGGACCCGGCGGCGCTGAGCCGATTCATCCGGGCCGAGATCGACCTCGTGTGCATCAGCATTCGCTGGGATACGAAATTCAAGCAGATCTGCGAGTTCGTCGCGCAGCTCCCGGACGAGGTGACCACCGTTGTCGGCGGCTATAAAGCGACGCAGGAAGTCGAGTTTCTCTTCGAACGCTGCCCCAATATCGACTTGATCGTGCGGGGCGAGGGCGAAGAGATCATTCAGCAGATCGCCCAGGGCGTCCCGTATCGGGACATCAAGGGGCTTTCCTACCGTGAGAACGGCAAGATCGTTCACAACCAGATTCACGAGTTGCCGGACCTGGATCACATAGCCTTTCCCGACCGCTCCTTGAGAAGGCACGATTACTACTGGTCCGAGCACGACGTTCGTCTCAGCCGGCGCACGTTCGACACGATCCTCACCACGCGGGGCTGTCCTTTCAAGTGCAAGTTCTGCACGTTCAGCCTCAATCCGCTGGGGCAGAAGCGCAGCTACACGGAACGCCCGGTGGCGTCGGTGATCGAAGAGCTCAAGACCATCAAGGCCGACATCGTGCTCTTCAGCGATGACAACTTCTTCACGAACATCAAGCGCGCCGAAGAGATTTGCGACCTGATCATCGCCAATGGGATCAAGAAGACGTTCGTCGTCCAGGCCCGGGTGGATGTGGCCAAGCATCCGCGTGTGCTGGACAAGGCCCAGCAGGCGGGCTTCCGCGTCTTTTTGATCGGGATCGAATCGCCGCACGACCGCATCCTGCAGCAGTTGCACAAGGGCATCACCCAGCAGCAGGTGCGTGACGCGTTTGCGGTCCTGACCAAGTACGATTTCTTCCTGCACGGCTACTTCATCTACGGCAACATCACCGAGACGGAAGAGGAGATGCTGTACATCCCGCGGTTCGCCCAGGAATTGGGGCTGGATTCCATCAGTTTCCAGAAGCTGCGCATCGAGAAGTTCTCACCGCTGAAGGAGGTGGTCGAGAGCACGCCCGGGTACCATTACAAACGGATCGGCGGCCCCGTCTATTCCGACCGTTACGGTCTCAAGGAACTCAAGAAGATCCGCAACCGGATTCGGTCCACCTTCTATACGGTCGGGCAGCTCTACCGTATCGCCGCTAAAGCGCGACGCATCGGCATCTTTGATGGTCGCGATCTGGCAACCATTCTGCCGCGGCTGCCCATAGTGGCGTACCGAGCCGCCACGCAGAAGAAGACCCCCAAGCACAAAGCCGTGGAAGTGGCCTAAAGCCGGGCGCCATCCTATCCGATTGACAGGAGTGGTGTTTGTTCGGTTCAATGAAGGTCTGCGCACGCGGCCGACTCGGGCAGGATGTGGATTTCGGGGGCTCGGATGGATATGTTCAGTATCGCGCCATTGGAGTGGGAAGGTTTGCTGTGCTGCTTCCTGGCGGCCTTTGTGATCGGGCTGGAGAGGCAGGTACAGGGCAAACCCGTCGGTATTCGCACCAGTTCCCTGATCTGTATCGGCACGTACATCTTTGTCGCCATGACCCGCCACATCTCCAATAGTGCCACGGATCCCTCGCGTATTATCGGGCAGGTCGTCACCGGGATTGGCTTTCTCGGCGCCGGCGTCATGCTGGCCAAGGACGGCAGTATCGTCGGCGTCACCTCCGCGGCAGCCATCTGGATACTGGCCGCCGTCGGCACAACCATCGGCCTCGGCTCTCACTGGCTCGGCGTCAAGCTGGCGATCCTCACCGAAGTGATCCTCATCGGCGTCAGCCATCTCGAAAACACGTTCGAGTTCATGCAGCGCGGCGTACACACACGCTCCCGGCGCAAAAACGGGGGCGAGAACGGCCGCCCGCCGCTGACGAACGGGCATTCGGAGTGAGGGGCCGCACGAACAGCGCCACTGTAACTTCCCCTCCACAGAAGACTTGCAAACCAGTGCGCCAAAGTGTACCATGGTATCCGTCTGTCTATGGCACGGACAAGCCATTCGCATGGTTGGCGCCACGAAGGCCATGGAACCGTCAAGTGATACGTCTTTAGAGGGATGCAACATGAGAAGATGGAATGTGTCACGCATCGCGGCAGTATGTGTCGTCCTGATCGTAGGTCTGGCAGGCTCCAATCTGACGTGTGCTCAGGACAAGCCTATCGAGCTGTCCTACAGCGTGTTCTTTCCTCCCACGCACATTCAGTGCGTGACGGCGCAGGCGTGGGCCGACGAAATTGCCAAGCGGAGCAACGGCAAACTCAAGATCACGATTCATCCGGCCGGCACGCTGACCAAGGCCGACCAGTGCTATGAAGGCGTCGTCAACGGCGTCTCCGATATCGGTATGAGCTGCTTCGCCTACACGCGCGGCCGCTTCCCGCTGCTGGAAGGCCTGGACCTGCCGCTGGGTTATCCCAATGGTCTGGTCGCCACCCGCGTGGCCACGGAGATGATTCGCAAGTATCAGCCGGCCGAGGTGAAGGACGTGCAGGTGCTGTACGTTCACGCCCACGGGCCGGGCATTCTCGCCTCCCGCAAGCCCATTCGCGAGCTGAAGGACGTGGCCGGGCTCAAGGTCCGGGCTACGGGCCTGTCCTCGAACATCGTCAAGAGCCTCGGCGGCACGCCGGTGGCGATGAGCCAGGGCGAGACTTACGATGCGCTGCAGAAGGGCGTCGCCGATGCCACGTTCTGTCCCATCGAGACCCTCAAGGGCTGGAAACAGGGGGGAGGTCATCAACAGCGTGACGGAAACCTCCGCCATCGGCTACACCACGGCGATGTTCGTCGTGATGAACAAGAAGTCGTGGGAAAAGCTGAGGCCGGAGCTGCAGAAGATCGTGACGGCCGTGAGCGATGAATGGATCGACAAGCACGGCCGGGCCTGGGATCAGGCCGACAAGGACGGCACGGCATTCGTGAAGGAACTGAAAAAGGAAATCATCACCCTGTCGCCCGAAGAGCAGAAAAAGTGGGTCGAGAAGGTCCAGCCGGTGATCGATGACTATGTGACGAAGACCGCCGCGAAGAAACTGCCCGGCAAGCAGTTCCTCGACGATCTGCGCGCCGCGATTCAAAAGAACGCGGCCCAGCCGACGAAGTAACCCCTCTGCTCAACAGGATTCGAGGTAATGTCGAAAACGCTCTTCCGCCTGTATGAACAGGCGCTCCGCATCGTGGTCTACGCGCTGGCCATTCTCTCCGGCCTGAGCGTCATGGCCATCATGATTGTCACGTGCGCCGATGTCATTCTGCGCCTGCCGTGGATTGGACATCCGTTGACGTCAGCCTACGACGTCGTCAAGATCGGCGGAGCCATCAGTCTCGCCGCGGCGCTTCCCTACACCACGGCGGTCAAGGGACATGTCGCCATCAGCTTCCTGCTGATCAAGCTCGGCCCTCTGGGTAAGCGGCTGCTGGGCGCCCTGATCGCGCTGATGAGCATGGCGTTGTTTGCTTTCTTTGCCTGGCGCAGCGTGAGCTACGGTCTCTACTTCCTGGAGGTGGGGCAGGTCAGCCAGACGTCGGAAATCCCGATCTTCTGGGTGCCGTGCGTCGTCGGCGTCTGCTGCGCGGTCGTGGTCCTCGTGATCGGACACGCACTGGTTTGTCCGACGAAGGAGCTGGCCAGACCATGAGCCCACTGGAAATCGGCATCCTCGGATGCATTCTGCTGCTCGTTTTGATCTTCATCGGCCTGCCCGTCGCATTTACGATGGCCATCGTCGGGTTTGTCGGCTTCGCGCTGGTCGTCAATCTGCACGCGGCGGTCAGCATGATGACGATGGATCTGTACTCCACCTTCTCCGACTACGGCCTGACGGTGATTCCGCTGTTCGTGCTGATGGGCCAGGTGGCGTTCCATGCCGGGATCAGTCGGCGGTTGTTCAGCGCCGCCTATCACTGGCTTGGCGCCCTGCCGGGGGGCCTCGCCATGGCGACGGTGGGGGCCTGCACGGCCTTCGGCGCCATTTGCGGCTCGGGTCCCGCTACGTCCGCGACCATGGCCGCCGTGGCCATTCCGGAGATGCGGCGCTACAAGTATGACATGGAGCTCGCCTGTGGCTCCGTCGCTTCCGGCGGCACGCTCGGCATGCTGATCCCGCCCAGCGTCGTGTTCATCGTCTACGGCCTTCTGACCGAGCAGTCGATCGGCAAGCTGTTCATCTCCGGCATCGTCCCCGGCTTGATCATCGCCTTCATGTTCTGCCTGGCGATCTACATCAACTGCAAGCTGCGTCCCCACATCGCGCCGCCCGCGCCGAAGTTCACCTGGAAAGAGAAATTTGTCTCGGTGCTCGGTGTGACCGAAACGCTGGTTCTGTTCCTTCTGGTCATCGGCGGCATGTTCACGGGATTGTTCACTCCGACGGAAGCCGCCGCCATCGGCGCCGGCGCTACGCTGCTTATGGCTTTGGCCAGCCGGAAACTGCCGCTCAAGATGGTCGTGCAGTCGCTCAACGAAACGGTGCGGACTTCGTGCATGGTGATGATCATCGTCGCGGGGGCCGTCATTTTCGGCCGCTTCCTCGCCGTGACGCACATTCCCTCGACGCTGGCCTCGTGGCTGTCGTCCCTGGCTTTACCCGGCTGGAGCATCATCGGCCTGATCGTGATCTTCTACCTGGTCGCCGGCTGCTTTGTCGACGCCCTGGGTCTGGTCATGCTGACGATCCCGATCTTCTACCCCGTCGTGATGAAGCTCGGCTACGATCCGATCTGGTTCGGCGTGATGATCGTCGTCGTGACGCAGATGGGCACGATCACCCCGCCCGTGGGCGTGTGCGTCTACGTGGTCGGCGGCATGGAACGCGACGTCCCGCTCGAAAAGATCTTCCGCGGCGCGATGCCGTTCCTGGCCGTCCTGACCCTCGCCGCCATCCTCTTCACCATGTTCCCCCAGCTCTGCCTCTGGCTCCCCAACATGGTCCGGTAGTAGTACTCCCTGCCCGGGGCAGGTGTAATTCACTTGCCTTTATGTCAAACATGACATACAATACCAGCGTATGAGTCCCTATGACAAACCGCTGGTTTGGCTCAGTGGCGAGGTTCGGACGCCGCCGTTCTCGAAGCAGGCCAGGGTGGAAGCCGGATTCCTGCTTCGCCTGCTGCAAAAAGGCGAAGTCCTATCCCTGCCTCGGTCGCGGCCTATGCCATCTATCGGGCGTGGTTGTCATGAGCTGAGGATCAACGACAGGAATGTGAGTTGGCGAATCATCTACAGAACAGACCTGGATGCGGTCCTCATTCTCGATGTCTTTGAGAAGAAGACGAGAGCAACACCTCAGCGGGTAATCGAAGCCTGCAAACGCCGCCTTCGCGCGTATGACGGTGCATGAGTATTGAGAGGCATATATGAACAAGTACAAGAGAGCAAGACTTGAAAAGGCCGGATGGAAGGTTGGCAACGCCGCGGAGTTCCTGAAACTATCACCTGAAGAAGAATTGTACGTGGAATTCAAGGTGGCCTTGAGCCGGTGTCTGAAGGAGCAGAGGCAGAAGAGCCGCCTCACTCAGGAGCAGCTTGCCCGCAGGATTAAGTCCAGCCAGTCGAGAATCGCCAAGATGGAAAAGGGCGATCCGAGTGTATCGATTGACCTGCTCGTCAAGTCCCTCCTAGCCCTCGGCACGCCTCGGCGAGAAATTGTCAAAGCTATCGCCTGACAGGCTGAACTGGCCGTCTGTGAAATGGTAGGGGAGAGATCACATGAGAGATGTGTTTGTCAGCCAGCCAAACTCCGTAGCACCTGGATTCAGAAGGGGAATTGGCGGTTTCCGGCGTTTTATCAAGAGTCAGGGTTTGAATCCCAGAACGCTCGGAAAAACCGACTACGGAACGGAGCCTCCTTTGGACGATGTCAGGAAGCTCATGGACGAGTGCGTCGGTGCCATAATTTTGGGCTGCCCCAAGAGTGGTCGCAAGAGGTCTGTGGGAACCGACAGGGATGCGGAATCATCTACTGCCACAGAGTGGAATCAGATTGAGGCCACGGTGGCATATGAGAGACATCTTCCGCTTCTTATCATCCACCACCTAGGGATGCGCGGGGGCGTGTTTGATCGAGGTGCTATCGGCAAGTTCGTCTATGAGGTGGACATGACTGCAGATGGATGGCCCCTACAGAAGAACATCATGGGAGCCGTGAAGGACTTGAAGAGCAAGTTGCCTGCAGACCCTGCCGCAAGCAGAGAATCCATGCACAGTGACGACTTGACGTTCGATCGGCGATCCGGGACGTATGTCTCTCACGATGGCGCCTTAAGATACTGTCACACGTGCCTGCATTCTCCTCGAAAGGAGAGGTCTCCATTGCAGGAGGGGCCAGGTGGCTGGACATGCGGAGCCTGTAAGGCATTCTACCGGAATCCAGATTTGAGACCGCCAGAGGAACCAGATCAGCCGAAAGATCCGATGGCATGGTGAAATCGCGGATTGAGACGGCTCATTCCAATCGGAACTTGCCTTTGTCCATGAGGACGGTGCCGTCGACGGTGATGGTGGGGGAGATGAGGACGCCGTCGACGTGGGCGTGACTGTCCCACGTGGCGCCGGTTTTGTTGGGGTAGGGACTGCCGAAGGCGACGTGGATGCCGGGGAACTTTTCGTCCTGTAGCAGGTTGTAGATCAGGTGGGTGAGGCCGACGTTGGTGCCGATGGCGAACTCGCCGATGCGATTGCTGTTGGCGTCCGTCTCGAAGATGTACTGCGTCAGCTCCTCCTGCAGATTTTCATTCAGACAGTGCAGGCTGTCGCGCACCGCCCGGCCGTTTTCGACCTTGATCGACACCGGCGTCTTCTTCAGCGAGCCGTATTTCTCCGTGAAGAAGTCGCCCAGGCAGCCGTCGATCACGATCTTGCCGTTGACGGTCTGCGGGGAGGTGAAGACCTCGCCGTCCGGCAGGTTGCTCCAGCGGCGCGGCTGGATGTCACCATCACTGACGACCCACTTGATCTCGGGACTGAATTCGCCCGTAAAGTCGCTGCCCTTGTCCGTCTGGACGCGGATCGCCTTGGCCCCTTTGACCCTCTCATACACCAGGGCGCTGATCCGTTGAATCTCGCGGTAGTCGCTGCACATGCCGTCGGTCATGATCTGCGGCGTAATCCCGATCATGTGGCCGTGACGCAGCCGGCGGTTGCCTTCGACGGTCCTGAGCATGGGTTGGCGGAACGTGGCCAGCTCGCCCTTGGCCCCCTGGGCGGCGAAAATGCTCACGTCGGCCTTCTTCATCGCCTGCTCGATCTCGCCCGGGAAGGGAATCGGGCGGGTGCCGAAGTCCTCCATCACGAAGAAGCTGATCTGGTTCGTGATCTCCTGCACGGCCGCCTTGAGCGCCTCGCCGATCGGGCGCGTCTCTTCATCGGTGATGATGACCGCCCGCTCGCCGCTGCGAACCTTCAGACAATTCTCGACCGCCTGCCGCACCCCGTCTGCAATCGTCCCCATGCCGCGTTTCTCCTATTACCGGTCAAACTCGAAATCCGAATGTCGAAACCCGAAACAAATCCAAATAACGAAATCCAGAATTCGAAGCGCATCGGTCCGCTGACAGTGTCTGGATCATTGGAGCCTTGGGATTCTGGGTTTGTTTCGGATTTCGAGTTTCGTGCTTCGGATTTCCTTTACCGTATCAGATCCGCCGCCGCGATGACGATGGACAAAACCAGCAGCAGCCATCCCATCGATTTCACCGACCGCCGCCGATCACCCCGTGGTTCAGCGTCCATCGCCGTGCCCTGCACCGGCGTAGCCCGGCCTTGTCCGGGCGAAGCCGTGTCCGACCACCAGATGCAAACCAGCCCCATGCACAGCAGCGCAAACGCCGCGTAAATCCCGTCGGCATATTTGCGAGTGGCCTGCTCCATACGCTCTTTCCACGCCGGCACCCCAATGGCGACGACGAGGAACAGCACCACAAATCCCAGCGATAACCACCGCGATCGATTCATCCAATCATCCTTCGTGTGTCCTTCGTACGTCCGACGATTGTATCACGGTTTGCTCGTCCGTAGCAGAGTAATAATTTCCTTGTGCCCCCGGCGGATGGCCTCGTCCAGCGGGGTAGCTCCGCGATTGTCCTTGGCCTTTGGGTCGGCCCCATGGGCAAGGAGCAATTCGACTACGCCCTTGTCTCCTCGCAATGCAGCGACATGCAGCGCTGTATCGCCATCCGTATCCTTTAATTTAGCGTCAGCACCGTTAGTCAGAAGCAGGGACACGACGTCCTTGTTGCCTGCCGAGACGGCATAATGCAGAGGTGTTGCGAGATTCTGATTCCTCGCACTGATGTTCGGCCGCTTGGTCAGGAGTAACGAGACAATCTCCGGTTTACCGCTGCGGGCTGGGTAATGAAGCGGCCGTTCCCCGCGACTGTCATTGACGTCGGCGTCGACACGCTTGTCCAAGAGCAACTTTACGACCTCGGGGTTGCCCGTCTGAATAGCCAGGTGAAGCATCGGGTCCCCCTCGTGGTTCGTCACGTGAACATCCGCGCCTGCGTTGATCAGAGCCTTCACGAGAACAGGATCGCCCCGCACGACAGCCGGCTCCAGTGGGAATCTGTCGTGAGTGTAGTACCCACTCGGGATGTTGACGTCGGCACCATGGGCCGTCAGCAGCTTCACGATGTTGACGTAACCTTTTGATGCAGCCATGAACAAGAGCGTGTCCCCCTGGTCCATTACGTTTGCATCGGCGCCTTCGCGAAGGAGCACCTCGACCAGACCTGCGAGGTGCTCCTGGGCAGCCAACAATAAGAGCGATGAATTCTCCGACGTGTTTCCTGAATGAACTTCAGCACGTCGCTCGAAAAGCAGCTCCGTGGCTTCCCTCCGGTCCGGTTCGTGCGAGAGCATGATGTCCGTCATCAAATAGAGTGGCGTTCTGCCACCTCCATCCATCGCATCGATGTCGGCACCCTCGTCCAGCAGCAGTTCGATCACAGGCGTACTCCTCCCCCAGGCGGCTGCGTGCAAGGGAGTCGAACCGTACGAGGTTCTGGCTTCGATCTCAGCCCCTCTGTCAATGAGAAGCTTCGCCACGTCTGTCTGGCCGTATTCAGCAGCCAGATGCAACGGAGTCTGTCCTCTTCCATCCTTGCTGTTGATGTCTGTACCCTTGTCGAGGAGCTCTCGTACCTTTGCGGTCTCGCCGATCCGGGCATAGAGGATTAGCGAGACACCCTTGTCGGGGACGTGATCCGCAAGAACGCGAACAGTCTCTTCTTTTCTCCACAGCGCATGCATTGCTGGCGTGTACTGCTCGTTATCGGCGATTCCTGCATCCGCGCCCTTTGCAAGCAGCAACTCAATAACGTCGATGTTGTTGGCAGCCACCGCCGCATGCAGAGGAGTCTCACCTCTCGTATCAATCGCATTCACATCGGCCCCGGCAGAGATCAGTCGCGCCACTACTCCCCTATGGCCATGATAGGCTGCTTCGTGCAATGGCGTCAGTCCGTTTCTGTTCCTCGCATGGATGTTCGCCCCGGCGGAAAGTAGCAGATCAATAATAGGCACATGATCATATATCACTGCTGTGCGGAGACCTTCGGTGATTGTATTGGCGTCAGTTCCTTCTGCGATCACTGCTCGCACCTGGTTGGTGTCGTGTGCACGGATGGCGCGGAAGAGAGCATATGGATCAGCCTTCTTTCGACAGCCGACAAAGGGAAGCACCATCGCGATGCTGAGGCACACAAGAACTCGCAAGTTCATTCCTTCATTCTCCCAGATGCTTCACCTGCACTCATGACGTTCCCCGGGTCCCCAGTAGTGGGACAGGTGGCCCTCAATATTAGGCAGACGCAGCCCCGGAGGTCACGAGAAAATCCGAACGAGATTCGGTCAAGCCCTCTGATATCAACTCTGATGGTATGCTCTTTGCGCAACCGGAATGGACATGATGAACTGTCAGAGGCTAATTCGCAATGTCGAGACACCACTCGCGCCAGCAAGCGGAGTCACGGGGCTCGGGCGGGGCGGACCGTGCAAAACGAAGCCAATTTGCGAATGGACGAAAGGAAAGCAAGTCACTTTGCAGAAGGCACTTATGAGAGACTGCGAGTTCGCGGTCCGGTCCGGAACGAAGCCGATCCGGCGAATTGGGTTCGTTTGTGCTGTGGCCCGCGAGAGCGTGCGGACGAACGCCCTGTGGTCCCCGTTTGCGCAAGGGCAAACGAGTGCTGCGGAGGCTGGGCTCGCTACGAAGGAGTCGCATGCGAAACGAAGCCAATTCGCGGATGGGCCGGTGGATGGTAATGGCTGAACAGGCAAGGAGTTACGATGATGAACTGTCAAAAGGGCAGGTCGAAAGCGAAGCCGATTTCAGCGGGGCGGACTCAAATGGTGGCTAAGCGGCAAGTCGGCTCATACAATAGCGCGCGAAACTGACACAAAGTGACTACTTGTTGGGAAAGAATCGACAAATGAGCCGACTGCCAGAATGTCAGGGAGTTTGTAGGATGGGCCTTGGCCCATGCGGTGTGGGGAGTCGAAGCGGTTGGCAGCATGGGCTGAAGCCCATCCTACCGCTGCTTCTGCTGGCACTGGTCTGCGCGGATTGCGTAGGGGCGGGTTTGAAACCCGCCCGCACAAAGGGCGCGACGGAGGTTGCGAGCATGGATCGCCAGCGGATACTCAGGTTGGCGGAGGCGGCCATGGGGATGGAGCCGGTGGCGATTACGCAGTCCCGGGCCAAGCTCAGCGAAGGGGGGCCGCACGACTTCTGCTCCAATGCTGACTACTGGTGGCCCGATCCGAATAAGCCGGATGGGCTGCCCTACGTTCAGCGTGATGGACAGTCGAATCCGGGCAACTTCTCGGCCCATCGGATGGCGATGCGCAACATGCGGGATGCCGTGGCGGCGTTGGCGGCGGCGTACGCGATCGAGGGGCAGGAGAAGTACGCCGAGAAGGCTGTCACGCTGCTGAAGGTGTTCTTCCTCGATGAAGCCACGAGGATGAACCCCAGTCTGCTCTATGGCCAGGCGATCCCCGGCCGGGTGTCGGGAAGGGGGATTGGCATCATCGACACGCTCCATCTGGCGGAGGTCGCAATGGCCGTCAGGGCGATCGACAAGTCCAAGGCGATGACGCCGGAAATCCGGGAGGGCTTGAGGAAATGGTTCGGCGACTACGCCAACTGGATGCTGACGCACAAGTACGGCCAGGACGAGATGAACACGTCGAACAATCACGCCGTCGCCTACACGGTCCAGCTCGCCGCCTATGCGAAGCTGACGGGGGACAAGGAGAAGCTCGACCTGTGCCGCAAACGCTACAAGGAGATCTTCGTCGCCAAACAGATGGCCCTCGACGGCAGCTTCCCGGCGGAACTGAAACGCACCAAGCCCTATGGCTACTCGATCTTTCAATTGGACAACATGGCCGTTCTCTGCCAGGTGCTCTCGACGCCGGACGACAATCTCTGGACGTTTACGCTGCCTGACGGCCGGGGCATCCGCAAGGCGATGGAATACCTGTACCCTTGTCTGCGGGACAAGGGCAAATGGCCGCTCAAGCCGGACGTGGAGCACTGGGAGGCCTGGCCTGTGCGCCAGCCGTCACTGCTCTTTGCCGGGTACGCCTTGGGAGAGGGCAAATACCTTGAACTGGCCGGTAAACTCGATCCCGACCCGGCCGACCTCGAAATCCGGCGGAATATGGCCGTCACGCAACCGTTATTGTGGATGTTGAACGCGGACTGACTATGAGATACGAATACTTGCACCCACGCGACGAACTGGTCCTGACCATGAAGCGGATCTATCAGTACAAAATGACGACCACTTCGGGCGGGAATCTGTCGATCAAGGACGAGAACGGAGACATCTGGATCACGCCGACCGGCGTCGACAAAGGGACGCTCACCGCGCGGGACATCGTCTGCATGCGCGCGGACGGGCGGGTCGAGGGATTGCACAAACCGTCGTCTGAATATCCGTTCCACCAGGCGATCTACGAAGTCCGCCGGGACCTCAAGGCGATCATCCACGCCCATCCCATGGCGCTGGTCGCTTTCAGCACGGTACACCGGGTCCCCGACACGAAGCTGTTCCACCAGGCGTGGCGCTCCAACGGGACGGTGGGCTTCGCGCCGTACGGCGTGCCCGGCAGCAAAGACCTCGGCGCGAAGATCGCCCAGAAATATCGCGAAGGCTTCGACAGCGTCATCCTGGAAAACCACGGTGTCTGTTGCGGGGGCCTTTCGCTCCAGGAGGCGTTTCAGCGATTCGAGACGCTGGAGATGTGCTGCAAAGTCCTCATCAAGGCCCATGCGTTGGGCGAGCCGGTCTACCTGAGTGACAACCAGTTGCAGCTTCAGAGCCGCAGCGAAGTGCTGGTCGACAGCTACGAGTACGACCCGGCGCTGATGACCATTCGCGAGAAAGAGCTGCGCAACGACTGCTGCCAGTTCATCGAGCGGGGCTACCGCCAGCGGCTGCTGACCACGACGACGGGGACCTTCTCGGCCCGGATCGACCAGGACGCGTTCCTGATCACGCCCTATCCGCTGGATCGTCACTCGGTCCTGCCGGAAGAGCTGGTGATGATCCGGCGGGGCAAGAAGGAGTTCGGCAAGTCCCCCAGCCGGGGCCTGTTCGCCCACAAAGCGATCTATGATGCTCATCCCGACGTGGGGGCGATCATCAACGCCTGTCCCGTCAATGCCATGGCGTTCAGCGTATGTCACCAGGTGCCCGACACGCGGACGATCCCCGAAAGCTACATCTTCGTGCGCGAGGTCGGCGTGCTGCCTTTCGAGACCGCGTTCAACGATCATACGCTGCTGGCGAAGACGTTAACGCTGACGCACCCGGCGGCGGTGCTGTGCAACAACGGCGTCATGGTGGTGGGGGAGACGATCTTGTCGGCGTTCGACACGCTGGAAGTCCTGGAGTGCTCCGCGGAAGCGGTGCTGGACGCCCGGCCCATCGGTGGGCATGTCCCGATGTCGGATCACATTATCGACGAGCTGTGCGCGGCCTTCCACCTGAAGCGGGATTAGGATTCCATCTTGAAGGCGGGTCGATGTAGGTGTAAGCTGCCGCACAAACTTGCCTGACAGAAACGGACTTTAGCTACGTGGATCGAAGTGACAAACACAGACTGATCGGCAACACCTTCTCGCTGACGGTCCTGCAATGCGCGAATTACGTGCTGCCGCTCATCACGCTTCCCTATCTATTCCGCGTGCTCGAAGCGGACAGATACGGTCTCGTCGTCTTCGCGCAGGCCTGCATGCAGTATTTCGTCATCCTGACGGACTACGGCTTCGCGCTGTCGGCGACGCGGGACATCTCCACTCACCGCACGAATCCGGCCCAGGTCGCGACGATTTTCTCGGCGGTGTTCCTGGCCAAGTTCGCTCTCCTGGTCCTGTCGTTCCTCGTGCTCCTCGGCCTGATCGCGGTGGTCCCGCGCTTCGCGGCGGATCCGTGGGTGTACCTGTTCATGTTCGGCATGGTGGTCGGGCAGGTGCTCTTTCCCGCGTGGTTCTTTCAGGGCATCGAGCGGATGGAGTTCGTGGCCGTATTGAACCTGCTGGCCCGGCTGCTCTTCACGGTCCTGATCTTCGTCGTCGTGAAGCACAAGGACGATTACCTGCTGGTCCCGCTGCTGACCTCGCTCGGCGCGATCGTCGCAGGCGTGTTGGGCCTGCTCCTGGCGCTGATCAAGTTCCGCGTCCGCCCCGTCCTGCCGCCTTGGGGAGCGTTCGTGCAACAGGTCAGAGCCTCGGGACAGATTTTCGTCGCCAAGGCGGCGACGAGCCTCTATACCAGCAGCAACGTCGTCATCCTGGGCTTCTTCACCAGCGACACTATCGTCGGCTATTACGGCGCCGGCGAGAAGATCGCGCGGGCCGTGCAGGGCTTGACCCTGCCGTTCTCCCAGGCGGGCTATCCCTACGTCAGCCGCCTGGCGAGTGAGTCACCCGAGCGGGCGCTGCGTTTCATCCGGAAAATCACCTGGCCCCTGATCGCCGTGACCGGCACCCTGTCGCTCCTGCTCCTGACGATGGCCCCGCTCATCGGCCGCGTCTTCCTCGGCGACCCCTCCGGCCAGGCCGCCCGCGTGATCCGGATCCAATCGTTCTTGCCTCTGATCGTCGGCTTGCACATTCCGTTCGCCGGCTTCTTCCTCCTGGGCTTCGGCTACGCCCGCATCTGGTCGAGGATTATTCTGTTCTCCGGCACACTGAGTCTGATCGGTGCCCTCCTCCTGGTGGGCGTGTTCCAGACCCAGCACGTCGGCTTGAGCGTCAACGTGGTCGTGACTGAGTGCCTGATTCTCTCATTGTCACTGGAGGCCTATCGCCGGAAGAGGAGTATTGTCGTGATGGGCAAGATGGCCTAGGGGTACGCCAAGTCAGGACTTGACGGCGGACGATGACCCGGTAAGCTACGCGTAGTGAAGAAATCGTGTACTGAAGATTCGCACGAGAAAGGGGAACACGGACTATGGGTAAGAAGACTGTGATGTGTCTGCTGTCTGTCGGGGTGGTCGTCCTTGCGTTGGCCGGCTGCACGTCGACCAAAGCGCAGTTCAAGGCGGTGAATGACAAACCCGCGCTGGTGCTGCCGGCGCCGGCCGGGGATCTGACGCTGGATGGGTTCTTCTTCCAAACGGCCAAGGATAAGGCCACGCCGCTCGGCCCGTTGACATTGAGCCCCGGCGGGGGCCGTGCTCTGACCGGTCAGACGACGATGCCGGACGGCCGGCGGGTCAGCGTAGCGGTCGAGGCGCAGGGATCCGACTACGTCGTTCGGTTCACCGCGCAGCCGAGCGATGACATCGTTCGCTGGGGATTCGGCGTCGCTGCGGCCCAGGATGAGTATTTTACCGGACTGATGGAGCGCGTCGTGGATGGACCCCAGCAGGCATCGTGGGCTCGGGGCATCAAGCAGGCGATGGACCTGCGCGGACAAAAAGTGGACATGATCCTCAAACCCACTACGTCCGTCTACGCTCCGTTCTACCTGTCTTCCCGCGGCTACGGTATGTTCGCCAAGACGGACTGGCCGGGCACGTACGACTTCTGCGCGTCCGATCCGAATCGCGTGAAGATCACGTTCGAAGGTCCGTCGCTGCAGGTGAAGGTCTATGCGTCCAAGGACCCCGCTGAAATAGTTCAGGCTCACGCCATCGAAGCGGGACCGCCGTTCCAGCCGCCGAAGTGGCTGTATACGCCCTGGCGGTGGCGTGACAACCACCATCAGCGGAAGCAGTACTACGATGGAACCCCGGTGGCAGGCCCGTTCAATTCCGAGACCATGGAAGACATCCTGATGATGAAGGCCTACGGGATTCCGTGTGGCGTGTACTGGGTGGATCGCCCGTATGGCCCCGGCCGGCTCGGCTACGACGATTTCGAGATCGATCCCAACCTGCTGCCCAACTTCGCCCGGATGGTGAAGTGGCTGAACGGCCAGGGCACGCAGATGGTCCTGTGGATCGGTCCGTTCTTCCAGGGCCAGATGGAGAAAGAGGCGCTGGCCAAGGGTTACAATCTCAAGGCGCAGAAGCCGTATCGCAACAACTATCCGCTGTGCGATTTCACGAACCCGCAGGCCAAGGCCTACTGGCAGGACGGGCTCTCGAAGCTGTTCAAGCTGGGCGTGGCCGGCTACAAGCTCGATCGCGCCGAAGAGAACATTCCGGATGATGGGACTCCGAATACTTTCGACGGTCGCACGATTCGCGAACAGCGCAACGCCTACCCGGCCATGTACGTCAAGGCGGCCTGGGAGGTGGGCATGAAGTACCGCCCGGGCGATTTCATGATGATGCCGCGGGCCGCCTACACGGGCAGCTCTCCCTACGGCGTGTTCTGGGGTGGTGACATCGGCGGGGTCGCCGAGGGGCTGCGGGCCTCCATCATTGCGCTCCAGCGCTCCGCGGTCATGGGCTATCCCAACTGGGGCTCCGACACGTGCGGGTACAATCAGCAGTCGCTGGATCAGGACATGTGCGCCCGCTGGCTGGCGTTCAGCTGCTTTTCGCCGATCATGGAAGTCGGGCCGACCCGGGACGTCGCGTTCTGGAGTCTGCCGCGTGAGCCGAAGTATGACGCGGAGCTGATCGCGGTCTGGCGGCTCTATGCCCGGCTGCGCCAGCGGCTGGTCGATTACAGCTACGAGTTGGGCAAGGTAGCCACCCAGACCGGCCTGCCGATCGTGCGCCCGCTGTTCCTCGTCGAGCCCAAAGCGGCACAGGCGTGGTCCAATTGGTGGACGTATCAGTATGGACCGGACCTGGTCGTGTCGCCCATCTGGGAGAAGGGCAAGACCACGCAGGAAGTCTACCTGCCCTCCGGCGCAAAGTGGCGTGACGCCTGGCGGACCGACAAAGTCTACGACGGCGGCCAGACCATCACGGTCGATGCGGCCCTGCACCAGATTCCGATCTTCGTGCGCGTCGGCTCGCAGCTCGAATTGGGCGACCTGAACAAGGAGTACGCAGAATCCAAGGCGATCGCGGCGAAGAAACCCGACCTGAAAGCGCTCGATGCGGAGGTGAAGGCCTGGTTTGAAAAGAAGTAAGGCCGATTCCTATCCTTACTATGATGCCCGGAATCCCCGCCTGCTGGTGGACATCGTCCTTCGGCTGATGGAGGGCAAGCGTCTGTTCCTCTCCGGCGGGGCCGGGACCGGCAAGACGACCCTGGTCCGCAAGATCGCACAAGAGATCAGCAGTACGGGCCAGGAGATCGTGCTGACGGCCTCTACCGGCCTGGCCGCGTGCCAGTTGCGCGATGAGACGGGGATTCACAACAGCCGGTACGTGAAGGGCCCGACCACACTGCACTCCGCGGCGTATCTGCCGATCAGCCAGATGCCGGACTCCAGCCGTCGCATTTCCGTGGGGGCGCGCAAGCTCGAAAAGGCGGCGGTCATCGTCATCGACGAGATCAGCATGCTGGATCGGATCACGTTCGACCGCTTCCTCCAGCGGGTCAGTCCCGGCACGGGCCTGTTGGCGGTGGGGGACTTCTTCCAGTTGCCGCCCGTGATGAGAGACGAGGACGGCGCGCCGGACTTCGCCTTTCACAGCCCGGCGTTCGCGGGCTTCGAGCTGATCGAGCTGCAAACCGTGCTGCGCCAGGCGGAGCCCCGGTTCATCGAGTTCCTCAAACAACTGCGCGATGGGCACGTGGACTCGTCCGTCCTGGCCGGCGTGGAAGGGGACTTCGATCCCGACTACCCGGTGCTGTTCGGGACGAACCTCCAGGCGGACCGCTATAACCAGCAGTGCATCGCGGCGATCGACGAGCCGTCTGTGGTCAGCGTGTGCAAGGTCCAGACGGGCAGCGCCGAGGATGCGACCAAGTGGCTGGAGACGTACACGCGGACCAAAGCGCGCCTGGAGCTGAAGCGATTCCTGCGGGTGCTCTGCATTCAGAACCATGAGGAGCTGGTCAACGGCGACCTGGGGACGATCGTCAGCATCTGCGGCGAGACCTTGCCGGACTCGGGGTTGCCTGCCTGGATCGATGTGCAGTTCGATCGCGAGGAAGTGGGCACGCGCCGGGTCGAGGCGTTCGAATTTCAGGACCGGCAGTGGGATTCCCGCGGCAAGAAGGAAGAGGTACGCCTTTCCGTGCTGCAATTCCCGGTGGTACCGGCCTACGGGCTGACGGTACACAAGGCACAGGGCATGACGCTGAAGGTCGTGAACATCGATGGGTCCCGCGTCAATTTCGTGCCGGGCCATGTCTACGTGGCCTTGTCGCGTGTGCAAACCCTGGGGGGCCTGCGCTTGCGAAACCCCGAAGGCTTCCATGCCTTTACCGAGCCGACGGTGCAGGAGTACTACCGGAATGCCCGCCGTTTCGCCGAGCCGACGGGAGTAGTGTAAGGAATAGTGTGTAAGTTGGGTTGCAGGGGTTGGGTCATCCGTCTGGAGTGAAGGCGAGCGGAGCGAGCCGGAACGGAAGACGGATGACCGCGGCGACGAAAAAGGGTACGTAGTCT
>CAYQXM010000061.1:0-33768 GCA_964421295.1 uncultured Pirellulales bacterium
AGAGAAGCAGCTCCTGGATCTGGCGTTTGGTCTGCATGGTTGTAGGGGCAACCCCCTGTGGTTGCCCTATCCATCCGGGTGGTCCGGGCAGGCACAGGGGCCTGCCCCTACGGCTCCTCAGGTTGTACCGGTGTGGCCACGAGCTGTCGGGCCCGCCGGGTCTTGGCCATGTTGACGGCGGTCAGGATCGCGGACTTCATGCTCGACGGATTCGCCTGGTTGCGACCGACGATGTCGAAGGCCGTGCCGTGCGCGGGCGACGTCCTGACCACGGGCAGTCCTATCGTGATGTTCACCGCGTGCTCGAAGTCGAGCAGCTTCACGGGGATCATCGCCTGGTCGTGGTACATCGCCACCACCGCGTCGAACTCGCCTTTGGCGGCTTTCAGGAAAATGGCATCGGCGGGGATCGGACCTACGCAGTTGATTCCCTGTTCCTGGGCGAGCAGGATGGCCGGGCTGATGATCCGTTGCTCTTCGTCGCCGAACTGGCCGTTCTCCCCGGCGTGCGGATTCAATGCCGCTACGCCGATGCGGGGGTTCTCGATCCCGAAGAACTCCTTCAACGCATCGTTGAGGAGGTCGATCGGCTCGAACACGACGCCGATCTTGAACTTGTGTCGCACCTCGAACAGGGCCTCGTGGATCGTCGCCAGAGCCACCTTCAATGGACCGCTCGTGAACATCATGGCTTTGCGGCCGGTCTTATAGCGCTGGGCGAACATCTCGGTGTGGCCGGTCCATTGCGAGCCCGCCAGTTTCCAGCTCTCTTTGCTGATGGGAGCGGTGACGATGCCGTCGATGATCCCGTCTTTGGCGGCATCGATGGCGTCCAGGCAGAACCGCATCGAGGCCTCACCCGCGGCCTGGCTGGGTCCTTTGACCCACGGCGGCACGCTGTATTCGTCGTAATCGGCCACGACCACTTTGTACGGGTAGTCGCGGCCGATCTTCTCGTGCTGATGCCGGCCCCAGAACGGCTCGATTTCCGCCCGGTCGGCGGCATAGCAGAGCTGTTCGTTCATGCCGAAGACAATGAACTTGGCGGCCCGGCGCACCTCCGGATCGGACAGCGCCTTGACGACAACCTCCGGACCGATGCCGGCAGCATCTCCCATGGTCACGCCGATGACCATCTGCTCGGAGATCGAGTTTTGCGTGTTGCCTCTGTTCATGGCCGTCAAAAACCGAGTTCCCTCAACCGTTCCACCGTCAGCGGTCGTTGTTTGGGCAGGATCGCCTCTAACTGTCGCCGCACGACCTTCGCGATCAGGTCAATCTCGATGTTTGCGCCGTCGCCTATACGAGCCGCACCCAGCGTCGTTCTGTTCAGCGTTTCCGGGATCGCCGCTACCCCAAAGCCTTCCGGTCCAATGCGGGCGACCGTCAGGCTGATCCCGTCGACCGCCACCGATCCTTTAGGCACCATCTGCTCCAGCAGATCGGTTGCGACGGCGAATTCTATGTCGGCGAATTCCCCCAGACGCTTGATCGAGGCAATCCGACCGGTCCCATCGATGTGGCCCTGAACGAAGTGCCCGCCGAATCGGTCGCTCGCCTCCATGGCTCGCTCGATGTTGACCTTCGACTGCGGCTTGACCTTAGCCAGTGTCGATCGGGTTAGCGTTTCCGGACTTAGCCCAAAAACCGCCGTTGTGGCCTCCAGCCGGGTTACCGTCAGACAGACCCCATTGACCGCAATGCTATCGCCTGGATGACAACCCTCGGCGAGCCGGCCCAGATCGACGGCCAGCGTCGCACCCCTGGAGGCATCGATGAGCGACAAACTCTTAACTTCACAAACGGCTTCAATGAGTCCGGTAAACATTCCAATCGGCTTTTTCTGAAGATTTTCGTTCCTCCAGTGAGCCCCCAATCATGCTACGCAGGAGGGTCGTATATGTCAAATAATTGTTGGGTGGACGCCCTGGGCCGTGATAAGATGCGACGGCGTGAAACTGGTACCGTGGAAAGGCAGAAAGGAGTACCATCCATGAACACGATATGGCTGAAATTGGCCGGCGGGGTGGTGGCGATTATCGTCGTGCTCGTCGTCGTCGGTCAGTTCACCGGCGACAAATCCCCCTCGGCTCCGGCGTCTGCACCCGAAAAGGACAAAACCTTCTACGACATGGCGGACCGGGACAAGCAGTTCGGTAAGGAGCCCAAACCTGTGCAGGAGACGCCCCAGCCGGTTGCACCGCCGACAACACCCGGCCCCAATGTGGCGACCGCTCCGGTAGCTCCACCAACCCAGCCGGCTCCGCAACCCGCCCGCAAGTACATGCTTCCCAGCGATATCACCCAGAAGACCACGATGTACTTCAAGCCTATGAACGAAGACGATGACATCGCGGCGCAGCAGTTGTTGCCTTGGGCGACGACCGCCCGGAGTCTGGGGCGTTTGCCCATGGTGCAGTACGGGCCGATGGTGAAGGCCTCGCGCGATATCATGACCCGGTGGCCCGATAGCTGGTACGCCTTCCGTGCCAAGCAGATGCTCAATGAAATATACGAGCGTTACGGCGAGAACTACAAAATCACTGAACAGGAGATGGATGTCAGCAAGTTCCTGAAACAGCGACCGGGAACTGAAGCTCGGGAGGTGCCGCCCATACGATGACGACAACAACTCATGCAGCACTCCCTGTCCTTTCGATTATTGCTGACTGTCTACCGGAGGCCTGGGAGAAAGCGGTACTGGCGGTTTGGGACAACGGCTACCAGGTCAAGACCCAGTACGACAAAGTGGGGGACCCGCCGAGCAGAGATGCGACGGTCATGGTCGCCATCACCGATCCCTTCACGGAGCCCCGTATTCACAAGAACTTCCCCGGCGGCCCCGAAGAGCTGGAGGCGTACCGCCAGGAGGTGGTCGACGGCATTCACGATCATTGGATCGACCCGGCCGCCGGCAAATGGACCTATACCTACCATGAGCGGCTGTTCGCCTATCGCCCCGTTCAGAACCTGCGGGACCCCAAGTCGCCCAAGCCGTTCGCCGCGGTCAATCAGATTCAGTACATTATCGACGCTCTGTCCCAGACCAGTCACACCCGGCGGGCCCAGGCCGTGACGTGGATGCCGACTGCCGATCCGCAAACCGACGATCCCCCGTGCCTCCAGCGCCTCTGGTGCCGGCTCGCGGAAGACGCGGACGGTCAGCTCCGGCTGCACATGAACACGCACTGGCGCAGTCGCGACCTGTACAAGGCGTGGTTCATGAACGTCTACGCCTTGACGGACCTGCAGCGCACGATCGCGCGACAAATCTCGATCCGGAGAGGCGAACCGGTCGTAGTAGGGCGGTATGTCGATATCAGCGACTCGCTCCACATCTACGGCAGCTACTTCCGCGAGGTGGAGCCGCAGATCGAGAAGATGCGGTCCACGCCGTTTACGGAGCGGGCGTGGGAGAGCACGCATCCGGCGTTCGAGATGATGACGCTGGAAGCGCGTGAAAAGCTGGGGATGGACCCGGACTGGTTTGCCAAGGCGCGCGATACGTGACCAAGTGACAGGAGACCGGCATGGCCATCATCGTCAACGGAGAGAGGATTGAGGACGCCCAGATTCAGGAAGAGGTGGAGCGCCTTCGGCCAAGCTACGAGGAAACATTTGCGGACAAGCCGGTCCAGGAACGCGAGGCCGAGCTGCTGGAATGGTCGCAGGAGAACCTCATTGAACGCACGTTGTTTCGACAGGAGATGGCCAGAGACAAAATACCGGTCCCACCGGCCGTCATCGATGCCATGATCGACAAGCTCACCAAAGAATACGGGAACAGCGAGGCCTTGCTGAAGATGTTCGAGACGAATGAGGAGGAACTACGTTCTCGGATCGCACAGCACACCAAAGAGCAGATGATGATCCGCGAAATCGGCCACGCCGCGCCGGCCCCCACCCCGGCACAAGTGCGAGAGTACTATGAGCGGAACAAAGAGAGGTACAGACTGGGCGAGCAAGTGCGCGTCTCGCACATCATGAGCCCGCTCGATGGTTCCACAAGAGAGGCAGCGGCTCTGGACGTCATAGCTCGGGCCGGTGAGGAAATCCGTGCCGGCGTTCCGTTCGAGGTGGTTGCATCGAAGCACGACGCGGGGGTGGACGTCGAGGATCTGGGCTACGTCTTCCGTGGCGAGATGCCGGGCGAGTTCGACGACATCGTGTTCAATCTCGGCCCGGGCCAGGTGAGTCACGTCTTTCGCACGCGTCTCGGATTGCACATCGCCAAAGTCTATGACCGGCGTCCGCCGAGGCGTGCCGAGTTCGACGAGGTTCGGCAGCAGGTGGTCGAGGACCTGGCGGCACAAATCAGAGAGGATGCCTTCGCCTCGCACCTCGATTATCTGCGCAGCGTGGCGGCCATCGAGTACGTCTGACGGGGCCGGTGACAAAAAATTCTGTCGAATTTGCATCCGGCCGATCCTGTATTACACTTTAGGTGGATGCTCGAAATGATGCCAACCGAAGGGTTGGCCCTGGCGGGCTTCCGAAGGTGCCAGGTCCTGAGAGGTGTGGTGGGCTTTGTCCCGTCCACGCTGGGGGATGGGCGAAAGCCTGCGGGAAAGGGCCTGTCACTTGCAGCGGGCTCCCAAAACGCAATGCTTTGCGTTTTGGGAACCCGGCTCCTTGGCAAGAGAAAGACCCTAGGCCCATGCCTGCGATTTCAACTCGGACGGCCCGACTCCTGTTTCCGGAGAGTCCCTACCTCTCTCGGAGCCACCGGGACGTGCAAACAAGCTTTTGGGGGGCTATGTGAGTTTCTTTCCGAGTTGGCCTCTGCGTCCCTGCGCAGAGGCACTTTTTTTGCGCGCACTCAGGGCAGCCTCTGCAAGCCTTCCCAACGCACCACCCAGCGACCGTCTTGCGGAAAGCCGGGCGCGGAGTCGGATGGGGCACCGTCCCAGCCGGCGGCCATCAGCGCCACCGCCGAAAGCAGCGAGCAATTCGTGGGGAAGTACGCGGGGCAATTCAACGGCTCCTTGGGTCGGCGCACCAGACCGTTGGCGAGATAGCGGCTGGCCTCCTTGTTGTTGCACAGGATATCGACGGCGATGTCCGGCTCGCCCACGCGGGCCGCGGCGAGGGCGACTTTGCCCGAACTCCAACTGACGAAGCTGGCGACGCCGTTGCGTTCGACCACTTTCAGCAGGGTGCGGTGCATCGTCTCCTTGTCCACGATTGGGCTCTGGGGTAGTACGCCCATCGCCATGAGCATGGAAGACGGGAGGCTGCCGGCGCGGGTGAAGGCCTCCGGATCGGTCTCGACATCGAGGTACAATCCGTCGCGAACAGGCAATGGGGACAGCTTCTGCAGAACATCGTCCCATTTGGCGTCCCGCGCCAATCCCAGACGCTCACGCCACGTCTGCGCGACGGAAAGCCCGAAATACCAATAGGCCAGCTCAAACGTCGGATTCTGCGTGACGTTTTCGGCCCGGCTCTCGCTGACACTTCGGACCGGCGGCCCCAGCGTGTACCGGCCCTTAGCTTCGTCGAGCCATGCGTAGGAGGCGAGGTACCTGGCGGTCTCGAAGACGAGGTCTTGGTACGTTTCCAGGGTCTGTCGCTCCGGCCGAGCCCGGTAGCACAGTTCCGCCAGATAAATCACGTGCGGCTGGTTCCAGATGATGAAGGGATTGATGCTGCCGGGGCTGGGCACGCCGTCGGGGCCGGCCATCTTGGGCCAGCGGGCGCCTTCAAGACCTTCCTGTCTCGCCAAGGCCCGGGCCATCGGCAGGGTGTTCTGATACCAGCGCAGACTCTTCTCCATCAGCTCGACACGTCCCCACTGAGCGAAGTGGGCGACGTGCCACCAGTACATCTCGCTGTTGTGCTTGCCGTACCAACTGACGTGAGTCAGGCCGGTCTCCTGCGGCGGGAAGGAACCGGCGTACTGGGCTCTGACGAGGTATTGCGACAGGACGATGCGTCGCTCCAGCTCGAAAGCCCTGGAATCGGTGCTGCCCGACAGGTCGATGGCCCCACCGGTCGTCCAATAGTGTTGCCACGAACGAGTTGAGGCTTGCCGGGCCGACTCGAACGACGGGGCGGACGACGGAATTTGCGGCGAGAACTGCACGACAAAACGCAGAGATTTCCCGCCGGTCGGCACCAAAGCCATGTCGTGAACAGCCGGTTGTTCCACCCGGGGCGAGCCCGCCCAGGCAATCTGCACGTAATACCGGCAGTCGTCGGCAACTCGCTCCAGAACGATGCTGTTGGCCGTCCGGCTCTTCACGCTGGTCCGGTGGCGGTCCGGACGATCCCAGTCGAAGGGCGGCTTGTTCTTGACGTTCACGGCGTAGGAGTAGGGGAAGCGAAGGTGCGGCGTCAGTTGTCCCCTGGCGAGCAGGGGAGATTTGATCTCAACCGCGATGGCGTCCACGTCCGGGTGGCAAAGAGTTTGCACCTCGACGGGTGTTCCCTCGATGCGGTAGCGGCTGGTAATCACGCCGGTCCAGAGGTTCAGTTCCTGGCAAACGTTCTGCAGTTCGTTCTGTTTGACGGGGGTGTGATCTTTTTTGAGCAGATCCAGCCCGAGTTGACCGAGCGGCATGCGATGGGGATTCTCGCGGAAGTAGATGCCGGCCGGGCTGGCTTCCAGACTCGGATACGCCACCTGTCTGCCGTGAACGTCGTAGTTCTTATTGGCATCCTCCAGACGCAGGTTGTTCGTGTTCGGAGACGACTGCCACGCCCAGTCCGAAAGGGTCTCCAGCGGGATACCATTGCGGTAGTAGAAGTTGCCGAAGGTTTGCAGGCCCGTGACATCGACCGTGCAGGCGAACTGCCCGTTGCCGACCGATAAGGGGCTCCACGTATCGACCGCCGTCACGACGACGTTGTGCCGGGTGACGAGGGCGAAACGGTCGATGGATGGCGACTTCTGCAGACCCGTCCGGCAGCCGACCCCGAATAACGCCGTCGATGCCAGACACGCGACGTACCATGCAGCTTTATTCATCATGGTGGTGTTTTATCACATCGCGTGCCGCGGCGCAAAATCATTTCCCCGGAAAGGGGGGTCCGGTGCAGGCGCAGCGTCAGGCAGCGGAGACTGCGGCCGCCGGCGTGCATGGCCCGCGGGTGGAAGAAGATGATCGCCACTCCCTTTTGCGAGAGCAGTCTCTGCGTGGCGTGATCGAGAGCCGTGTCGTAATGAAAGATCACTCCCGGCTCGAGCGGCACGAAGCTGCAAGCCGGCCGAAGGATCGTAGCTGCAGAAGTTGTTCCCCAGAAGACAGAGCAACAGGGGGCGATCCCAATGCGGAGCCAGCGTATCGATATCCTCGCAAAAGGCCACGGTGCCCACGGTTGCGGTGCCGGCGTGGTTCAGGTTCCGGATCGCCTGATCCACCATCCGGCTGGTCACGTCGATGATGTGACATACCGGCGGGGTGTACGCGGACAGCGCTTCGAGCAGCAGAACCTCTTTTTGCGCGTCGCCCGCCCCGAGATGGCCAGATCGGATCAGGTGCTGCGCGAGCAACGGCTGGTGTCCCTGCGTCGTGTGCTGAACCTCAAGCCCATTAAAGAATACTGAGGAAGCGAGCGAGTGTTGTTCGTTCCTACTGCGCCCCGTCGAAGCCGTACGTGAGGATTTTCGATTCGGTGCCTCCTTCGCGATTGTCTACGATCAAATGGAGGAGTCGGATATTCGCGTTTCTCAGCTTGTCCAGAATCTCCGTCGACAAGCCGGGTTCGAGTCGCGGCTCGAAAAGGAAACTCTCGACGAGATTGTGGTGCTCCGGGCGATACGTTTGGCTGTAGTAGCCGGTCAGCACGAGGGGTTGATCCGTCAGTCCCTCGATGGTCGTCTGATCCCACCGCTTCAGCGGTGCGGTGTGCGCCGACCAGTTCGAATAACCTGTGGGAGGTGGCGGATAGTAGAACGAAGCCTTGATCGAGATGCCGCCGGAACTGAAGGACCGCTCCTGGTGGACGTCGGCGACGGACGCCGGCGGGCGGGTCCACAGATGGACTTGGTTCGATCGCGTGGTGATGGGGCCCGACGTCGGGTCGGTCGGCCAGACATTCTGGAACCAGGAGAGCACCGGCTGATCGTAGATCACGTCGAGCGTCAAACAGCGATAAGGCAGGTTGAAGGCGAAGCCGCCCAGGTCCGCCGGCGTGAAGATCGGGTTCTCCGCCGCCGAAACGGCCGTGACGATATCCGGCGCCTGTAGCCGGTAGCTGCGGGGATTGGCCAGTTCCGGCAGGCTCCAGCTATCCACCGTGGTCTGCTCGCTGACGGCGTGGCTTGCCAGCGGCAACGAGGCCAGCGTCGTGCTGACCGTGCGGAGGGAGCCGCCCTCCAGGTACTCCAGGGTGACATCGCCGAAAAGGCCGGCGTTCAGGCCGTGGGCGTCGAGGGCCATGTTCTTCGTGTGGAGCGTCCACCGGCATTTCAGCCGGTGGTCGGCGAAGACATCGGTGGAGCCCAGCAGCTCGTACTCGCCGGGGAAGACTTCGAACTGGGTCGGCACATCGATCAGGAACGGGGTGATATTCGCCGTCTCATCCGCCTGCGGCACCTGACGGACTTGCTTGATGACCAGCCCGCCGGCGGGTCGCACGGCGTTCCCGGCGGCGACCTTCTTGTACTCCATGTCGAGAACATAGGCGGTCTTGCCGGTGGCCTGGGCGAAGGCGGTGCTCACTGAGAGCAGGAGATTGCCCAATTCCTTGTAGTCGCTGTTCCAGGTCAGGACCGTGCCGCCCAGGGGCAGCAGGCCGGAGGCCGAGACGAGCTTGGGGGACACGACGCTGCCGGAGGCCAGGACCTGGAGGGTGACCTCCTCGGGCGCCGCCGATTCGTCGGGATTCGTGATGGAGACCGCGCCGGTCTGGCTCACCAGTGTGATCGTGCAGGCGGCGCCGTCGCCGGTCCTCTCGACCGTGGCCACGCCGTTCGCCAGTTCCTGGCCGTCGGGGAACGACGGATGGACCAGCAGGGCCATGCCCACCTGCGCCTCGTTGACGTCACGGCGCAGCCGCTCCAGATAGGCGTTGTCGTTGTAGAAGCTGGCGAAGGCCTTGCGGATGGCGCGGAGCACGCCGCGATCGCCCGAGGCGTTCGGGTCGCAACCGCAGTCGCTTTCCCCGTCGATCAGATCGTCCGCCAGACAACCGCTGAAGCTGTCATACATACCGGCCCCGATGAAGTCGTCGCTGTCCTCCACGTTCGTCGAGCTGCGGAACCGCAGCGTGACGTTCGGATCGAAACCGAAATCCATCAACGCGGTCCACAGCCGCGTACGAAGATCGTCGGAGAAGATGGTGATCGTGCTGTCGGTAAACAGGCTGCGGACGGAAGCCAGGGTACTGCAAAGCCCTGACATGTTCGCGGGCGGATACGATGGATAGGCCGCCAGCCGCCGGGCGATCTCCTGACGCAAGGTCCCACCGCTTACGGCCGGCGGAATCCGCCACTTGGTCGGATCGTTCATGTCATCCGTGAGATACAGACCGTTGAGACTGATCGTCTGCGTCGAGGCATTGTACAGCTCGATCCAATCCGCATAGTGGCCCGGCAGATTGGGATCTGCCATCGTCGTCTTGTTGTCGGCCATCAGCTCGTTGATCACCAGTCCCGTGCCCGCATTGGGATCCGTCGGCGCATTGCGGTTCCCGGGCGTGGGCTGATCGAAAGACTTCCACGTGCTGCTGCCGTCACTCGCGCGCCCGTAGGACACGTCGGTCTTCTGGGCTCCGAAAGTCACGGCATCGATGAGCGTCCGGCCATCCGCTGTGAACAGGGCGACGCACTCACCGTCCTTGGACAGCTTGAAACTGGCATGGGCGGGACCCCGCGAAGCATCGCCGTCCGCCCAGATCAGCAGGTGCGCCCCGGGGGCCAGGTCGATCTGCGGAACCGGCTGGAGCGGCTGATCCACAAAGGCGGTCCACAGGTCGAATGTCAATGCGAGGGCGCGGGGGCTGTTCGCCGGGATGGCCTGGCGCAGGAGACCGAAGTTCGCTGCCTTGCCGCCGACATAACGTGCATCGGCCGGCGTCACGTCATCGCAGGAAATGGCGAGTTTTTCCGCCGAGGCGAGCGGTGTGATATTCAAAGGTGTGGCGTCCTTGAGCTTGAGGATCTCAGAGGCCGTGGTGTCGTCCAGGGAACCATCGGCGTCGATCAGGCGGACGTCGCACAAGCCGGTCGAGTCGAGATACGTGCTGAAGATGACCTGGCGTTCCATCAGGTCCTGCGCTCGTTGGGCATCCTCCGTCAACATCAGGTACGCGAACGGGATGGCATAGGAGCGGGCCAGCAGGGCCACGTGACAATTGGGCGTGGCCGGAGCCAGGGAGATGATGCCGGCGACAAACGGCAATTCGGCCGGGATGCCGTCGGTCAGGAGGATATCTTCCGGCCGGAGCCGGGCTTCTTCATAAGCCGTGTCGATCTCTTCGGCGGCAAAGTACTTCAGTCGCCCCAAGGCCCATCCTTCCGAGTAACAGACATTCCCGGGTTCCCACTGCGCCGCCGAGCCGAGCGGGATGCCTTGTGCGGCGAACCACTCCTTGTCGGCGGCCGCCGTGGCCTGCTGCTCGTAGGTGGGGAAGTAATAGGCTTTGACGTCCGCAGGCGCGGACACGTACGCCTTCACGAGATCGAACAGATCGCGTATCTGCTCCCGCGTATAGGGATCCTGCCGGACGAACTGGATGCCGTACTCGTTGAACGTCGCTGCCCCCGCGGAGTTGGTCGGCGGCACGACCACGGTTCCCAGAATGGCCTGCTGACTCTTCGCGAACATGGTCAGGGCGTTGAACTGCGCCGAGGACATGCCCAGGAAGGGGTCGAGGTGGGCCGCCGCGAAGTCGTAGTGGTACACGTAGGTCCGACTGTTCTGGAAGTAGACCACGTTCGGGTCGTAGGGGTCCAGGAGAATGGTGAACTTCACCCACTTGGCGCTGGTCTTGGAAAGGCCGCGGGCACAGAAAGCGTCACTGGGAAAGCTGATCTGATTCTTCCAGTAGACGGACGGTGTCACCGTCAATTGGCCGCCGAGGGCCAAGGTTGCCGTCACCAGCAGGCACAGACACGACAGCCATGTTCCGGTAGGACGATGCATTTCTTCTCTCACGGGAGTCATCCTGAACGATTTCAATTGCCGATGCTCAGAGTCTTGCTGGCCTGCGGAGTGCCGCCGTAGGCGCCGAGATTGGTGATGCCGCCGTTCGGGGAGGATTCCTGTCCCACGGAGACAGCCGGATCGCCGGCATCGATGCAGGGACTACAGCAGGAATCGGGGACCCACGCACACGTCTGGCAGTTCCACCGTCCGGCCTGCGATCGGACGTGGTAGTCGCCCGCCGACCAGGTGGCATCGGCGGCTTCCGGGTCCGCGGCCACTGCCGGGTTCGACCGATCCACCCACGACCCGCGGCGCACGAACAACGGATCGCTGTCCAGGTTGCCCACGCCGAGTGCCGCCAGGAGATCCTTATCCTGAATGTCACAATAGGTGATGGAGGGTGCACACGTGCTGTCCTGAACGATCTGGAGACGACCGTTGCCCCAGAGAATGGAATTCGTCACCGTCAGGTCGCTGTTGGCCATGCGCAGGCCGATGCCATTCTGGCCGGCATAGTTGTCGACGCAGGTACAATTGTTGAACCTAGCGTTACTGTTGACGCAATGCACGGCCGCTCCATTCGGATAAGACGAGCGATTGCCGACGATCAGGCAGTGTGCGAACGTCGGGCTGCTATGGGAGCAGGCGATTGCTCCGGCTTGGGCATCGTAGCCGCCGGTGATGACGAAGCCCTCGATGACGCAGTTGGCGTCCTGCAAGCCGTTGACCGTAATCACCGTCCCCTTGTCTCCGCCGTGCAGAACAGGGTACGTTGCGGTGACAGCACCGTCCGGGTCGAAGCCGGTCAGATGGACATTGCGGTTGCGGAGGTTGAGGTTCTCCCGATACTCGCCCGGGCGTACCACGATGTCGGCATCTTTCCTCGCGACGGCGATGGCCTCCTGTATGGAGCGGAAAGGATGTTCCGCCGTGCCGTCTTCCACCAGGCTATCCATGATGCGGCTATCCACATAGAGGACGTCCAATTCCCGCTCGAAGTACGCCACGAGGGAGTAGTCGCCGTCCAACTGGAGGTAGAGAGGATTCGCCGTTGTGGTCACGGTGCCCGTGAAGCCGGCGAACGTGAACCCCGGATCGGGCCGGGCCACAATGGCCATCTGTTCCCCGGAGTTCACCGTGAATTCCCCCACGCCCGGCTCGACGATGGAGCCGCCGGGACCGGCGGAAATCGTCAGCGTGTAGGGCCCGCGGTCGTGGTGGAGGGCCAGGCCGGGGTTGTGAGCGACGATCTGGGGAATATAGACGTCATAGGACTCGTCCGTGAGAGGATTCTCGTCCAGATTGAGATAGGTCAGAGAGGTCATGCCCAGCAGAGGCGAGACATCGATCACCTGATTGCAGGCCAGGCTGAGCTCGCTCAGCTTCGTCAGGTTGACCAGAAACGAGATGTCGCTGACGTGGTTATAGTCCAGGTTGAGCACGCGCAGCCGGGTGAGTCCAGACAGGGGGCACAGGTCGCTGATCTCGTTCCGGTGCAGGATCAGACTCTCCAGATTGGTCAGCCCCGCCAGCGGCCCGATGTCGGCGATGCCGTTCAGACGCAGAAAACAGTCCCGTAGATTCGTGGCGTACTCCAGGCCGGTCAGGTCTGTGATGCCCAGAGTGCCTGCGGACAGGGATGCCAGTCCCAACATATCGGTTGGGGTGGGATCCAGAATCCACAACGCGTCTTCCACGGCCGCTTTCAAGTTTGGGTCCACAAAGTTCACTGGTTCCTCCGCACGAACGGCCCCCGACAGGACCACCGTGCACATCAGACACAACGATGCCTTCCGCAGCATGTTGTTCTCCCTTTCCAAAAGACTCCCGCCTTCGGAGATTCCCCACAGTGGGGCCTCTCCGCGAAGAAGTTACCTCGCCAAAGCTTCATTCAGTTCCGCTCCCGGCGCGCGGCTAGGGGACATTGCCAGACTTGCTGGCCTCCGCTGTCCCGCCGTAGGCGCCGAGATTGATGCGACCGCCGTTGGGTAGAGGCTCCGCACCGGCATTGCGGGCGGGGTCACCCGCATCGATGCAGAGGCTCTCCACGGTGTCACACAACCACCGGGACGTGGCCGCAGACCAGCGCCCGGCTCGAGATTTCACATGGTAATCGCCGCTGCTCCAGATGGCTTCCGGGTCGTCCGGGGCAAGCACCTCCGCGGTGTTCGCGTCCTTCGCCCAATAGCCCCGGCTGTAGAACAGGGGATCGGTGTTCTGGTTTCCGGTGCCCGACCATCCGCAACCGGCACAACAGTACTGTAAGGTGGGGCGGCTCGTGTCGTCGCACAGGATCTCACACGGATTGTTGCCCCACAAGATACAGTCCGTCACCACAACATTGCTGTCGCACAGCGTCAGTGCTGCCCCCTGGGGACCGCCGTAATTGTCGGCCAGGGTGCAGTTGATCAGGACCGCCTGGCTCTGCGAGAAACACGCGGCCGCTCCGTTCGGGTCGGTCGAACGGTTGCCGACGATCAGGCAGTTCCGGAGGGTCGGGCTGGAACCCGTGCAGGTGAGCGCGGCGCCCATCGGGCCCTTACCCTGCGTAAGGATGAAGCCGCTCAGTCCGCAGAGCGTGCCACTGCCCGAGGGAATCAGCACGGCCGGACCGCTGTCGGTGCCGTTGATGGTGGCACAGGGACCGGACTGCGGGTTCAGCGGATCGACGGCGTTCAGTTGGAGTTTCTTGCCCTTCAGGTTCACGTGCTCGCGATAAATGCCGGGGCGTACCACGACGCGGGCCCCATCCTTCGCCACGTCGATGGCTTCCTGGATCGTGTCGAACGGATGATCGGCCGTGCCGTTCTCCTGTTTGTCGCCGGTCGTTGCCTTATCGACGTACACCACCTCCAGCACACACGCGAAAGAAGCGCACATCTGATGGTCCTGATCCATCGTGATGGGCAGGGGGTTGCCCAGGGTGGGGACGCTGCCGGACCAGCCCGCGAACACGTATCCCTCGTCGGCCTGGGCCTCCAGGCAAACGACGCTGCCGTAGTCATAGGTGAAGGTGCCTTCGCCCGGAACGATGACGCTGCCGCCTACGGTCGACGAAGTCACCAGGTCGCGGAAGTTGTCATAGCTGAGACTGATGCCGGGATTGTTGGCCACGATCAGCGGGATGTAGGTGTCGATCGCCGCGGCGTTGAGAGGATTGCCCCGGAGATCGAGCCGTACGAGCGACATCAGGTTGCTCAGAGGCGCCAGGTCGCTGATCTTGTTGGTTTCCAGGTCCAGGTCCGTCAGGTGAGTCAGCCCGGCCAGGGGTACGATGTCACTGACCTGATTGCCGCCGACATTCAGCGAACTCAGATTGCTCAGTCCCGCCAACGGCGTCAGATCGCTGATGCGGTCGCACCAGGCCACCAGGGAGGACAGCTTCGCCAACCCGGCCAGCGGTGTCAGATCGCTGATGCGGTTGTCACTGATGTCCAGGTCCTGCAGGTTCGTTGCCCCGGCCAGGCCGGAGACGTCGGTGAGGCTGTTCAGCCGCAGCACGAGGACCTCCAGGCTCCCGAGGCCGCCCAGGGGCGACACGTCCGTGATCTGGTTGCCGTGGAGGTTCAGATCGCTGAGGTGGGACAAGCCGGCCAGGGGGGCCAGATCGCTGATCTCGTTCTGCGAAAGATCCGCCGTCTCCAGGTTCGACAGGGCGGCCAAGGGCGCAATGTCGCTGATGTCGTTGAGCCGCAGGCCGAGCGTTTGCAGATTGGTCGCGTATTCCAGGCCGGTCAAGTCCTTGATCGTTGTGTCTGAGTACCAGTTCTGACTGCAATTCAGACTGGTCAGACCGAGCATATCTGTAGGCGTGGGATCAGTGACCCACAACGCATCCTCGACCGCTGTCTTCAGGTTCAAATCCGCGAAGAACACGGGTTCTTCCGCATGTGCCGAAGCCAGCCACACGGTCATACCGACCAGGAGCAGCCCTGCTTCTCGAAACATGTCTCTCTCCCGGAAATCAACGCTCCGCTCAGGAGGAGCTACCGCGCATCAGGTACTCTCTAGGTGAAGACCGCCCTCCATGCACGTACACCGAATCTTGTATAAGACTATCAATGACGCCTTTCCTTGTCAATACAATGGTGTCTCTGGGGTCGTCGACGTTACGGGGAAACCGGGGATTGCGGAGGTTTTTCTTGCCCACGTGTGCCGGGCTGTGGTATAAAGAACAATTGATGCACCTGCGATTCTCATTATCTTGCGATGGACAGTGAGTCGGGACTAACACGGAGGTTGGCACGGATTTGTACGCAGAGACGAGGTGCTCGAAAGGTCACAAGCGGGGGCCTCGCCTTGAGCGGCAAGCGGTCTGTGGTCACCTCGGCAGGTACCGTTCTGCGCAGGAACGGTCAGGGAAGGAAAGGAGGTGGCCCGGGGCTCAAAATCAAGTCACGCGTTCATAAAGGACCGGCGGCGGATTGCGTGCGGATCGTAGGGACTGTCGCCGCACAGCAGGATCACATCGCGGCCAAGGCGGCATGGGCGTCACGCATTCAGCGCCATCCGAGCAGCCTTCCATGCAGTCTCCCGTCCGGTGGGTACAAGCGGCGTCCATTCCATCCAATGTGTAGCTGAGACGAATCAGGCAAAGAACCGCTGGTCATGTGGTGTGTAGGCAGGAATACCGAGGTCAATTGTTCGTGAGTATGTGACTATCTGATTCCCATCTGTGGAAGGAGGTTCACTATGCGTAGAACGTTGTTTTCCTTGGTTTCTGTGGCAGTGATGCTGTCCCTGGCGAGCACCAGTCACGGCCTCGTCATCGGGGACTTCGAGGACGGCGTGGGCGATTGGACGGCCTCTTGGGAGAAGAACGCGACTCTGGCGGTGAGTGAGGTCGGGGCGACTTCGGGCGGTCATGCGCTGGCGGTTCAGATTGCCGGCGGTTACTGGGCCATTCAGTACAACGCGCCCTCCGTGCCCCAGATCACGCCCGGCTTGAAGCTGCAATTTGACGTGACGATGGTTCAAGCGGAATGGACCGGAAACAACTGGACCAAAGTTGCCGACAAGATTGCGTTCAACAGCGACGGCGCGGGCGGCTGGAAGGAATACTTCCCGCAAGCGACGGACAAGGCTACAGGCGCGGCCGTCGCATCCGATTGGGGTCCCTGGAATCCCGGTGTGACCAAGAGCTTCTCGGTCGACGTATCGAACTATGATGCGACGGGCGCAACGTGGTTCCAAATCGTTATCGCGCTGCAGCAGAACCCCAACACGGGAGCAGGTTGCTTCTATTTCGATAACGTCAAACTGGGCGGTCCGGCTCCGAAGATCGTCTGGGTTTCCGCGATGCACCCCTCCACGGCGGACCCCAACGTGTCCAGCGATGTCGGCTTCGTGAATCTTCTCCGTGCGGCAGGCTTTGACGTGGATTACACGCCGGGCGCTACCGCGAGCACGAGTTACTGGGAAACGCTGGATCCGAATAAACTGGCGGCTCTGGATGCCGCGGACCTGGTCATCATTGGCCGCGACAACAACAGCAGCGGCATGGCGAGCGACGCCACGGAAATCGGTCAGTGGGCCGCGGTGAAATCTCCGCTGATGCTGTTGAGCTCCTATATTGCCGGCAGCAACCGGTGGCAGTGGATCAACACGACTTCTCAAAGCGCCCGGGAGTCGTACTACAGTATCAAAGCGGCTGATCCGGCCCATACGCTTTGGGGCGGTGTGGAGCTCGACGTCAACAACGTTGTGACCTACATCGATCCCAACGTGGCCAGCGGCTTCTCGAGCTTCCCGCTGATTGCGGACGCCGGTCTCGGTCGGGTTCTCGCCACGAAACCCGATACAGGCAATATGATGATCGCCGAATGGGACGCGGACCTGCCGTTCTATGCCACGTCCGTCTATACCCCGGCAGACAAGAGAATGCTCTTCTGTGCCGGCACGCAGGAAATCTCGGGCCAGAAGATCAACTGGGGTGTCATGAACCTCAACGCGGCCGGTCAGCAGATATTCCTCAATGCCGTACGTTCCATGCTGGGTATTCAAGCCGCGCCGGTGGCCATCACCAATGCCAGCTTCGAAGAGCCCGCCGCCAAGCAGCAGAACTGGGATGGCGGCACGAACTCGAAGGGTACCTTCGTGGACGTTCCTGGTTGGACCAGCGATACGATGGCCAATGATTCCGGTATCGAAGGCCCGAACGCCTGGCCGGGTACGACCGAGGGCGTCATGGCCGGCTACATGATGGGCACCGACCCGTCCGTCTGGAATCAGACATCGTATGCGATCGAGAAGGGCGACTCTTTCGTCCTGAAGGTGGATTCGAGGGATAACTGGACTTCCGATGCGGCCAAGCCGACGACGCTGAAGCTCTCGCTGTTCGCTCTGTCCAACGGACAGAGGATCACGCTGGCCAGCAAGTCCGTCGCTTTGACTGCCGCGTGGACCACGTTCTCGCTCGGATTCAATGCGGATCAGGCCTCCGTGGGTCTCAAGATCGGTGTGGAGTTGAAGAACGCCAGCAATGCCGACGACACCAACAACAGTTGGATCGGCATCGACAACGTTCGCCTCGAGAATCTGGCGGGCAGCAGGTAACCGTCTTGGAGATTCGCGGAAAGCATCATTGTTGTAGAGTATTTGTCGTGTAGTATATAGGGGTCTGCGTCGCTCGATGCGGACCCCTTTTTATTGATGAGCAGAAGATAGCAGCGTCATGAGATCAAAGCAGGACTCGCCCGGGAAGAAACAGGATTTGAACTCACGGAAGAAGGTTCCCTGGACGGTGCGGCTGTCGGTGGCCGTGGTCAGTCCCCTCGTTTTCCTCCTGCTGGTGGAGCTGGCCCTGAGCCTCTTGGGATATGGAAGGTCCAGGCACTTCTTTGTGCCGTGGTCCGTCGGCGGAACCACGGTATATCTTTCCAATCCGCACTTCTGTGAGCACTTCGTTCCTCCGGAATTGTCGCGGGCCCCTGAACCGAGCGTGTTGACCCCGAAAGGTCCGTCGACGGTGCGGATCTTCGTGCTGGGTAGTTCCGCCGCCAACGGCGATCCCGAACCGGCCTACGGCTTCTGCCGGCAGTTGGAGCTGCTGCTGAACGAGCATGCGCAGGGGAAGTCTTTCGAAGTCGTCAACGCGGCCGTGACATCGATGAACTCGTTTGTGGCCCGGCGCATCGCGCAGGATTGTGCCAAGCATCAGCCGGACCTGTTCATCGTCTACATGGGCAATAACGAAGTCGTGGGACCGTATGGCCCACCCACCTTGCCGCTCGGGCTCTATAAGAGCCGTGCCTTCATCAATGCCAAGATCAGTCTGGAGAAAGACCTGCGGTTGGGACAGCTTGTCCGGAACGCCTCGCTGAATCTCCGTCGGGCTGGCCAGGTGCCCAAGCAGTGGGCGGGGATGGAGTCCTTTCTCCAGACCAAAGTGCCTCTGGACGATGCCAGATTGCCATACTGCTACCGTCACTTCCAGGCCAATCTGCGCGACATCGTCACGGCTGCCGGCCGCAGCGGGGCGAAAACCCTGCTCTGCACGGTGCCGACAAGTGTCGCCGCCTGTGCTCCGTTTGCATCGCAGCACAAGCAAGGCCTGACGTCGTCGCAGAAGACGGAATGGGACCGCCTGTTCGAGGCTGGACGCGTGCGGGAGAGCCAGGGGGACATCCAGGGGGCTCTGGCCGAGTACGAGAAGGCGCAGGCCATGGATGATGCCTATGCCGACCTGGCCTTCTGCATGGGTAAGTGCCTTCTGGCACTCAACAAGGTGGAAGAGGCCAAGTCACGGCTGAGCCGTGCCAGAGACCTCGACGCTTTGCGTTTCCGGGCCGACAGTACTATCAACCGGATCATCCGGGAGGAGGCCCAGGCGCTGGCCGGACAGGGGGCGGGGCTGCTCGATTTGCAGGCGTCTCTGGAGCAGTACAATCGGGGGCGTCCCCTGGGTGATTCTCTTTTGGTCGACCATGTCCATCTCAATGTTCGGGGGAACTTCCAGATCGCGTGGGCCGCCATGCAGGCGATCCGCGAGACGATGCCGCAAGCTCAATTGAAGCTGCCTGATCGTTCGGAGGAGGACTGGTATAAGCGTCTATGTGAGCGCATGCTGTACGATGGATCGGAGCAGTACCGGCTGGCGCTGCTCATGTACAGCCGCAAGATTCGTCCGCCTTTCTTCGGGCAGATCGATCATGATGTGGAGCTATCAGCATTGAAAGCGACGATCGTCCGGCTCCGCGGCGAGACCAAATCGAGCACGGGTGTCGAAGGACCTTATGTTGAGGCTCTGAAGAAGTCGCCTTTGGACGCACGCCTGATTCGTCGCTATTGTGACTTCCTCTTGCAGAATCGTCGTCTCCCCGAGGCGGTCAGCCTGTGTCGGAAGTACCTCGATAGCCGCGCTCATGACATGGATGTGCGTACCGCCCTGGCCGGGGCCTATGCGGCGAGCGGGGCACGCGACCAGGCGATGGAGATACTCACCGCTCGTACCACGCTCTTTCCCTACACCCGCGCGGAGGCCCTCGAATTGATAGGGGGGCTCTATGTGGGACAGGGGCAATATGCCGAGGCTTTGAAGGTCTACCAGGAGCTTCACCAAATGGCTCCGCGCGACGTGCGTGCACTGGTCAACCTGGCCTCGGCGTCCTCCCACACGGGCGACCCGGCCGCTGCCAGGCAGGCCCTGGAAAGGGCTCTCAAACTCGATCCTAATGCGGCTCCCGCTCTGATCGATATGGGCAACTACTATGTCAAACAGGGGCAGCCGGGGGAGGCCCAGGCTTGGTTCCAACGTGCGGTTCGGGCGGACCCCTACAACCATATCCCGCCGTTCAGTCTGGGGCTCCAGGAATTGAGACTGGGGCAGACCTCTGACGGGATGAAGCATGTGGGAGAATCCATTCGCCTCAAGCCCGACCTGGTGCAGGGTTATCAGGTCCTGGCCACCGCCTATGCTCAGCTCGGCAAAGCCGATCTGGCCCGGCAGTGTAAAGACCTGGCAGTCCTCTTCGCTCCCTAGTTCGGGGGAACTTCGAGACGCGTGCCTCTCCTGTAAACCCACAATAGAACGGGGCCCATGCCGAACTGGCATGGGCCCCGTGTGTTACCAGATACTAAACCCGTTACGCCGTAGTCGCGATTACCGACCGCCGGCCAGGTAGTAAACCTCGCCCGGAGTCAGAGCCCGCTTGTAAACGCGGAACTCGTCGACCGCGCCGTTGAGATACGGGTCGGACGAATACTGAGACCGCCCGATCCACATCTGCCAAGGCGTGCTCTGAGCGGCCATGTCCTTCGGCAGTCGGGAGACGTTCGGGCCAGCGACGGCGCTACCATCGATGTACAGGTACTGCACCGGGTTGCCCGTAGCGTCAATCACGCCGGCGATATGGTGCCAGCCGACCGTCAACGCCTTGGGACCGCTGCTGCTCGTCTCGGTGTACGACGTGCTCGTCGATCCGACCACCGGAACGTTCGTCTTCACGCAGAACCGGACGATGCCGGCCGTGCCGGCGCTGGTCGTGATCCACGTGTTGACGTTCGAGCCCGCGCCGAAATCGAAGACACGGTTCCAGACGTTGCCGGTGCCCGTGTAGTTCACCCACAGCGAGAACGTGCAGCTCGACAGCGTCGAGACCACCTTGGTGTAGTAGTCAGCGCCCAGATCCACATACTGCGTGTTCTGCGCGGTGGTACCACCGGTACACATCAGAGCCTTGCCGAGACCCGACACGGAATCCACGAACGTCGTGCCCTTCAGATCGCCGGCGATGCCGGTGACGCTGTCGGCCACTTTGCCGCCTTCCATGTTGAAGTACGACACCAGACCGGCCGTACCCGGATTTCTCGGCATGACATCGGCGGCGGTCTTGTACAGACGGATATCGTCGATGTACAGCACGCCCTTGCCGAGGCCGGAAACGCCGATCGTCAGCTTCGAAACAGCATCGAGTCCGCCGGCCAGCTCGGTCAACTCCGTCAGGTCGACATTCCACTGCTGCCACAGAGGCACCGCGCTCTTGACCGTGATGGCGCCATTGTACTCGGCCTTGACACCGTTGATCCTGACATACAGCTGGCCGCCGACGTTGTTCACATCGGGACGGAAGAAGATGGCCAGCGTCTTGATGCCGCCAATCGCCCAATTCTGAGGCGTCGCGAACGTGCGCGTGGCTTCGGAAACGGGCTCGGACTTCGTGTTGTTGTAGAAGAACGGCATCGACTGCGTCCCGCCGTGAGCATACGTCCTCTCGGCGAACGGAGCAACGCGGTAACCAACCTGCGAGCCGTTCTTGCTGGAATCATAACCGTCGACCCAGCTCTGATAGATCGCTTTGCCGATCCCCGCGTCATTCGTGTAGCCTTCCATATCGTCGACCGTCAGATACGACGCGGTCGTGAACTTCCAGACCGGACCGGCCCAGGTCTTGATGGCTTCGCTCGGATTGAATTCGTCCACTCTCCAATAATAGGCCGTGGCATCGAGCTGAAGGTCTGCCGGCGTGAAGCTCGGCGTCGTGACATTGATCGGGATCACCGTACCATTGGTGACGGCGGTCTGATCCGTGCCGAAGTAGACCTTGTGCTGGGCCGCCGTGCGACCCGGACGCCAGGTCAGGCTGATGTCCGGACGAACGCCGGTGGCGTTGTTGGACGGACTCGGGGAGGAGGCATAGGCCGGCGTATAGTAGAAGCGGACTTCGCTCAAGCCGTACGTTCCCATCCCGCCCCAGCTGCTCTTGGCCGTGATCTTGACGTTTTTGGCCGCGACGCCGCCGAAGCTGACGGTGGTATTGTGGGCATAACCTTCGGCCGAATCTGCCTGCTTGAACTCATAATCGCCCAGCTTCTTCCAGGTCTTCCCGTCGGTCGCGTATTCGATCGTGACGTCCTTCAGACCGTAGCCGAGCATCGACTCGAATTCGGAGTTGTAGTTCCAGACCCACAGCTCATAGAGCTTGTAGATCGTGTCGAAGTCATACTGAATCCAGACGGACTCCGGATTGGCGGCCGTGGCCCACATTGACTTGGAGTCGGTCCCATGGAGGTCGCTGGCATCGAGTCCCGAGCCATTGGTGGTCTTGGCAGGCTCGCTGCCCTCCGTGGAGCTGGAGGCTGACGGAGTTACCGCGGTGATCTTGTACGCGACCAGCTCGGTCGTGAAGGACCAGACGTTGCCGGTAATGACGGCGCCGTCCTTGTCCACTTCGTCGACGCGCCAGTAATAGGTCGTGCCGAACTCGAGCTTGCCGGGCTGGTACGTTGTTGCGGTCTGGCCCGCAGCCACCGATTTCAGGGCCGCGGCGTCCGCTCCGAAGTAGACGTTGTGCTTCACGGCGGTTGCTCCGGCCGTCCAGCTCAGCGTCTGGCTCTTCAGTACATCCGTAGCCTTGCTGGCCGGGGTGGGCGTGTTGGCCACGCCGAATCCCGTTCCGCCGCCCATCAGGTTGACCACGTCATCGGCCGACAGAAAGCGATCGTAGATGCGGAGATCGTCCACACCGCCGACGTAATAGGCGTCCGATGCGTACTGCGACCGGGCCACCCAGATCTGCCAGGGCTGGTCGGCCGGGGGAACCATGTCCTTCGGCAGCAACGTCGTGGCAGCGTTCGCCACGGCCACGCCGTCGACATACAGCCAGTTCCGCATCGTGCTGCGGTTGATACCCACGGCGATGTGGTGCCAGCTGCCTATCGGCAGGCTGCTCGGCGCGGTCACGACCTGCTCGCCGACGGTGGCGGTCCGGATCGCGAAGCGCGAAGAGGCCGTGCCGCCGCGGTTGGCCGCCAGGAACGCGTAAACGGTCGTGCCGGCGCCAAAGTCGAAGATACGCTGCCAGTCGCCGTACGTGTTGCCGGACCAGTTGACCCACAGCGAGAAGGTCGTGTCACCCAACGTGCTGAGCAGGTCGCCGATCGGCAGGTCGACATAGGGGTTGGTGGCGGCATTGTTTGCAGCGCCTGTCGCGCGGCTGAACTGAATGGCGCCGCCGAGCTGTCCGGTCACCCAGGCAGCGACCGGGTTCGCGTCGGCCGGAAGCAGCGTGCCGTTCCTGCCGCCCGCGGAATCGACGGCGGTCGTGCCGCTCGTCTCATCGAACTTCCACCACCCCACCGGTCCTTGACTCGCCGCACCGGCGATGGCGGGTGCCGCCAGCAACAGGGCGACACTCAAAAGGATCAATTTCTTGCACATGGTCACTATCTCCTTCATTGAGATCGAAACATAGCCAGGATCCTGGGTACGCGCCAAGACCTTCATTCCCTATCGACTGATTGCGTGCGTTAAGAATGAAAATTCGGTTGCGTGGTTACTGCGATGAGTAATGCGCAAAAATGATGTTCCTCCTCGACGTTCACACCCTAACGACCCTCTTGGTCGCCTGCCTGTGAGTCAACCCTGCCTGTTCCTGAGACTCACACCACCATCCGATAATATACGTTTGCACCTCGTTGTGAAGCAACGCCTTTTTGCGCGTTTCGAAAGACCTTTGTGCGGTGCGCTCTGCGGCGCATCACGCCGGACATCAATTTGCCTGTTCGTGTTTTGGCGGCGACAAAACGCAACTCGATTTACAATCTGGAATGGCTCTCTGAAAACGCAGAGTTAAGGGACGTTGGTGGCCTGCATCTCCGCCCACGCGACAGTGCCGGTCGGCTTCTGTGAATAAAGTATACTCCAGGAATGCGCACGCGAAAATTTCCTGCGAAAATGGCGGACGGGCCGGTCGGTGTGTCCTGTGTTTCCGGATTTCACACTTTCGTCGCGGAACCGCCCGCAAAGAGCTGCGTGCTGAAGTAGCGTTCGGCTCGATCGCACAGCAGAGTAACGACCGCGCCTTTGGGGCGCAGCTCCTGCGCCAGGCGTACGGCCGCGGCGACGTTTGCTCCGGAAGAGGTGCCCACGAGCAAACCGTGCTCGCGGTGGAGCCGCTGCGTCATCGTCATGGCGTCGGCACTGCTGACCTTGACCTGGCCGTCCAGAGGCGCGCCGCTCAACAGGGGGGGAATGAAGCCGTCCGCCACCCCTTCGATGTAGTGGCAGCACGGACATTCGCCTGCCAGGACGGCGGCCTCCGCCGGTTCCATCGCATACATACGAGCGTTGACGTACCTGGCCTTGATGGCCCTGCTCACGCCGGCCAGCGTGCCACCCGTGCCGAAGCCGGCGACGAACACCTCGATGGGGCCGGGGGTTTGGCGCAGAATCTCCTGTCCCGTGCTGTGCTCGTGATCTGCCACATTGAGCGGGTTCTCGAATTGGCGCGGCAGGAAATATCGACGCTCTTCCGCCGCCATGCTCCGGGACATCTCGATGCCCGTCTGATAACGTCCGTGACTGGGAAAGAGGATCAGCTCGGCGCCCAATTGACGGATCAGGTGCCGGCGTTCCTCGCTGGCGCCCTCGGACATCAGGATCGTGACGCGATAACCCTTGGCCGCCCCGATCATAGCCAATGCGATGCCGGTATTGCCGCTGCTGCACTCGAGAATGATGGAATCCCGGTTCAGCAGTCCTCGTTGCTCGGCGTCGGCGATCACGCATTTGGCGAAGCGGTCCTTGATGCTGCCGCTGGGATTCAGGAACTCGCACTTGGCGTAAATAGTGACATCTTCCGGCTCGAACCGGATCGGCACCAGCGGCGTGTTGCCCACCAGCTTCAGCACGGCCGGCTCGGTCGGCGTGGCGTTGCGCATCTTCATCGTCCCTCGCTCAGATGACTCAAGGCCTTGCGAAGCTGGGCCCGCTCCGCGGCGGTCACGGCGACCAACGGTCGTTTGGGGGCGCCCACGGGATGACCGACCAAGCCACAAGCCGCTTTGACGAACTGGGTGTATTTGCCGCAGCCCTCCATCAACTCCAGGACGGGCAACATCTGGTAGAACAGCCTACGAGCGGCGGCGTAATCCTTGCGTATCACCGCCAACTCGTAGAGCTGTGCGTGTGACTTCGGCAGCACGTTGGCGACGCCGCCCACCCAGCCGGCGGCCCCCACGGCGAAACACTCCAATGCCAGCGTGTCGCAGCCGCAGAAGATGCCCAGGCGATCGCCGCACGTGCGAATCAGCCGCGTGATGCGCTCCATCTCGCCCGTGCTCTCCTTGACGTAGCGCACGTTGGACAGTTTCGTCAGCCGCAGGATGAACTCGGGGGTCATGTCCACCCCCGTCCGGCCGGGGTAGTTGTACAGCATGATCGGGATGCCGATCGCGTCGTTGGCGGCACGCAGGTGCTCGAAGAGTTCATCGAGCGTCGGCCGGGAATAGTAGGGCGGTGCGAGCATCACGCCGGAGGCTCCCATACGCTCCGCCTGGCGGCAATGCTCCACGACCTCGGCCGTGGACCCCCCGTTGGCGCCGGCCAGCACGGGCACACGCCCGGCCGCCGCATCGAGCGTGACCTTGAGAACGTCACGCCGTTCCTGGGGACTGAGCGCGTAAAACTCGCCCGTGCTGCCCAAGGGGATCAGACCGCGTAGGCCTTTACGGATCAGGTGATCGGTAATATCAGCCAGCGCCTCGAAATCGATCTTCTCACCGGCCTTCATCGGCGTCACCAGCGCGGCGAGCACTCCATGGATTTTCGTTTTCATCAGAGTTGCATCCAAATGGTCTTCAGTTCCGTGTATTGTTCGTGGGCGTAGATCGACTTGTCCCGCCCGAAGAAACCCGATTCCTTGAATCCTCCGAACGGGGTCGTGACATCGCCTTCGGAGTAGCAGTTGACCGAGACCGTGCCGGCCCGCAGAGCCCGGGCCATGCGGTGGGCCTTGCTGAGGTCGCGGCTGTACAGCGATGCGGCCAGGCCGTAATTCGTGTCGTTGGCGATCGCGATGGCCTCGTCTTCGTTGTCGAACGGAATGACCGACAGCACCGGGCCGAAGATCTCCTCCCGGGCGATCTTCATCTGATTGTGGACCTCGTCGAAGATGGTGGCTTCGACGAACCAGCCGCCCGTCTCTTCCAGGATACGGTGGCCGCCCAGCACGAGTCTGGCCTTTTCCTTTTGGCCCGCGTCGATGTAGCCGAGCACTTTTTCCATGTGGCTCTGCTCGATCATGGGACCCATGCGCACCTCGGGATCGAGGGGATCACCGGCCTTCCAGGGCTTGACGATGGCGATGATCTTCTCCAGCAGGGCCTCCTTGATGCTGCGGTGCACGATCAGGCGGGAGCCGCTGCTACAATTCTCGCCCATGTTCCAGAAGGCCGCGTTGACGGCATTGGTGGCCACGACATCCAGATCGGGCGCGTCCGCGCACACCACCTGGGGGCTTTTGCCGCCCAGTTCGAGAACGACCCGCTTGAGGTTCGATGCGGCGGAGTATTGCAACAGTTCGCGTCCGACCTCGGTCGAGCCCGTGAAGGCGACCATGTCCACATCCATATGGCGGCAGATGGCCTGTCCCACCGTCGTCCCCGCGCCCGGGACGACATTGAACACGCCGTCCGGAACGCCGGCTTCCGCCGCCAGACTGGCCAGGCGGATCGCGCTGAGGGAAGTCTGTCGGGCGGGCTTGAGCACGAGGCTGTTGCCTGCCGCCAGGACCGGTCCGACCTTCCAGGCCGCCATCTGCACGGGGAAGTTCCACGGGACCAGCAGCCCCACGATTCCGATCGGCTCCCGCACGATCATGCAGGGATTCTCGATCGGTGTCGGCGCCGTCCGCTCGTACAGTTTGTCGATCAGCTCGGCGTGCCAACGCAGGCAATGCACCGTGTCCGGCAGGTCGATGTTCACGGTGTCGCAGATCGGCTTTCCCGCGTTGAGCGTGTCGAGGATGGCGATCTCGTCGGCATTGGCCTCGATCAGGTCGGCGAACTTGAGCAGGACCTTCTTGCGGTCCGCCGGCTTCATACGCGACCAGACGCCGCTTTCGAAAGCCCGCCGGGCCGCTTTGACGGCGCGATCCACGTCCTCGACATCGCACGCAGCGACATCCGTGATCTTCTGGCCGTTGGCCGGATTGATCGAGCGGAACGTCTTGCCGCTCGCCGCCGGGACGAACTTGCCGTCAATGAAGGCCTGGGTGTGATATTGAAGCTTGGCTACCGCGTTCGTTATGGCTTTGCGTTTGAGTGGGAGACCCATCGTGTTCCTTTCGCACAGAGAGAGCGTCGGGGGTTGCTGCTGTCGTGTTCATCAAGGTGGCCAGACGCACGGGAAAGGCCGGGGGCCGCCCGGAGGCCGCGGGCCAGCCGAACAGGAAACGCGCCGCCGCACCGCACGTGCGTCCCTGACACGGGCCCATGCCGCAGCGCGTCAGCAGCTTGGCTGCGCGCCAGCTCGCGTGCGCTTCCATCCGTTGTCGCGTGACATCCTCGCACCGGCACACGATTGTGTCGGGGGTGGCCAGTGACTTCAATTCGTCCCGCAACGGAAAGGCCTTTTGCAGACCGTCACGGAAGCGATGCCAGGAGCGGCGCCGGCCGAAGAGCCGCCGCGCCTTTTCGATCTGTCCCGTGGCGCAGAGGCCCGCGATACGCCCCTCGACCAGGGCACAGTCTACGCCGCCGATTCCGGTCGGTTCGCCCGCACAGTAGATATCGTCGCAGGTGGTCCGCTGCTGTTCGTCGACCTGCACGTAGTCGTCTTGCAGGGCACATCCCAGCAGCGCCGGCACTTCCAGATTGGGGATCAGTCCGAACGCACATGCCAGCAGGTCGCAGGCGATGGTCTTTTGCCGCAGGCCGTTCGTCAACGTGACATGCTCGACATGGTCCCTGCCGTCCGCCCGCACGGGCCACCAGCCGCAGCGGTAGGACGCGCCCAGAAGACGCAGACCGATGCCCGCGCCCTGCAGTTGCTTGCTGGGGTGTGGGACCACGGCCAGGCCGAAGTGGGGCAGGCGCAGCCAGGGAGTCTGCTCGGCGACGAGGCAAACCTTCGCGCCGCAGGTTCTCAGCTTGGCCGCCACCGCCAGGAGCAGCGGTCCGCTGCCCGCCACGACGACACGCTTGCCGGCGAGCGGCCAGCCGTTCTTCACCAGGGTTTGCAGCCCGCCGGCGCCGACGACGTGAGGCAGGGTCCAGCCGGGGAAGGGCACGAACTGCTCGCGTGCCCCGGGAGCCAGCACGAGCCTGTCCCAACGTAATTGCAGATGGCCCTTGGGCGTTTCCGCCAGCAGGGTGTGCGGGGAGGACGCCGCGACGACCGCGGTCTCCGTCAGGACCGTCACGTGGCTCCGCTGCAGGCGCTGCAGCCAATAACGAGCGGCCCGCGAAGTGGGGTGCGCCTGCTCGCCGCGCCAGATCTGTCCGCCCAGCCAGGGGGTCTGTTCGATCAGAGTGACATGGTGGCCGCCCGCGGCGGCTTCACAGGCAGCGGCTATCCCGGCGGGGCCGGCGCCGACCACCACGATTTCGAGTTTCCGGGGGGTGTCAGTCATCGACCGTGACCTCCATGCCCTCAGCGCACAGCGTCTGGCAACTCCGGCGGTGCGCCGCACCGTCGATGGTCACACGGCACTCGAAACACACCCCCATGCCGCACAGAGGCGCTCGCTCGGCGCCACGCACGGAACGGCGGAAGCGCGTGTAACCGGCCTTTTCTACGGCCGCCGCGACGATGGTCCCGGGCGGGACTGTTACAGGGCGACCATTGACGCGAATTGTCACGTTGTCAGCCATGACGGTCAGACCTCGGGGAAACGGCCCGGCGCATAGGGGGCGGCGGGAATGTCGGTGGGATGTTTCATGACCATGTCGGCGACCAGCTTGGCCGTGCCCAGCGCCGTGGTGATGCCGAGCCCTTCGTGGCCCGTGGCGAACCAGATCCGGTCTTTCGTCGGATGGGGTCCGATCAGCGGCAGCTTGTCCGGCGTCGCGGGACGGAAACCCGTCCAGCAGCGCACGGAGGACAGGTCCTGGAGTCCCGGCATATACTCGCACGCGCGCTGGAGCATGCGCTTCAGCATCGGGAATTCCACGTCCGTCTCCTCACTGTCGTACTGCCGCGACGACCCGATCAGCATCTGGCCCGTCTTGCGGGGCTGGACGTTGAACGCGACCGAATCCTTCGAGACCGAGTGGGCGCTTTTGAGATAACCCAACTCTACAATCTGATGCCGGGCGAAGTGCGGATAACGATCGGTGACCACGAGATGTCCCTTGCGCTTCCGCACGGGCAACCCCGGCCACAAATCGCCCGACCAGCACCCGGCGGCATTCAGCAACAGGCCGGCGCTGACTTGCGAGCCGTCCGCGAGCTGCGCCACGCCGTCGGGCAGAAGCTGCCGGACCGTGACGCCGGTCTGGATCTCGGCGTGATACCGCTTGGCGGTGTACAGGAAATACCACGCGGCACAGGGGGGATAAACGACGGCATCGTCGACGACCCGCAGTCCGCCGACAAGACCGAAACGCAGATTGGGCTCTTCGCTGGCCAGGCTGCGGGCGGTGAGCTTTTCGCAGCGCACGTTGTGCTGCCGGTAGAACTGCGACTTGCGCTCGACTTCCGCCATCTCCTCCTGGTCGGCCGCCACCCAGAGCGTGCCGCACGGATTGTACTCGACCTCGTCGGGGAATCCCGCCGCCAGGTCCTGCCAGCGCTGACGGGAATACGTCGTCAGGGCGAACTGGGCGGGGGAGTCATCCATCACGACGATATGTCCCATGCAGGACGCCGTGCTGCCGCCTCCGACCGGACCGCGGTCCAAAACCAGCACCTTCAGTCCGTTGCGGGCGCATTCCATGGCACAGGCCGCTCCGACAATGCCGGCGCCGACGATCACGATGTCGTAGGTCGGACTCACACCCGAATTCCCCATCCGTACGGATCTTCTTCATCCACCAGCAACACGGACCGCGCGTTCACGTACGCGGCGCCGGTGATGGTCGGCAGGATTTTCTGTTCGTCGAGCCGGCGGTAACGGCCCTTGAACGTGCTGCCGATGATGCTCTCCTGAATCCAGGTCGCGCCCTCGGCCAGGCGTCCGTCCGCGGCTAGGCACGCCAGCTTGGCGCTGGTGCCGGTGCCGCAGGGGGAACGGTCGTAGGCTTTGCCGGGACACAGAACGAAATTGCGGGCGTTGGCCCCCGCGACCGTGGGCGGGCCGAACAGCTCGATATGATCCACCTCCGGGAAACCCTGCCGATTCACCGCCTGGCGGATCTGCCAGGCATACTCCGTCAACTCGGGAATGTGGCCCATGTCCAGCGGCCGATCCCGCACGGGGACCAGGAAAAACCAGTTGCCGCCCCAGGCGATGTCGCCCTTGACCTCGGCGCCGCCGGGAACCTTGATGGTGACATCATGACCGGCCCGGAAGCTCGGGACATTGTCGATCGAGACTTCGCCGTTGTCGTGGAGCGTCGCGGTCACGACCCCCACCGGCGTGTCGATACGATGCACCCCCGCGTCGATGCGGCCCAAGCGGGCTAGTGTGGTCACGACACCGATGGCACCGTGACCACACATGCCCAGGAAACCTACATTGTTGAAGAAGATCACCCCGGCGACGCAGGTTTTGTCGAACGGCTCGGTCAGCAGGGCGCCGACGATGGCCTCATTGCCGTGCGGTTCGTTGACGATGGCCGAACGAAAGTGGTCGAAGTCATTCTGGAATCGTTGCCGCCGGTGCGCCAACGGGCCGTCACCGAGCGGCGGTCCGCCCTCGACCACCACCCGGGTCGGTTCGCCGGCCGTGTGGGAGTCGATCACCGTGATTTCGTGAAGTGACGATTCCGTGTCCGTTTGTCGCATAACTTGAATCCCAGTGAACGCACATATATCCATTGACAGATATGCCCCCATTTTGCCAAACTACACAAGGTCAGTCTTTGCAGACAGGTGAGTTGTAGCTTGAGTCCGGGCAAAATCATGAAAGAAGATCTGTGGGCCGAACTGTACTCTCGGCTGAAAGAGCCTTATAGCGGCGAAGTGCTGTTCGATTGTCTGACCGATCTGGTCTTCTTCATCAAGAACAGCCGGTGCCAATACGTGGTCGTCAACAAATCTCTCGCGGAGCGGTGCGGCTGTTGCCAGAAGGCGGATCTCGTCGGCCTGACCGCCGATCAGGTTTATCCGCCGCCTCTGGGCCAGATTTATCGGATGCAGGATGAGCAGATCATGCGGACGGACAAGCCCATCCTGAACGAGCTCGAGCTGCAGCTCTATCCCTCCGGCAGCACCGGGTGGTGCGTGACGAACAAAGTGCCGCTGCACGGGCCGGGGGAAACGGTGGTGGGGTTGGTCGGCATCTCGAAGGACCTGCACGCGCCGAGCGAGACCAGCGAAGACTACACGCCGATCGCCAAGACGATTCAACACATTCAGAGCCATTACGGGGAACCCCTGAAGATTTCCGAACTGGCGGCGCTGGCGGGATTGTCGTTGTACCAACTCGAGCAGCGGATTCACCGGATCTTCGAGCTGACGGTGGGGCAGTTCATCAAGAAAGTGCGCATGGACGCCGCCCTGCGCCAGCTCAAGAGCACGGACGATCCCATCGTGAACATCGCCATGGACTGCGGCTACTCCGACCAGAGCACCTTCACCCGCCAGTTCAAACAAGTCACCGGCCTGTCCCCCGCCCAGTACCGCCGCCTCACCCGGCCCAAGAGCATGGCGCTCTGAGGCCGCCCGCCGGACATCGAGCCGGGTCTTGGCGCGTGGGGGGGGCATGGGTACTCTATCCGCAGCGCGTGGTGGTTACGGGTAAACGGACTGGTGACCCATTGTGAAAGGAGTGGCAATGAAGATCGTGAAGCTCTACGCCATCGCAGGCGTGATCACGGGACTATTGATCGTCGGGTGCAATTCACGGACAACGGAAACGCCGCAGCCGGCGATCCAACCGGCCGCGAAAGCGCCGGAACAAGCCGGGCCGGCCGAGCCCAATACGACGAACCAGGCGGCCGAGGAAGAGTTGAAGGAAATCCGCACCCCCGATGTCATTTTCTGGGAAACGGCGGTGGAGGTCGTGGACAAGATGATCGAGATGGCGAAGATCACGAAGGATGATCTGGTCTACGATCTGGGTTGCGGCGACGGAGCCATTGTGGTGGAAGTGGCCAAAAAGGTTGGCTGCAAGTGCGTCGGCTACGACATCGATCCGCAGCGTGTCCGGGAGGCGCGGGCCAATGTCGCCAAGAATAACGTCGGCCATCTGGTGCGGATCGAACAGAAGGACATTTTCACGCTGGACCTCAGCCCGGCCAGCGTCGTCACGTTGTACCTGCTGCCGAGCCTGAACGAGAAACTGATCCCGCAGCTGGAGAAGCTCAAGCCAGGTTCCCGCATCGTCTCACATGACTTTGACATGAAAGGTGTCACGCCCGATCGGATGGTTTCGGTGGAAAGCAAGGAAGATGTACACGGCCGGCAGCACACGGTGTATCTGTGGACGACCCCGTTGAAGAAGGAAGTAAGACAGCAATAGTCCTGGGATCGCGACAAACGACGATTCACGGCTCTGTGACAATTCGGTTTCTTCAAGTGCCCGGTGCGGTTAAGGCCGGGCATTTCTTTAACACAGATTGTGTCGGTAAGGCGCTGTTGACGTTTGATTTTGGCGAGGGTTGAATGAACTGCGTTCGGGACCCTGCGCAAAGGGTTCGTACCCTAACAGGAGTCGCCATATCGTCTGACAGGGAGGATCAATCGATGGATACCTGTATGAGAAATCCTTATAGTAGTATCAAGCGAAGCACAGTCACCCTCGCGGCAGCTCTGATTGTTGTGGTATTATCGGTCTCGCTGTGTGCGGCACAGGAAGGTGTGGTCGGCAAGTACGGGCAGCTCAGCGTCAAGGGGAACCGGATTGTCGACAAAGACGGTCAACCGGTAGTTCTGCGGGGTATGTCGCTCTATTGGAGCCAGTGGAAAGGCCAGTTCTACAACGCCGACTGCATCAAGTGGCTGCGGGACGACTGGAACTGTACCATGGTCCGGGCGGCCGTGGCTGTAGGGTCCGGCGGGTACCTGACCAATCCCGAGCGGGAGAGGGAGAAGGTCAGAACGGTGGTCCAGGCGGCGCTCGACCTCGGCATCTACGTCATCATCGACTGGCACGTGCTTGAGGCGGGCCCCAAGACCGTGCAGCAGGCGGGCGACTTCTTCGAGGAGATGGCCAAAACCTACGGCGACAAGCCCAACGTGATTTACGAGATCTGGAACGAGCCGGTGGCCAAACAGGACTGGTCCACGGTCATCAAGCCTTATCACGAAGCCGTGATCGCGAAGATTCGGGCGCGGGACCCCGACAACATCATCGTGTGCGGGACACCAACCTGGTCCCAGGACGTGGACAAGGCGGCCCAGGACCCGCTCCAGGGCACCAATATCGCCTACGCCCTGCACTTCTACGCGGCGACGCACAAGCAGCCGCTGCGTGACAAGGCCGCCGCCGCGTTAGGCAAGAACATCGCCCTGATGGTGACGGAGTGGGGCGCCAGCGAGGCAAGCGGCAACGGCAAGCTCGACAGCGAGGAGACCGCTGCCTGGCTGGAGTTCATGAATAAGAACCAACTGAGCTGGTGCAACTGGTCGGTGGCCGATCTGAACGAGACGTCGGCGGCCCTGAAGCCCGGCACCAATCCGAGGGGCAGCTGGGCGGCGGATGTCATTAGCCCTTCGGGCCGGCTCGTCCGAGACGAATTGGCGGGCCGCAGCAATCCGGTGGCGACACGCACGCCGGATGTGATCTACGTTCCGACCCCGGCAGGGCAAACGCATCTAAATTCGCAGGACTCGCAGGAGGTAGTTCTCGTC
>CAYQXM010000062.1:0-33356 GCA_964421295.1 uncultured Pirellulales bacterium
CGCGTCGCCTCGGCCAGCGTGTAGGTGCCGCCGATATTGTAGCGGAACGGCATCGACTTGCTGCCGCCGTGGACCGTGGCCGTATTCATGTACGGGGCATTGTCGTTGCCGACCTGGCAGCCATTGGTGGTCGTACCGAAGCCATCGAGCCACGTCTGATAGACGGCCCGGGTCGTGTCGTTGTAGCTTTCCATGTCATCCACGACGAGGAAGCTCCCCGTGGTGAAGCTCCAGACGCTGCCGGGCCACGTGCTGATCGCCTGGGCGGCGTTGACCTCGTCGACGCGCCAGTAGTAGGTCGTACCGAGACTGAGGGACGGGCTGTAGCTGGCCTGTGTCACGGTCGTCGCCGGCGCGGTTCCATTAGTCACGGCCTGCTGATCGGTGCTGAAGTACACCCTGTGCTCGGCCGCCTCCCGGCCGGAGATCCATGTCAGAGTCGTGTCGGGAGCCACACCGGTGGCTCCGGCAGCCGGACTGGGATTTCGGGCCGCAACCGGGATCGAGAAGAACCGCACCTCGCTCAGGCCGGATTGCTTGCCCCCACCCCAAGTGCTGGTGACCGTCAGGCGGACGAACTGGGCGGCGACACCGCCGAAGTCCACGATGGTATCGTGCGCGTAGCCGGCGGCGCTGGGAGCCCGGGCGAACTCCGGGACATTCGCCAACGCGGTCCAGGTGATGCCGTCCATGGAGTATTCGATCACCGCGGTCTTCACGCCCAGGCCCAGCAGCCACTCCAGGGTGTTATTGGAGTTCCATACCCACATCTCGTACAACTGACACACCTGGTCGAACTGATACTGAATCCAGACCGGCGGTTGCTGATTGGCGGCGCTGAGCCACATGTCGGTGGTCGCCGTGCCGTGCAGATCCGCGGTGCTCAGACCGGAGCCGTCCACCGTCTTCTGCGGTCCCGAATCGGCGTTGAACGAGCTGGAGGCCGTGGCGGTGATGCTGGTGCCCGGCACCTTGTAGGCGATCGGTTCGACGGTGAAATGCCAGGTCTCACCCTTGAAAATGGTCGTATTCATGGGAGGGGCGTTGACTTCATCGACGCGCCAGTAATAGGTCTGCCCATACTGAAAAACGCCGGGCACGTCGCAGACGTTGGCATCCTGGCCCAGAGAGACGAGCACCCCTTTGGGAGTGGCTACAGTCGCGGAGTTGACGTCGTCGAAGCTGGTCCCGAAGTAGACGTTGTGCGTTTGGGCATACAATCCCGGGGTCCAGCTCAACACGACGTCCCGGCTCACCTCCTTGGCCTTGTGGGCCGGACTGGGGCCATAGGCCAGGCCTTTGTCCCGAACCGGAGGGACCGGATCGCCGCTGGTGTAGAGCAGAGTGATCTCTTCCGCCGTCAGGGCGCGCTTCCAGATGGCCACGTCGTCGATCGTGCCGGGGAAGAACTTGAACGTCTGACCCGTGTCATGGGCCATGATACACCCGATGTAAGCGTTGTGCTGGGAGGTGCCGGACAGATCGGTGGAGGCCGGGATGGTCGCATCGCCGTGGGCGGTGATGGCCGCATCCTCCAGTCCATCGACATAGCCGCGCAGGGTCGTGCCACGCCGCAGGCCCACGAGAAAATGCCACTGATCGTCGCTCACGCGGATATTCCCCACGGGATCGTACTTCGTGATGTCGTCATCGATGAGGATCAACAGGGTTCCGCCGTTCGTTGCCAGTCTCCACCGGATGCCGGCGCCGTTGTCTCCTCCCTTGCCTACCACGGTGACGTCGCCCGCAGCGGTCGTCTTCACCCAGGCCGTGACGGTGAAATCGCCCGTGCCGAAGTCGAGGATCGTCGGATTGCCGCAGTCCACGCAATCATCGGTCCCGTCGAGTTGCAGGGCCCCGCCGAACTTCCCCGCGACCCAGGTGGGAGCGCCCAGAAACGACCCCTTGATGTCGTTGCCGCTCACGTCACGCGTCGTAGTCCCGGTCCCCTCGTCCAGCGGCCAGTGGGCCACCAGTCCATCAGGGATGTCCGCACGAGCTACTGTGACACTCAGACACAGACCCACGAGAATGCCCAGAGATATCTTGTACATTGTGATTCCTCCTGTTGGCTGAGAAAGCCTAGGCCAATCAATCTGCCCTGCACACAACGACCCTGCCCACCGAGTAGCTTTGCGAGTCCTCCATCCTATCACATTCCGATATCCAGGCGCAGGCGAGCGCCCCCTTCAGATTCCTGCCACCTTGTAGCCCAGCTTGCCCCAGACGGCTCTTTGGGTGCGGCGCAGGTCCTCGTTGCCCGACTGCTGCGAGTCAGCGCTGCCACGGCCGGTGCTCTGCCACCAATCGAAGTCCGCCTTCGCCACCTTGAGCGTGCGGGGGTCCTTCCATTTCCAGTATTCGCTGTGGCCGTCCGCGAAACCGAAGTTGGTCCCATCGCCGTGCCGAGCGGTAATCTGATCCCACCAACGTTCCTGGTCGTACCAGATCGTCCAACTATTGTTGCTCAACCGGCCTTCGTCCAGGAACACCATGCGCTCGGACTGACGCTTCATCTGACTTCGCTTGGTGACGATCAGACCGTCGGTTCCCGGTATGCTGTTGTAGACATTGAGGGACTCCGGCATGGAGTAAGTGACGAACTCGCCACGAACGCCGGTGGGACACTTATACATCTTCTCACTCGGGGCGTAACGATATAGCAGACCGCGATGGATCGCATCACGGCGCTGCTGGTCCGTCGGCGTGTCTCCGGGGGCTCGCGTCCACCCGGTCTCGCTCGTGCTTGTAGCCTTGGTAGGGCCGGCCGACGGGATCTTGTCGTTGTTCTCGTCGGCGTACATGATCCAGGCGGCCGTCAGTTGCTTGAGATTGTTGAGACAGGCCACGCGCTTTCCCTGCTCCCGCACCCGGTTCAGGGCGGGCATCAGAATGGCCATCAGAATCGCAATGATGGCAATGACCACCAGCAGCTCGATCAACGTGAAACCGGATTTCTTGTGCGTGGCCATTTGATCCCTATCGGGTGTTTCAATGTTCCACATCGATCACCTCATTGGACAGGCCGAAAAGACGCCAGGATTCGTCATCGGTCGTGGTCAGAAATGCGACATCGACCTGCGTGCCGCCGGCCGTATAGTCATATCGGACGTAATGGGCCCCGCCGGCCTGCTCATCGATCAGGACTTCCTTGTCATGTCCCTCGCCATTGAAAACGAGACGGAGCGGGCGCACCGACTCTCCCTGGTCCTTGCAGTAGTAGAGCCTGAGGGAGTACCTCTGTCCCGCCGTCAGGCCGGACAGGCTCAGGGCAAAGTGATCCGGTATAGTGGTATCGCTGATGTACACGCAATCGGACAGCAGCTCCTGCATGCCACCGTCCACCTCGTCCGTGTGACGTGAGTTCCGGCTGGGCCGGAAAGCCGTGGCCCCGAAACGCGTCAGGATCAGGTGAAGCGAATCGTCGCGAAACACGACGCCCTTGTAGGCCTCTGTGAAGTTCACCGGCGTGAACGCGACGCCATTGATGACCGCGGCCGTGCCGTACCCGAAATCCAACAGGTGCGTGTAGGTCTTGTCCGCGCGAAGACCCGAGGCCCGATCGGTATCCCGCGCCGGCAGAGGCACCACCGTCAGCCATTCGCCGCGCCATTCGGTTTTCGTCCGGGAATCGAAGTCGCGGATGAAAGCCGTTTCCTCGATGTCCACGCGGCGGATTTCCCCCACCGCGGTGACCTGGCGTGCCTCGCCCTGTGTCAACACCTCGCCGTCGCCGGCGCCGTTCGGTTTCACGGAGTTAACGGTCGCCTGACCTCGATACAGGCTCACGACACTGGTCGCCTGGTCTTCCGGGACACGGATGCCGAATTCCGTGCCCAGATCGACGATGTGGGAGCTGGGGGTGTCGACGCGAAATCCCCGTCCCGATTCCGCGACCTGGGCATAGAGCTTGCCGCGGTTGAGCAAGATGTGCCGGACGGACTTCACCTGGAACTGGGCCGGGCCTTCAATCACGACTTTCGCGCCGCAGTCGAACACGACCTTCATCACGCCCGTGGTGACCGTAATTGGAGCCGATTTGTCGGTCAGGCGGCTCACGTGCGGCGTCAAGGCCGGACCTTCCACCCTGGCCTCGAACAGGTCCGTGACGGTCGCCACTTCAACGGGGTCGAACCAGTGCTTGACCGGCAGGATAAGAATCGTTGCCAACAGGAGCAGGGTACAGACAGCCGCCAGCAAAGGCAGCGTCCTGGTCCGCTTGACCGGCGGGACCACGGGTTTGGGCGGCGTCCTGACGAGAGGCGCCGGTTTGGCCGGCAGTTCTACGGAGGGGGCGGTCTTCTCCTGTTCGGCCAACTCCGTCAACAAGTCGCAGAAAGCGTCGTCCAGCGGATTCCCCACCGAAAAGACGGTGGATTGGCGCAGGGCCAGGTTCACGGTGATGTACTTGTGATATAGGGCAGTGATCTCGGGATATTCCCGGAAGATCTCATGGATGCGGTCGATCTCCGCGTCGGTAATGGCCTGCTCCAGCGACTTGGTCACCAGGCACTGAAATTCGCTCGTGATCTTGGCCGGGATGTTCATACGTCATCGCGCTCCACACAAGTCAAGAGCAGACCTTGAATCCGCGACAGACTGTAGTAAACGCTGCGGAGGCTCACGTTCAGCCGCTTGGCGATGTCGGCGGCACGCAAGCTCCTCCAGTAGCGTAACCGAATTAGATCCAGATCGCTGGCGTGCAGCTTGGCCAGACATCCCCGCAGTTTCTGCAGGTAGGCATTTCCCAGACCCTCGGTGGCGGGGATACTCTCTTCGATGAGCTTCAGTATCTCCTCATCGAAGATGACCTTCTGGTCCCGCTGTTTCTTGTGGCGGTAGTCCAGGATCTTGTAATAGGCGATGGTGCGGCCCCAGGCGACGAAGTCGGTGCCGGGAGCGAAGTTATTGCGCTGCTCCCACATGGCCGAGGTGGTTTCCTGCATCAAGTCCTCCGCCGCGTCATAGCAGGGCAGGAGGCGGATGATGTACCCATAGATCCTGCCATAGTTCTCGGTCAATGACTTGACGAACTCCGCACCCGTAATGTGCATGCTATCATCCAGAGGTGCCTACTCCTTCAATCCGGCGGCTTCTTGTTGAAGCCCTGGCGAGAATACCAACCATCAGGATAAGTCACAAAACGCCCACTTGTGCAAAAAAATAGTCACATTTGCCATAATTCGGGCGGGAATCACCTGGGCACGCCTGCCCGGCCGCTTTTGTCGGCACCGTCCATACCGCTGTTATGCCCCCATGGGTCATGGGTCACGGGCCACGATCGTTTGCCTTGATCCCAATGCTCGGACTGGGTACAATCGATATAGCCTGCGGGTGCAACGTTTGCCGGCGGGCAGCTTCGAAAGGGATGGTGGGTGGCACGGGAGAGGGACTGCCTCTGGAGGATCCATGGAAATCGCGCACAATCCGACCGACGGAGTGGTTTTGGGGAAGATTTCTTCGAGGGCCCGACACGCCTTCACGCATCGGGGGAGCCGATGGCAGGGTCTGGTGTCGATCGGCACCGTGCTGATGGCCCTCTGCGTGGCTCCCAGCCGCGGGAATATCGTGCCCACCGAGATCATGTACCACCCCGCCGGGGCCACGGATGCGAATGAATTCGTCGAGCTGTTCAACTCAGCCGATCAGCCCTTCGCCCTCGGCGGTTGCACGTTCGACCGGGGCATCACGTACACGTTCCCGGCAGGAGCCGCGATCCCGGCCCGGTCCTACGTGGTGGTCGCCCGAAGCCCGCAAATCCTACAGCAGAACACAGGCAACATCGGTATTTTGGGACCATTCACCGGTGCGTTGAGCAACCAGGGCGAGACGATCCGGCTGCTCGATGCCGCCGGCGCGACGCTGTTTTCCATCAAGTACGGCACCCGCGGGGACTGGCCGGCCGCAGCGGACGGCACGGGCCATTCCCTGGTGTTCCCCGATCCGAACGGGGACCCGAACCTTGCCCGCGCGTGGACTTACAGTCTCGCCTTCGGGGGATCGCCCGGCGCGGAGGACAGCCCGGCGGTATCGGGAGGTCAAACGCTCAACCTCGTCAAGAAAGGCTCGGCCGGGTCTTACTTCAAAGGTGTGCGCGAGCCCAGCAACGGCACGACCGCGTGGACCCAGCTCCGTTTCGTCACCGACGCCAACTGGCTGACCGGCCCGAGCGGCTACGGCTACAGCGAGTCCGCCCTCGAGCTCGAACCCGTCTCCACCATCCTCTCGGACATGCGGGGCAAGTATATCTCGCTCTACGTCCGCATCCCCTTCCAGATCAGCCAGGCCCAGATCGATGGACTGCTGGGTCTCGCCCTGACGGTGTCTTATGACGATGGATTCGTCGCCTATCTCAACGGCGTGCGGGTGGCCGCCACGGGCGTGAACGGCAATCCGCCCGCGTACAACCAACTCTCTATTGCCGGCGCCGAGTATGATCCGGTGACATTCGATCTCGCATCGTTCGCCCACCTGCTCGTATCGGGCCAGAACGTCCTGGCGCTGCAGGGCCACAACGTGGGGCTGGGCAACAGCTCGGATTTCGTACTGGCTCCCGTGCTCACGGCCACGTCGAATCCGGTGCCGGTGGCGCAGAGTCTGCGCCGGCAGCTGGTCGTCAATGAAGTGCTGGCCGGCCACGCGTCGGCGTCGAATTTCGTGGAGTTCTTCAACCCGAGCGAGGCCGAGCTGGACCTGAGCAGTGTGTGGCTTTCAAACGACGCTGCCGAGCTCATGAAGTACCGGATTCCCGACGGCACCAAGATAGCTTCTCGGGGATTCCTCAAGGTCGAGTGTTCCGCCGCGTCGACCGGTTTCGTGCTCAATGACCTGGGCGAGGCCATCTTCCTGACCGAGCCCGACGGGCGGAGCGTCGCTGCCGCCTATGCCTGGGGCCCGCAACTCCCCGACGTCGGCATCGGCCGTTTCCCCGACGGCGGGCCCGACTGGTATTACCAGGCCCAGGCCACGCCCGGCGGGGCCAATGGATGCGAACGGGTCCGCGACATCGTGATCAATGAGCTGATGTACCACGATCCCAACGCCGGCAACGCCGAGTACATCGAGGTTTTCAACGGCGGCGCCGCCCCGGCGGATTTGAGCGACTGGAAGTTCCTCGGCGTCGAGTTCGAGTTCCCGGGAGGGACTCTGCTCGCTCCGCAGAGCTACCTGGTGGTGGCGGACGATGTGGACGTTTTCCAGGCGCGCTACACGACCGACGGTCTCGTCCTGGGCAACTACGGCGCCGGCCTCAGCAACGCCGGAGAGCGCCTCCGTCTGCTGAATGCCGACGACATCGTGATCGATACCGTCGCCTACGAGGACCGGTACCCGTGGCCCGTCACGCCGGACGGTCTCGGCGCCTCGCTGGAAAGAGGCTGCGCGCTGCCGGACTTCGACGACCCGAACCAGTGGGTCGCCTCGTCGCTGACACATCCTTCGCCGGGAGCGGTGAACGGCGTCACGAGCTGCCTGCCGCCGGCGGCATCGCCCGTGGTGATCAGCGAGTTCTTCTATCATCCGGCCACTTCCACCGAAGATGAACGCAGTCTCGAATTCATCGAGATCTGCAACACGAGTGACAACGCCGTCGACATCGGCGGCTGGGCGCTCGTGGGCGACGTCCTGTACGCCTTCCCCTCCCCCACGACAATCGACGCGCACGGCGGCGTGGTCGTCGCCTGGAGTCCGTCGCACGTCAAACAGGCCTATGCGCTCCAGGGCACAGTCTATGGGCCGTACACGCCGGGCCTGCCCAACGGCGGCGGCGAAATCCAGCTCGTCAACGCCATCGGACGCCTGGCGGACCGCGTCAGTTACGACGACGACTTCCCCTGGCCGTCTCTGGCCGACGGGTTTGCGGCAGCGGGGTCGGTGGGTTACTCCCTGGTGCGCCTGTGCCCGAATCAGTCGGGGAGCCTGCCGGAGAATTGGGTGGCCGCGTCCACGCCGACACCCGGCGCGGCCCTGGGCCTGAAGGCATGCGATCTGCCCGCGCTGGTGACGACGGTCGGCACCTTGCCCGCCACGGTCAAGAGCAGCGACAGCCCGGTGGTGACTGCGACCCTCTCGAACACGTCCTCCGTGCAGTCCGTGGAGATCGAGTACTGGGTGGACGATCCGCAGATGACGGATGAGCCGCGTCTACAGAAGACTATGAACGACAGCGGCACAGCGGGTGATGTCACAGCCAACGACCACGTGTGGTCAGCGACCCTGCTGCCCTGTGCGGCCAACTCGATCGTCCGCTACCGCATTCTGATGCGCCGCACCGGCGGCGTCGAGGTCGCGTCGCCTTCCCTTTCGCGCGACGCCTTCGAGTCCCATGCCTATTTCGTGGACCCGCAGGTTACGACCGCCTTGCCGGGGGGAACCTATCATCTGTTCATTTCTGCCGAGAATTGGCGCAGCCTGCAGAACTGGACCGCGCCGGGCCGTGTCACCGGCAGCCAGCCGAACCCCAACTGGGATCGCGAAGTGCCGGCCCTGTTTGTCGCGGATGGCGTCGTCCACGATGTCGAGGTCCGTTACCAAGGCAGCCGCTGGAACCGCACGGGCGGCTCGAACATCGGCTTCACGGGGCCTTCCTACAGCACCAACGGCCAGGTCAAGGTCGTGAGCTGGCGCATCCAGTTCCCCTCCTACCGCAACCATGACGGCATCGACGTGCTGATCCTGCAGAAGCCCGGACAATCGGGCTGGCCCCAGCGGGTGTCGTTCAAGATGTTCGAGTTGGCGGGCGTCCCGGCCCCCATGACGAGCTGGGCGAAGTTCCGCATCAACGGCTGCGACTACAACAACACAGCGTACCAGATCGAGCATCCGGGCGCCGACATGATTGCCCGCTGGTTCGGCGAAGTGGGCGATATGTTCAAGTCCCAGGGATTCACGGGCGATGAAGGCCCCTGGAGCTGGGGCGACGAGCGTCTCATCACCGGCACGCTCAATGGCTTCACCGCCCAGCAGCGCTACGAGTACACTTACGACCGCGCGACCCGCAAATGGGCCGGGGACCCCGACGACGGCAAGCCTGATCTCGTGCAGACGTTGATCGAGGACCTGCACCAGGCGCGCGCCCGCGGGCCGGCCTACCTGCGCCAGTGGCTGGGCGAAACGTTCGACGTAGACCGCACGCTCCGCTACATCTGCACCATCAACTACGTCGGCACCTTCGACGACATGTTCCAGAACCATTACCTGTACCGCAAAGTCGATGACGGCAAGTGGTGCGTGTTCCCCTGGGACATGGACAACACGCTCGGCGGGAGCCAGGGGGAATGGAACGCCAATCCCTTCCGCGGGGCGGACCAGGCCCGCGTCGATGCGTCGCCGGAATTGAAGGCGCGTATCGGCAATATCGGCAATCGTTCCGGCTGGTGGAACTATGTCAAGGACTCCTTCTTCATCGCGTACGAGGCGGAGTTCTTGCAGATGTTCTACACGCTGAATAACACGGTATTCGAGCCCGAGAGCCTGCGCCTGTACGTGCAAGCCATCGCGGCCGAAGGTGGACGCAGCCAGTCGCAAATCAACAATCTCATGAACCATATCACGAACCGCCACAACTACCTGAACGGCTTCATCCAACCCCTGCTGCCGCCGGGGACCGCGACCACGCAACTATCGGAATCGGATCTTCCCTAACACCGGCCGACCGGGTACGATCTCGTGGAGCGGCATCGGTACGATGGGCCGCACGGACGAAACACTTCAGGAGCCCTGATGATGGAACGCTACGGTTTGCTCGTCGGTCTGGTTCTGGTTTTTGGATGTCACTCAACCGGCAGCACGGCCCGGGACGCCCAGGAAACGACGGGGCCGGTCGTGCGGGCGGAGTTGATTTTTCCCTTGGAGAACCGGCCGACGCCGAGCTGTCACGCCTCCACCATCGTTCAGACGCGCGACGGCACGCTCGTGGCGGCGTGGTTCGCCGGCACGGCGGAACGCAATCCGGATGTGGGGATCTGGGTCGCACGCATAGAAGATGGGAGGTGGACCCGCCCGGTGGAGGTAGCCAACGGGGTGATCACGCCGGAGAAGCGATTCCCCTGCTGGAACCCGGTGTTGTTCCAGCCGCGTCAAGGGCCGCTCGTGCTGTTCTTCAAAGTCGGACCTAAGCCCAGTGAATGGTGGGGAGAAATGATCGTCTCGGAGAACAACGGCAAAACCTGGAAAGACCGGCGCCGCCTGCCAGCCAATGTGCTGGGACCGGTCAAAGATAAACCCATCCAACTCGACGATGGACGCATTCTGTGCCCGTCGAGCACCGAGAATGGCGGCTGGCGCGCACGCCTCGAGGTCACGCAGGACCTCGACAAGTGGGAGGTCATCGGCCCCCTGAACGATCCGAACAAAATCGCGGCCATCCAGCCGACGATTCTGACCTACCCCGACCGGCGACTGCAAATGCTCTGCCGGACCAAGTCGAGCCTGATCTCTCAGACGTGGTCGCAGGACGGCGGCCGCTCCTGGAGCGAGATGACCCTCACGACGCTGCCGAACCCGAGTTCCGGCATCGACGCCGTGACACTCCGCGACGGACGGCAGTTGCTGGTGTACAACCACACCGCGACGGCCCGGACGCCGCTGAACGTGGCGCTCTCGCGCGACGGCAAGGACTGGACGATGGCCCTGACGCTCGAAGACCAGCCGGCGAAGCAGTATTCGTATCCCGCCGTCATCCAGAGCGCCGACGGCCTCGTCCACATTGTCTATACCTACTGGCGCCAGAGCATCAAGTACGTCGTCCTGGACCCGAAAAAGCTATAGGCGTCCGTCAGGTTAGGCAATCTGGCCATCCGTCTTGAAGATGATCTTCGTGTAGCCATTCTCGCGCCTGTCGAACTCACGGCAGGCCTCGGGTGCTTCGTCCAGCTTCATGTGATGGCTGACGATGACGCTCAGCTTGGCCCGTCCGTGGCCCCCGTGATGACGATGATCTCGTCGTTCTGTGCCTTCATGACAATCTCCTGGAGTTCAGATCCATCGATATCCGCATGTGCCCTGGTCCGATGAACCCGACTTTCATGACAGGTTCTCCCGGGAATCCATACCGGGCGGGCAGCAACGCCGGGACCACTGTGCTTTCCCCGCTTTCTGCCCGCCGTACTCGCTTCCTATTGGACTAGCGTTATGGGCCGGCGCGCGGTCCGAACGTTGGGTGGGCAAAACCCTGCTTTGGCTCGGTGAAAGTCTTCAGCCGTCACCGTTCGCTACTCACGGTTTGGTGCAGGTGATGGTGATGGCATCGCTCATGCCGGCCAGCGCCTGCGCACGGCTGTCGTACCCCTGGAATTCCAGCGTGTTCTGGCCCGGCGTGAGCGTGACATCGAGCGACCAGCTCGTCACGTCGGTCCAGGTGACCGGCAGCGCGACGCCATTCACGTGGATGGCGTCAACCTTGACGGGCGCCGTCCCGCGCAGGGTGTAAGGTGAGGTAGCGGTGGAGAAGTTGTTGCCACTGTTGGTGGTGACCGCGAAGCTGGCGGCCACAGAGTTGAGCTGACCGGCGATGTACCCGCGCCGGTTGCGCACCCAATTCTTCACCTCTGCATGGCTGTTGATCGTGATGCCGTTGCTCTTGAGGGCGTTGTAGTACGCGTCGGCGACCGGATCGAAGTTGGCCGCCAGCATGGGGCCATCCACCAGATCCTGGAGATTACGCCAGTAGGCCCGGCGGAACGCGGGCTCCGTGAAGAACTTGTTCTTCAGGACCGGGTCATTGATCTCGTCGAAGAGCCCGGCGTTGTAGTCGCGTTCGATCCCGAAGCCGAGATCGAGGTCCCACAGGATGTACTTCCATTTGTTGTGGAGTCCCTTGTAGACGAAGGCGTTTTTGCCGGCCTCGTAGCCGTAGCCGTCACGGTCGGCCGCGGCCCCGCGCCGGATGGCCAGCGCCCGCATCCACTGCTGCCAGTCCACCAGGGCATCGACGCTGCGATAGTAGTCCGTGCCGCTGTTCATCGTGTTGACCAGCTCGAACAGAGGCGCGTAATCGTCGTCGGTGGCGCCGGCGGGCTTCTTCTCCCAGTTCCAGCGATAGCGTGCCTGCTTGAGGACGCTGCCGGTGGTGGTGAAGCGTTCGAGCGTGGCTCTCCCTTTGGAGGACGGAAAGCCATTGTCGTACTCGAACCAGTCATCCACCTCGAACAGGTGGCCGTTGTCGTCGTCGGGGAACCAGCTTGTCAGGTAGTCGCCGCCGGGCTGTTGCATGTCGGTGAAGACGACACCTTTCTTGACGCCGTTGAAGTGCAGCAGGATGAAACGCATATAACTGGTCTCGACACCGAGCCGTTCCCCGATCCAGTAGGTCATGCGCTCGCGCAGGAAGGTCGGATCGACCACGCTGCCATTCCAGACGCTCTGCTGCTGGAGGTTGTCCAGGTTCAGGGATGTCGAGCCCATGACGGGATCACTCTTGTCGACTCTGATCAGGTACGAGGCAATCCAGGTGAACGGGTCACCGAACCTGGCACGGATCCAGCCACTGCCGCGCATGCGAATCCCGGCATCGTAGACGGCCCGGACATCGCCGTAGACGAACGTGCAGTCGGTCAACGCGTTGCTCATCTTCGGCTGTTTCGACCAGGAGCTGCCGTTGGCCGCGTCGACCCAGACCTTGTAGTTGCCGAACAGCCCGGGGGCGACCGTGTCACCGACCCGGATCAGGGCCTTCTTGTCGGGGGCCTCCGCCGGGAACCAGGTCACCGCCTGCGCTGCGGCGTTGTCCTGGGCCAACACGTAAAACGACACCATCGTCCCGGCGGTCCGGCCGGACAGGACGGCGGTGTAGACACCGTCGCCGGCCGCCGTGTCGCCCAGGAGGCCGCTGTCGTTCATGGCGACCGAGCTGGCCGACGTGGCCGTACTAGGGCGATAGTAGAGCGTGACATTGGCGACGCCGTCCGGGTCGTGCACGCGGGCGGTGATCGTAATCGCCTGACCTGCTTGCGGCAGGACCGGGGCATGCTCGACCGCCTCGATGACGGGGCCGGCATTATCCGTAGAGACGCTGTTGCGCCGGCCCGGCGTGCCGAGGTCGACCGGGACATCGAGCGTGCCTACCGTCTCGAGGTAATTGCCGTGCAGGCGGAGCAGCACGTTGCGGTGGCCGCACAGCCAACGGGCTTTGAAGCTGAGGGTGGCCGTGCTGTTCTGACTCAGCGACGAGGTCAGGTTCTGTCTCAGGCAGTTGCACAGGTTGTCGCCGCCGCCGGTGGCCACGACGTGCATCCCGGTGGAGCCATTGAAGCCGGCGCCGATCTCGGGGTACGATCCGGCGTGGTTGCCCTCGATGGTCCAGCCCGCCAGGGCGGATTCAAAATTGCCGTTGTTCGCCCGATTCACCGACTCGACGCCCCGCGTGATGATGATGTCATCGACCAGGCACTGGCCGCTGTCGAGCAGCAACAGCTCGAACTTGTTGCACGTGCCCGTTCCCAGATCGAGCGTGCCGGTGTAGCGGAAGGTCTTCCAGGGCGCTTTGGCCGTCTCGTCGCTGGAGGTCCAGTTGCCTGGGCGACTGTTGTCGCTGTGCGGGTCCTTCAATTCGAGACTGCTCCCGCCGCCGTCGGCCCATTCACCCCAATCGCTGCCGTCGTCATACGTGACCTCGTCGATGACCACGAACTCACTGTCTGTTGCCGTGGGCGACAACGGTTTCAGCAGTCGGAGGCACTCGCCCTCGTTGGCGAGTTGTCCCGTGAAATCACCCACGGTATTGGCGGCAGACAGATGCGCATAGTGCCCGATCAGCCGTGCGGCGTCGGCCGCGACGACGAGATAGCCGTCGGCGGGGATCACGGTACCGGCCGGTAGCGTGAAGGTGACGCCGGCGTCCAGTTGCCAGCCGCCGACATCGACCGGCTGCGTGCCTTGATTGTAGAGCTCGACGTATTCGTCGTTGCCGTCTTCGGAGATGGGGTGATACATGATCTCGTTGATCACGACGTCCCTGTCATAGAGGCCGGCGTTCGGTTGCCCGGGAGTCGGAGCGGCCAGGGCCCGCACGCCATACGCGCCGTTGGGGAAATGGCCGAGAGAAACCCCCGGTGCTTCCGCACCGTAGGTCACGGCGTCAATCACGTGCTGCTGATCCGCCGAGAGCAGATAGACCCGCTCGCCGGTGCGGCTCAGTGACATCTCCATCCCCCAGTCGGCCGTCGAGAACGACACACAGCCCCCCGCCGCGATCAGCGTGGGGTCGGGGATCCGGAACTTGGGCGTATCGGGGCTGTCGCTCAGGTAGCAGCCCGAAAGGCTCACCGGCTGATGCGCGGAGTTGTAGAGCTCGATGAAGGCCGTCTGCCCCGTAGCGGGGTTGGCCAGAATCTCGTTGATGCAGATAGTCGGATAGGTGCCCGAGTTGGGCGTGCCCGGGTTGCCGCCACGCTCGATGCTCGCCTGCCATGAACGAGGATCATTTTCCCCATAGTCGGGCTTGGTCAGAACGAGGGAATGGCCCAGTCCGTCGGCCGATTCGGGCCAGGGGTAGTGGTCGTCGTACCGGATTTCCAGCAGGACGCCCCCGCGGTCGTTGACCAGGCGCAGGGTCCCGCCGCCGTCGCTGAGTTTGCTCTGATACGGCCCGTAGACATCGGTCAGGCTATATTCGGCCTGGAGGGACGCCGGGTCCGCGGCGACAACGACGAACGACCGCCCGGGCAGAGTCGTCCCGACGGGGAATGTGTACTGGATCGTGCCTTCCAGGCGGAATCCGCTGATGTCCCAGCCGACGGGCTCGGTGTTGAACAGCTCGACGAATTCCAGGTTCTTGCCGTCGGCCCGCTCGGACGGATGGTACATGATCTCCGAGACGATCAGCGGCGACCGGCGGGAAGAAGGCATCAATTGCCGCATCGGACCGTAGGAAACCGCCGATTCAGACACCACTCCTCCGGAAGCCGGTTGGATGCTCGCCAGCACCAACACCGCAACCCAAAATGCTACACTCTTTCGTGCCATTGTGTTACTTTGCTAATCCTGCTATCACTTATAGCAGATTCGTCGGGCAAAGTCACCTATATCTTGCCCTTCCTGATGAAACACAATGGTCGCGCGACTTGATCCCCACGTCATTCTTCCAGCTCAAGACGCAGATAATCGTAGATAATCCCCGCGGAGACCGAGCCGGCGGGGACAGTGAGTTTCATGACATTGGTGCCGGCTTTCAGCACTGAGGCGTCGAAAGGCAGCTCCCGTTCGTACCAGATCCCGGCGATGCCGTTACGGCTGAGCGTCCCATCGCCCGTTAACCGGTCGACCTGTCCGGCCGGCTGATCGTTGACGGTAACTTCGAGGGTTCTGGCATCCGTGCCACAGATCGCGAGGCGCAGCGTGGCTTTGCCGCGAGGTGCGGCGGGCAGATCGAAAGTGATCCGCCGTGGCGTCGCCCGGCCTCGACCGCCGGGATTGAACGCCGTCGCCCGGGCGTTGGGGTCCTCGGAGTGCGGGACGTGCTGGTAGTACCAATCCTTCGCGAAGTCGCTCTTGCCGATGATGAAGTTGATGTCGTTGGGGAAGAGCCTGGCATAGAGCAGCGGCATACCGTCATGGAAATAATCGTCGCCTTTGAGGAATTCGCTGCCGCTGCGGTTCGGAACGCCGATCTCCCAAACCTGCTTCCCGCGACGGACGGGTGTCCATGGCAGCGAGCCCAGGTCAAGCATCTTGCCGGCGGTGACGACCACGTCGGCCTTGACGTACTCGCCCAGCACGCCGTCGGCCATGGCATGCAGCGTATAGGTGCCGGGCACGACGTTGGGCACCGTGAACCGACCCTGCTCGTCGCCACGCACCCAGAACTGGTAGTACTTGGCGTCCTGTTGCCACGTGATGCGGACCGCCGTTGCCTGTCCGCCGAAGCCGCGACGCGTAATCTCGTACTCGGCATGCGTCAATCCCACCAACAAGCGCGATATCTTGGCATTGGGGTCCTTCAGGACCAGTTGCCCCTTGGCTGTGCCGCGTGCTTCCGCATTGGGATACTCGGCGCTCTTGACCCACTTGTACGGCCACTTGGCCATTTCGCGAGCCTGCTGGGCGACAGCGTCCTTGAGGATCGCCTGCGGGTCGGCGCCGGCGTTGCAGTAGATCAAGAACGGGCCGATGGTCTTGGCCCAGCGCTCGCCCTGCGCGACTGTGACGTCCGCACCGCCGTAATGGCTGCTGCGCCAATAGTTCAGCACGCACGGCGCCGCCACGCGGTTGGTGTCACGATGGCAGAGGAACTCGACCTTCGTGGGGCCCCCGCTCATGTACTCCATGGACGCATTAATCAGGAAACAGCCGATTTTCTCGGTCGTGCTGGCCCAGCCGAAGGCGCGGTTCTCGAATTGGTTGGCCGTGTAGTTGTACTTGTTCTCGGGGTCCCCCTTCGGGTAGGACTTGTTCCGCTGGGCGTCGTTCAGCATCCAGTCGAAGAAGTCGTTGAGCTTCATGCAAAAACGGGCTTCGGTGATCGAGTCGGCCGGATACTCGGCCTTGTGCTCGAAGGTGCAGTACGTGTAGACGCCGGAGTCGCCCCGCCCGAGGGCAAAGCGGATCTCGACATCCGCATAGAAGTCGCCATCGCCCCGAGCAGCACCGGGACCGGTTCCCAACTGGCGGGTCCCGTTGGACGGACCCTTCACAGAGATCTCGGCCCGCTCGCCGCCGTTATCCTTCGGATCGATGGTGATGCGGGCAGTCGCCGCCGGTTCGCTGCCGCGTCGCCCCATCGCATCGTGCGACCAGAAACCGTACTGGTGGTCGGTCATGCCGCGATTGAGGCCGTTCAGATTCTCACCTGGCGGGTCGGCAGCCAGGTTGGGCTCGCCATCCGGTTCCAGAGTCGTCGCGAACATCTCCTTGCCCCTGTACTTCAGGGAAACGATGTCGCCGGAGGCTTTGGCCACGCGGGCGGCGACGATGCCGTTGTCCAGAACATACAGGTCGGGCGTTTCCGTAAGCTTGACCGGTGAATCCCCGGATGCGGCAAGGGTATGGGCGGCCATTATCGATAGACTTGCGAATGCCGCGAGACGCATGACTGTGGTGGTGATCCGGGATGAACGAGCGTTGAACATGTCGTGTTCTCCTTTCCTGCCAGAGGTGCAACCGATCACGATCGTATCTCATCCTCTAATATCCCACAACCTGCTTTCGTCTCAACAAAACGCCCCGGCCCCCTGCCGTGCCGGATACTTCTTGGCCCCCGGTCAGGGCTTGGTACAATGAGCCCAGCGCCCGGCTGGCGGGCGTTGGCAGGGGTTCAGCAAGGAGTCCATCCGTGAGCAGATTGAGGACGATAGGAGTGACGTTGGCCATGGCCGCGAGTTGTGTGTTCCTGGGCAGTGCCGCGACACCGGCGCCGGTGCCGCCGGAAATCGAGAACGAACAGATGCTGGGCATCAACAAAGAGCCGGCCCACGCCACGCTCATGCCGTACGCCTCGATGGCCGAGGCGCTGGCTGCCAAGCGGCACGCCTCGTCACTGTGCCGCACATTGAACGGCTCCTGGAAATTCAACTGGGTGCCGACGCCCGAGCAGAGGCCGGTGGACTTCTATAAACCCGAGTTCGATGTCAGCAAGTGGAAGGAGATTCCCGTGCCGTCGTGCTGGCAGTTGCTCGGGTACGGCACGCCCTACTACAAGAACATGGGCTACACGTTCCGGCGGGACTGGCCGCGCGTGATGAGCGCGCCGCCGGAGAACTGGACGGCGTTCAAAGAGCGGAACCCGGTCGGCAGCTATCGCCGCGAGTTCGACGTGCCGTCCGAGTGGAAGGATCGTCGGATCTTTGTCACCTTCGACGGCGTCGATTCGGCTTTCTTCCTCTGGGTCAACGGGCAGAAGGTCGGCTTCAGCGTCAACAGCCGCAACGCGGCGGAGTTCGACCTCACGCAATATGTCAAGCCCGGCAAGAACATGATCGCCGTCGAGGTCTACCGCTACAGTGCCGGCAGTTACCTCGAAGATCAGGACATGTGGCGCCTCAGCGGCATCTTCCGCAATGTCACGCTGTGGAGCGCCCCGCAGGTGCACATCCGCGATTTCTTCATCAAGACCGATCTCGACGCCCAGTATCGTGACGCCACGATCGATGCGGTCGTGAAGGTCAAGAACTACGGCAGCCAGCCCGCCCCCGCATGTGCGGCCGGCGTCGAGCTGTTCGATCTGCAGGGTAAACCCATGAAGGGCCTGACGGCCGAGACGCAGCTGCCCTCGCTGGCGGCGGGCGAGGAAAAGGCTGTCACGGTGGCACTGAAAGTGTCCAATCCCGCCAAGTGGACAGCGGAGACGCCGAACCTGTACACCGCCGTGCTGACGCTGAAAGCCGGTGACCAGACGACCGAAATGCTGTCGGCCAAGATGGGCTTCCGCAAGATCGAGATCAAGAACGCCGTGTACATGATCAACGGGGTGCCGGTCAAGCTCAAGGGCGCCAACCGCCACGAGAACTGGCCTGACACCGGACACACCGTCAGCGAAGAGCGGATGATCCGTGACATCGAGGTACTCAAGCAGTGCAACTGTAACCACGTCCGGACCTGTCACTATTCCGACGATCCGCGCTGGTACGAGCTGTGCGACGAGTACGGCCTCTACCTGAACGCGGAGGCGAACGTCGAGTCGCACGGCTACGGCTACGGCGCCGAGTCGCTCTCGAACCCCAAGACCTGGGAGGCGGCCCACGTCGACCGCAATGTCACCAACGTCGAGAACTTCAAGAACCATCCGTCCGTGGTCCTGTGGTCGCTGGGCAACGAGGCGGGGTCGGGCCCGAACTTCCTGGCCGCGTTGAAGGCGATCAAGGCCATCGACACGTCGCGTCCCACGCACTACGAGCGCTTCGGCGGCGGCCCCAGCAACCCGGCCGACATCGACAGCGAGATGTACACGCATCCCGACTCCGTCGTGCAAATCGGCCAGAACCCCAACCGCACCAAGCCGTTCTATATGTGCGAATACGCCCACGCGATGAACAACTCGATGGGTTCCATCGGCGAGTACAACGACGCGTTCGACACCTATCCCACCCTGATGGGCGGCGCAATCTGGGAATGGGAAGACCAGGGCATCTGGAACCGGCGCGACCCCAACCGCGTCATCCTCGCCTACGGCGGCGGGTTCGGCGAAGTGCCCAACGATCGCTACTTCATCCACAAGGGCGTGGTCTTCTCCGATCGCTCGCCCAAGCCGCACTACCCCGAGGCCAAGAAAGCCTACCAGTGGATTGGCATCGAGCCGGCCGATCTGGCACAAGGACAGGTGAAGATCCGCAATAAGTACGCCTTCATCACCCTGGCGGGATTCAAGGGCTCCTGGGTCGTCACCGAAGACGGACGTGACATCGACAAGGGCACTCTGAACGCGCTCGATCTGGCCCCCGCCAAAGAGCAGACGCTCACGATTCCCATGAAGAGCATCAAGGTGGTCCCCGGCGCGGAGTATTTCCTGAGACTCTCCTTCGCGCTGGCCCAGGACGAACTTTGGGCCAAGGCGGGCTATGAAGTCGCCTCCGCGCAGTTCAAGCTGCCGAGGGATGCCCCCGCCCCGGTGGTGGATGCGACGAAGTTCGCGGCGGTGAAAGTGGAACAGACGGATGCCCAAGTCACCGTCACGGGCGACCGCTTCAGCGTGACTTTCGACAAGGCGGACGGCTCGATCTCCAAACTCGTCCGGGACAGCACCAACCTACTGACCACCGGCGGCGGGCCGAAGCTGCACCTGTGGCGGGCCCCTCACCGAACGGATGATAACTGGGCCTATGCGAGTTGGACGGCCGCGGGCGTGACGGACTTGCAGCGGACGACGGTCCGCCTGGCCTCCGAGCAGACTGACGACCGGACGGCGCGCGTGGAGGTCGTCGTCCAGGCGGACGGCAAAGCCGGGTTCAGTGTCACTCACTCGGCGCTCTACACCATCAGCAGCGACGCCTCGATTACTGTGGATAACGCGGTGACCTTCCAGGGGCGCCGGATTCCGCTGGCCCGGATCGGCGTGCGCTTGCTGCTCAATCCGAAGCTGGACCAGTTCACCTTCCTCGGACGCGGACCCATGGAGAACTACTCCGACCGCAAGCGTGGTTTCGATGTGGGCATCTATTCGAGCACGGTGCGCGAACAGATGACACCGTACGCCAAGCCGATGGAATGCGGCAACCACGAGGACGTCCGCTGGGCGGCCGTGACAGGCGCCGGACTACCGGGGCTGTTCGCGAAGGCCGACGGTGATGTGATGCAAGTCTCCGCTCTGCCGCACACGGACGAAGTGATGACTCCGGTCGAGTACTCAGTCGACCTGCCGGCCAGCACCAGTACAGTGCTGTGCCTCAGCGCTCGCACGCTGGGCGTCGGCTCCGCCGGTTGCGGGCCCCGGCCGCTGGACAAGTACATCGTCTGGTCCGATCCGACGACGTTCTCGTATACCCTCCGCCTGCTGTGGGCCGGAAAGAACGATGTGCGCGCCCTTGGGCGCACGGCGTCCCGCCAGCGGGTCGCGCCGATCACCGGTGTGCGTGGGCGCGATGGCCTGATCGCCTTGACCGGCAAGACGACCGGCGCGAAGATCGAGTATGCTCTCGACGGGTCCACCTGGCAGACCTATGCGGGACCCTTCGAAATGGAGAAGGCCGGGCCGGTCTTCGTTCGAGCCGCTGGGAGCGGATTGCCCTATCGCGGAGCCGTCACCGTGGCGCCTTATACCAATCGCTCGAAGTGGAAGATCGTCTCGGCCAGCAGCTTTCAGAAGGACGAAGGCGAGCCCGAGAACGCCATCGACGGCAATCCCGACACGTTCTGGCACAGCCAGTACACGCCCAATCTGCCGAAGCATCCGCACGAGCTGGTGATCGATTTCACCGCCCCGACCCAGGTCGCCGCGGTGATCTACACGGACCGAAGCGACTCGCAGAACGGCCGGGTCCGGGACTATGAGGTCTATTTCAGCGACGACGGCAAGACGTGGGGACAGCCGGCCGCGAAGGGCACATTCAATCGGCGTGCCGGTGAGCGTACGATCCAGCTTTCCGCACCCGTTACGGCCCGCTACATGCGTTTCGTGGCCCTCAGCGAAATGAGCGGCGCCGACTACGCCACCGTCGCCGAACTGGCCATCGTCTCCCCCAAAACGGAAAAGACACCCTGAAGTTGAATCACCGGGCACTCGTCCCAGCGGCGAGTGCCCGGCCGTTTTTGTGACCTCGGATGGCCCCCGGCAGATTCTGCGTGGGAGCTGCTTGGAGGATGGAACTCTCCAACCTGTGTTTCTCGCATGCGGGCGACCATCCCGCACAGGTCGTCGCCCCGTGCTTCCAACGCCACTCTCTAGCCGTCACGTGCAGCACCGCTCGTACTCGCCCGCCTCGCCGGGTGCCTCGAATCTGCGCGTCCGCCGACACGAGATGGCCCCCGCATGCCACCTCTGACCCCGAGGTCACCCCCAGGCTTGTTTCAGTGCCTGACTCTAAGGTTACTCTCACCCTCACCCCCCCTCTAGTTTTGGACTGCTGCCGGCACCACCTTCAAAACGGTCCCTGTCTTTTTATCGATCAAGAGCCACAGTGGGTGCGTGAAACTATCAGGTTCGTCGTCGATGCACTCAATCGCTTGGTAATCATGCCCCGCAAGCCCTGGCAGAGGCTTGGGGAAAAACCTGTGCCACCGCTGATTGTCTTCATCATAGTAAATCCTCCGCTCGTTCTCCTTAAGATAGCGCAGTACGCGCATGGCAGCCTGGATCATCTCGTCTTTCGATAAGGTTTCCCCGTCCCTGGTTTCCAAACTGGGGCCATATCCTGTCAGCGTCTTCAAGATGGTGCCTGTCTTTCTGTCGATAAGAATCCATACTGGCTCCGATCTATGGTCCCAGCAGTCAATCACCTGGTAATCATGCCCCGCAAGCTCCGGCAGAGGCTTGGGGAAACACCTGTGCCACCCCTGATTGTCTTCATCATAGTAAGTCGTGAGACTGGCGGGGTCACGCCCCCAATTACGCATTTCGCGCTTGGCAATCTGGATCATCTCGTCTTTCGATAAGGCGGCTCTTCTCGTATCCACTTCTCCTCTTGCCGTCTGCCCGTTCAGCGTTCCGGGAGACTCGCTCGTGGAGGATGGCTTGCAGGAAAGCAGATTGACAAGAACGAGCACACAGACCAGCCAGTGGGTTTGTCCTTTGCCTGCCGTATTCATTGCATATCCTTTCATGAGAACGCAGTGTAAGTGGGGACTGCCCTATTTGCAGCGGCGGGCGGATGGTTTCGGCTTCCCTGGCGTAGCATCCTTTCTCCAAGCCATGCGTTCTCCCGATACTCTCCTTCGCGTTCGCACCTGCCCGGCGGCAAGATGACCCCGGCTCGAACACTCCTCAGGGGGATTCTACAGGGATTTGGGCCGACCGGTCAAAGATATCCCGGCCGCGATGCTAAGGGGCCGGACGCGAGGCTCTGTTGGGTGGCAGCACCAAGCGGAGCTTGGGGATGGTTGAAGGGGCTGCCCGAATCGCCATCCCCAAGTCCTGCGGACTTGAGGCTGCCACCTTGGATTGCCCGAGTACCTTCACAGGCACCCTTGCTCGCCGGGTAGCCGGGAAAGGTGCTTGTCTGGGGCGTGGGTTTAGGTATAATAGTTGGTTTATCGTGGGTGGAATGGAGGCCGCCGGACAGGGTCGAGGGAGGTAAGTGCTGAGAAAAGCTGATGATAGCATCGGGTTTATGCAGGGGATTCATCGGTAGGGTGGCCCCCCCTGCTGAGGCCCACCGGCCGAAAGGTCAAGGCTATTATGGAAAAACGGAACATACGACTGACCGCATATCGTGACATTTGGTCCTGATAGAGAAAGGAAATGGACACTATGGCAGCAAAAATCTATTACGAGAAAGACGCTCCGATCGACCCGCTGAAGGGCAAACGCGTGGCGGTGATCGGTTACGGCAGCCAGGGCCACGCCCACAGCCAGAACCTGCGTGACAGCGGAGTCGAGGTCGTCGTGGCGGAGCTGAAGGACACGCCGAACTACAAGATAGCGGTCGAGCACGGCTTCAAGCCGATGACCATCAAGCAGGCCATCGAGGGTGCGGCCCTGATCATCATCACCTTGCCGGACCAGCTCCAGGCCAAGCTCTATCAGACCGACATCGGCCCGAACCTCAAGGCCGGTCAGACACTCGGTTTCTGCCATGGCTTCAACATTCACTTCAAGTACATCGTCCCGCCGAAGGACGTCAACGTCGTCATGATCGCCCCCAAGGGCCCGGGCCATCTCGTCCGCGCCGAGTTCGAAAAGGGCGGCGGCGTGCCCTGCCTCGTCGCGGTGCAGCAGGACGTCGACGGCACCGGCAAGAAGATCGCGCTGGCCTGGGGTAACGGCATGGGCGGCGCCCGCGCCGGCATCCTCGAGACCACGTTCAAAGAGGAGACGGAAACGGACCTGTTCGGCGAGCAAGTCGTCCTGTGCGGCGGCCTTACGGCGCTGATCAAGGCCGGGTTTGAAACCCTGGTCGCGGCCGGGTATCAGCCGGAAGTGGCTTACTTCGAGTGCATGCACGAAGTGAAGCTGATCGTCGACCTCTTCTACCAGGGCGGCCTGTCCTACATGCGGTACAGCATCTCCGACACCGCCGAGTACGGCGACCTGACGCGCGGTCCGCGCATCATCACCGACCAGACCCGGGCCGAGATGAAGAAGATCCTCGGCGAGATCACTTCCGGCGCGTTCGCGAAGGAATGGGTCAACGAATATCAGACCGGACTCAAGAACTTCAACGCGTTGTATGAAAAGGATCATGACAGCCAGCTCGAAACCGTCGGGCGGAAGCTGCGCAAGATGATGAAGTGGATCAACGCTAAGGAAGTGTAAAGTTCGAAGTTGGAAGTTTGACGTTTCGCATTTGGAGAGCCGGCATGAGAGCCAGGAGATGCGGCAGAGCGATGCGCCGTGGTGCGGCGTTCGCGCTTCTGGCTCTGGCCGGCTTGTGTTTGCTGTCCGGCTGTTCGACGCCGGACGCGCCGGGCGGCAGTTATTCGTATGCCCGGCTGGCCGCCCCCTACCGCCAGGTGCAATTGCGGACCGGCACCACGCTCGACGTGCTGGGCCTGCTCGATGCGCCGAGCATGCGGCTGGAGCCCGACCTGGTGGCCGTGCAGCTCACGACCCAGAGCGACACGTCCGCCGCCTTATCCGGCCAGAGCAAAGACGGCAAGAAGATATGGGTCAACCTGATCGCCTTCGACGAATATCGCATGACGGCTCGACGCAAGTACTTCTTCCTTATGGATGAGCAGCCGGCGCCGCCGATCGGTTCGCAGCCACCGACCGGAGCGGTTCCCGGAGCGCTCGCGTTCGATGCCCAGTTCATTCTCGATCCCGAGGTCGGCACGGCTCTTTACGCCACCGACGAGGCCCGCAAGGCGGCGATCGTCCGTTCGCTGGCCCAGCGGTTCAAGGCCGACGTCGACAAGCTGGCCGGCCGCCCCACCGCGGCCACCCAGACCGACGCGCTCGTCGCCACTGCGGGAATGATGATGAACCAGGTCTTTCAGGGCGTCTTCGTGGAGTTCGACAAGTCGTCGGCGCTGGCGAAGAACCTCAACAACGAAGCAGGCGTCGCGTTCGGGCACCGGAGCCTGGGCGAAGGTCGCATTCGGCTGCTGGTCACGAGCGGCATCGGGACGATCTCCGTGCGCATCCATCAGCCCCTGCCGGCCCTGCCGACGCCGTGACAATAACACGGTCCGGAACGTGCAACCACTGATCCCGCATATCTACCTAGATGAGAACAGGGAGAACGAATGAAAGTCGTGAAGTTCGGCGGAACCTCGGTCGCCAACGCCAAGCAGATACAGAAGATCATCGATATCGTCAAAGCGGACCCGGCCCGTCGGATCGTCGTGGTCTCCGCGCCGGGCAAACGTCACCCTGACGACACCAAGATGACCGACATGCTCATCACACTGGCCAACGACGTGATCGCGGCCAAGCCTTACGACGCCCACCTGGCCGCGGTGGTCGAACGCTACGCCGAGATCCAGCGGGAGATGGGGCTCGACGCCAGCCTGGCCGCCGAGATCGAGCAGGACCTGAAACGCCGCATCCAGGGCCGTTCCGCCATCAGCGGACCGCAGTTCCTGGACGCGATGAAAGCCGCCGGCGAGGACAACAGCGCCAGGCTCGTCGCCCAGGCGTTCGTCAAACAGGGGATTCCCGCCCACTACGTCGATCCACGCGACGCCGGCATGCTGCTGAGCGAGGACTTCGGCAACGCCCAGGTCCTGCCCGAATCGTACGAGAAGCTCGCCGCGCTCAAGGACGCTCAGGATATCGTCGTCTTCCCCGGCTTCTTCGGTTACACCCGCAGTGGCCACGTGGCGACCTTCCCCCGCGGCGGCTCCGACATCACCGGCTCGATTCTCGCTGCGGCCGTCAAGGCGGACCTGTACGAGAACTTCACCGACGTGGACTCCGTCTTTGCGATCGATCCGCGCATCGTCCCGAACGGCAAGCCCATTCCCACGCTTACCTACCGCGAGCTGCGGGAGCTCAGCTACGCCGGGTTCGGCGTCTTCCACGATGAGGCGGTCATCCCGGCCGTCGTCGCCAAAGTCCCGATCTGCATCAAGAACACCAACCGCCCCGAGGCTCCCGGCACATGCGTGGTCCCGCAACGCAAGTACCAGCACGGCGAGGTCACCGGCATCGCCAGCGCCTCCGGCTTCAGCACGATCTTCCTCAGCAAGTACATGATGAACCGCGAGGTCGGCTTCGGCCGCCGGCTGCTGCACATCCTCGAACAGGAGCACCTGTCGTTCGAGCATGTCCCGTCGGGGATCGACAATATGTCCGTGGTCGTGCGCAGCGGCCCGCTGATGCACGCCAAGGAGCCGCACATCCTCAAACGCATCCGCGACGAGCTGCATCCCGACGACGTGAGCATCGAGCACGGCCTGGCCCTCATTATGATCGTGGGCGAGGGAATGCGCTATTCCGTCGGTCTGGCCGCCAAGGCCTGCACCGCCCTGGCCGACGCCGGCGTCAACCTGGAGCTGATCAATCAGGGTTCGTCCGAGATCAGCATCATGTTCGGCGTGAAGGAGCTGGACCGTAAAGCCGCCGTCGAGGCCCTCGCCCGTGCCCTGCTGCCCCAAGAGACGCCGGCCCCCAAGTGCCCCGACAAACCGGTGTGACATCGGTGCCGGGTGACATCTGTTGGGTGCGTGACTATTGAGCCCAGGTCCTGAAGACCTGGGCTTTTTTCACAGCCGGACTTGGCCGAGGAAGCCTTCGACGCCGGTAAAGATGATCTGGGCCGCAATGGCGGTGAGGATCAGGCCGGTCAGCTTCATCATCATCTGCAGGCCCTTCTGTCCCAGCACCCGCGCGATCGGCATGGCCAGAAACAGGAACAGCGAGATGCCCGCCACAGCGAGGAACACCGCCGAGGCGGCGATGGCCTTCTCCCGGGCGCTGCTGATTTCCATGCCCAGCACCAGGAGTGTACCGATCGTCCCCGGCCCGACGATCATCGGGATCGCCAGCGGCACCACCGCAAAGTCTTCGCCCTCTTCCATCGCCATTTCGCTGCGCTTGCCCGAAACCATCTGCACCGCCGCCAGGAAGAGCAGCGTCCCCGCCCCGACCTGAAACGCCGGGACCGTGATCCCCAGGACGTGAAAGATCAGGTTGCCGAAGAAGTAGACCGCGAAGCAGATCACCAGAATCGCCAGACTCGTGCGCAGAGCGGCGCGCTGCCGGGTCCTCTGCTCCATGTCACGCGATAGCAGCAGGAACATCGACACCGAAAAGAACGGCGACAAGATGAAAAACACCTTCGTAAAAACGTCCAGAAACAAACCCATGCAAGCTTTCTCCAACAACCACAAAACCGCCGGCCCAGTTCCGCCGGCAAGGCCGCGTAGTATACCCACCCCGGCCCTCCTTTGGAATTCCAGACCCGCCTCAAACTGCTCTCCCGGCGGCATCCATTTCTTATGCCCTCCATTACTTCTTGTACGACAAAGGCTTACGCCACACCCATATTTGTCTTTTTTACTGGACAAATGAACATATTTCGTTTACAATACACCCAACAGTGTCGATTGTGGCATGATTGTTATGTTCGAGACGAGACAGAATGTGGAGGCAACATGAAGAAGCAATCGAAGCGCCCGACAAGGAACCATCAGATGGAAGCGAAGCAAGGTCCCCAGGTCAGGGAGCCAGTGACACCCGAACAGCGGGAAGAACTCCTGAAAAACCCGCCCCGCTGGACGTGTTGGCACTGCATGTTCTACCTGGCCGACGTGATGCTCTGGGCGCGCACGCTCCTGTCGGGTTTTCCGATCCAGGGCCTGTGCGCCAACAATGCCGACACGCCCGGCCGCATCCGCCCCGCCCCCTCGAAGATCTGCCGCAACTTCCGCCTGCGTCCCTTCCGCACCGACCCGCCCGAACCGCCGAACGACAAGATCCGCTACATCCCCCTCACTCGCGGCCTGCACGCCATCGTCGACGCCGCCGACTACGACTGGCTCAGCCAATACAAATGGTACGCCGGAAAACCCACCCGCGCCGGGAAGATCTACGCCCGGCGCGCCCTCCCTGGCGGCGGCGACATGTTCATGCACCGCATGATCATGCAACCCCCCAAGGACAAGGTCGTCGACCATCTCAACGGCAATTCTCTGGACAACCGGCGCTGCAATCTGCTCGTGTGTACGCAAACGGAGAACATCCAGAATAGCCGCCCACGCCGTGACTCCAAGTCGAGATTCCGGGGCGTCTACCCGCGCGGCGGAAAGTGGTACGGCAGAATCAAACATAAAGGGCAGGTATACCACGTCGGTACCTTCGACGATGAGATCGAGGCCGCCAAGGCCCGCGACCGCAAGGCCCGGGAGTTGTACGGCGAACACGCTTGGCGCAACATCCCGCCCGAAGAGCCGGAAGCCGATGGACAACAGCCTTCGGATCGATGACTGTTGAGGGCGGCCGGTGAACGGTGTCACCGGAATCCATCGCAACTGGCGGCAATCGACAATCATCAATTATCAATCGTCAATCCAAAAGGCCGCCAAGGCCCGTGACCGCCTCGCCGCGAAATACCACGGCCCCTACGCACACCTCAACTTCCCGCCGGAGGAGGAGGCTGAGGGACGGCGAACGTGGTCAGAGACGGTAGTTGACCCGAATTCCCCCGGTCGAGTCATCCAAGCCAGGCTATAGCAAGGAACCAAGCAAGACAAACGTACCCTGCGAAGACCGTTGCCAATTTCATGACGAAGAACCCGATTGCGGGCCAGTTGTACCATGCCGGGGCCGTCAGATCCGGGTCGCGTGCCGCATTGGGCAGCTTCTCTTGTCTTCTGTGGAAATATCCCCAAATCGCCGACGCGACCACGTAATGAGCCAGATCAAAGAACAGTGACCCGGCAAAAAGGGCCAGAACAAGGAGCAATGTTCTCGGGACCGTCGTCTGAGCGCCTTCTCCTGACTTGAAGATCCACACGATGGCAATCCCTGCAAAGGAAAGCTGCCGCGCTACGTCACTGGCTTTACCTGTGAGGTAGTCGTAATCCTTCTTGTATTCGCTTAGCTTCATGAGAACCACCAGCTATATCTTCTTTGGTCCTGTGCTTCCGGTACCGTGCCCCCTCTTCGCTGCCTTCTTCTTTGCAGTCGTCTTCTTTGCGATCTTCTTCTTCGCAGCCTTCTTCCTTGCCATTCTGCTGTCCTTTCATTTCTTCTTTTCGCTGCACTCGGGCCGAGGCACCTCGCACAGGAGCCCACGCCGTCTCATTCGGGCGACTATTTCTGCACTCTGACTCCTGAAATCCGAGAGGTGTCCCGTCCGCTGGGTGTAAACAGGACCCCCGAGAACATAGAACCGTCCTTTGTGAATTCCACCTGAAAGTCACCGGAAACCTGGCGTACAGGCTGGTTCTCCGTATACCGTCCCTTGACGGCCGGCCCAGAAACCTTGCCCTGGAGAACGAGATACGTCTCTCGTTCAGCAGCAGTCGCTGACTGGCCGTTCACAAAGAGCTTCGGGCCACGCGCAGAGAGCTCGCCGTCTGCAACCGACACCTTCAACTTCCAGACAATCCGAAGCGTACTCTCGACCGTAACATTCCACTCTCCCTCCATGATCGACTTGTCGGGCACGCCCGATCCAGCAAGAGTATTGACGTCTTTTGAAGACCCATCCGGCGTTTCGACCCCCTCTGGCAGCCCGGCAACACTCGCCTTAGCAGGGGCTTTCTCGCCCATGTCGCTGGACAGAACCGGGTGAAAGTGCAAGTAGACCGAAAGGGACAGGCAGATAACACCTATGATCGCCGCGAGGACTCGGGATGGAGTGGTGGAGAGCCCAATGTTGAGTCTCTCCGCCTGAACCTTGCCAACTATGGCTACCAGCACAAGCAACGCACCGAGAATAGCAAGCACAATATTTGGACTGCCTGGCATATTCCGCCTCCCTGCTCTTTCAATCGAGACCAATCGCAGTCTATTCGCTGGCCCTTTGCTGAGAAGCCTTGGAGACTGCGTGAGTCTTTGATCGCTGGGCCTCAACGCCCACTGGTTCTCAGGGCCACATTGCGCACTGTCATTGCTTCATCAGAGAGCATTATGTCGCAGCGGTCCGCGACAGGGCAACACAAAAACCACGTCACTTACTCATTTCTCGAAGTCGACGTGGTGGGCAGATAGCCCACCCTACCGGAGCTTCATGGCACCTCTTGGTATGGCGAGACCGGTGCGGGGCCGCTGCCGCTTTGTACAGCCCTCTTGTCCTCGACCATGTTCCGCGGTATTTTGGTGGGTGCGACTACGCGAAGGCTGAAAAGGACATGGTTATGAGACAGGAACTGGGGATGTCACGAGTGATCGTGGGCGGGATCGTGCTGGCGATGGGGGTGGGGATGGTGGCGGGGTGCGCGTCAACGTCGGGACCGGCTGTTTATGCGGCGTATGCGGGGGATCGGGCGACGGTGCATCTCGAGGAGATCGTGGCAATGGTGCCGCGGGGGACGCCGGATGCGGGCACTTTGCGGAACGCTCATATCTACTTTGGCGCGATCATCAACCCGGCCCGGCCGTCACCGGAGAGCGAATCGGATGTGCGCGGGGTTATCGCGAGGGCCTCTGTCCGTATCGCGGCGGCGGTGGTGGAGGACATCGAGGCGGGCAACGTACCCCTCGAACACCATCCGGCCGAGGCACGTAAGCGGCTGGTCGAGAAAGCCAACCAGGTATTCCAGGCGCAGTATTCCCAGTGGGTCCACGCCGGAGATTTCCGCGTCGAGCTGGTCGTCACGTCGCTGTTCCTGACCGACGGCTCCGTCGGCAAGTCGTCCGCCGAACGCACGTTCATGTGGTAACCCCATGGTGGGGACGGGCCACCCTACTGGAACTGCGAGTCGTGACGAACATAGCCATGTCTTATGCCATACCTGTGTATTGCCATGAGAGGCAGACGCGGAGTACCCTGAGGCTGACTATGAGGCACAAGAAGAAGTGTACTGATGAACTAATCGCCAAGTTGAGAGTCGTCAAGGACTTCCTTCCCAAGCCGGAACAACTGGTGTTGAAGGAAGAGAGCGTCAAGATCATGATCTCGCTGAACAAGTCGAGCGTGGACTTCTTCAAAGAGAAAGCGAAGGAGTCTCACACGTCGTACCAGAAGATCATTCGGCGGCTCATCGATTGGTATGCGTCCCAGCAACGCAAGAGCGCATGAGAACCAGCCATCCATCAAATCCCGATCCTTCGCGGCCCCAGATTGATGATCTCTGGGCGGCGGAGGCAGAGAGGCGAGTCGCCGAAGTCGAGAGCGGCGAGGTCAAGCCCGTACCTGGCGAACAGGTGTTCGAGGAGTTGCAGAAACGGCTTGGTCGATGAAGAGTCAGCATGGGCTGAAGCCCATCCTACAATCTCACACGGTGGGCACGGCCCACCCTACCGAAGAACATCCGCAATTGAGTGGGACTACTCCCATTCGATCGTGGCGGGCGGCTTGCTGGAGATGTCGTAGACGACGCGATTGACGGATAGGCCGAGCGCGTCAGAACTGAACGTTGTATTTCCTTCCCTTGTTGTCTTCGGCTTCGCCGTAGCCAATCGGGGGGCTGCCGGGTTTGATGTGCATCTTCACGTTCAGGACGGTTCCTTTGTCCCCCACCAGCACGGCGGAGCCCTGCGCGACACTGCTGGTTTCGACCGATTGCCCGGCATCCTCCGTACCCCAGAACGTCTCCCGCGAATGCTGCGTGACGCGCTGGTCCAGAATCGCCGTATACTTGCCTTCGAAACGCTCTCCCGTGTTGGGATCGGTGGCGGTCATCGAGCCGGAGCCATAGCTGATTTCGACTTCCATAGGATAGACCTTGCCGTCGGACAGGCAAGTGATTCGACCCGGAAGCATGCTGCCGACCGAATACGGATCCGCCGCACAGCCACTCACGATTACCGCCATCAGTCCCAGGAACCCCAGAGCGATCTTCATCTTGCTTCTGTCCTTACATGAATCTAAACCAACTGTCACGTTGACGACCTTCAGTTCTTGTATTCTCGGCCAATTGACGGAACTTGATTAAAAATGGAGGCACGATGCACTCTCACGGGTGAAACCCCGTTCCGTCGCAGGGGAATATGAAATCACAGATCTCAGATCAAACATCAGCCATCCCGCCTATTCCCACTCGATGGTGGCGGGGGGCTTGCTGGAGATGTCGTAGACGACGCGGTTGACGACGCGGATCTCGGCCACTTCTTTCCGCGTCAGTTGCGGATCACCTCACGATTGTGATGGGGTACACAATGCGAAGGAAAAGGAAGTACAGAACGATCGCGAACACGAGGAGGACCGTGCCGTGTATGGAGGTCTTCAGTGCGATCTTCTGAAAAGACAGTTCGATCTCATCGCTGCCGCCATGTTTCTTTCTGGCTATGCTCGCTTGGCGCAACTCGAGCACCGTCACGAATAAAGCCACCGCCAGAAAGATGTGAACCGTGACGAAGATGTAGGAGCCCATTTGGTTCGTCGAGAGGATCACCTCCCGACGATCGGCGAATTTCTCTCTCTCGCTTTCGAGGTATGTGAGCAAATACTCCTTGTATGCGGCACGCACATTGGGATCGTTGGAAATGTTGGGGAGTTCGGCAGAATCGCCGTCTGGTGGATTGACATACTGGTAGACTGCCATGGGGTGATTGAAGTCTCCCGCGTCACCCGGCCGCATCGTCCCGACCCTGTTGGCGTCGATAGGCACGTGTCGAACGATCGCACTTCGTCCGCCCTCTCGTTCCGCTGTTATCGCTTTAGCAACGTTCGGATCTGATTGAGGGGCATACTGCGCGCTGGGTTTCGGCCGACTGGCAGGCGTCGTTACTCGGCGCTCGACATTCCGTCCCCCCACCGTCGCGCGGACGAGATTCGGGTCGGATGCAGGCATGGCGGCCTTTTGCCCCCGCGCGTACTGCGTGATTCCCAACAACATGCAAGCCAGACACATCGTCTTGAGCGTTCCCATTTCCGTCTCCTTTCAAATTGTCTCATGCGGGATTGTACCGCCAGAGGGTGAGCTGTCAAGCATTTGTGGATAGGAAATCTCCTCAGCCTGAATGCCAGGCCGATGGCTGCATTCGCAGTCTACTCCCACTCGATGGTCGCGGGGGGCTTGCTGGAGATGTCGTAGACGACGCGGTTGACGCCTCGGACCTCGTTGATGATCCGGCTGGAGATGAGGCCCAGGACGTTGTAGGGGATTTGGGAGAAGTCGGCGGTCATGAAGTCCGCCGTTTCCACGGCTCTTATCGCAACGACGCTTTCGTAGCTGCGCTCGTCGCCCATGACGCCTACCGTGGAGACGGGGAGCAGGACGGTCAGGGCTTGGGAGACTCGGCGATAGAGCCCGGCGGCCTTGATTTCGTCGATCAGGATTTCGTCGGCGGCGCGGAGGACTTCCAGACGCTTTTCCGTCACTTCCCCGATGATGCGCACCGCCAGGCCCGGGCCGGGGAAGGGGTGACGCCAGACGATATGCTCGGGCAATCCGAGGTACTCCCCCACCAGGCGGACCTCGTCTTTGAAGAGGTCACGCAGGGGCTCGACCAGCTCGAAGCCCAGTTGGGCGGGCAGGCCGCCGACGTTGTGGTGCAGCTTGATGTTGGCGGCGAGATTGCCGTCTTTCGAGCCCGACTCGATGACGTCCGGATAGAGCGTGCCCTGGGCGAGGAATTTCGCGTTGGGGATTTTCTTCGCCTCGGATTTGAACGCCTCGATGAACTCGGCGCCGATGATCTTGCGTTTCTGCTGCGGGTCGGTGACACCGGCGAGCTTCGTCAGGAACTGTTTGGACCAATCGACAACGCGGAGGTCGAT
>CAYQXM010000063.1:0-31288 GCA_964421295.1 uncultured Pirellulales bacterium
CACGCCATCATCACGGACTCGGTGATCAACGAGGGGGCGGTGGTGGAAAAGGCCGAGTTGGCGTCCTTCATCACCCAGACCGGTGATCAGCGGCACATCACGTTGAACCTGCGCAACAGCGACTTCACGACCATTCAGCGCATCGGCGACGTCATCAACACTGCGTATCCGGGCATTGCGGTCGCGCTGGATGCCTCCACGGTGAAGATCACCGTGCCGCCGACGATTGCCGGCGAAGGCCTCGTCCGCTTCCTCGACGACATCACCCTGAAGGAGGTTGCCGTCGACATGCCGGCGATGGTGGTGATCAACGAACGTACGGGCACCATCGTCGTGGGCGAGAACGTCGGTATCTCCACCGTGGCGATTTCCCAGGGCAGCCTCGTCGTCAAGGTCAAGGAAACGGCGCAGGTCTCACAACCCACGGCGCCCTTCTCCAACGCGGGAACGACCGAGGTCATTCCGGACACGCAGATGGCGGTCGAGGAACAGAACGCGTACTTGATTCCCGTAGAGCGGGCTGTGACCGTCTCCGAGCTGGCGAAGACGCTGAATGCCATCGGGGCTTCGCCGCATGATCTGGTGGCGATCTTCAACGCCCTCAAACAGGCCGGCGCCTTGCAGGCGAAGCTGGTGATCATGTAAGGAGTGATGGTGGATATCGATTCGATCAATGCGTTGTCGGCTTTGGGTTCTTCGTCGCTGCAGGACGCGCAGGCCGTGGATGCGCGTGACACGCTGCAGGCCACGGTCCAGGCTGCCGTCGGAGCATCCGATGAGAAGAAGAAGCAGATAGCCAGGGACTTCGAGTCGGTCTTCATTACGAAGCTGTTCGACCAGATCAAGGAGTCGATCGGAAATCTGTCCATCGATGAAGAACAGGAGGGCATTTCCGAGCAGGTGGATGGGCTCTTCTGGATGTACCTGGCGCAGGACGTGGGGGAGAAGGGCGGGTTCGGCTTGTGGAAAGATATTTACCGGCAGTTGCAGGAGATGGACGGAAACGAGGCGGCCTCAGGGCGGCTCGATAAGGAATTGTGATTATGGCGTCACCCGGTGTGGACACGAGAATTCAGACATTGCTGACCGTCCTGCACGATGACATCGAGCATCTGCAAACGGCGTTGCGTCACCTGGATCAACTCCGCAGTCTCTTGGTCAAACGCGATGACACGGGATTGCAGAAACTGCTGACCGACCTGTCGTCGGAAGCTGAGGTCCACTCCGCCCGCGAGCAGGAGCGGCAGAATTTGCGCCGGGAAATTGCGTGCGAACTGCGCTGTGACTGGAAGCAGGTGACACTTTCACGGCTGGCCCAGTCGGTCTCAGAGCCCCGGCGTGCCGAGATTCTCGACTGCCAGAAGCAGCTCCAGTCGTTGACCGCGCAGCTGAAGCGGGAACATCTCCAGACGAATCTGCTCATTGCCGATTGCGCCCGTTTCAACCGGGCTCTGATACACGCATTTCTTGGACAAGGTGACCGGGGCAATGCCTGCTACGGTGCCACGGGTGCCGTGGCGCGTCCGGCCAATGCGGCCCTGATGAACCTGCATTTTTGACGGATTCACGGTTCCGGCAGCCCGGAGGTATTCGCGGGCCGGATAGACAGGATCAGATATGGATTATTCTGTGGCAGTGAGTGGCCTGACGGCGGCCTACGCAGGCATGGACACGGTCGGCAACAACATTGCCAATGCATCGACAGAGGGCTATCACTGCCAACGTGTCGAATTGGCGGCTTCCTCCAACGGCTCGTCTACGGACATCGCCGGCAGCGGTGTGGACGTGGCCGGCATCACCCGGCTGGTCAACACGTTACTGGAACGGGAGATCCTCAGCCAGAAGTCGGCGAAGGGGAGCGTCAGTCAGGAACTGTCGACCTTGAGCACCATCGAAGCGAGTTTCGGTGAATTCGCCGAGGACAACGGCCTGAACGCGGCCATCGATGATTTCTTCAGCGCCCTGCAGTCCCTGGCGGCCAACCCGGCCGATTCGACCTGCCGCAACGAGGTGCTCAGTACCGCCGAGACCATGACGGATCAGATTCGGCAACTGAGCAACATGTTGACGAGCATGCAAAGTCAGATCACGCTGCAGATTCAGCAGAGCGTCGAGTCCATCAACCTGCTGACGGAACAGATTGCCGAGCTTAACAGCAAGATTCAACAGACGCAAACCTCCGGCACGGACCCCAACAACCTGCTCGATCAGCGCGATCAACTGATCAGCCAATTGTCGGAATTGTCCGGGGTCGAGACGATTCAACGCGACTTTGGAGTTATCGACGTATGCATCGGGGGGTACATGGTCGTTGTCGGCAGCACCTCGATGGAGATCTCGGCCGGCCAGCGGAGCGATCAGACTCTGGGAATTGCCGGCGAAGGCAGTGAAGACTTCAGCCTGACCGTTGAGGGCGGACAGTTGGGAGGGTTGCTGAACCTGAGGAACACACACCTGCCGCAGATCCAGAATGAGATGGATACCTTGGCCCGGGAGATCATCAATGAGGTCAATCAGTATCATGCGCAGGGTCTGGGGTCCGCGGGATCCTTCACGGAGTTGAGTGGCTGGTCCATGGGTGATGAGGCTCTGGCCGAGGCGGGCATCACAGATGGAAGCGTGTTCATCCGCGTGACGAATACGGCCACCGGAGCGGTCTCCCGCTACGAAGTGGAAGTAGACGCGTCCGGGACCCCGCCGGATACGCTGGCAGACGTTGCCGCCAAATTCGACGCTCTCACCGACATCAGTGCTTCGGTTGTCGGGGGGCAGTTGTATATCTCGTCGAGCATGGGGTACGAATTCGATTTCATCCCGGCCGTGCAGTCCGAACCGACCGACAGCAATTTTGCGGGGTCGTCACCACCGGACGTCTCGATCGCGGGCATCTACCAGGGAGAGGACAACGATACCCTGACTTTCACGGTGGAAGGCAGCGGTGCGGTCGGCAATGGCAGCCTGCGGATAAATGTCACTAACTCGGCCGGCGAGGCCGTGGCCACGTTCAACGTCGGCGCGGGCTATGCGGCCGGGGATCCCATTGAGTTGAGCAACGGTCTGATCGTCTCCCTGGGGAGCGGAGATCTGACGGCGGGCGATACCTTCGAGGTAGACGTGTTCGCGAACACCGACACCGCGGGATTTCTGGCTGCGACCGGCATGAACACCTTCTTCTCCGGTTCCGGCGCCGGCGATGTCCAGGTCGGCCACGAGGTGAGCGACAATCCCAACCGGATCGCCACCGCAATGGGCAGCGATCTGACGGACAACACCGCGATCCTAAACCTGGCCCGAATCCAGGACATGGAATTCGATAGCTTGGACGGTATGACGCTTTCCGAATACTACCAGCGGACCGTGGCGGACCTGGGGCAGAAGGTTGCGTTGGCGGAGTCCAAAAACAGCAACTCGCAGGCCATCCTCCAGAGTTTGCAGGACCAGCAAAGCGAGGTCAGCGGCATTGACGTGAACAGTGAGGCGGCGCAACTGCTGGTCTTCCAGCAGATGTACGAGGCGTCGGCCAAGTACCTCAGTACTCTTCAGGTCGCCATGGAGGCATTGATGAGCGCCGTCTAACCTGGGCGGCCTGAAGCCGGCACCTTCTCCGAAAGGCAATCATGACCAGTGCATTATCCCGAGTCTACAACAATGTCAGCTACGCGTTGGGCACTCACACCAACGCGATTACCATGTTGCAGGAACAGGCCTCCAGCGGTAACACGGTCAACCGTGCTTCCGACAGCCCGGGCAATGCCTACCGGATTCTCGCGTTGAATTCCGAGAGTCGCACGCTCGACAGCTACAAGCAGAATATCCTGAACCTGAAGGACGTCCTGGACACGTCCACCACGATCATCGAGGGCATGTCCTCTCAGTTGTCGGAGGTGGAGACGCTGTTGACGCAGATCGTCGGCGGCATGTACGATGCCAGCGGCCGGGAACGCATCGCCGAGAAGGTGGACAGCACGCTGGAGCAACTGATCTCGATGGTCAACACCAAGCAAAGCAGTCAATACCTCTTCGGAGGCAGCGATACCACGGCGGCTCCTTATGTGGTCGAACGCGAAGGGGGCTTAATCACGAAGGTGACGTACCAAGGTTCGGCGACGTCGCGGCGCGTCGATGTGGCGTCGGGCCTGGACGTCGAATCGTATCTTGTCGGCGACGACATCTTCCGGATGAAAGATCGGCAGGATCCGGTGTTTCTCGGCACCACCGGCGCCCAGGCCGGGACCGGCACCTCGAGCGTGACCGGCGATGTCTGGTTGAAGGTGGAGCAGGTCGGCGCCGACTACCGGGTCTCGATCGACAATGGGGCCACCTGGGTCAATGTGCCGGCGGGGGGAGATGCGAATCTGGCGGTCACAGATTCCCGCACGGGCGAGGTCCTCTACGTCGACACGACGAACATCACCGGTCCGGGTACGGAATTGGTGCAGGTCCCCGGGACCTACGATGTGTTCAACACCCTGATCAACCTGCGGGATATGCTGAACAACGAGATGGGGCTGTCCTCCGATGAGTTGATCGAGTACATCAGCGACTGTGCCGATAGCGTCCAGTCGGTCTACAATATGCTGGTGCAGGCGAACGTGTCCGTCGGATCCCAGGTGGGGTTTCTCAGCACCCTGAGCGACACGCTGGATACCATGCAGAGCAACGTGGAGAACCAGACGACGGAGCTCCAGCAGGCCGATGTCGCGGAAATAGCCATCGAATTGTCGCGGCGGGAGACGCTCTACCAGATGTCCTTGTCGGTGGCCAATGCGATCCTGAGCACGTCGCTGTGGGATTACATTGCCTGACAGGTCGGACGCCGATGGCTGTTTTGCAGACAGGTGTGTCCGAATTCTATCCACACGGCCATTTGCACCCCCTTTCCTCACGTCTCTGACCACATTTCTCTTACCGGCATACGATTTGCACTGAACCCACAAAGGCCGGTCTATATTTGGGTCAGAAGGGAGTTGCATGAATGGCCGCACACAACGATTCGAGTGCCTATGAACGAGGTTTGAAGCTCGCCGAGGCGGGCAAGCACGTAGAGGCAATCAACTGCATTCGCGAGCATCTGCGCGATGCCCCGAACGATGCGGAGGCGCTCAACGATGCGGGCACCATTCTGCACTGCCTGGGACGGCACGACGAAGCCATCGGGTACCTGTCCCGGGCCAGAAATCTTCGACCCGACAGTGGCGAGATCGTCTGGAATCTCGTGGAGGCCTACTTGGCGGCCGGCCAGGCAACGGAAGCGGCCTCGTTGTTCGATGCCATGCATCAGATGGGTATCCTCAACGTCGATGTCCTGAACCGCACCGCGACGCAGTTGCTCAACCAGGGAAACAAAGGCCAGGCGATGGAGACGCTCCTGCGTTCTTATCACCAGTGGCCGGAACAGGACATTCTCCGATCCATCATGGAAATCATCCGGAGCAAGAGACCCAGGGTCGTGTATCTACGGACACGTGACCATCGGGACGATTCGCTCTCAGATGTCCGGACGTCCGTACAGGAACACTTCCGGCTGGAGTCCCCGGATGGCTTCAATATGGATGAGATTATCGGGTCCATCTCCAGTCAGACAATTGTCTGGCTCGATGGGGGCGGACCGCAGGTCGTGAAGGCCTGCGAGAGACCCTGCCAAGGCAAGATCGTCGTCAGTCTCAGACGGTCGGATATCTCCGGCGAGTGGATGCGACAGGTCCGATGGGAGAACGTGGATATTCTCGTCCAAATCGGCAGCGCCGCGGTCGAGGAAGCTCTGATCGACCATGTGCCGGACATCCGCAATCGCACGCGGCTCGTCGTTCTGCCTTATGCGGTGAACTTGGACCGGCATGCGCTGCGGCAGCGTCCCGTTGGGAAGAATCTGGCGTGCTTGGACCGGCTCTCGATGGAAGCCAATCCGGGTCTTCTCATTCAGTGTATGCAGAAGCTCCGCTACCTGGACAACGGCTTTCGCCTGTTCTTTGCCGGAGCGTTCGAAAGCGACCTGCTCGAACAGTATGTTCGTCACTCCGTCAAGATGCTCGGCCTGAGCGACGCGATCTTCTTCGAAGCCTATCCCGACGACATCAACGCGTGGCTCAGCGATAAACAGTTCATCGTGTCCTCCGGGATGGGTGAGGGGCATGTCGAAGTGGTGCTGACCGCGATGGCCACGGGCGTCAAGCCGGTGGTGCATGACTTCCCGGCAGCCTCCTGCCTCCTTCCAGGGGATTGCCTGTTCAATATCTCCGAGGAGTTCTGCCAGCGTATACGCGCCGCGGATTACGAGCCGGCCCGATACCGTCGCTTCGTGGAAGACCGTTATCCCGCGCAAGTACAGCTCCGGCAGATCAACGGCATCCTTTCGCAGCTTGAGACGGAGATCGAATTGCAGTCTCCACAAGGGGCCGGAGAACCGTCCCTGTCCATACCTCCGATACCGATGCGCGAAGTTGGTGAGTCAACGAAATCTTCCCTGATGACGGCTGCCCGCGTGTAGATGAGAGACGATTGCCCATGCCGCAATCCCACTTGATAGCTCAAGACACCCATGGCGATAACATCCGCCGTCCGGCGTGGACCGGTGGGGCGCGGAGAGGACCGTTAGTCACGGTGCTTCTCCCGACCCACAACCGTCGCCGCCGCTTGCCGCGGGCACTGGCCAGTGTCATGCGGCAGACGTACCAGGAACTGGAAATCTTCGTCATCCGTGACGGGGGTGAAGATGTATCCGACATTGTTCGCTCCTTTCGTGATCCGCGGTTGATCTTCATCGACCGCCCTGAGAACCGAGGGAAGCCTTTTTCGCTCAATGAAGCGCTGGGTCGGGCCACCGGCAAGTATGTCGCTTACCTCGATGACGACGACGTGTACTATCCGGAACACATCGCGACCCTGGTGGCGGCCCTTGAGGGGCAGACCGACTGTCAGGCCGCCTATAGTGATCTTTATAAGACCTACTGTCGGGAACTGCCCGATGGCAGCCAGACCGTGCTCAGCAAGGAAGTGGAGATCAGCCGGGACTTCGATCGGTACCTGATGCTCTATTTCAATCATGTGCTGCATGTCTCGCTGATGCACCGCCGGGACCTGTTGACCAAGACCGGGCCCTATAACGAGAGCCTGAACATCCTCATCGACTGGGACATGACCCGCCGTCTGGTGTTCTTCACGGACTTCTACCACGTTCCGGTCGTCACGGGCGAGTTCTACAGTCCCCTCGGTGAGTGCGATCGTATTTCGGTGCAGCGCCGGAAAAGCCCTCAGGAGTATTCGCGAAACCTGTTGACCATACGAACGACACGCCCGGCCCAGCCGTGGCCGAAGATGGAGGATCTGTCGGTCATCGTTTTGGCGGAGGGAGCGGACCGTAATGTCAAAGATACGCTCGTCCGCATCTGGGGACATACGTTCTACCCGTACCGGCTCTACCTCGCGCTTTCTGGGGGAGATGTTCCCCATTTCACGACACAGATGCCGAATGTGACCGTCGTTCCGATGCCGGATCGCGCCAGCGCCCAGGAACGGCTGGATGTGGTCTTGCGGCAGATCGAGAGCCCTTACGTGGCCATCGTTCCCAGCCGGATGACCATCGACGAGATGTGGGTGGAAAACCCTCTCTACGCGTTGCTGCATCATCCGGCTCAGGCGCTGGGTTTTCTCGTCGAGGGCTCTTCCGCCGAAACGTGGTCGGCGGTTCTGCGTTCAGCCGATCTACAGCAGGCGCGAAGAACGCACCCGCAGATGGCGATCGATGCTTCGCTGGCTGCCTGTGGTATACAGATGCGGCTGCCGGCGCCGGAGGAGCTGCCTTTTCAGTTTGATGAGTGGCTGCGCCAGGCCAAACTGGCCGAAGCAGAAGGCGATTGGGTGGGCGCGGCGCAGTCATACGAATCCATGATTGAGCGGCATCACAACAGATACTGGATGATGACGATGGCAGCGCGCGCCTATTTCCACGCCGGCCGACATGCCACGGCCCAACGACTCAGCCGCCAGGTGAACAGCGAACGTCCGACGATCGACACCTTGCTGCTCGAGGCAAAGACATGCGGCCGGACCGGGGAATTCCGCCGGGCGATTCAACTGCTCACCGATGCGGAGCAGAGGTTGCGCGATCAAGTGGTCGAGCCGTTTTCGACAAGAAACAAACCGGCGTTGGTGTAATCCAATCGCACCCATGCTTTCAGGACCGGACTCTGATGGACCAGACAACTGTCAACGAGGTGGAAAAACAAAAGAGAACTCAGCACTACGAAGTGTTGACCGAATTGGGTGACTGTTATACCTCCGTAGGCAATTACAGTCAGGCTCACCGTTGCTACGAGATGGCAGCGCTCCTGGCGCCGGACGAACCCCGTCCCTACGTGGGATTGGGGGTAGGGGCCTTACAGAAGGGTTCCCTGGAGGATGCGGAAATTGCTTTTCGCGTGGCCTGCCGGCTGGATCCGCGGTGCGCCAGGGCGTATGCGGGACTGGCCATGGTCGCGCAGCAGCGGCGGGACTCTGCCGGTGCTTGCGATCTCTACATCAAAGCGCTCGATCTGGAGAACAACAACATCGCCGTCCTGGTGGGCTTCTACCAAGTGTCGTGCGAGAGGAAGTCCTTCGAGCACGTGATTCGCTATCTCGATGCCTACCTTCAGGTGCATCCGGGAGAGACGCAGGTGATGTTCGTGCTGGCCATGTCCTACCAGAAGACCGGTCAAACCGAACTGTGCAAGAGCACGCTGTTGAACCTGCTGGCGATCGATCCGAACAACTCCGATGCGGCCCATCTGTTGCAGACGGGGCACGATTCATGAGCGAAACCACACGGCCGTATAAGATGTTGGTGGAACGCGGCGACTGCCATGCGTCGTTGGGCGATCTGGCGGCGGCACAGGGCTGTTATGAGAGAGCGGCCGCGCTCGGCCCGGACGAAGCCGGTCCCTACGTGGGGCTCGGAGTCGTGGCGCTGCAGCGAAACCAGCTCGAAGACGCGGAAATTGCGTTTCGCGTCGCCTGTCGGCTCGACCCCGCCTCCGCCCCCGCGTGCGCCGGACTGGCCATCGTTGCGCAACGGCGTCGGGATTTTCGGCAGGCATTTCAGCTGTACATGAAGTCGCTTGAACTGGACAGTGACAACCTGACGTCGCTGCTCGGCCTGTTTCAGACTTCCTGCCAGATGGGCTCCTTCGAGCGTGTCTCGCATTATCTGCGCGTCTATCTCGACATGCACCCCGACGACGTATCCGTGATGTTCGCTCTGGCCACGCTGTACTCCAGAGACGGGCACAAGGAGCAGGCCAGAGAAATGCTGTTGCAGTTGCTGACGCTGGACCCGGCCAATCGCGATGCGCTCAACCTCCTGGAAGAAGTCGAACACGGCCTGTTGGAGGTACGATGAATCATCCCTCGCAAGACCGTCCGCAGGACGCATGCGCCGGTCCGTCTGCCGGACCATGGGACGAGCTCCAATCGCTTCTGGACAGACAAATCGAAGAAGCCCAGCGGGGCAACTTCTCCGCCGTCGATGCTCTGGCCGGACAATCCGGGATGCTCGTGGAGCAATTAACCCGCAATGGAGGTGCTGAGACGACCGAATCCACGGCTGCTAAAGCGGCCATCCGGGATTCCTATCACAGACTACTGCTGATGCTTACTGCGGCCAACCGGGACCTCGCCCATCGGCTTAGCCTGGTTCGTCAGGGCAAGAGACTTCTCCGTGTCTACCGGAGGAGCACGGCGTAACCGGCAGCGTTGGCTTCTCGCTGCGACGGTCGTCTCGACACGTGCACAATACGGTGCTTATGAGACACAGACTACTGGTCGGACATTCCGGTTGTCGTATCGAGCTGATCGACAAGGGCGGTTCTCTCGTTGTCCGCAAGACCTCCAAGGCAGCATCCTATAATCAGCGCCTGTTTCGGCAATGTCTCAAGCAGATGCGATACACCAACGCCGTTTTTCGGACTCCACAGGTGCGGGGATGGGACTACGAGAGCGGCCTGTTTGCTTTTGAGATGGACTACGTTCGCGGAGTGCCGTCCCATGAGTACCTTCGGATGCTGGAGTTGACGCGGGTTCGCGAAATGGCTGACCTGCTCGTGAATTGCCTGGTCCCGGAACCACTGAAGCTCTGTTCGCCCGATGGGGCGGTCCTGGAGAAGATCGTTTCGCTGGAACGGCAGATCACTCCGAAGACGCCGTCCGTCGAGGCCGCGTTCTCACGGTTGCATCGCTTCGACTGGAGCGTATGGTCCCCGTCTGAATGCCATGGGGACCTGACCCTGGAAAACGTCATTTTCAGCCAGGGCCGCTTCTATCTCATCGATTTCCTGGATTCGTTTGCCGACTCATGGCTGATTGACGTCGCCAAGCTTTTTCAAGACCTGGAGACGTATTGGTCCTATCGCCACGAGCCGCTGGACCACAATGCGCGATTGAGATGCCACGTGCTCAAGAGGATGATCAGTCGCCGGATACTAGCGATGGACAACGGCGTCGCACTACTGATGACCGTCTATCATCTGCTCCTCCTGAACTTGCTCCGCATCATCCCTTACGCGGCCGGCGAGCAGACGCACTTCATCCTCGACCGGGCTTTGGCGAAGGTTGTGGCCCGCATTGCAGAGCTGTTGAAGGAGTACGACTATGAACACCTTGATCATCCCTTGCGCTGGGAGATCAACTCGATTCCCGAACATGAAACCGAAGTGGCTGCTTACGCACCCCGATGGAAAGCTCATGATTGAGAAGGCCATCGACGCGGTGAACCTGTCGCTGTTTGACCGTGTCATCATTACGATCGTGCGGCCACACGTGGAACAATACGACGCAGCCACTGTGTTGACGCAGGCGTTCACCGGCAAGGGATACGAGTTGTGCATGCTGGACGCTTTCACCTCGTGCGCTTCCGAAACCGTCTACGAGACCTTGGTCCAGATGCGCGTGGAAGGGGCCTTCGTGGTGCGGGATTCCGACAACATGGTCCAGGTGCACCTCGAGCGGCTGGGGAACTTCGTCGTCGGACTCGACCTGAATCGATTCCCCGACATCTCCAATGTGGTGGGCAAGAGCTTCCTGGTCGTCAACGATCAAGGGATCATTGTGAACATCGTTGAAAAGCGTATCGTCTCCAACATCATCAGCCTGGGCGTGTATGGTTTCGAATCCGTCGAGGCCTTCCAGGCCGCCTACCGGGAATTGCGAGGCCTGCGGGAGGAAGGGGAACTCTACGTCAGTCACGTGATCGCTTGCATGATCGCCAGTGGCGAGCACGAATTCGACTACGTTCCGGCGGACAACTTCGAAGACTGGGGGACGGTGGATGATTGGCGCAAAGTCCAGAAGCGGTACCGCACGTATTTCGTGGACATCGACGGAGTGGTGATGAAGAACACGGGCCGATATGGAAAGGTGAACTGGAGCAACAACCAGGAAGTGCTGGCCCAGAACATCGATGTGCTCAAGCAGCTGCAGCAGCAGGGGGGGCAGATCATCTTCACGACGTGCCGATCCGAGGAATACGTGCATCCGCTCGAAACGATTCTGGTGGACCACGGGTTGGAGAACTTCCGCATCGTGGCCGGTCTGAATCATTCGCAACGGGTCGTCATCAACGATTTCGCGCCGACGAACCCGCATCCGAGTTGCGTCGCAGTCAACATACCGCGCAACGGTAATCTGGCAGAGTACCTGGACTGACCGTTGCGCAGAATGGATCGGATGGAAACCGTGTTGACTCAATGTCCAGCTTGTCGGTCGGATGCGATTGAGACGGAGTGTTTCGTACACGACGCCGCCTTCGTCTCCAGTGCGACGCTCGAGGCCCGGCCGGCCTCGCCTGTGAGTCTGACCCGCATATCGCTGGCCGTGTGCCGGGGCTGCGGTGTGGTCTTCAATCAGAGCTTCGACGAAAGGCAGATGCGCCGGGCCTATACGTCTCCATCGTACGTGGTCAAGAAGGTCCTTCCCGGACATATGTCGGAGACCCTGGCCTTTGTCGCGAAGAAGATCGGATCATATGTGAGTCCGACATCCGTGGTCATGGAAATCGGCAGCGGAGACGGGCGGCTGGCATTCGAGCTGTCCGGCTTGTGCCGGGAGATGATCACGGTGGACCCATCTTATGCATCGCTGTCGTGCAACACGCCGATCGGGAATCTGCGGCATTACCATGACTACTTCGGACCGAACGTGGCTCACGACGCGGGACAGGTGGATATGGTCATAGCGCGGCACCTCATCGAGCATCTGACCGACCCGATGAGTTTTCTGAGACTTATTCACGAGATTCTGACTCCGCGCGGCATTCTCTATCTTGAGACCCCCGATTTCCGCGAGATCATGGAATCCTCCCGGTACTATGATGTGTTCAACGATCACGTCGTCTACTATTCAAAGGACGCGTTGCAGAACACCGCCGCGCGGGTGGGATTCAGAGGATTGGAGTCTATATCCCTGTTTGGCGGCCAGCATTGTGGTTGGTTCTTCACAAAAGCCGCTCCGGTTCCGAGCGCACGTTCTTCCATCGGCCCATATGACTTCCCGTCGCTCGATCGGAGGGTGAAAGAAATCGACGACTGGGTGGAGAACTGCGAGGGCCGCGTCGCGGTTTACGGCGCGGGGGCGCATGGGGTGACATTGTGGAGTTACCTGTCGAACGGGGCCCGGGACAGAGTTCTGGGCTATTTCGACGGCGATCCATCGAAGGAAAACCTGTTCATCCAGGGAACGGATCGGCAGGTGCGTCTGCCTGAGGCGGACCGCGTCCGTGAATGCGACGCCGTCATACTGGCTGCAGCTCTCTACGAGACGGAGATTCACGACATGCTGCGCCGGCGGGGATACACAGGCCAGGTCGTCAGGACAGCCAGGAGAACTGAGGCAAGTTGACATGGGCATAAACGTACTGTTTTGCGGCCTGATCAGGAATCCCGAGATGCTGCTTCGGTCCGTCAGAGAACTCGCTATGCTACGCCGGCGGGGACTTGTGGATCGAATGGCGTTCTCCACGTGGAAAGGACAGATCGACTCGTGCTGCGATCTGCGTCGATCGCTTGCGGACGGCGAGGTTGAATTTGTCGAGTCCGACGAACCCCAATATCAGGGCACGTCGGTATTCCATCAAATGAAAGCCCTGGAACTGGGCCTGGATCATCTTGACGGTTGCGGCCTGGTGCTCAAGACGCGCGCCGACGTGTACGTACGCCCGGAATTCCTTGAGAGACTGGCGGCTGATTCGCACTATCTGGAGCCGGACAGAGGCAGCGACCTCGCGGTGTTCGAGAGGAAGATATGGGTGCCGTGGTTCGAGATCACCAAGCCGTTCTATATGGGTGATGAGTGTTTCTTTGGCTTGGCCAGCGACCTCAGGAAGCTGATCAATTACGATGTTTCGTACGACGTGAAATATGATATGGACGCCGGCAGAGGACACATTCGCCGGTTCATCCATCCGTTCCTGCCCCATTTCCCCATTCTGGCGGATTACCTGTCGTTCGGAGCGAAGACAGGACACAATACGGCCGAACGCTTTGCCATCCTGAGGCGGAACATGGAGACCCAGGTGTTCTGGGATTGCTTGGCGACCTACTATCTGATTGTCAAGAAGTGTTTCCGCATCGAAAGTGACTACACGCCGAACCAGATCATTTTCCGAAAATGGTCACAGCCGAGGGTGACCGTTGACCCGGACAAGTTCGACGAGAACTTCTCCGTCGAAAAATCCTGGAACGGCGCGCGGGGGCAGATCTATGCCTACAACGAAAGGTGGCTCGACAACGTTCTGAACCGTCGCATCGCCAGTGGTGCGCTGGCGCCAAAACTCTACGAAGCTTTGTCCAGGTGTGAAATGAAACATCCATCGCTGAAGATGGGCAATGCCTTGTCCCCAGACAGCACTCCGACGAACGGTCTGTCGGCAACCTCGATGGAGGAAGCCAATGTCAGGCCCAAGTGGGAAGCGAACATCGTGTGTGAGACCACCTTCTGGGACCGATGGCTGGCCAGCAAAGGACGTGCCTACGGCGATGATTTCCGCGTGAGAACCGACCCCGAATCGCTCCTCCAGGAACACCTGGCTCGGCACCTAGACAAATCCCTGTCCGTCAACAGAATTCTCGATGTTGGTGCGGGTCCGTTGACCATTGTGAACAAGAAATGTCCTGGGACGACCCTGGAAATCCACGCCGTCGACGCGCTGGGCGACATCTATGATCAGCTTCTGCGCAAGCATCGGATCACGCCTGTCATCCGAACCGAGAAGCTCGACGCGGAGGCGTTGAGCCGGAAGTACCCCGAAAACACTTTCGATATCGTGTACTCCAGAAATGCCATCGATCATGCCTACGCGCCTCTTCAAGCCATCCGTGAGATGGTGAAAGTCACCAAACCTGGCGGTTACGTCATCTTGCAGGTGGGTGTCGAAGAAGGGACTCGCACCCAGTGGCGCGGACTGCACAGCTGGAATTTCTCACTGGCGGATCACACCCTCCTGCTGCGGGGGCAGGACTCGCGTGAGTTCGATGTGTGTGACCTGCTCAAGGACGCGGCCCAGGTCGTGGACGCAACAATCGAAGCGAACATGATCAGGATCGTATTTCGGAAGATCCCGTGCGCTGTCCGCACCGGACATGACAACCACACCCAGTCCGGCCGACTGGATCTCTGTCGATTCTTGCAGGGGATGGAGGACTACGTTGTTCTTAAACTGTCGGAGGACTTCCCCGGTTACCGCGACCACAGTGATATCGATATCCTTTGCGGGGACTGCAACCGCGTCCGGGACCACATCTTGGAGGTCGGCAGCATCTACGAGCAGCAGGGATTCCGCATCGATGTCACAAACACCATGCGACATCAGCACATGGACTTCTTCGCTCCGGGAGCGAAGAGACTGTCCTTCCGTTTCGACCTGGTCGACACTCTGACCTATGAGGCTTTCCAGGTGAGTCCTCAGTTCGGCGCCGTCGTACTGCGGAACGCCCGGAAAATCGACCGGGGCGGAGCCTCGGTTTGCGTGCCGGCCCCGTCGCACGATCTGGCCATCCGGTTCTTCGAATGGATCGAACACCGTGAAAAACGGCCCGACAAGATCAAACATCTGAACTACATCAAGGCGCACTATCATCCTGATTTCGTCAAGGTGGTCAACGAATACACAAGTCTCAAGCTCACTGTCGGAACCAACCAGGATGGACTAGATCTCAATGTGTCCCTGCGCGAGACACTGCCGGAACCCCCGGCGGCTTCCGCTCCCCCTCGGCGGGTCGAAGCCATTGCCTGCACGCCGCAGCCGCGGCAGTCACGTATCGACTACTTCATGATCTGGGGCCACGGCCTTCCTTACGCCGACCAGATCATCGACATCCTGCGCAACACGAAGGACCTGCGCATCCTCATCGTTGTCAAGAAGAACGTGGGGGACATCACCCGGTTTGTCCAGGACGTCTATGCCTGCGACACGGCGTGCCGGGAGCATCTCGAGAAGAAGACGCGGTACCTTCTGAGGACCGACCCCGAAATCATCTTCATCCTCGTGGAGAACCGGAACCCTCAGGAGATGCTGGTCGGTGAGGGTGTGTTCCGCCACCTTCAGTGCATGTTCATCAAAGGCATCAAGGAGGAGATCCGGAATCGTTTCAACCCGCGCAAGCCGGATGGCAAACGGAGCGAGCATCATGTGATCCACGCCTCCGACTATGAGAGTCAGGTGCACCATCTCCTCAAGATCCTGGGGTTGCGTTCGATGGAGTACTATACGCGCCGCCCCAATGCGGATCTGGACGCGCCGTTCCATGTCGAGCCATTCGAGCGTTACACCGTCCGCACTGTCCCTATCGACAGCCTGCGCGCCAATATCCTCGATATGGGTCTGGTGCCGATCGACGAGACGCCACACTACAAGTATCTGACTGGGGACAAGCGCGCCTATGAGCAGTACCATCGGAAGCATGGCGGCACGCTGCTTATCGAAGATCATTTCCCCGCCGCCTATGACCACCTGATTGCCAATCTCAAGGATGACTACCGAACCGCCGACGGGAGGAGGAGCCTCATTCTCGTCCAGTCACGAAAGGACGGCACTCACCGGATTCTCGACGGCGTTCACCGGGCCGCCATACTGAAACACCGAGGCGTCGGAATGGTGACTGTCGCAGAGCCCTTGCGCCCAGAGGAATCGTCTGCGTCGACCCCATCGCCTTCTCCGAGCTCTGAGAAGGGACGTCCGGCTAACGACACACTCAAGCATGGCCCGGCTCTCGACCGCGTCATTCGCGCAGGCGGTTCCCACACCGTGGGACTGATCTTCAGCAAGGATCGTGCCATGCAGTTGCGGGCCGCGTTGGAGTCGCTTCACCTGCATTGTGCGGATATCCAACAGATGGACATGGTCGTCCTGTATGTTGTCTCCGATGTTCGCCACCGGGAGCAGTACCAGGCACTTGCCCGGATCTTCCCCGGCGTGCGATTCCTGGAGCAGACCGACTTCCGAGGGCAGACACTGTCGATCGTCGAGGGACATCGGTATGTGCTGTTTCTGGTGGACGACAACATCTTCGTCCGATCCTTCCGCTTGGGGGATATGATAGAGACTCTGGATGGCGAGACGGACGCCATCGGTTTCTCTTTGCGTCTGGGGACCAATACCTGTCACTGCTATACGCTCGATACACCACAGAAGCTGCCTTCCTTCCAGGAGGTCCGCCCCGGCATTCTCAAGTATGCCTGGACGGAGGCGCAGCACGATTTCGGATACCCCCTGGAGGTCTCCAGCTCCCTTTTCAGGGCAGCCGATGTCCTGCGATGGCTTCACGACATCCCGTTTGGCACACCCAACGAGCTTGAAGCACGCCTCGATCGGAACAAACGACGATACGATGTGATGCCGGCGCTGTTGACGTACCAGACATCTGTGACATTCTGCAATCCCGTGAATGTCGTCCAGAATAAGTATGCCAACCGTCACGGCGTGGAGCATGGATATACCTCCGACGAGCTGGCCTGCCGGTTCGCGCGCGGGCAGGCGATTGACGTGGAGGCCTACAAGGGTTTGACACCTCATGCGGCGCATCAGGAAGTGGCGCTGCATTTCAAACAGGTCGATGGGTCGTCGCCCCGCGTGTCTTCCGTGGGGGCGCCGGATTTCACGGTTGTCATGGCCAACTACAACAATGGCCCGTACATCGCGAAGGCTATCGAGTCGGTGTTGTGCCAGACGTTCCCCAATTGGGAGCTGATTATCGTCGACGACGGCTCCACCGATCAGTCCCTGCAGGTGATTCAGCGATATCTTCACGACCCTCGGATTCGATTGATCCGTCACGAGCGCAACGCCGGCTACGTCAGCGCGCTCAAAACGGGGATCTCTCATGTGCGTGCGACGGTCTTCGGCATTCTCGACAGCGACGATGCGCTTGTGGAGCGTGCGATCGATACGATGTGGCGACAGCACGTCGAGCACACCGACTGTGGGTTGATCTACTCTCAGTACGTGGTCTGTTCCCAAGACCTTCAGCCGCAGCGGCCGGGGCACTGCAAACCGGTCCGGCCCGGGCAAACGAATCTCGACGTCCACGCCGTGAGCCATTTCAAGACCTTCAAGTTGGCGGACTACCACAAGACATCGGGCTATGATGAGACGATGCTCTATGCGGAAGACAAAGACATTATTTACAAGATGGAGGAGATCACACATCTGAAGTTTGTCGAGGAGTGCCTCTACCTCTATCGCGAGTTGCCAAATTCGGCGGGACATGATCCTGTGAAAGCTGCGATCGGGCGGCAGTCCATGGAGCGAGCCATGGCCGCTGCATACCGACGCCGAAGCCCGGCACCTCACTCCTCTGCCGTGCTGACGACCCGTAACCATCCGGGTCTTCAGAAAGACAGGTCTGAAGGCCTCGCGCGACAGGCGCAGCCTCCGCAGCCCCACGGCCTTCGCTCCGGCGAGGGAGCGCCAGCCAACCCAAAGAAGAGCGAGCATGAAGCATGCCCCAAGCGGGCTCACCTCGACATGGCGGAAAGGAGACAATCGTTGGCACCCTGCACGAACCCACTGGATGAGATCGCGATCAAGCATGGCACGGACAAGAGCTCGGCGGGACACGACTATATGGCGTCGTATTATCGCTATTTTGCCCCGTGGCGCGAGCGGTCCATCAAAATTCTTGAAATCGGGATCAACCAGGGATATTCGCTGCGGACCTGGCATGAGTTCTTCCCCAACGCGGAAATCTTCGCCATCGACATCAATCCGGCCTGCCGGGCCCTGGAGGGCGGGCGGGTCCATGTGTTCATCGGAGACCAGGAGGATGTGACTTTTTTGCGCTCTGTGGCCGCGGCGGCCGGTGGGTCGTTTGACGTCGTCATCGACGACGGCGGTCACTTCGTCAAGCAGCAGATCACGAGCTTCAACACGCTCCTGCCGCATGTGGTGCCGGGTGGCATCTACGTCATTGAAGACCTGCACACGTCCTACTGGCCGAGTTTCGGAGGCGGCCCGAACAAGCCCGACACGGCGGTCGAGTTCCTGAAGGGGCTGGTCGATGTCGTCAATCGCCACGGCCGCAAGGGCAACGGCAGTTCTCCGGCGGCGTGGCTCCAGGCCGATCGGGCCGAACCGGAGTCCCCGGCCAAGGAGATCGAGTCCATCGAATTCTGCCGCAGCATGTGCTTTGTCGTCAAGAAAGGGTCAGGCTCGTCCGCGCCCCGAGTCAGGCCGGACGCCGCGGCGCAGACTTCGGTCCCGGCGCCGCAGCCGGGGCTGTCCGTCATCCTGACGACGTACAATCGTCCGGAACTGCTCCTCAAGGTTCTGGAGGGGTTTGCCCGGCAGACGGCACCGCGGGAGAGTTTCGAGGTGGTCGTCGTCGACGACGGATCCACGCCACCGGTGCAGCCAATCGTCGAGAGCTTCGCGGATCGCGTCCAGGTGTGCTATCTGTATCAGGAAAACAGCGGACTGGCCGCGGCACGGAACGCCGGCATACGGGCCGCCCGGGGCGAAGTCATTCTGTTCAGTGATGACGACGATGTGCCGGCGCCAGAGCTGGTGGCCGAACATGGGCGCAGCCACCGCGAGAATCCCGACGAGCGCGTCGTCGTCCTGGGCCATTTGGATTGGCATCCCGATCTACGCGTCACGTCTCTGATGTACTACGTCACGCACGTGGGCGGCGAGTATTTCGGCTTTGACAAGCTGCAGGACGGGCATTTCTACCCTCAGTGGAAGTGGTGGGGCGGGCTGGTCTCGGCCAAACGCTCGTTGCTGGAGAGTGTGAAGGGACCTTTCGATCGTCGGCTGCGGTTCGGGTACGAAGACACCGAGCTGGTGTGCCGTCTGCAGGACAAGCAGATTCGGGTTCTGTACAACGCCAAGGCCAGAAGCTGGATTCTGCGACCCGTCGACTTCCAGGATTTCTGCCGGCGCTGCGTGCGGCAGGGGCGGGCTCTGCAGCGGGTGGCGGCCCTGCATCCCGAGATCCTCGTGCCGCGCTACAAGCTGCAGCATGCCGCCGCGGAGTACCACGAACGGTTTGCGGCTTCTTTGGAGAAGTGGACTGATACGGTCGAGAAGCTTGAGGCTCTGCAGAAGACGGAGATCGGCGCGCAAAGCGGCGCCGAGGCGCAGCGCTTGCGCACGCTCTACGGCTACTATGGGCAGTGCTTCCGCGGTTATCTGCTCCAGGGATATGTGGAGGAGTGTCAGGCTATCGAACGCGGGACCCGGACGATGGCCGACGACGTGAACGCATCCGTGATTGTGCCGAGCGCAGCGGCGAAGAGGCCGGATGCGTCGGAGGAGCCCACCACACCGGCCGCGGCGGTCCGGAGTTCCGCCTCAAATCGTCCCTTGAACATCACCTTTGTCAACACCAATACTCCCGGCTTTGACGTGGGCAGCTCGAATGTCCGGATCTATCACCTTCTGAAGACCCTGGTGGCCGCCGGGCACCACATCGACCATCTGTATCATTACGAGTATCCGGATGATGCCCGCTACATCGCGGCTTTCGCGGGGGCTATCCGTTTCATCCGCACCGGCAATACCGTGGACAGTTTCCGTGATTACCTGCGCTCCCAGGGTGTCACTACACCCGATTGTGTCTGGATCACGAATTTGTGGACGGTTCCTTACGGCCAGTACGTATTGGCGCTGACGCGGTGGTTGAAACAGCATCTGCCCCAAACGAAGATCATCCTGGACACGATGGACTTCCACCACAAGAAGTTCGTTCGGCAGTTCGCCTTGTCCAAGGACCCGCAGGATAAGGCCAAGGCCGATGCTTTCCTCAAGCTGGAAAGGGAGCTTTATCCGTTGGCGGATGTTGTGGTCGTCGTGACGGATGTCGAGCGACAGGATCTTCTCCGTCATGTCAAGGCGGATCTGAACGTCGCGATCATACCGAACATCCACCGGGTGCTGACGGAAACACCACCGCTGGCGCACCGGAAGCACCTGTGCTACCTCGGGTCGTTTCGGATCAAGCACAACCTGGACGCCGTGCGCTGGTTCCAGGATCGTGTCCTGCCGTTGATTCTGAAGGAGGCTCCGGATTGTGAACTCCACATCATGGGCTATGCCAATCAGGAACACGCGGACAAGTTGAAGCCGCACCCGCAGGTGCGGATGATCGGATATGTGGAAGATGCCGAGGCGGCGGTCAGCCAGTACCGCCTGTTTGTCTGTCCGATGGTGTATGGATCGGGGATGAAGGGCAAGATGGGGACGGCCGCGGGGGCAGGAACTCCGATCGTGACCACGACGATCGGGGCCGAGGGGTTCGGGTTGACGGATGGCCGGGACTGCTTTATCGCAGATGACCCCCAGACCTTTGCCGACAGGTGCCTGCGACTGCTGCGTGATGATGCGCTGTGGCGCGAGATCAGTGACGCGGCGCGGCGCCTGATCACGGAGAAGTTCGGTGTCGAGGCCGTGGGCCGGCAGGTGGGTGCCTTCCTGAAGGAGATCGTTCCCGCCTTGCAGCCCGACGATCAGGATGACGAGCACGCGACATGGGAACCCATGGCGCACGTGCTGGCCGATCTGGAAACCAGGTACCGGTCGATGCCGCAACAGAGTCCAGTCAAATTGACGACGGCCCGAAGGCTGGGAGAGATCGCCCGGAGAATAGGCTCTGCGGAGAAGCGTCAGGCCTTTGCGTGTGAAGCCGAGAGAATGCAGGATCATCTTGAAGCCGCAGGACTCCTCCACCGCCGGGCCGCCGATCCGCAGCAACCGATCGCATCAGCGGCAAACGCTTTCTGTACTAATGCGCCGCAGTGCCCGAAAGTCACGGTCATCATGTCGTGCCACAATGCCGAGAAGTTCCTGAGAGAGGCTCTCGACAGCGTCCAAGGCCAGACGCTACGGGATTGGGAGCTCTTTCTTGTCGACGATGCCAGCCAGGACGGAACACGCCCAATTATCGAGGAATACGCGCGGCAGGATGCGCGTATCAGGCCCTACTACTTCGATACGAACGACGGTCCCTATGTCCGGCGGAACTTCGCCATCCAGCAGGCCCGCAGCGAGTTCGTGGTCATCCACGACGCGGACGACATCATGCTGCCCACGAAACTGGAAGTCCTGTACGGCGCGATCAGCCGGGACGAACGTCTCGTCATGGTCGGCTCCCTGTATCGGACGTTCATGGATCGTTTCACGGGGCTGGAGTATACGGAGTGCAGTATTCTGCCGTTGGAACATGACGAGATCATCGAGAAGTTCCAGGGCTGGCAACACGGCATGAGCCACGGGTCCGCCATCATCCGGCGTGCCATGTTCGATCGGATCGGACTCTATGACGCGAATCCGTTCGCGTCCGATTCGTTCTGGTCCGCCAAGCTTGGCACCTACGCCGCGCTGGCGGGTGCGGGCGTTCTGGTCAAGAACGTCCCCGAGTCCCTGACGCTCATCCGCATGCACGCTGCGAACCAGACCCGCCTGCTCTCTATCTTCGATCCGCGCAACCGGAGGATCCGGTTCCGGCAGTACTGCGAGTTGAAACTGCAGCATATCCGCAAGAAGATGGCGTCCCTGCCCGGGGTGGACCTGGCGTTGGAACTGCGTAAATGTAAATGCGATGATTTCCTCACACGCTTCAAGGCGGAGATTCCCAAGTGGGAAAGCCAACCGCCCAATCCTCGTCTGATTGAGAAGCTGCTCGAAAGTGCGGTGATGTTGTTCAACGGTCGTTTCTACATCAGTTGTATCAACATCCTCAATGGCGTGGAGGGGATGGACGCACAGATTAGAGGACGTGTCGTTGGGTTCGAATTGCTGCGCGGTATGGCTTTTTACGCTCTCGGCATGAAGGAGCACAGTCAGACTTGCCTGGAACACGAGATTCGCACGCACGGCAATCCGGGGGCGCAACAATTCCTGACCGACATATTAGCGGACGCGAGCCATTTCGATGTGCAGGATTGGTGCGATCGCCATGCGTCGCGGTTCCATCTGGGATTGACCACCAGCCGGAAGGGGGGCCCTGAGGCTGCGGGGAAACTGTGGTCGGGTCTTCAGGACACGCGAATTCAGGCGATAACACCAGAAAGGTCTGCCCGCGACGGCACGACCCAGATTCTGACACAGAAGTAGAGGTATACCGGAATGGCTGGAATACAACTGACAGGTATCAGCACCGGCATCGACACGAGCAGCATTGTCGCGCAGTTGATGCAGGTTGAGTCTCAGGGACTTAACCGACTCAGTACGAAGCTGGAAGAACAGAACCAGATCAAGGATGCTCTCGGAACCCTTGAGGATGACTGCAATGATCTGCAGGACGCTCTTGAAGATCTGTCCGATGCCGACGATCTGAGGTCGTTTGAGGCGGCTTCCAGCGACAGTGATGTTCTGACGGCAGAGGCCTCTGAGGACGCTTCGGAAGGCACGCACACGGTGGTCATCGACCAACTGGCCACCCCTGAACGCTGGGTGCAGACCTCCGGGGTCGAGTACGCGGAGAACACCATCGGCGCCGGAACGTTCATCTACTCATATAACAATCAGGAAACGACCGTCACCACGACCAGCGATACGACGTTGGAGGATCTCGTGGGACTGATCAACAACGATGTCAACAATCCCGGTGTGACCGCCAGTCTGCTGTATCACAACGACGCCTACCATCTCGTGCTCAACGGGGCGGACGCCGGCTCCGACTACCAGGTCTCCATCAACTCCAGCAACACGGAAGTCTGGAAGGCGGGCTCGGAGCTCACCAACGGGAGCAACAGTGCGGAACTGGACACGAGTCTGGTTCGGCTGGACCAGTTCTCCGGCACGCTGGTGGGGGGCGAAACGATCACGATTTCGGGCAACCTCCACGATGGCTCGAGTATCACCCCGCGCATGTTCAATGTCACCAAGGACACAAAACTCAGCACGTTGCTCGGGGAGATAGAGACTGCTTTTGGCGATTCCGTGGTGGCGACCCTGGACGAGGGCCGCATCGTTCTCACCGACAAGACCTCCGGGACCAGCGGGATGACCCTGAGCCTTTCCTACAGCCCGGGCTCAGGCGCGACGGCCTTTTCGCTTCCCAGCTTCAGCCAGACCACGCAGGGAGGAAGCGTCTCAGCCAGCCTGAGCGGCTTCGCCCAGGCGGATTTCACGGAAACCCAGTCCGCACAGGATGCCAGGATCAAGGTTGACGGTTATCCGACCGGAAGCGATGAATGGATATCCCGGAGCACGAACACGATCGATGATGTCATCAATGGAGTGACGCTCCACCTGCAGGATACCGGCACGGTGCAGGTGACGCTGACGCGGGACACGGCGTCGCTGGAGGAGAAGCTTCAGGCATTTGTCGATGCCTATAATGCGGTCATGTCGTTCATTCGGGACAACACGGACTACAACACGGACACCAAGGCGGCCGGTGTCCTGATGACCGATTCGACGGTGACGAGCATGAGCAGCAGTTTGCAGTCGCTGCTGTCCCGCAAAGCGCAGGGTTTCCTGCTGTCCACGGATTCGTTCCTGACGCCGGGGACCATCGGGCTGGAACTGGATGCGGAAGGAGAGTTGAGCCTGGACACCAGCACGCTCAGCGACGCTATCGCCGAAGACTACGAGGGAGTGCTGGACCTCATCGGCGCGGCGAAGACGGGCAGCTCCAACAGCAGCACCGTGCAGTTCTACGGGACATCGAGCAAGTACACTACGGCCGGAACTTATGATGTCCAGGTCGTGGTTTCGGGCGGCGCGATCACCAGCGCCAAGATCAAGTCCTCCGGCGACGCGACATATCGCGATGCGACGGTGGTCGGCAACATCATCATGGGCAACAGCACGTTCGACTCGAACGGCAATCCCGCGTATGCCGAGAACGGGCTGCAATTGAGCGTCGACACCAGTGTCAACGGCACGTATACGGCGACCGTCCAGGTCCGGCAGGGGTTTGCCGGCACGATGAAGGACCTGGTGGGCAAGATGCTGGATAGTCAAACGGGTTATCTGACCACGGACCAGGACGGTATCCAGGACACCATCGATTCACTGGAAGACCGCATCGCGGACGAAGAGGACCGGCTCGTAGGAGTCGAGAGCCGTTTGACCCTGAAGTACGCGAAACTCGAAAGCATCCTGACCACATTGAAGGGGCAGTTGACCTATCTGTCGAGTTGATGACGCGCGTCACGTTCGGCGGGTTCCCGCTGACGCCGATTCCGTCGCCCCATGTGTTCGTCCCTCCGGCTGAATCACGCCCGCTGCGCGGCTTTCTTGCGCTGCCGCAGGCGATAGATCATGGCGAGCACTTCCGCCACCGCCATGTACAGAGCCTCCGGGATGGGCTGGCCCGGCTTGACCGAGGCGAAAATCGCACGGGCCACCGGCGGTCGACGCACGATGGGAATGCCGTACGCTCGACCGATTTCCATGATCCGCTGGGCCATCAGGTCGGCGCCCTTGGCCAGCAGGATCGGGGCCTCCATGGTCTTGGCATCATACTGCAGAGCCACGGCCACGTGCGTGGGGTTCACCAGGATCACACTGGCTTTCGGTACCTGCTGCCGCATTCGTCTCATGGACATTTCGAACTGGATGCGGCGAATCCGCGATTTGATCTTGGGGTCACCTTCGGTATCCTTGTGCTCCTGCTTGACTTCCTCCCGGGTCATCATCAGGTCCCGCATATAGTTCCACTTCTGGTAGATGGCATCGGCAATTCCCAGAATGAGTGCCGCGACCGTGATGCGCAGTCCGATGCCGACGAGGATTTGGGCGGTGGCGGTCAGGAGTTGCGTGGACCACGCCCAGCGCAGAGCGGCGAGTGTCTCTAGCCGACCCCGTAGATAAACCCAGACGATCACGCTGATGAACACGAGCTTGAGGATCGAGAGCAGCAGACGGACCAGCGCACGCAGGCTGAAAGCACGCTGCATGGCGGCGGTCGGGTTGAGCACATCCCAGCGAAACTGCAAGGACTTGGCCGTGAACGTCCACCCTCCCATGACCAGACTGCTCGCGATCCCTGTGACGGACAACGCGACGAGAATCGGCAGCATGATCATAACGGCGTCCGCCAGCGTCGTGTTCTGGTAAGCGATGAAGGCACTCGGCGTAAGGAAGGCGGAGGTTTCTCCCGACAAGCCCGATTCCGCACGCGATTTGCACCACGCGAACAGGCCGGGCCCCAGCACCATCAGGGACAGCAGCAGTGTCAGCAGGGTCACACCGGCCGCCAACTCCTGGCTCTGTGGTATCTGGCCTCCCTCCCGGGCTTTGTTGAGCCGTCGAGAGGTCGGCTTCTCAGTTCTTTCCGCTGCTGGTTTGTCGGCCATGCCGCACGCTTGATCCTATCTACAATGGCAGCATTTTGGCCATCCAGCTGGCCATCTCAGCCATATAGCCATTGACAAAGGGCAGAAACGCCGAGGCCATGAGCAATCCCAAGCCGATGCGTATGGGAAAGCTGATGAAGAAAATGTTCATCTCTGGAACCAGTCGGGCCAGGAACGCCAGCGCGACCAGGAGAGCCAGCAATGCTGCCAGCATCGGGGCGGCCAGCCGCAGCGACGCGATCAGCATCGTTGACCCCGCATTGATGATCCCGTCGGTCAGAGCGCTCACCGTGGGAACCGTGCCCGCCGGAAAGGCAGCATAGCTCTTGGAGAGGATCAGGAGGAGCATGTGGTGCCCGTCCGCACTCAGGAACAGCAGAATGAAAACCATCTCGATGAGACTGCTGAGGGGATCGGCCTCCTCGCCCGTCAACGGGTCTATGACCTGAGCCATCGAGAGTCCCATCTCCTGCTCGATGATCACCCCGGCCAGCTTGACGACGGAAAACAGGCAGACGACGATCAATCCCAGCGCCAGACCGTAGGTGGCTTCGCCCACCAGCAGTAGGAGGATACGCAACGGCCCGATACCCTCGGCGTCGATCTTCACCGGCACGACGGCGCAGAAGAAGACCGACAGGAGCACGGTGAGGACCATCTTGAACCGCACCGGCAGAATCTGCCACCCGAAGACCGGCAGGATCATGAAGAAGGCCGAAACCCGCGTCAGGATTGCGAAGAAGATGACGAGTCTCTCAATCATAAGTTTCAAGTTTGAAGTTCGAAGTCTCAAGCGCGCTTCCAACTTCCCACTTCAAACTTCTCACTTTCCCTCACCGCATGACGTTCTGTATCTGCGTGAAGATTTCCGTGGTGAAACGTAGTGTGACCTGGAGCATCCAATTGCCGAACAGCAGCATGACGACCCCCACGGCCAGCAGTTTCGGCACGATCGTCAGCGTCATGTCGCGGATGGAAGTGACGGCCTGGAGGATCGTGATCAGGATGCCGACGATCATGCAGGTCATGAGAATCGGAGTGGACAGCAGCAGCGCCGTCTCCAGCGTGTGACGCCCCAGGTAGAGTACGAAGTTGTTATCCATGTTCAACCATCAACGAACAGTCGCTATTATCTGAATCCCAGGCTGAGGCTCTTGGCCAGCAGACCCCACCCATCCACGAGGATGAACAGGATCAGTTTGAACGGCAGGGAAATCATCACCGGCGGGAGCATCATCATGCCGGCACTCAGCAATACGCTGGCGATGACCAGATCGATCAACAGGAACGGGATGAAGAGCAGACACCCGATCTCGAACGCCGTGCGGAATTCACTGATGATGAAGGCCGGCACGATGACATGCAGGGGCAGCTCCATCGTGCTATTGGGTGGCGTGATCTTCGCCATCTGCACGAACAGAGACAGGTCGTTCTTGCGGCTCTGGCGCAGCATGAACTCCTTGAGGCAATTGGCCGCCTGGTCGGCCGCCGCCATGAAAGTGATGCGGTTGGCCAGGTAGGGCTGAATCGCCTGGGTGTTCACCTTGCCGTACGTCGGCGCCATGGTATAGAACGTCAGGAACAACCCCAGGCCCACCATGGCGATGGTCGGCGGTATGCTCTGGGTCCCCAGGGCCCGGCGTACGAACGACAGGACGATGATGATACGCGTGAACGACGTCATCATGACCAGCAGGCTCGGCAGGATGGCCAGGCCAGAGAAGACGATCACGAGCTTGACCGGGGTGGACCAGTCTCCGCCCTCCGCCGGTTTGGCGGTTGCTTTCTCCATCGCCGTCATCAGGTCGGTCATGGTGGGCAGATTGGCGGGCGTCGGGTTTGCCGTGGGGTTCGAAGGCAGTTGCGGCATCGCGGGTGCGTTGATTCTCGCGTTGACCTGGGGCATCCGCGTGCGATTGGCCCCATTGGTTGTCGTCGACTGCGCCTGACACAGGGACGCCAGTGCCGGGACAATCACGCACACCAGAATGATTCTATTTCTTATCGAACGCATTCAGAGACTCACTATGTCATCCGCCGCAGACTTGGGCATATCCAACCATTCATCACTCAATGTGGCCAGCGGCGTGATACTCTCGTTGGTGCTGCCGATTAGCAGCTTGCGGTGACCGACTTCGACCAGATGCAGAGCCTTGCGGGGACCGAGGTAGATGGTTTCCACCACGCGGATCTCCTTGGCAGAGCCCCGCGTCACCCTGGGAAGCACCTTCTTGGACAAGAACAGGGCCGCGACGCCCAGGCCCATGACGAGCACGATCGACAGGATCATTCTCGGCAGCAGATTCGGCATGCCGGCCGAGCCGCTGAACGGATCTGCCGCGTTCGCGTCCGGGTTCGCAGGCACGACCGACTCCATCGGGGAGTTCGCATCGTTCGGACCGATCGGTGGGTCGGCCTGTCCAACGGCCTGGCTGCCCAGAGCCAGCACCATCAAAGCTGTCAGCGATACGTAATGAATATGCACGCGCCGTGTCCTATTATCCGCGAATATGCGGTTACGGCGGGAAGATGTGCAAATTCCGTGCCGGAGGGAGAATGGCGTTGGCGTGTTGTGGTGAAGGGCGGACGCGACTGAGGACTGGTCGTGTTGTCCGAAAACTTGACACTCCGTGCGCTAAACCCACGGCAGGGAGATGAGAACTAATTCACTTCGTTGATTTGTTTGAGCCTTTGGCAAACCAGCGCCGCCAGGGCGGGTTCTGTCGTCACCATCTCGGCCAGCACCTTGGCTTTGGTCCGCTCCTGCATGTAGTGCAGAATCTTGACGGCGTCGTCTGCACTGGAGCCGCGGCCACCGTTCGAGGTCTGTCCCTTGACCATGCTCGTCAGGATTTCGCTGGCGCGAGCCGGGTCCATCTTGTCGTAGGCGGTGGCGATGGCCTGCAGATTCCCCTTCTCCGCCTGGTCGATCTGTACCCGCGTCTTCTGGAGTTGATCCCGCTCGTTCTTGAGGTCGGCCACGGCCGTCGCCAGCTCGGTACGCATGTTGTTCAGCGTTTCGATGTCCTTCTTCAGCGTCTGCTGCGCCATCCGGAAACGCTCCTTTTCCTTCTCCAGACTCGCCAGTTTCCTGTTGTACTCCTGGATCGTCTCACGCACTTCGCCGATGAGCTCCTGAAGTTGCTCCTGGGTCATGGCGAGCAGGTTCTCGTTCTCCGGATTGCCTGAGGGGGGTGGAATCAGATGAGGCCCGCCCGCAGTGTTCGCTGCCGCGGGGAGGGGGGATTTGGGGGCCTCCGCAGCCGGGGCCGGTGCGGCAACGCTGGCGGCCGGAGTCGTGAACCACCCCACGGCCAGAGCGCCGGCGAACCCCAACCCGCCCAGGGCGATAGTAATCAACATCACTTTCTTGTTCATTTCGAGTACTCCGTTTCCGAAAACAGGTTGCAGGCGAAGGGCTGCGGTACAGCCTCCCCTCTACGGCCTGTCATCTGCTCCTGCTGAAAGCGAACACCGCCCGCTCGTCGGATTCCTTCTGATCGAGCTTCTCCTGCTCCTGTATATAACGCTGCCGGGTATCCTCCCGGAGTCGTTCGAGAGCTTCTCGTGACTGGCGCACTGCCAGAAGCTCCGCCAGTTTCTCTTTCTGGCGGATATCCAGGCTGCGGATCGCCTCTTTGACCTTCCGAATCAGCTCGTCGTTCGTGGCGGCATACCGCAGCGCCATCTCCTGCTCTCCGATGCGCTGGGCGGTGCGTTCCGTGCCCACCGTAGCTAATGCTTCCTGCAGCATCTGCTGTCGCAGCAGCAATTCCGTGCGTTTTTCGGCCAACTCCTGAGTAACGCGGAACAGCTCTGTCCTCTTGAGCTGCTCCTGCTTGACCCTGACGTCGAGCACTCTCTGCAAACGCCATACAAATCGTTTCATTCAGAATCGCTCCCTTTCAAGTCTTCAGGCCCAGCAACTGATCCCAGGAGCCGGAGATCGTCGTCAGTTGCTTCACGGTTTCTTCCAAGGACGTTCTCTGTCGTACCGGCTGGATCAGGAATGCGTTGATCCGGTCGATCAGACTGATCGCGCCGTCGATGCGTCGGTTGCTGCCGGGCGAGAACGCCCCGATGTTGATCAGGTCTTCCGCGTCGGCATACGTCGCATAGATTTCCTTGAGCTTCTGTGCCGCCAGGCGATGTTCCTTGCTGGTGACCGCCGGCATCAGGCGGCTGACGCTCTGCAGAATGTCGATGGCCGGATAGTGACCCCGGGCCGCCAGGGCTCTCGACAGCACGATGTGCCCATCCAGCAGGCTGCGGGCGCTGTCGGCCACCGGGTCGTTCAGGTCATCATTCTCGGCCAGGACGGTCAGAATGCCGGTGATGCTGCCGGTCTGCGAACACCCCAGCCGCTCGACCAGCCGCGGCAGAAGCGAAAAAACGCTGGGGCAGTATCCCTTGGTCGCGGCGGGCTCACCCGCTGCCAGGCCGATCTCGCGCTGCGCTTGGGCAAATCGCGTCAGCGAGTCCATCATGAACAGGACGTTGCCTACCTGGTCTCTGAAATACTCGGCAATGGTCACGGCCATGAAAGCCGCTTTGACCCGCTGGATCGGAGGTGTGTCGGAGGTGGCCACGACCACGACGCTGCGGGCCAGGCCTTCCGGGCCCAGGTTCTCTTCGAGGAACTCGCGCACCTCGCGGCCGCGCTCCCCGATCAGGGCGACGACGTTCACGTCGGCATCGCTGGAAACCGCGATGTCGCCGAGCAGGACGCTCTTGCCGACGCCGCTGCCGGCGAAGATGCCGACGCGTTGGCCCCGGCCACACGTCAGGAGTCCGTCGATGGATCGAATACCGAGCGCCAGCGGGGTCTTGATCTTCTCCCGACTCAGCGGGGAGGGACTGCTCACATCCAGAGGCCGCTTGTCTAGACCGACGAGCGGACCCTTGCCGTCGATCGGTTGGCCCAGCCCGTCAAGAACACGACCGAGGACCTGCGTGCTGAGCATGATATGGCGGGGCGTGGTGCGGCCCGTCACCGTATCCCCTGGGGAAATCCCTTCGATGTGTTCCAGGGGCAGCAGGATCAGATGATCCTGCTTGAAGCCGACGACTTCCGCCAGGACGCGGCGGCCGCCGCGGATGTGAATGCCGCACAACTCGCCCAGGCCGAGGACCGGGCCGGCGGATTCCACAGTCGAGCCCGACACGCGGACCACCGCGCCTTCGCAGTTGGCGATCTTGACGCCGCGCAGAACGGCGTGGAACTTGGCAAAGTCGATTGTAGCGTTGTTGACCATGACTATTGCGATTTCTCCAGGGCTTCCCGGATACGCTCCAGACCCTCTTCAACAAACGACCGGACGACACCCTTGGGCGTCTCGATCAGGCAGTTCGCCCGGGCGATGCTCCAATCCGCCGCGAATTGCAGCTTGGCGAATTCACTGTCCGGCTGTTCCTCCTGTAATTGCTGGCACAGCGGGGCGTCCTGCGGGTTCACACGCACGACGAGATTCTGGTGGGTCGGGACACCCTTCAAGGCTTCTTCGATGATCGCGTGAAT
>CAYQXM010000063.1:31298-33290 GCA_964421295.1 uncultured Pirellulales bacterium
CTTGGGGATTTCGCACATGACGATCTTGCGGGCGATCTCCACCGCCAGCCGGACGATGTCCCCGCGGCTGTGGATCACGGTCTGCTCATAGAGGTGGTCCAGTCTGCCGGCCAGATTACCGATCGTGGCGCACAGCTGGGCCAAGTCCTTCTTCTGTCGTTCCGCACTGCCATCCGACTGCGGGCTGATCACGACCGCCTGTGGAGTACCGTCCCGGCCGGACGGCGCGGGCTGTGCTCCCGAGTCGGCGATCTGTGAGACGCCGGACACGCCTTTCGCTAAACTGATTCGCAGGGTTTCCGCCATGCTACGACTCTTCCGTGAAAGCCAGTTCTCCCTTGCTGTTCAAGTCCCGCAATACCGCCACGATCTTCTCGCGGGCGGCCCGGATGTCGTCCTTCTTGGGGGTGCTCATCAGGGACATTTCTTCGTCGATCATCTGGGAGGCACGTGCGGATATGTTCGAACGAATCTTCTTCGCAACGTCCTCGGCGGCTTCGTACAATGCCAGGGCCAGTTGCTGTTCGTTGATGCCACGCAGGCTCTGCTGCAGCGTCTTGTCGGCCACCATGGGAAGGTCTTCCCAGACGACCATGAGACTCATGACCTTCTCGCCGGCATCCTTGTCCTTCTGGACGATCGCCTCGAGCACGCCATCGCGCACGGTCTTTTCGAGGTTTCGCACGATAACCGCCACCTTACGCAGGGATTCCTCCGGAGCGGCCTGTGCCCCCGCGGCCTGGGAGCCGGCGCTGAGAGTGGCCAGACGCTGGCTGACCATCTGCGCGATGCGCGCCTTGGCTTCGGCGGTGACGCTGCTGAGTGTGGTCATCCGGCTGATCGCGCTGACGCGGACTCCTTCCTGCAACCGGCCGAGGATTTCCGATCCCTTCTTGGGAGGCAGCTCGGACAGCACGACCGCCACGGCCTGAGGGTGCTCGGTCTCCAGCACCGTCGAAAGGCTCTGGACATCGGTCGAGCGAATGGCCATGAAGGGATCGCGCTTCTGCAGGACGTCGTGAATCTCCTGCTGAATTTGCTTGGTCTTATCCTCGCCCACGGTGCTCTTGAGCATTTCGCGCAGGAAGCTCTTGAAATGAAAGCTGCCGCCGCTCTGGGTCTGGAGGGAGCTGTAGAACTGGCGGGCGATCTCCGCCGTTTGTCGGGCATTGCGGTGCCCGGCGGCATCCAGATATCCCAACTCGACGGCCAATTCCTGAACGGTCTTCGGATCGACTCCTTTGAGGAGCTCTCCGACCGTGGCTACATCGAGACTGGTCAGCAGAAGCGCTGCCTTTTGTTTCCGTGTCAGCACGTGTGACTACTCCTTGTCTTCAATCCAACTGAGGAACATCTCTCTCACTTGCTGCGGGTTGTTTCTCAGAGCGTGCGTGATCTGTCGCTGAAGCATGAGGGATTCGTTGGGAGACTCGATCGGCGCCATCAGCGCGCCCGCCGGTGCCGCCGGGCTGGGCAACGCCTGGGCGGTGGTCGCCTCGACGGCCATGGCCTTGTTCCGTGCCTTCAGGAAGATGCGGAGCACCAGCAACGCACAGACCGCCATGACGCCGAGCGACAGGTGGCTCGCCAACGCCAGATACCGGGGCCAGACGCTGGGGGCCTCGTCCATCGGCAGTACGTCTTTGACCTTGTGGAATTTCGCATTGACGACCTTGAGCGAATCGGACTCCTTGAGACCGAGTGCCGTCTTGATGATCTGTTCGACGTCCGCCACCTGCATGATGACCGCAGGCTGGGCGCCGGCGGGTGTCGCGTTGGCATCGCCGACCGAGAGATCGACGAAGGCCGCCACGGACAGCGACTTGATCGCGCCGGGCAGGATCACCTGTTGCTTGACGGTCTTGCCGACCTGGTATTCCGTCGTGGTGACTTCATCGCTCTTGCTTGATCCGGCCGGAGCGGCGCCATTGCCACTGGCGGCGGCCGCTGTGGCAGGTTCCGTCTGTTTGTTGGTCTTGCTTTCTTCCTTGG
>CAYQXM010000064.1:0-32525 GCA_964421295.1 uncultured Pirellulales bacterium
CACTGAATGCACCGTTGGAGGAAGTCGCGTTCGGGCCGGGCGCCGGGGGGACGCATCAGGTCGGGGCTGAACACGCGAGCTTGGGCTTCCGGCGTCAGACGAAACGCGAGCAGCGCACCCAGGCCGCCGACGCCGGCATGCGGTATCGGTTGCAGCTCAGCTACTTTGATGGCTTCAGCGACCTGGTCGATCTATACGAGGACAACGCGGTATATGATGCCCTCGGATCGGGTTACGACTATGACGGCGATACCTTCGAGTGGCCCGTGGGCATATCGTTCTATCCGTACTATCAGTGGGAGAACGGACTCCTGGTCGGCGGCGGACTGGGACCGTTCATGTACGTGATGGTGGAAGTGGACGACTACTGGGGCGATTCCGACGACAGCTACACTCACTGGCAACTGCCGCTCAGCGCTTACGTCGGATACCGGTTCGGAAGTGATTGGCCGGTGTCACCCTATGTGCGCGGCGGTCCATCGTATCACCTGGCTGACGGCGACTTCTATGACAAGAGCAACGTCGGTGTAGTGGGAGCGGTCGGTCTGGAATTCCTGAAAAGCGACCATGTCTCCCTGGGTGTCGAAGCGGCGTGCGACACCGCCTCGGTCGAGATCGAGAACCATCGGACGGGCGGCAACAAGAAGATCAAGGCTGCCGAGTTCTCCATCGGGCTGTTCTTCCAGTTCAAATAGTCGACAGGAACGGACGCTTCGCGGGGGTGAGCCTGCCAATGACGGCCCGCCTCCGCGGGCGGATCCGGGCAGGATCCTCGCAGTTCCCGCGCCGACGTGACTAGGAGGCCATGGCGGTGGTGCCGCTGTTGGCGGCATAGGTGGGACGCTTGCCGGGGCGCGTGGGGATTTCGGGGGCGGCGTTCTGAGTGTCCAGGCTCTGGAGGGCGTTGAGGATGATCGGCCGGACATCGAGGCCGCACTGCTGGAGGATGTTGTGCAGTTGCGACCGGGTGACCGCCTGGCCCGCGAACTGCCGCCGGGCGAGAAACGCCTCCATATCCTGCGGCCCGGCGTAAGCGATATAGGCGGGCAACGCATACAACTCATCGGCTCCGCGCGGTGCCGGCGTCCCGGCGAGGATCACACGCTCGTAGGTCTCCCGCGTCGCCTGTGGCAGCGGCCGTTGGACCGACAGCGAATCGGCATACAGATGATCGACATGGCGCCAATGAGCGCCGAACGTGTCGGCGTACATCAGTGTAAGGGCCCAACCCGTCACGACGAACAAGGCGGCAATGCGGAGGGGTCGCGCAGGCCGCGGCCGAATGTCCCGGAGCAGGACGGCCAGCAGAACGCAGAGAGTGGCCCAGAATACGATGGGGGGAAGCCACATGGTCCAGGGATTCGGGCCGCTCAGACAGAGGTCCGGCCGGCCGGCCACGAGGAACATCAGACCGTTGAGGCACAAGAGTCCACTGGCCGGCAGGCCGACGCGGGGCGCGCTGATGCTTCCCGGCGTGCCGATCAGGGCGAAGCCAGCGAGGTACACCAGCCATACGACAGAGGCCTCGAACAGCGGGACCTCCGCCAGGATGGAGCGAGCGTTGCAGCTCTGTGCGATCAGGATCACGGTGAACAGCAGCAGAACGAGAATTCCGGCGATGAGTGGTGCCCGCGTGAACAGGAGCCTTGCACGTGCCGCCCAGACAGCCAGAACCACGCCTATCGCAATGCCCCACAGCGGCAGCCAGGTGACATGGGCCGCCAGGGAGATCAGGCCACGGTTCAAATCGTTGGGGGGCCACTGCCCGTACAGACCCTCCACCGCCACGGCCCGCGCCAACTGCAGCCGCGTCTCCCGCGCCTGGGTTTCCGTCAGGTCCAGCTCTCTGAGCCGGGCCTGGTGGGCGGCCCGCAGCAGCAGGCACCCCTCGCGCAGTGAAGTCAGATCGTACGCGTTCTCGATCATGCCGTTGGCGATCACCGCGGCGGAGGCGGTCAACCGCTCGAACGACGTGCGGCTGATCTCTGTGTGCGGCGGACGTGTGCGGGAGAGGAACGCCGTGAGGTCCGCGGCAAACGACAGGATGAGGGGCCGACTGCTGTAGCCCAGAACCGCCGCTTCGCACAGGCGGTCGACGCGTTGCTTGTAGTGCCGGTAGGGCGGGTGCAGCTGCGGCAGAAGGTGGCCGGCCTCGAATTCCCCCAGCGCCGCCTTGATCCGCTCCGATCCACCGGGGCCGGCCAGAAGGGTCCAGCCTCTCAGGTACCGGTACCAGGCGTTCTCCGGATCGAGCGTCAGCAGACGATCCGCCAGTTCTGCGGCGCCGGGCTGATCCGCACGCGGAGCTTTCAACTGCTGCCGGGCCAGTTGGCACAGGAGAAATTCGTTCTCCGGATACGTGGCCACCAGCGTCGCCAAGGTGTCTGGACTCGGCGCGCCGCGGGAGCATTGCAGGCTGTAGTGCAGGATGTCACTCGCCTCGGGGTCTTCCGCCTGCACACGGTTCGACAGAGCGGCGGTGCGCAGGTCGGTGACAGGGGTGTGAAGGTGGGCACGATAACGACGGACTCGGTCGATGTTCGGCATTTCGTAGAGGGTCGCGCCTACGCAGAGGGCCAGTGCCGCAACCCACACGCCCGTTTTGCCTAGAACAGTCCTTTTCATCACGGTGTCCTCCCAGACACGGCAAACATGGGTTCGCATCAGCAGGCGGCCCACGTATGAAGGGCCTTATTATACCGCGATTCTCAAAAAAAGAAAGCGAAAACGCCGGGCGCGGAAGCGAAAGTCGGAAGGTGGAAGAACGGCGCCGGAGCCGATGCGGCTGCTGTCCTATCCCGCACGGACGGCCTTGCCGGTGCCTGGGGAAGCGAGCGTCTGCAGAGCGTTGAGAATGGTCGGGCGTACGTCGCGGCCGCACTGTGTCAGGATACTGTAGAGCTGCAACTTCGTGAGGGGCTTGCCTTCGGCCTGACGTTTGGCCAGAAACGCTTTCATGTCGGTGGGCGCTGCGTAGGCGATGTGCGCAGGCAAGGCGTTCGTCTTGTCGTCCAGATACGAGGCCGGTTCTCCCGACAGCACGATACGCTCGTACGTCTCCTGCGTGGCTTGGGGGATGGAATGGCGTGCCGACAAGGGGGCGGCGTACAGGTCGCTTGTGCGTCGCCAATGGTCGCCGAACATGTCGAAATGTATCAGGGCCATCGCCCAGCCCATAAGGGCAAAGATCGCCGCACCGCGGAGAGCCTGTGCCGGCGCCGGCCGCGTGTGGAGAAGGATCAGCGCGATGAGCACGCAGAAAGCAAGCCAGAAGGCCAGGGAGGGCAGCAATCTCGCCAGCAGATCCCTGTCAGGCGGACAGGCGCCGACGCGGCCCAGGAAGATCAGAACTGTCCCGTTAAGAGCGAGAAGTCCGCATGCGCACACGCGAAACGACCGCGACCCGGCGATTGTTCCCGAGCCGATACAGGCCAGGCTCAGGAGATATATATACCACAGAAAGGAGTAGCCGGTACCGATACTACTCGCAAGATTGGATGTCGGCCGGCAGAGACGCCATGCCAGGCTCAGGGTCAGCAGAACAAAGAAGATGAGGCCGAATGTATGTCGCGCGTAGCGGCGTACGGCGTCTGCCCTCATCGGGGCCGCTCGTTCTTCTCAGACGCAGGCCGATCGCGAAAACAATCGCGACGGTGGCATAGCACAGGGGATACATCATGGCATGGGCCGAGAGCGAAATCAGATGCAGGTTGACGGAGTCTGGAGGCCAGTGCGCGTTCATATCATCCAGCGCAAGGGCCTGACTCAGCCGGAACCTCGTCTGGCGGGCCTGCTCCTCTGTCAAGTCCAGGTTCCTCAGTCGGGCGGCCTCGGCCACTCTCTGAAGCATGATGCCCTCGGTGAGAGACCCGTTGTCGTGGGGGCTCTCGATCATTCGGCCGGCCATGGTGGAGGCTGACGCGGTCAGTCGATCGAACGATGCGGTATCGAATCCGGACGTGCTTTCGTGCGCGTGAGTGATGAGGGTGATCAACTCCCAGTAGAAGGGCCAGATGCGAGGGCGATCGTAGTAGCCTAGAACAGCCTCTTCGCACAGCCGGTCGATGCGCGGCTTGTACAGGCTATACGGCTGGTAGAACTGGGGAAGACGGTGGCCCGCCTCGAATTCAGCGAGGGCGTTCTTCACTCGCTCGGGTCCCTCCGGTCCTTCCAGGACAATCCAACCGCGCAGATAGCGATAGCAGGCGTTGGAGGGATTGAGGGCTATGAGCCTGTCGGCCAGGTCCGGAGCCGGCGGATAGTCCGCATGAGGAATCTTCATCTGCCGGCGGGCGAGTTCGTATGGAAACAGTTCATTCTGCGGATACTTCCGGGCCAGAGCCGCCAGGCCGACAATGTTGGGATCTTCGACGGAACCCTGCACATAGTGACGCAGGATGTCACCCGCCTCCGGGTCCTGGGCGGTTATAGAAGCGGGTACGAGTGCTGCTGCATTGTGTCGGAGAGCGCCGCCGATCTGAGCGTGGAACCGCCGGACTCGACTGACATTCGGCATCTCGTAGAACGTTGCGCCGACGCACAGAGCCAGAACCGCCACCCACGTCCCCAGTTTGCACCACATAATCCTCTCCAGGACAGTCCTCAGGCACACTCGTTGTCGCGACAAGGACACTGCGCACGAGCGGAAGTCTATGGCCTATTGTAGGGTGATTATCGGCGAAAGAACAGCAAAATCTGCTGTGGGACCCGCCGGACAGGAGCGAAAGGGCGGCTGTGAATGAAGTCCCCCGGCCCCGCGCGTGGGCAGGGCCGGGAGGACGTTGGCTGTCTACAGTCGGAGCGTCACAACCGCGGCGGAGAGGGCCGGGAGGGTGAAGACGGCCTTGCCGGAGTCGAGGCGTACCGCGCCGGACTCGGCGCGCACCGCCTTCGGATTGTCCAGGGAGTTGCGAGCCTGGAGCGAGCCGGGGGCGACGACTTCCATCGTCGCCTTGGCAGGAGCGGAGACGCCGGCCAGAGTCAGCGTTACGTCGGCCGGAGACTGGCCGGGGTTGACGCACTTGACGTACAGCATCTTGCCGTCGGCGGATCTGGTCGCCACGGTGTTGAGCGCGCCCGCATCAGGTGTGATTTCGATGCGATGCGGGGCGTAGTGATTGCGCCACAACTGCATCACGACATAGTTCGGGGCCGGGAACCAGGACTTCTGGTCGAAGTTGATGAATGCGTTGTTCCAGTCGGTCGCCGAGACGTGGCGGAGGAACAGGGCCGGGCCGCCGATCTCGAAGACGTCGCCGCAACGCTCGAAACTGTTGAGCACGCCGCCGGCATAGAGGCCGGTCCGCCAGTCGATGCTCTGGGCGTTCCACTCGGAGCAGTAGATCTTCAACTTGGGATTGGCCGACCTGGCGATCAGCTCGTTAGTCAGACGGAGGAATCGCTCGAAGTTTCGCGGCCCTTCGGCGAAGAGATCGGGACTCTCGTAGTGATGAATGCTCACGTAGTCGATCAGCGTCGCGCAGCTTTCGATCAGCAGACGATTCCACTTCAGCCCGTTCGTGTCGTTCGGGTCGGGATTGATCCCCGCGCTGCCGCAGGCCGCCAGCTTGATGGAAGGGTCGGCCTTCTTCAGCGCGGGGGCGAACTTCTTCACGGAGGCGATGTAGTTCTCGATGCCGAAACCCCAGGTCTCGTTGTCGATCTCCCAGTACTTCACATTGTACGGCTGCGGATGACCGTTGGCGGCGCGGACCTTGCCCCACTTGGAATCGGCCGGACCGTTGCAGTATTCGATCCAGTCCAGCGCATCCTGGAGGAAATCGTTCGTCGTCGCGTCGGTGTTCCACTGCGGTGTCCCAATGTTGATGACCAGCAGCGGCTCGGCGCCGACCTTACGGCACAGGGCGATGAATTCACCTGTGCCGAGACTGTCCACGTCGAGGTCATCCCACATAGGCCGGCGCGTGACCCGGCGGTTCTCCTGCGGGCCGATACCGTCCTTCCAGCGGTAGGGCGAGGCGAAGCAGCCGCCGGGCCAACGGATAATCGGGGGCTTGATCGCCGCCACCGCTTCGAGCAAATCCGGCCGGAACCCGCCCGCCTTCTGCCATGATTGCGGCATCATGCTGACCTGGTCGATGCAGACCTTGGCCTTGCCCAGGACGGCGATCTGGAGCGTCGCGTTGGCGTCGGACACCTGTGGGCGAAGCTCGAATTTGAATCCGCTCCAGGCGTTGGTCGGCGTGGCGATTTTCTCTTCGGCCACGGGCTTGCCACCACTGAGAAGTCGCACGGCCAAGCCCTCCGGCGCCGAACCACGAAGCCAGAGGGAGCCGGCGTAGGTCTCGCCCTTGTTGACATTGAACGCCGCCTGTTTCAGACCGGACTCGCCGGACGATGTCTCAATGACCTGGCAGAAAGAGCTGTTGAAAGCACCCTCGCTGACGAGGCTGCAACTGCCCGGGCCGTAGAACGACCAATGCCGCGCGACCTGCACGGCCGGGCCGACCTGGGGCAGGCCCTCGAAGAGCGTGGTCTTGCCATCAAGTGACGTGACCTTGATCTTGCGATACTGGGCCAGGGTGTTCCAGGTGCCAAGGCCGACGCGGCCGGACAGGTGCGCGGCCTGTGCATCGGTGTAGTCGAGCATCTGCTTGCCGTCGATCCAGATCTGATAGCGATTGCCTTCGCAGCGGAGGCGGATCGCGTACCACTTGTCGGTGTCGATCTTGCCGTCGACCCGCTGCCCGACGCTGCCGCGGCCGGCGCCCTTGGAGGCTTTCTCCAACTGGCTGTACACATTGTTCCAGCCGCCGGCGTTATACCAGTAGTATTCGTCGGGTCCCGCGACGCGGAAGAGCAGGAGGAAGCCTTCGCTGCCGCCGGTCTTGCGGGCTTCGAGCGTCATCTCGTAGTCGGTCCACTTGGCGTCGCCGAAGTCCAGGCGGATGTTGTCGCCCGAGCCGGCCTGTACGAGCATGTCGTCCTTCACGGACCATTGCCCGGCGGAGTTCTCCTCGAAGCTGCGGTTCCAGACCAGCTCGCCCCACAGACCGCCGTTGGCCGAGTGGTAGATGTGCTCGAAGAAATGGCCGTAGACCTTCTCGTCGATGCGGTTGAGCACTTTCTGCGGATTGATCGTGTAATCGACTTTGACGGATGCCGGGCTTTGCGCCGCTGCGCTCGACGCAGCGAGCAGGACCAGCAGGGATGCCACCGTGACCTGCGTGGCAACGCGATACCACCGTGCTCTCATGACGTGACCCCTTCGTTCTTCATGTTCCGATACGCCTGTCGGCCTTGCGGCCTCGGCCGCGCACACGCCGCGGCCCGGCGGGCGCATAGCCTACCGGGATTGGCTCGTGAAGGCAATCCTCATGTCCGGCTCTGCGGATGGGTCGGCAGGGGTTTAGAAGCGGTGGCGCAATCGCAGGAAGAACGTGCGTCCCGGCGTCTCGTAGCTGGTGAAATAGCTGACGTCATAGACGGGCCCGTTCGTCTCGTTGAGGACGTCCGCCACGCCCAGCGCGAGGTCCGTCCGGTCGCCGAACAGCTTCTGCGTCAGCGTCAAATCGAGCCGGTGGCTGACGGGGGTATCCCAGGTCGGCGAGTTCGAAGCGTTGATGTGAATCGCGTCGTTGTACACGTAGTTGGCGTTGAAGAATGTCGCATCGGTGATGCGGTAGCTGTAGCGGACGCCCACCTTGTGGCGCGCCGGAAAGTAGGCGCGGACCGCATCGTCGGAGTGGTCGGTGGCGAGCTCGTTGTAGGCATACCAAACGGCGCAGCGGTGGGGGTTCAGGGCGTAACTGACCTCAACTTCGCCGCCATACGCGTCGGCCCCACCCAGGTTGGCGAAATGGCTGTTCGTCACCGGCCCGTACATGGTGTTGCTGGTCTCGTTGACCGTGCCGAGCAGGTGCTCCATACGCTGGTAGTACGTGTCCACCTGGATCTGGAGCCGATCCGAAAGGGAGCCGACATAACCGGCCTCGAGGGCGTGGGTCGTCTCGTTGTCCAAATCCCGGGGATTCTCGACCACGTTGAACAAGCCGCCCAGCGAGTTCATTCTCAGCTCGCGCAGCATCACTCCGGGGGCTCGGAACGATCTCGCTACGCCTGCGCGAACGACATGATGCTCCTGCTCATCGATGGCGTAGAGAGCCGTCAGACGGCCGGACCAATCGAAGTCGGTGGCACTGTAGTGGTCGATCCGACCCTGCGTCTCCACCGCCCAGCGGTCCGTCAGTCGATAACGATCGACCAGGTACAATCCGGCCCAATAGTCATCGAAGGCCCCTTCGGAGAAATACACGCCGGGGTCGCCCACCCCTCTATCGCTGCTGATGTGGGTCCACCGCAGATTGCCGCCGGTGGTGACCTTGTGCCTGTCACCCAGCGGGAACTGAAGCTGACCTTCCACGTCGTCCGCGTAATACGCATACCTGCGAATCGTTTCCGGTGCGTGGACCACGGAGTAGTTGCCGAACCATTGCAGGTATCCTGTTGTTTCCGCGTCGAACGCGTGGTCGATCCGACTGAAGAGTCTGGTGTTGCCGGCCCGACCATCTTCGTGCGGCATTTGCCCCGCGAGTTCCCGGTCTCCTCGCTCGGAATTGGCATGACCCAGGCCGAATCCCAGCTTGGTGTCATCGTTGACTTTGTAGCTCAGATCATTGTCGAACCGCCAGACGCGGGCAAAATCGCGGGCCTCGAAGGCGGAGAATCCCATCAACCCATTCAGGGCCGGAAAACCGGACACCATCCGGCCTGCACCGGCTTCGTCGGAGTTCTTCACGTCTTCATACCCGGCGGAGGCGCGCCAGGCGAGATTGCCCTGGGTCTCGCCGTAGCGGAGTTGCGAATAGGTGTCGCCGTACTGGGTGACCGTGCTGGTGACGAGACCGCCGGCCGCGTCCTGGGGCTTCTTGGTGATGATGTTAATGACGCCCGTGAACGCGTTGGCCCCCCAGACTCCGCCGCCGGGGCCGCGCAGCACTTCGATGCGCTCGATGTCCTCGATGAGCACGGGCAGGTGCAGCCAGTCGGGCGCTCCCCACGCGGGATTCAGGGCATCGCGCCCGTCGATGAGGACCAGGGTCCGGTCCGAGTACATGCCGGCCAGGCCGCGCACGCCCACGATATACCGGGTCCGGTCCACGCGGCGCACGTCCACGGCGGGGATCAGCGCCAGCAACTCGGGGATCGTCGTCAGGCCGCTGGCCTGAATCTCCTCGGCCGTCAACACGCCCACGGCGGCGGCCGACTCGTGGAGCGGCTGCGCGCGGCGCGCGGCGGAGACGATCTGCACGTCCAGCAACTGCTCGAGGCTCATGTCGATGTAGTTCGGCTCCGCGTCGCCTTCCGGCGGAACAGCGAAGGTGAGGCGACATGTCAAGAACAGAACACCAACCAGGAGAATGCCGTGTTTCATAACCGGACCTCGAACGCCTGGCACGCGGCCAGTTCCATGTGCCGGAGGGCACGTCAGCCACCCTATGTGTTTTCTGCCCTGGAATTCCCTGCCCATTGTTGGAGAATCAGGGCCCCAACAGTGTCACGTGATGGTTACGCGCAGTCTGTCTTCGGCCAAGACCGCCGGTCAATTCACTCCGCTTCTCCCCGAGCACGATCCGGGCCGGGATCGGCGCGAGTGTCCCGCCACCCCCGGTGGGCGGAACGGGGGCCGGAACGGACGATGTCGCCCGTTCTTTTTGGGACGCAGGGGTGGGGGACATCCCACCTGCGGCAGGGGAGAGGCATTATTTGTTTGACCGATAGTACTTCCCGGATACAATAGTCATAGAGGCAGGGATGGTTGGTGTCTGAAAAGACAGAGGTACCTATGAAACTCTACTCTGTGCTGTCTCTATTGTTGATCGCATCTCTGACGTCGCTCGGCCAGGATCCGCCGGTCGCCACTACAGCCCCGAAGAGTCCGGAAGAGCCGCCGGAAGCTCCGGCCCCCACGAAAGAACTGTTGTTGATCGCCCGCTCCAACCCGATCGCGGCCTTCGCCGAGGCCTTTCTGGACCCGAATATCGTCGTCGGCGTCTTCGAGTACCCGAGGGACATTACGACCCGGGGGCTGCCCACGAACCAGGTGTTGGCCTTCCTGGACAAGTACTGGTCGGCGCAGGAGAAGTTCGGCGTCCGGATGATGCGGTGCGTGGAGATGATCAAGGGTGAAGCCCCCATCCCCGCGGTCTTCATCTGCGACCGGCTGGCCCCCGATCTGCCGGAGGGGTTCACGATTCCGTCCTTCATTCCCGTGGCGGGGAGCACGTGGATCCTGGCGTTGGAGAAGACGACGCCTCAAAGCCGCGTCGCCCGCTTTGGACGGGAGATCGAGACATACGGTTTTCTGGAGGATCGCACGTTGTTTCGGATGTATCGTTACGGCCATGGGGCTCTGTGTCTGGAATGGCCGCAGGACGAGAGGTCGAATCACCATGCCTTCCGGCACGTGCGGACGATCTCGCAGACGACGGTGGACGATTTTACGAGCATCCGGCGCGTGTTGCCCGCAGTGTCCAAGGGGGAGTTGAGTGTCGACGATGCCGCGGCGATCGGCTCGACGTGGCGCGGCATGAAGACGCAGATCGGGAAAGCGGTCTTCGACGAGATCATCGGCACGACCCCGGCGAAGTAACGGGTTTCACCTGCTATGACTGCTCTGATCGCCCAACGTTCTCGGGAGGGCACTCGCGCCGATCGGCGGCCCTGGGGTTCCATTCCGCAAACTGATTGGGCACGATCTGACGCCCGCAACATGCGCCGTACGCCTGCGTCAGCTCGGCGCCGAACAGGACGATCATCGTGGAGTAGAACAGCCACAGCAGCAGCAGGACGAGGGTGCCGGCCGCTCCGTAGAGAGACTGCGTCCCCTTCGAGGCGAGATACCATCCGATCGCGTGCTGGCCCAGGTGGAACAACATGCCGGAGATCAGGCTGCACATTGAACACGCGATTGAGAGAGTGCTGCAACTGCCCGAACACGGTGGTCGCCGAGAGGAAGAGGACGGCCAGGCTGATGAGCGCGGAGGCTGTGGCGTCCACGCGTTGCGCCTTGGCGTTGACCAACAGTGAATCGATGCCCTTGCCGGCTTCGGGTCCCATCAAGGTCTTGGTTTGCTCGATGACCTGTTGCTGGGTGTCGCCGCCGAGAAGTCCGAGGACGGTGACCGCGAGGACCAGCAAGGGCGCCAGGGAAAGAACGGCGTAAAAGGCGAGCGCTGCCGACAACGTCGAGGCGTCATCGGCAAGGAAGCTCAGCGTCGCCCTTGTGGGCGTCAGCCAGAACGCTTTGATGTTCATAAACAGCAATAGCAGGCTGGCGAACGACAGGACCTCAGTGAATTCCGCATTCCCGGAGGGATTTTTGCCGGGGAATCAGTGCATGATGCGGAAATCGGTGTAACGGGGGGTGTATACGATGGGCTCGATGCGAGTCTCGCGGATGAACCCTTCGAATTCCTGCTGGACGTCCCGAATGAAGTTGTCGATGTCGGCGTCGGTTCCCTGGACCAGCATCTCGACCGTGCCGTCCAGCTGGTTCCGCACGTACCCGCTCACCGGGTACTGCCGGGCGATACCCTGGGCCGTGTACCGGAAGCCCACTCCCTGCACGTGCCCCGTGAAGATGACAAGTTTGGCCGTCTGTTCCATGGCCATAGCATAGTGAAGGACCGGTGAATCGTAAATCCTGAACTGCAAAACTCGTCGCATCCCCTGATTTGGTGTGCGGGAATCTCCTTCACCTCGGGCCCGGTCTGATTTATAATGTGCCGCCTTGATCGAACACTCGATGATGCATGAAACGCACAAAAGAAGAAACTGAAAGACAAGACCAGATATACCAGCTCAGCACGCTGGTCGCGGGCGAATTCTCGCTGCCGGAAGTGCTGGAACGGCTGGCGGAGGCGGCGGTCAAGATCGTGGGGGCCAGGGCCTGCTCCATCCGGCTGTTGGACGAAGAGACCAACGACCTGAAGATGCGCAGCACCTACGGCCTGAGCGAGGCCTACCGTAACAAAGGCCCGGTAACCAAGGACGATGCCGTCATCAAGGCGGCCTTCGCCGGGGAGGCGGTGGTCATTCCGGATATGCGCGACGACAAACGCATCCAGTACCAGGATATCACCCTCCGAGAAGGGCTGGTCAGCCAGCTGACGGTCGCCATGCGTTTCCGCGGCAAACCTATCGGGGTCCTCCGTCTCTACAGTCCCAAGCCCAACGGGTTCGTGCACGAGGATACCGCCGTGGCCCGGGCGGTCGCTTCGCAGTGCGCTGTCGCGATCACCAACGCCAAGCTGTACAGCGAGGCCATCGCCGGGCAGCGGATCGCGGAACAGATGCGGCTGGCGGGCCTGATTCAACGCCGGATGATTCCCGAGAAAGCTCCGCTGATCAAGGGGCTGGACATCGCCGCGACCTATATCCCGTGCTTCGACGTGGGCGGGGACTTCTACGATTTTACCCCGATCAGCGATGGGCGGGTCGTCGTGACCATCGCCGACGTGATCGGCAAGGGCGTCCCGGCGGCGATCATGATGAGCTGGTTCCGCGGGGCGGTGCAGGCCTATACCGAAGGTTTTCGCGGCGCCGTGCGCCGCATCGTGGGCAGCGAAGCCGAAGTTAGCATGGCTCAGCGCAGCATCGTCCGTACGAAAAACGGGGTCGAGAATTTCAACAAGATGGCCTGCATCGAGTGCTCGGACGGCGAGTTCATCACGCTCTTCCACGCGACGATCGACGCCGTCGAGAAAACGATCACCTACTGCAACTGTGGCCACGAGCCGACGGTCCTGATTCGGGGCAACCAGGTCCTGGACCTGGGGAAGGGCGGCCTCGTGCTGGGCGTCGACCCCCGCGCGGAATACGAAATCGAAACCGTCAAACTCCAGGACGGCGACTGCCTCCTGTTCTATACCGACGGACTCGTCGACGCGATGGACTTCAATGGCGAGCTCTGGGGCCGGGAACGCATGTTGCAGGCGGCACGCCAGTTCATGGAGTGTCCCGCGGACCATCTGATCCGCAACGTGCTGGCTTACCGCCGGCGTTTCGCGGGCCTCGCCCGGCAGGTGGACGATACGAGCGTGATCGCCGTCAAGGTCGGTGCGTCCCGCGCGGGCTGCGGCCGGTGCCCCGACCCCAAGGGACCCATCCCCGACGAAGACGCCCGAGGTTGACAGGGATGAAAACGCAAAACTTGGGAATGGGCGAAACGGCGAACGAGCGAAAGGGCGAGACCCGGGATGTCGCCCCTTCGCCCGTTCACCCGTTCCCCCGTTCGACTGGTGCATTGGTGGTTACCATCGACGGTCCCGCGGGCAGCGGCAAGAGCACGATGTCCCGGCTCCTGGCGGCCCGTATCGGCGCCACCTTTCTCGACACCGGCGCCATGTATCGCGCCGTCACCTGGGCCGCTCTTCAGGACCGTGTCGACATGGAAGACCCCGCCCAACTGGTTCCCGTCATCGACCGCCACCGCTTTCAGTTCGAGGTGTCCGATGGCGGGATGCAGGTCGCCGTTGACGGCGTCGATGTCACGACACAGATACGCGATCCCGCCCTGACGGCCAATGTGCGTTACGTGGCCGCGTGCGGACCCATGCGGGAGAAGCTGGTCGAGATGCAGCGGCAATTCGCCCGCCGGTTCGGACGGATCGTCACGGAGGGTCGGGACCAGGGCACGGTGGCTTTCCCGGATGCGCAGGTGAAATTCTTCCTGACCGCCGACCCCGCCGAGCGGGCGCGACGGCGCCAGGCCGACCTGGAAGCGGCGGGGCAGAACACGGATTTCGAGCAACTCCGCCAGGCCATCGAGTCCCGTGACAAGAGCGACGAGAACCGTGCCGTCGGGGCCCTCAAACCCGCGGCGGACGCCATCCTCGTGGACACGACCGGCTCCAGCATCGAGCAGAGCGCGGAGCGGTTGTTCCAGCTCTTCGAACAGCGCCACAAGAAGGCCGATCCGCCGGAGGAGCCGAAAGAGGCCCCCAGGATCGACCGGTCCAACGTCGGCAAGTCCGTGACGTGGTACTGGTTCGCGCGGTCCATCTGCAAGGTCTTCTGCATGTTGCTCTTCCGCGTCCGCGCCTATGGCCGCGAGAACATCCCGGCCGACGGCCCCGTCATTCTGGCCGGCAACCACCAGAGCTTCCTCGATCCGGTGTTCTGCGGCAGCTCGGAGCCCCGGCGCCTCACGTACATGGCCCGGGACACGCTCTTCAGCTTCGGCCCATTCGGGTGGCTCCTGCGCTCGATCAACGTCATTCCGCTGTCCCGTGACAAGGCCGACATCGCTACGATGCGGGCCGTGCTCGACCGGCTCAAGAAAGGTGAGGCCGTGTGCCTCTACCCTGAAGGCACACGCACCACGGACGGTCGCATCGCCGCGTTCAAACCCGGCTTCGGCCTGCTCTGCCGCCGCTCCCGCGCCACGGTCGTCCCCGTCCTCGTCGAGGGCGCCTTCGAATGCTGGCCCCGCACCCGGAAGCTCTTCAAAATCGGCAGCCACGTCGTCATCCGTTTCGGCACACCCCTGACTCCCGCCGAGGTCCAGAAGATGACCAACGAGGAGCTGGCCGACAAGGTCACTGCCCTCCTCCGCACCATGCAGAGCGAAACACGCCGGAACCTCGGCAAACCGCCTTTCGACTACACCCAACCTTGACTTCGCCCGCTGCCCACGCAGATTTCTCTTCTATCTCCTCCCCCACATGTGGTAAACTTCCCTCATCGACACACAGCGGAGCATGCAAGTGCAAGGGCCTGTCTTCTCGAAGGCAAAAGCTCTCTCACACGCGGTTTGATCGGACAATCCTATCGACTTGGAGGTGGAGCATGCAGGCACTACGCGGATTCAGAGCGATTCTCGCAATGGGTCTTCTTTTGACCATCGTTTCTTCGACCCAGGCTAAGTACGGCGGCGGGACGGGAGTGTGGAACGACCCGTACCAGATTGCCACCGCGGCCGATCTGATCGCCTTGGGGGGGGAGCCCAACGACAGCGGCGGTTGTTTCATTCTGACGGCGGATATTGACTTGGACCCTAATCTCGATGGCCGCAAAGTCTTCGATGGACGTGTCATTGGGTCCCTCACCGGCACCTTTGACGGGAACGGTCACACGATTTCACATCTGACGATAAGGGGCACGGGCTTTTACGGATCGGGCCTGTTTGCCGTGGTCGGGTCCATGGCGACTGTCACGAACCTGGGAGTGGTGGATGCCAACATAGAGGCTGTCAGCGAAGGTGGCGGCTCGCTGGCTGGTGAGAACAGGGGCACTGTGACTCAGTGCTACAGCAGCGGTACCGTCAGCGGTGCATATGCGGCCGGTGGCTTGGTGGGGCGTAACGACCAGGGCACCGTGACGATGTGCTACAGCACCTGCGAAGTCAGAGGCCGTTACAGCGCCGGCGGACTGGTGGGATACAGCCACGGAGGGGTTTTCGCCTCCTTTGCAGCAGGCCACGTGACTGCCGAACAGGACACTAACGACGTGGGCGGAATCGTCGGGGGTGGAGGGAGTTCAGACAGTTCATATTCTCTGGCCCGGGAGGACGGCGGTGGCCCGGACAACGGACTTGGAGCGGTCCTGACGGACGCCCAAATGCGTCAGCCGAGCAGCTTTGCAGACTGGGATTTCTACGGCTCGGATGCGGACGGAGTTGACGATCCTTGGTTTATGCCGCCGAACTCATATCCGGCTCTGAGCTGGCAAACGGAGATCACCGGTCTGAGACTGGTTCCGCTCGTGATCGGTTTGACCATGGAGCAAGCCCAGTCGCGCCTGGAGCAAGCCGGTTTCATCGTAGGGGAGATCCAATACGTTCATGTCAAGGGCGTCACCACCGCCGGGGTCCTTGCGACCGACCCTGTCGCGGCGCACTGCGCGCCGCTGGGAAGTGCCGTCGACATCGTTTTCGATGTTGGGCCCTACGACTGGGCTCAGAATCCGGGTGTCGGAAGTGAAGCCAATCCCTACCAGATTCAAACGGTCGATCATCTGGACGCGTTGCGTGAACACCCGGAGTTGTGGGGTAAATCCTTCGTGTTGACGATGGACATCGACCTGCAGGGTGCGGTCTATCCCATGCCGGTGATCGCTACGTCCTTCGCGGGTCACTTCGATGGTAACGGGCACAAGATCAGGAACTTGGTTGTTGGTGTCTCTTCAACCTCTCCCGGGGCGAGAAGGGGAATAGGCGTGTCTGCGGCCACGGGCCCTCTCGGCGTATTTGGGACGTTGGCAGCCAACGCCAGGATCAGTTGTCTGGGTTTGGAGAATGTTCAACTCGTGTGCCAGGGGGGCTATACCGCCGGACTACTGGTGGGCGAGAATCAGGGAACGATCGTGGACTGCAATACGTCAGGGTCGGTGGTACAGGCCAGTGTTGGAGGTGGGTTGGCTGGATCCAACACGGGCACCATCAGTAACTGCCGAACCAGTGCTTCTGTGTCCGGGCAGCGGGCTGGGGGATTGGTGGGAACCAACGATGGAACCATCGCAGATTGTCACGCCATCGGCGAAGTAACGAATGGTTCGCTCACGATGGGTTGGGCCGTAGGCGGTCTGGTCGCGGTGAACAGGGGCAGCCTTGTGCGGTGTGGCGCCACGGGGTCTGTGCGCCCCTCCGCATGGACGAATTCCTCTCTGCCGGAGGTGGGAGTCGGAGGTCTGGTTGGGTCGAACAGCGGAAGCATCGTTTTTTGTTTTGCGACGGGGCCGGTACAGGGGAGTGCTCTCATGGGCGGCCTGGTCGGGTCGAATGGTGGCTCCCTTACAGACTCCTATGCCACCGGATCGGTTTCTGGGCCTGACTACCTCGGTGGGTTGGTGGGTACCAACTACGCCTACTTTACCAAGTACACGACGTTGCCGAACGGACTGCTTCGCCAGGAATCCGGCTACGCCGGGGGAACCCTCACACGCTGCTACAGCACCGGGGCCGTGCGATCCGTGAGTGGTGTCGCAGGTGTGGGCGGCCCCCAAACGCAGAAGCAACTCGGCGGTTTGGTCGGCAGCAATTCCATAGAATACCAGAAGGGCAAGTACCGTTACGGCACCATCTCCAGTGATTCCTACTTTCTCGCTCCTTCGGAGGGCGGTGGACCGGACAACAAGTTGGGGACGGCACTATCCCTTGCTGATATGAAACGGCAGGCGAGCTTCTCCGGATGGGACTTCTACGGAATCGCTTCCGACGGCGTGGCGGACATGTGGTTTATGCCGCCGAACTCGGCTCCCGTTTTGAGTTGGCAAACCGATCGGACGGAACTCCAAGCCATTCCGGACATCAAGGGAATGGCACAGGAACAGGCGGAGGCGGCTCTTCAGCGAGCGGGCTTCACGGTGGGTGTCACCCAGTACGATTATGATCGAACCGTCCCAACAGGAGCGGCGATTCGTACGCACCCGTACCCCTATGCTCCGGTCGGTGCCGCGATAGACATCATTCTCAATCAGGTCCATGATTGGGCCGGCAATCCCGGCGATGGCACGCAGAACAACCCCTTTCAGATTGCCACTCCCGGCCAACTGGAGTCTCTGTCCGAGAACTCGGACCTCTGGAGCAGGCACTTCATCTTGACCGCCGACATTGACATGAGTGGCCGAACGTATCCGACCGCTCTGATCGGACGCAGGCTCGACGACGTGGCACGCCGGACACCGAACGTCGCCTTCACCGGCAGCTTCGACGGGCAAGGCTGCACGGTCTGGTCTCTCAATATCGCCCCCGCTCCCAATGTTGGAGGCGAGTACCTGGGCATGTTTGGTCTTGTCGGCACAGACGGGATCGTCCGCAACCTTCGATTGCGGAAGGCCGCCATCTATGCTCAGGGGCACTGGGAGTATATCGGCCTGATGTCGGGCTGCAACCAAGGCACGATGACGGAATGTTGTGCCAACGGATCGGCGGCGGGAGCAGCTCACTACGCCGGTGGCTTGGCCGGGCGGAACGCAGGTGTGGTCGAACGATGCTACGCCGACACCTCGGTGCAGACTCTCTGCACGTATTACACCGGCTCGTACGATGGCGAAGTTGGCGGACTGGTGGGTGAGAACGCCGGTACGATCAAGGATTGCTATGCGGTGGGCTCCGGACTGGCCTGTAACTCGGGTTGGAGCAGTCTGACTGCTTCCGCAGGGGGCTTGGTGGGGACCGACATGTCAGGGGACATTGAGTATTGCTATGCCGCCTGTTCGGTCGCTGTATCATCATCCCGCCTCGGTGGACTCGTGGGATTCAGCCTTGGGTCCGTCCTGGGGGGGGCGGCAAGATCCTCTTTCTGGGACACCCAGATTTCGGGCCTGACCAAGAGTGCCGAGGGCCTGGGCAAGAACACCACCGAGATGCGGACCACCAGCACCTTCGTCGGTTGGGATTTCACCAATACCTGGACGATCTGCGAGGGCAAGGACTACCCGCGGTTGCAGTGGGAAGGCCGGTCTTGTCCATGAGATATTGAATCCGCAGTCTGAAGCGTGCCTTCAACCTGGCCGGCCGCCGTTCGACGATACCAAGGCTTGACTTGCCTTGGCTGTTCGCGTTACGCTGATAGTGTCGCGGCGTGAGGACAGACTCCCGGTCTGGGGCATCTGTCGGCCCGGCCACGGTGGTGGTCCAGGCCATCGAGATAGGGACAATCTCTTGGAGGGACATGGTCATGGCACGGTTAGCGCAGGCAGCGGGCATTTCCGTTATCGCACTCTCCCTGGTATTCTGTGCGCCGGCAGGGGCCGTCTCCTTTGCCGGTGGGACGGGGGAGCCCAACAATCCCTATCGCATCGCCACCGCGCAGCAGTTGTTCTACATCAACTCTGGGGCCGGCCTGCTGGGCAAGTGCTTCCTCCTGGTGGCGGATGTCAACCTGACGGGCCGGCCGGCGGGAACCGTCGCGCCGATCGGCTCGTGGCTGTATCCCTTCACCGGCGTCTTTGACGGCGGCGGCCACACCATATCCGGCTTCGCCTACTCCACCTCCGCCGACGTGAACTGCGTGGGCCTGTTCGCCTGCCTGAACGGAACGGCGGCGACCCTCCGGAACCTCACGCTGGCCCATCCCGCCGTGGACGCCAACAACGCCCTGTACGTCGGCGCCCTCCTGGGAGCACTGGAGGAGGGCAGTGTCGTCAACTGTCATGTGACCGGAGGCAGCGTCTGCGGGAAGCAGCACGTGGGGGGGCTGGTCGGCGCCATGGGAATGACATGGCGTGCCGCACGCGTCGCCTTCGGATCAGGCCTCCTCTCGATGTCACATGCCGACGCCGCCGTCTCGGCAGAGGCCATCGCCGGGGGACTGGTCGGGAACATCAACGCGGGGCGCATGGTCACCGACTGCAATTCCACCGGCACCGTCGTCACCGGCGCCGAGGGCTTCTGCGCCGGCGGACTCATCGGCGCCGCTGACTCGGCCACCGTCACTCGTTGCTTCAGCGCCGCCAATGTCACGGCGGGAACCAGCAGCGAGTCGGTAGGGGGCCTGGTGGGCGAGCAAACGGGCCAGACCCTGGACAATTGCTACGCCGCCGGCAGGGTTTTTGCCGACAGCAAGAGCCAGTACATTGGCGGGTGCGTCGGTCATCTCTCGAGTGCCGCGCTCGTCAATTGCTACGCCATGGGCGATGTCTCGACCGGCAAGAGCTCCCAATGCATCGGTGGGTTGGTGGGCGGGAACCACGACAGCAGCATCACTTGCTGCTATAGCGCCGGTGCGGTCAGCAGCAGCGGCTCCTACGTGGGCGGCCTGGTGGGCTCGGGATCGACCACCGCGGTGACCCAGTCCTTCTGGGACCGCGAGACCTCCGGCCGGACAACGAGCAAGGGCGGCACCGGCAAGACCACCGCTGTGATGCAGAGAGCCAAAACCTTCCTCGATGCCCACTGGGACTTCACGGGCGAAAAGGCCAATGGCATCGACGACTTCTGGACGATCTGCGAAGGCAAGGACTATCCGAGGTTGAGCTGGGAAGACCGGAAATGCCCGGCGGAGTTGTCAACGACCGAAGAAACCCGGTGAGGTCGGTTCAATCATCAATCATCCGCAATCAATCCTTCCCTGGCGGGTCGAATTTGTAGCCGAGTTCGCGGATGGTGTGGATGTAGATGGGGTTGGGGGGGTCGGGCTCGATTTTGTTGCGCAGGGTCGTGACGAAGCGATCCACGGTGCGGGGGCCGGTGAAGGAATCGTAGCCCCAGACCGTGTTCAAGATATCGTCCCGGCTCAGCGCCCGGCCGGGCCTCTTGACGAACATCTCCAGCAGCTTGAACTCCTTCGGTGAGAGCTTGATCTCCTCCTCGTTTTCGCCCTTTCGCCCTTTCCCCCTTTCGCCCATTCGTGTCACCTTCCGGGCGGGGACATCCAGCACGAAATCGGCGAACCGGAACACCTCGGGTTCCGTCACGCGGACCCGCCGCTTGAGCGCCTCCGCGCGGGCGAGCAATTCCTTGATGCTGAAGGGCTTGGTCACGTAGTCGTCGGCGCCGAGGTTCAGGCCCAGGACGACGTCGGATTCCTCCCCCTTGGCCGTGAGCATGATGATCGGCATTTCCAGCTTCTCTTTACGGATCAGCCGGCAGACTTCGTAGCCGTTGATCCTGGGCAGCATGATGTCGAGCACGATCAGGTCGGGCTTGGCATTCAGCGCGGCGTTTAGTCCCGCCTCGCCATCTTCGGCGGTCAGGACGTGATAGCCCGAGAACTCGAAATTGTCTTTGAGACCCCGCAGCATGGTGGGGTCGTCTTCAACGATCAGTACGGTTTCCACTGGCGGCGAGACCCTCCAAGGCGTCGGATTGCGGCATGTCGAACCGGTAGCCGATGCCGTCCACGTCACGAATATACGCCGGCCGGTCGGGGTCGGCTTCGATCTTCGCCCGTAGCGCGCGAATCGTGCGTTCCACGTCCCGGGCGGACACGAACCGCGAATAGCCCCACACTGCGGCACGGATTTCCTCGCGTGTCAAGGGACATCCCGACCGCTGCACGAACAGGTGCAGCATCCGGAACTGGCCCGGGCTCAGCGGCACCGGCCGCCCCTCACGCTCCAGCGTCCGCTCCCCGATGTCGAGCCGCCAGTCGGCGAACTCGTAGACGGCCTGCTCGGGACCCGTGCGCCGGCGCAGGAAAGCCTCCGCCCTCGCCAGAAGCACGGCGATGCTGAACGGCTTGGTCACGTAGTCGTCGGCGCCGACGTTCAGGCCCAGCACGACGTCCGCTTCGTCGCTCTTGGCCGTGAGCATGATGATGGGCATATCGAGTCCCGTCTCGCGAACGAGCGAGCAGACCTCGTAGCCATTGACTTCGGGCAGCATGATGTCCAACACGATCAAATCCGGTTTTTCATCGATAGCTTTGTTCAGACCTTCCCGCCCATCCCGGGCGGTGAGGACATAATACCCTTTCCACGTGAAATTGTCTTCCAGTCCCCGCCGCATCGCGGCGTCGTCTTCGATGATAAGAACGGTCCTCATGCGGACTTCCTTTCCGCTGCGGACCCGTCGCTCATTTGAATGGCAGGGGCGGATTTGAAACCCGCCCCTGCCAGGCCACCGTGTGTGGTCGGTCGGGTGGCAGCCTCAAGCGGGGCTTGGGGATTGTGTGGCGTGTTCAGTCCATGACGCAAGGTAACGTTGTTTTCGCTGATAAGCACGGTCCTCATGCGGGCTTCCTTTCCGCCCCGGGATCGCCAAGTGGCTCGGTGGCAGGGGCGGGTTTGACGCCCGCCCCCGCAGGGCCACCGTTAGCCACAGGCAGTGTGACCGTGAATGTGCTTCCCCGGCCGGGCTTGCTGTCCACGCGGATCGTTCCGTTGTGGGCGTCGACGATGAACTGGGCGATGCTCAAGCCCAGTCCACACCCTTCGGCCCGGCGGGACAAACTCCGGTCCACTTGATAGAACCGCTTGAAAATCTTGTTCTGGGCCCGGCGGGGGACGCCGATGCCGTTGTCGGATACGACGAAGCGTACGGCGCCGTTGCCGCTCGACACGTCCAGGCGAATCCGCTTCTCGTCGTAAGTGTACTTGTAGGCGTTGTCCAGCAGGTTGACCAGCACCGTGACCATCGCATCGGGATCCGCGTGCACCAGGGGCAGATCGCCCGCGATATCCGCCGCGAAGTCGCACCTGCCCTTGGCGAATTTCGTCTTCACCGCCTCCGCGGCGGTCCGCGCGATCGTGCCGGGATCGGTGAGTTGCATGCGGAACGCCTGCTTGTTGCGTTCCATGCGCGAGAACGTCAGAAAGTTGTCGATCAGCCGGCTCAGTCGCTCGTTCTCCCGGCTGATGAGTTGCAGATACTCGGTGACGCGCCCCGGGTCGCGGTAGTGGCCTTCCAGCAGCGTATCGACGAGCACACGCATCGAGGCCAGCGGCGTCTTGAGCTCGTGTGTCACGGTCGCGATGAAGTCGTTCTTGAGCCGGTTGCTCTTGACCTGCCGGCCGATGGACTTGGCCGCCAGGGCCCCCGAGGTCAGAATCAGTCCGATCACGAGCATGCCGGTCCAGGTGTAGACCGCGATCTTCTGTTCGGCCGCCTTCTCCAGCACGTCGCCGGGTTTGAAGAACAGCTCGATACTCCAGTCCGGGAAGCACGCGCCGACCGACCCGGTGAAGAACGGCTCGCTCTGCGGTTGGGTCGACGCGGCATAGTTCGACGCGCTGATGACGTGATTCGCCGCGTCGCGAATTCTGTAGTCGATGCACTCGTCGTAGAGGGACCGGCCGAAGGTGCCGAACGTATCGGCGCACAAGTCGCGTGACGGGAGCGCCAGATACATGCGATTCGCCGACTTGTGGAGCACGGCCCACGCGACGGAGTTGGGTTCCCCTACTACGTGCAGCGTGTCCGGCGCCCATTCGGAGAAGAGTTCGCCCGTCGGGAACAGGCCCGCCAGCGTGATCAGCCGGCCTTCGGCTTCGACCAGCCGGGCCAGCATGCCGTTATGCGTCTTTTGCACTTGCCCGGCGAGGGCCGGTAGGTCGCGGGCGATCTGCAGCGCTTTCGAGGCCAGGAAGAGATTCTGATCCGCCGGCAGGGAGACGCCCGCCCTGTTGGAGCGATAAAGGATGTCGAGCAGCCCGGCGAAGACTTCCTGCATCTGGGCGGCGTATTGCGGCCGCTGGCGCATCCAGCCGACCAGCAGCAGCCGGGCGTCGGCGATCAGGGACAGGCCGGCCGCGTCCGTCGTCTCTGCGAGCGGACTGAACGCGACCTGCCGGCACGTCTGGATGGCCTCGTCGATGCGATTCAGCTTGGCCAGGCACCGGCTCTGCCCGATCCGCGCCGCGAGATGGCCACCCGATGCATACTGCTCGTACAACTGGGCGGCTTTCGCGTAATCGTTGTCCACGAACTCCGCTTGCGAGGCATCGGCGAACGGCTCGGCTGCGGCGGGGGGACTGTCACTCGACAGCAGAGGATAGAGCCGCCGGCCCGAGTCGTCGTAGATGACGAACGCGTCGAAGCCGTGCGCGGCGGCGGCCGTGAGGAGCTGGTCGTACAGCGGAGCGTCGGCCTTCTGTTCGAGCTGGCGGCAGCGCTGGAGCCAATCCTCGTTGACCTTCTGCACGGTCTCTTCGAGCCGCGTGCGGTAAACGCTGATCAGCCGCTGCCGGATCACCAGCCGCTCATTTCCGACCGCCTGGCTCATGAACCAGAGCAGACAGACGGTGGGCAGGATCACCGCCACCGTCAGCAGTAATACCACCCACCGGAATTGACCGTACCCCGTATTGACCTTCAACTTCGACCGCATCGTGAATCCTGAACGGTGGGTGGCAGCCTCAAGCGAAGCTTGGGGATGGCTGGGCTTTCGACTGCTGCCATCCCCAAGTCCTTCGGACTTGAGGCTGCCACCCGAGAATAGGGCAGGCACGGAGGCCTGCCCCTACGAAATCATGTCACTTGACCCCGGCCAACGGCGCCACTTCGGCGGCGCTGAGCGCGTAATTGTACACGCGGGCGTCGTCGATCGTGCCGGTGAAGCAGACATCGCCGGTGGCGTGCTTGCCCAGTACCATGGACGCGGATTCGCCGTCCGGTGCTCCCGAAGGATCGGCATTGTCGGCCGTCTGGACGCCGTTCTTGTACGCCTTGAGATTATCGCCATCATAGGTCGCGGCCAGGTGATACCACGTGTCGCCCTGGAGCTCGCCGAAGCCGGCGCCATACCAGGTGCCGCCCACGGAGACTGCCGCGGCCCCGCGATACGCGTCGACCTGATGGTTCTAGTTGATCTGGAAGTTCTTCTCCCGATGGATCGGGCCGCTTTCTCCTTGATCCGTCGCCGGCGCTGCCGGGCTCTTGACCCACAGTGCCACCGTCCAGGTGGGCAGGTTCTGCCTCAGGTCCGTATCGATGTGGCTATTGCCATCGAACTCTATAGCGCCGCCGACCTTGCCGCCGTTCGGAACCCACTTGGGACTGCCTTTCAGCCTGCCGTTATAGCCGTGGCCGGAGGAATCCACCGCGGTTTTCCCTTCCGTTTCGTCGAGCTTCCACCAGCCGACCAGGCCGGAAATCTGGGCGATACCAAACGCACGCGGATTCTGCCAGGCGTTGTCTTTCTTGTCGCTCCAGGTCAGCTTGGTGTCACGCTCGCCGCCGTCATCGTCGTCATTGACGTGGATATCCAGGCCGTACATGCCGCCGGGCAGAGGCTTGCCCTTCAACGTCGCCCACGGGAACAGCACTTCCAGGCGATAGCCTTTGTCCGTCTTGGCAAAGGCAAACTGCGTCCCGTCGTTCACCGCTTCGCCTCTCTTGCCCATCACGGGCGTCGCGGCGTCCCAGACGAAGTCGTAGGTGTGATCGTTGTCGCCGTGGGAGGTCGCCTTGCTGTTGTCGGCATCGATGAAGACCTCGACGCCATCGTCGAAGTAGAACTCGGGCGAGTCGTGCTTCAATTCGTCGTCGTTGACATCGACCAGAATGTAAAGGTTGTCGTTGTCGTACATCGCTCTGAAAGAAGCGGAGCAATCGGCGGGGCCGGTGGCGGGTTTGTACAGGCTATTCTTGAGATCGTACGATTTCGCCGCCGCCCAGACGTCGTCGGTCTTGCCATCGATGGCCGGCTTGGCCGCGGCCCGGGCGAGAACCGCCGGCATCTGGGGCTGCTCTTCCTCGCTGGACCAGTCGCTGTCGACGTTCGGTTTGAGGATGCTCACCATCTCCGTGATTGGGCCGACCACCTGATCGGCCTTCGGTAGTCCGGTGATCTCCAGACGCACGTTCAGGCTGTTGGTCTCCTCGGCGGTTCGCGCCACGATCGTCGTCTGCTCGCAGGCCTGACTCAACTGCTGGATCGCCTGCGTCAGTCTCTCCTGGGCGTTCGGATCGGACACGTGTGCGGCCCGGGCGGCGATCTTCATGTGCCCGCCCACGTTGATCATTGCCACCTTGCTCGTCGTCGGCGGCAGGGCGGCCAGAGCGGTCTTCAGCCGGCCCGCGTCCAGGATCGAGTTCTTCTGCTTCGACGCTTTGACGCTGCTGTCGATCATTTCGGAGCCGAGTGACAGGACGGTTGTCTTGCCGGGCTCATCCACGTAACCGAACACCTGCATCTTGTTGGCCAGATCGATCTGGAATCTCCCGTCGACGACCTTGATCTCCTGCGGCTGCCCGTTCTCGCCCGGGGCCAGAGCGTGGGTCGATTGCAGCAGCGTCGTCAGCACCATCCGGGTCTTCGTTGGATCGTTGCTGGCGATCGCTACACCGAGGCTCTCCACGGGAAATGCCGACACTCCCTCGGTGGTGCTGGACGATTTGAAGACCGGCGCAGCGAACAGGGAAACCTGCCGGATGTTGCCGAAAATCTCGCGGCCGATGTCGAGCCCCGTGATGTTCTTGAGCTGTTGGCCGGCGGCTTCCGCCTGCGGCGTATTGGGATCGCCCAGCGCGAAAGCGAACAGGGCCGTCGCCTCGGACGGGACCGTATTGAGAAGCTTCATGTTCAGGTTCGGCGTGTGGATCAGACTGTACGCCGTGCAGTGGTGGCCATCTTTGAGATCGAAGTTCGCCTCGATCGCGACGCCCGTTTCCTTCAGGGTCAACCCGGCAATGATCTCATCCACATTCTTCAGATCGACCATGCCATCGGCCATACGAATCTGCTGCGGCACCTGGTCCGGCGGCAGCTGCTTCATCATCGTCTGGTAAGCCTCATCCACGTTGACCCACAGCGTCAGGATGTTCTCCTGCCGGGCCTTCTTGCTGACCTTGGCGAACGACTTGTTGCTGGAGGCCAGGGTCGGATTGTTGGCCAGACCCTTATACTGCTGCACGGCCCACTTGAGCTGATCCGCGCCTTTGGGTGTCGGGCTGGTCACGATGATGACCGTGCCGTCGTACGCCGCTCCGCCGCCACCCTGGAAGCGAACCGCGTTCATGTCTGCGATGGGATCCGAGGGCGTGCCGGCCAGGCCGAGGGCCATCTGCAGGATGCCACGCAAGGCGTCGCTCTTGCCGGGATACATGACGACCATCGCCTGGGGGACGCCCTGGCCGATCTGCTGAAAGCTGACGCCCATACCGCGAATCTTCTTGAACTCCGCCATCATGCTCGGATTGAGCAGCGCGGACAGGGCCGCGGCGGGACCTTGCTGATTGCTGCCCTGTCCCACACCGCCGATCGCCCGCAGCGGGTCCTCCAGCGGTGTGCCCTTGAGCATGTTCAGAATCGCCTCGACCTGCTTGCCCGGGCTGCCGATTTCCGCATAGATGAGCGTCTCCGGCGGCATCAGGGCGGCCGGGTCGGCGTTGCCCAGCTCATCCAGCAGCGGCCTGACTTTCGCGACCAGGTCCGCCTGAGTGCTGTGCTCCGCCACGATCCGCGCGAAGTTCGCCTTCGCCTCCGTCTCGCTCTTCTTCTTCATATAGCACATGCCCTGGCGATACAGGGCCTGCGCCACGTGCTCCTTGGGGGCGCTCTTGTCGTCGATGATCTGCTGATAGATCTTGATGGCCGAGTCGAGATTGCCCTCGACTTCCTCGGCATAAAGCCCCTCCCGCAATTGCACCGCGGCCGATTTGCCGGCCGCCGGCGCCACCGCCGTCAGCGATAGCAGCAGGGCGATGCTCACCCACGCGATTCTTCTCATGGCAACACTCCTTTCATCGAACAGATTAGCTGGTCCGGTTCATTTCCCACAAGCCTAATCTCACCGCCGGAGTGTTACCGTTGTGTTACGAGTCTGTCCTTTTTTGAAGAAAAACACGGACGCGCACGGATCTCCACGGACTCCCACGGACCACTCCGTCCGTGTCTGTCCGTGCGCGTCCGTGTTCGTCCGTGTCAGCCCCTGATTCTCGCCTGTTCACCTCGACTCGTCCGGCACGATCGCGAGGGTCATCTTCTGTGTGTACCGGATGACCGTCACCTGTGATTTCTGTCCGATAATAGCGGAACCCGGCCTTCCCCCGCCCGACCGCCCAGCCGCAGGTCATCCCGTCCAACTCTCGCCGTGGGCCTTTACCGGTGACGCCGCGGGGCGTTATGAGTCCCAAATGTCGCGACCTTCGCGAAAGACCAGTTCCGGGTCGCATAAAGAAATCCCTACAGGGGTCGGCGAAACGACCGCGCACGCAGGCAGAGCGTATCGAGTCGCTTTACATCGCCCGCACGCGTAAGGCTCGTGCCGCAAAGGATTTGTCAATGGCAGGGGGACGGTGCGCCGATAATTGCACTACGATGGTACGATGTACGCGAACAACCTGGATGAAGGCGACGGTGATAGTCCTGCCGTGGCTCATTTGTCTGCTTGTCCCGGCCCCCCTTGCGGCGGGAGACAGCAACGATGTCCCGGCCTTTGAGGACACACGCTACGAGGCGACCTTGACCCATGGCTTCTGGGGCCTCGGCGCCGCGCTGGCCGATCGCGGTATCGATGTCACGCTGGGGACCACGAACGTCTACCAGGCCAACGTCCGCCACGGCCTCGGCACGCGCCAGAAGTCCGGACGCCTCACCGGCAGCTACGACCTGATCATGGCCGCCGACCTGGAGAAACTGGCCGGCCTGGAGAACCTCGAACTGTTCGTCCACGGCGAAGGGGGTTGGCCCGACCACGGGATCAACGAGACGATGGTCGGCGGGTTCTCTAATGTGAACAACGATGACCGAGGCCATCGCAGCCTCGATGTTACGGAAGCTCTTCTTGAATACGGCCTGTGGGACGGCAAAGTCACTATGTGGGTTGGAAAGATGGACTTTGCCGGCATATTCGATACGAGCGAATATGCCAACGACGAGTCGAGCCAGTTCCTCAACTACTCCCTGGTCAACAACCCGATACTGCCTTTGCTGGACTACTATTTGGGCATCGCTGCCAGGGTCCGCCTGACGGACACCTGGTATGTTTCCGCCGGCGCCGGAGATGCACAGGGTGACAGTCGCGAGACAGGCCTTCGCACCTGCTTCTGCGGCGAGGACTATTTCTTCTACGCCCTCGAGACTGGCGTCCACGTCGAGCCTCTGTCCCTCCCCGGCAATTACCGCACCGGCGTCTGGTACGACCCCCAGCCCAAGTGCTGTACCGACAGCGAAGAAGAATCCCGCGACGACCTCGGTGTCTACCTGAGCCTCGACCAATTGCTCTTCAAGGAGAGTTCTGATCCCGAGGACACGCAGGGCCTCGCCACCTTCGCCCGCTACGGCTACGCCGACGGCAAACGCAACGACCTGACCGGTTTCTGGAGCGTGGGTCTCCAATATCAGGGCCTGCTCGACACTCGCGACGACGATGTGATCGGCCTGGGCTTCGCTCAAGGCACGTTCACCGACAACACGAGTGCTCCCTTCACCGCCGATTCTGAAAAAGCTCTGGAGCTTTACTATTCGATTGCCGCCACTCCCTGGATGTCCCTCGCTCCCGACGTCCAGTACGTCCGCCACCCCGGCGGCGACCGCTCCGTCACCGACGCCGTAGTAGTAGGCGTGCGGGCTCAGATCGCATTCTGACCAAGAACCCCGAATGGGCGAATCGGCGAAAGGGCGACTTGGCGACATTTCGCAGTTCTCTCGCCCATTCTCCCATTCGGTAATCCTATCCCCGCCTCCGGCTGCGCACCCGGTACAGCCGCTCCGCGAAGCCGCCCTCGGCCTCGAAAGCCTTGGCCTGCGAGGCAAGCTGCCGATCGAGCAGGGCACACGCGACCGCGATCAGCGCAAGGGCGCCGTTGGCGCTGATCTCGGCGTAGGTGGACTTGGTGGACGAGGTGGACGGTGTGGACGCCTTGTCCTGTCCACTGCGTCCACGTGGTCCACCGTGTCCACAAAGTCTAGGTCCCGTCTTCCCCTCATGCACGCTCTTGACCCACTCCGCCACCTGATCCGCCGAGGCGCACCGCCGGGCGATCAGCTCGCCCCGCCGCGGGTCCTCCCGCTGCCACTCGGCCAGCCCGCGCTGCCGCAGGTAGTCCTGGTAGTCGAGCTTCAGCTCTTCCAGGCTTGATCGCGCCACGCCCGTGAGTACGATTTCGGTCTTCTTCGAAGTCCCCGACGCCTGGCTCCCCTCCGCAATATTCTGCACCCCCGACCGCGCCGCCTGCACCATCTGATCCCGCGTCCGGCTGCGTCTGTCCACATACCGCTCGCAAAATCTCACCGTGACATCATAAACCAACTGCGCCACCTGAAAGCTCTTGAGCCTCCGATACCCGCCGTGTTTGCCGATGACGGATTCCTCTCTATCCACAAGCATCTCTCCCTACGCCGCTGATGAACGCAGACTTACTCCTTGCAGAGAAACTGTGCTCGCCAGACCTAATCATTTGGTGCCTGCAAGGCATTCGTTCCTCTATTGCTCCTTAAACGGGTGAGCGCGTGCCCAGTCAACCACCGCTTTTTCGAGATCATCCAATTTGCCGTATATCGATTTGTACCAGTGTTTCGCCTCGTCACCGGGCAGGCAACTCGCGGCGGCGAGAAACGCGCGTCGCTCCCATGTGCCGAATCCGAATACATCGGTCTTGCGCATTTTGAACCAGTGGTCCTGAATTGCTCGGCCAAGAGCCAATATGAGTTTCCGCCTGGAAAACTCATCTGAATGCGTTTCGTACAATGCTTCAAACTCGCTTTGGTTGTCCCATTCTCTACCTTTGGTGAAGGTATTGACAATCCAACATCTGTGGAACGGAAGATGCCCAACAACCGATTGCCCAATCAGATCAATCAGGTACTTCCCGAGTTCATGACGGTATTGATCATCCACGTTTCTTATAGACGTGAAGTATGCCAGGACGTCCGTGAAGACCGGGTAAAGCACTTCAACGTTCTCGCTAACCATGTCCAGAGCATTAACGTCGTTAATCTGGGCCAAGCGATGCAGGACAAACCGCGTAATGTGAAGGTCCAGGTCGCTGCCCCGTCCAATTTGTTCTTCAAGAATGCCAGTGAGATTCAGTTGGTTGATCTGCTCTTGAACGCTCTGTGCCAAATCATCATAGCAAATCTGCTCGTACCAATCGGTGATTCCGAGATTGTTCAAAATCCTCTGGAATCGTTCTGTCAGAGATGTCCGTTCCCTGCTTGCTCCTGTCTCAAGGTACTCGGTTCGAAATTCGGAAACGGGGAGAATCCGAGTCTTGTGCTGTTGGAGAGTGAGGCCATGATTCGCAAATAGGACATTTGCCAAGAAGGCGAGGCTCTCATGTGCGTCCCGCGAGTCTGCGCAGAAGACACGGAAGTCGTCAGAGAACCTGCAATACACTTTTCTCGCGCCAATCAGAGCTTTGTCAACATCGGAGATTGCCAGCTCAGCCAGCAACCGTGATGCCGCTTGTCCAACGGGGATCCCGTACGATATTGTGAAGTTCCATTGTTTGAGGAGATGTTTAATCGCCGTCACATGGTCATGTTTGGAGGTACACGCCTCTAGTGCGTTTTCGAGTGGATGAGAGTATATTCGCGGGAAGAAATCCGCAATATCTGCTACTACGACGGTCTGGCACTGCGGCGATGATGCCAATTGCGCCGACTGCCGGATGAATGTATCATAGCCGACAGAGGGATCGAAGAACCTCCCTGCACCATCAGGCTTAAAACGATAACTGTGTACGATCTGCCTATCGATAGGGACGCGTGCCTGCTCTATGTCCTCGCCAAGATCGTAGATGATCGCAGAGTATATCAACGTGTCCAATGGGTCCAGTTGAGTGGAGACCCGAAACCCAAAGCGGTGCTTGGGCGACAAGCATCTGCGGCAGGGGCGAGCCTTGTACTGATGAATATCTTGTCTCGACAAGAGATCACGCAGTTCCGAATCCCAGGAATGCTGGATAGCATCGAACTCGAAAGGTACCGGAAAGATATCAGTATCACCGTAGTTTTGGACATGGGCGAGCGCCCAATCAAGCGATTCCTTGGATAGATGTAGAGACACGACACAACTCCAATAACAGTCCACTCTCGTGGCGTCGCAGCAGCCCAATTGGGCAAAACGGCACATTGATTTTGCTCAGGAAATCAAAGGGCATATGCACCACATCAATTGCCCACCAATAGCTGTCGAAATACAGAGTCGCAACGCATTCCGATAGTCTCCCAAATGGTCAGCAGCCCTTTGCCTCTCGTTCCTCGTATAGCGGCGGGGGGCCATCCGAACCGGAAGGGATTGTGACCGATGGGGGGGAGGGTGTCAAGTGGCAGGGGGCGGAGGCCAGGGGTCAGGGATCAGGGGGCGGGGGCTGTTGGCAGCCTGGATGGACTGAAGTGGACGTTGTGGACGGGAGTGGACCTGGTGGACTATAGACGGAGTTCGCTGTCCACTTCGTCCATGGGGTCCACAGGGTCCACGGCGTCCACTGTCCTGCTCGCAGTCCGGGCTCCCGTCACGCGGAGGCTTTGCGGGCGGGGAGCTTGGTGGCGATGATGTCGGCTTTGCCCTCGACGACCTCGTCCGTCACGACGTACTTGGCGGGCTTGGGCTCGTCGGGGAGGCGGTACATCAGGTCGATCATCAGCTCCTCGGCGCTGGCGCGCAGGGCGCGGGCCCCGGTGTCGTGCTTGAGGGCCTTCTTCGCCAACGCGCGCAGGGCGTCGTCGGTGAAGACCAGCTCCGCGTCCTCCATCTCGAAGAAACGCTGGTACTGGCGGATGAGGGCGTTCTTGGGCTTGGTCAGGATGTCGATGAGGGCGTCCTCGTTGAGGGCGCCGAGCGCGGCCACCACAGGCAGGCGTCCGACGATTTCGGGGATCATGCCGAACTCGATCACGTCTTCCGGAATCACCTGCGAAAGCACTTCGCTCAGGTCCGCCTTCTCGTCCGTGCCCTGGGCGAGCTCGGAGCTGAAGCCGATCATCTTGCGGCCGAGACGCTTCTTGATGACGTTCTCCAGGCCCACGAAGGTGCCGCCGCAGATAAAGAGGATATTCGTGGTATCCATTTGGATGTAGGACTGCTCGGGGTGCTTGCGGCCACCCTGTGGGGGGATGTTCGAGATCGTGCCTTCGAGCATCTTGAGCAGCGCCTGCTGGACGCCTTCGCCGGAGACATCGCGCGTGATTGAGACATTCTGGTAGGTCTTGCCGATCTTGTCGATCTCGTCGATG
>CAYQXM010000065.1:0-31352 GCA_964421295.1 uncultured Pirellulales bacterium
CTCTTCGAAGCCTTCGGTCGGCAGCTCAACTACCTGATCGACATCAAGATGCGGGGCAACAACATCATCGAGCGTTTGTACGCGACCTATGTCCCCGTGCCGTTCCTGTCGATCCTGATCGACGACTGCATCGCCAACGGCCGGGATTATCACGAGGGTGGGGCCCGCTACAACACCAACTACATCCAGGGAGTCGGCCTCGGCACGATCAGCGACGCGCTGGCCGCGATCAAGTACCACGTCTTCGATCACGAGACCTTCTCAATGCAACAGTTGCTGACCGCGCTGCAGGCGGATTTCGCCGGCTATGAGGAGATTCAGCACACGCTCCTGCAGCGAACGCCCAAGTACGGCAACGATGACGACTACGCCGATGAGGTCATGCGGTCGGTGTTCGAGCTCTACTTCAAGGGCGTGGACGGCCGGCCCAATACCAGGGGGGGCCGCTACTGCATCAATCTGCTCCCGACCACGGTGCACGTCTATTTCGGCTCGGTGATGGGTGCGACACCTGACGGCCGCAAAGCCGGCGTACCGTTGTCCGAGGGTATTTCACCCGTCCAGGGCTCCGATCACAATGGCCCGACGGCGGTCGTCAAATCCGCTGCCAAGATGGACCACGGCCGCACCGGCGGGACGCTGCTCAACATGAAATTCAATCCCCAGGTCCTCGAGGGCGACGACGCGCTGGACAAGCTGGTGCAGTTGATCCGGACGTACTTCCGCCTGGACGGCCACCATATTCAGTTTAACGTTGTCGATGCCGCGACGCTCCGCGAGGCGCAGAAGCACCCGCAGGAGAATCGCGACCTGATCGTCCGCGTGGCTGGCTACAGCGATTACTTCACCGACCTCGGCCCGAGCCTCCAGGAAGAAATCATCGCCCGCACCGAGCAGAAGTCGTTCTGAGGGGGTGCGGCTGGGGAAGCCGGCGTCTGGTGCATCGCTCTGCTCACAAGTTGAAAGGAAGTCACCGATGCGAAGGGCAGCGACTCTTGTCAGCGTGGTAATAGCGGTTGGCGCGTTGTCCGGGTGCGGGAGCAGTTCGCAGGAGGCCGAGGCGAAGCGGTTTGTTGAGGGGCGGGTGGCGGCGATCAAGCCGGTGTGGATACAGGGGAATCTCGCGTATTGGGAAGCGACCACGACGGGCAAGCCTGAAGCGTTCGCGAAGTACGAGAAGCTGCAACTGGACCTGCGCAAGATCTACAGCGATCCGAACGACTCTGCGCGGATACAGGCGTTCATGAAGTCGGGGCAGGTGCATGATGGGCGTCTGGCCCGGCAGATCGAGCGGCTCTACTACACCTATCTGCCGAACCAGATCGAGCCGGGACTGCTGGAGCGGATGGTGAAGCTGGATACGGCCGTTCAGGGGACCTACAACAACTATCGCGCCACCATCGGCGGCAAACAGGTCACGATGAGCGACATCTACACCATCATGACCACCGAAAAAAACGTGGCAAAACGCGAAGCAGCCTGGCGCGCCAGCAAGCAGGTAGGCAACGTCATCATCAAGGACTTCCTCGATCTGATCCGGCTCCGCAACGAGTCCGCCCGCCAGCTCGGCTTCAGCGATTACCGCCGGATGAGCATCGTCACGGGCGAGCAGGATGTCGACGAATTGGATCGGATCTTTGCGGAGCTCGACGCACTGACGCGAGAACCCTTCGCCAAGCTTAAGAGCGAGTTGGACCGCATTCTGGCGGCGGGTTACGGGATCAAGCCGGAAGAGCTGATGCCGTGGCACTATCACGATCCGTTCTTCCAGCGCACGCCGTTGGTGTATGAGCTGGACCTGGACAAGTACTACCAGGGCCGGGACATCCGGGCGTTGTGCGAGCGGTACTACGCCGGCGTTGGGCTTCCCGTGGATGACATCATGGCCCGCAGCGATTTGTATGATCGCGAAGGCAAGTATCCTCATGCCTACGGCTACGACGCCGACCGTGAGGGTGACGTTCGAGTACTTGCGAATCTGCAGGACACGGAACGGTGGATGGAGACGCTCCTGCACGAGACAGGTCACGCCCTTTACAGCAAGTATCACTGCCGCTGCGAGCCGTGGCTGCTGCGTGAACCCGCGCACAGCTTCACAACGGAGGCCGCGGCGATGATCTTCGGCCGCCTCAGCCGTAACGCGGACTGGATGCAGGCGATGCTGAAGCTCTCGCCTGCAGAGACGGCCAGAGTCCGAACCGTCAGTGACAAGTACCTGCGGTTCCAGCAGGTACTATTCATCCGCTGGGCGCTGGTGATGTACCATTTCGAGAAGGCTCTCTACGCCAATCCGGATCAGGACCTCCATACGCTGTGGTGGAAGCTGGTCGAGCAGTACCAGTTGCTCCGCCGGCCGCCCGGACCGGTGGATGCGGGGTGGGCTTCGAAGCTGCATTTCACGACGGCCCCGTGCTACTATCACAACTACGTTCTGGGCGAACTCCTGGCTTCGCAATGGCACCATTACATCGTGCACCAGATCCTGAAGCTTGATTCCGACGCCGGCGTGAGTTATGTTGGCGATCCGCGGATCGGCGTGTATTTCCGTGAGCAAGTGTTCGGCCCGGGCGCCCTTTATCGTTGGCAGGAGTTTGTCGAGAAGGGCACCGGCGAGCCGCTGACGCCCAGGTATTTTGTGGAGCAGTTTGTGAAGTGACATGTTCGCTAAAGAGATCTACCTTCGACGGCGTGAGCGATTGAAGGCCCAGATGCAGTCGGGATTGGTTCTGCTGCCGGGTAACGATGAATCGCCCATGAACTATCCGAACAACACCTACCCCTTCCGGCAGGACAGCTCGTTTCTGTACTACTTCGGGCTCGACGAGGCCAACCTCATGGCCGTGATCGACCTCGATGAAGGGACCGAATGCGTCTTCGGTGACGATCTGACGGTCGAGCAGATCGTCTGGACGGGGCCGCTGCCGCTGCTGCGCACCAAATGCGAGAAGGCCGGCGTAGCGAACGCGGCGCCGAGCCAGGACCTGGAGGCGACACTCCAGAAAGCGATCCGCAAAGGCCGCCCGATACATTTCCTGCCGCAGTACCGGCCGGAGAACGTTCTGAAGCTGGCCCGATTGCTGGGCATCCCCGCTGCGGAAGTCGGGTCCGGCGCGAGCGTGAAACTGATCAAAGCGGTGGTGGCCCAGCGTTCCATAAAAAGCACTGGGGAGATCGAGCAGATTGAAGCCGCGTTGGACGTCAGCTACGAAATGCAGACCGGCGCCATGAAGATGGCCCGGCCGGGGATGATCGAGCAGGAAGTGGTGGGAGCGATGGCGGCCACCGCGATCAGCCACGGTATGCAGTTGGCGTTCCCCATCATTTTCTCCATTCACGGAGAGACGCTGCACAACCCGTACTACGGGAACACGATGAAGGCGGGTGACATCGCGGTCAACGACTCGGGAGCGGAGTCGCCGCTGCGCTATGCCAGTGACATCACGCGGACCGTCCCGATTGGCGGTCGTTTCACGGCGCGGCAGCGCGAGATCTACAGCATTGTGCTCAACGCGCAGGAGAAAGCCATCGCCGCCATCAAGCCGGGCGTGGAGTTCCGGAGTATCCATCGTTTGGCGGGTCGGACTCTGGTCGCCGGACTGAAGGAACTCGGCCTGGTCAAGGGTGATCCGGATGAGGCGGTCGAAGCGGGGGTGCACACGCTGTTCTTTCAATGCGGCCTGGGGCACATGATGGGACTGGACGTCCACGACATGGAGGCGCTGGGCGAGGACTTCGTCGGCTACACGGACACCATCAAGCGGAATCCGGTCTTTGGGTGGCGTTCTCTGAGAATGGCCAAAGCGGTCGAGCCGGGCTATGTCCTCACCGTCGAGCCTGGTGTGTACATGATCCCGCAACTCATCGACCAGTGGAAGTCGCAGCGAAAGTGTGAGCAGTTCGTAAACTACAGCAAAGTCGACACGTATCGCGATTTTGGCGGTATCCGGATCGAGGACGACATCCTGGTCACGCCTGAAGGCTGCCGCGTCCTGGGCAAGCCCATTCCCAAGAAGATCGACGAAGTGGAAACGCTCGCGTCCGCGTGATTCGATGAACGGGGGAGCACGCATAAGCAACGCCCGGTACGTCGTGTTTCTGGCCATGATCGCGGCCATGCCCGCTCTGGCGACCGACATGTACTTGGCGGCCATACCGAATATCGCCTCGCAGTGGGGCCAGACGACCGACCGGGTGAGCCTGTCGCTCGTGCTGTGGTTTGGCGCGTTCAGTGTCTCGCTCTTGATCTGCGGCCCGCTTTCGGACAAGCATGGCCGCCGTCCGATCCTGCTGGCGGGCCTGGCCCTCTTCGTCGCGGCGTCGTTCGCATGTTCCCTGGCCATGAATGTCTGGCAGTTGATCGCGCTGCGCGTGCTTCAGGGCATCGGCGCCTCGGGGCCTTCGTCGATGGTCATGGCCATCTCCCGGGATCGCTACGAAGGAGAACAACGCAAACGGGCCTTGGCCTATATCGGAATCGTGATGACGGCTGTCCCGGCCTTGTCCCCCATGATTGGCGCCCTGCTGCTCAAATGGGTCAGCTGGCGGGCGATCTTCCTCGTGCAGGGGATCATGGCCGCTGTCACGTTTTGGGTCTCGTGGGGATACGTCGAGACGGCGCCCGAGCGAATCACGGGCCATTTCTTCCAGTTGATGGGCCGCTACACACGGCTCATCGCGAATCGCCGATATTTCCTGTCGACTACAGCAATGGGTTTGATCGCCGGGCCGTTCTTCGGCTTCATCGGTTTCTCGTCCATCGTTTATATTCGCATCTTCGGCCTGTCGGCCCAGATGTTCGGATTCCTTTTCGGGGCCAACGCCCTGACGGCCATGTGCGGTTCGTTCACCTGCACGCGGGTCATGCGCTACCTGTCGGACAAAGTGCTCCTGTCGGCCTGCCTGATCGGATGCACCGCCGCCGGAGCAGGGGTGCTCGTTCTGGGGAGCAGCCACTATCTGGTCTTCGCCGGGCTGATGGGGACCTTCACGTTCTTCTGCGGCATGAGCCGTCCGCTGAGCAACAACCTCATCCTGCAGCAGGTCGACCACGATATCGGTTCCGCCGCATCGTTCATCGTCTTCTACCAGTTCCTCGTCGCGGCGATATGTATGAAGCTCGTCACGATCGAATGGTCCCGGCCTATCACCGCGTTCGGTGTGATGACGCTACTGCTGCCTGCTGCCGTCCTTGTCATCTGGCCCTTCCTGGTTCGTCTACTGGACCGGGCCGGGGCGTTGAAGACCCATCCATGACCCCGCTGTCTTGAACGCAATAATCGCGCGGAACGTACAATTTGGGTTGAATCTTCATGTCGCGTCGCATAATACTGGAGGCTGCCTTTCAAGAATCGCGGTATGGATCGGCAAGTAGAAAAGGGTAAAGTTTGCGGTGGCAACACGGACGGTATGGGTAACATAGGAAGGATGCAGCCATGTACGTGACATCTGAATACTCCATCTTCATGGTCAACAAGCCAGGCGTGCTGGCGCAGGTCCTCACGGAGTTTGCCAGAGCGAAGGTCAACATCACGGCCATGACCATGGTTGATTCGGCTGAGAATGGGGTGATGCGGGTCGTGTTTGACAATTCGACCAAGGCCAAGGAAGTGCTGGCGAAACTGAACATGCCTTTCAATGAGACAGATGTGCTCTGTGTGAATCTGGATAACAAAGCGGGGGCGCTGGCCATGGTGGCCGAGAGGCTCTCGAAAGGACACATCAACATCTCTTATGCGTATTGCACCGCTGGGGCGAAGGGGGGTCGCACGACCGGCGTTCTAAAGGTGGGCGATGTCAAAAAAGCCATGAAGTTGCTGGAAGGCCACAATAAAACCAGCAACGACGAAACCGCGACAAGACAGTCCAAAGCCGCACGTGTTCACTGACCGGACCAGCGGGTTTTGATTGCAGGTTTTTAGTAGATTCTGCCGACATTATTGGAGTCAACGACCGCGAAACTGGGCGTTTGGAGAAGGGTTCCAGAGACGCATCAAATGTCGCGTTTGGGGGACCCAGGCCCCTTTCACGGATGTCTGCAGGAAAGGATTCCATGAGTTACGCGGAAATCGATACGCATACCACGAAGATCAAAGCAGCCCATCGCTACGAGGTGGTGGAAACCATGAACCGGCTGAAGATTGCAGGGACGCATTTTCACTTCATCGGGGCGGGCGGTATCGGTATGAGCGGCCTGGCCCGGCTCATCATCGAGAAGAAGGGTATCGTCAGTGGCTCCGATCAGAACGCCGGCGCCGCGACGGATCGTCTCAACAGCATGGGGGCGAAGATCCACGTCGGCCATAGCGCCGACAATCTCGATCCCGACACGCAGATCGTAGTGATCTCGGCGGCGATCAACGAATCCAACCCCGAATTGCAGGTGGCCCGGCAGCGGGGCTGTCGCGTCTACAAGTATGCCCAACTGCTCGGCGATCTGATGAATCATTTCGAGGGCATCGCCGTGGCCGGGACGCACGGCAAGAGCACCACCAGCGGGTGGCTGGTCTACTCCCTGAAGCAGATCGGCACGGATGTCAACTTCGTCGTCGGCGCCGAAGTCACCCAGTTGCAGGCCTCTTCCGGCAGTGGCGACAGCGAGTTCTTCGTCGTCGAAGCCTGCGAATATGATCGCAGCTTCCTCAACTTCAAACCCAATGTCGCGTGCATTCTCAACATCGAGCGGGATCACCTCGACTGCTATGGCAATGAAGCCGCGATCGTCGACGCTTTCACGCAGTTCGCTCTGGGCGTCCGGCCCGGCGGCGTGGTGGTCGCCAACGGCCAGGACGCGAACGTGGCCCAAGTGATTGACCGGCTCAAGTTCCGTCGAACCGTGGTCACCTTCGGCTTCGACAGGTCGTGCGATTTCTATCCGAAGGGCATTGAGGAGTGCGACGGGGGCTGGCGCTTCGAGGTGATGCGCGACGGCACGTCACTGGGACAGACGGAGATCTCGCTTCCCGGCCGGCACAACATCGCCAACGCTCTGGCCGTGATTGCGGCGGTGGTGAGCATGGGTATTGAGCCCGGGCGGATTCTGCCTGTCCTGAAGCGGTTCCAGGGGATGGGGCGGCGTCTGATGCTCAAGGGCCGGGTCAATGGCATCACTGTCATTGACGACTACGCCCATCATCCGACGGAGATTCAGGCCAGCCTCAAGGCGCTTCGGGAACGCTATCATCCGAACAAGCTCTGGTGCGTCTACCAGGCACACCAGTACAGCAGAACTCAGGCTTTGATGGACGAGTTCTCGTCGAGTTTTGGGCAGGCCGACACGGTCATCCTGCCGGAGATATATTTCGCGCGCGATGCGCAGGTTAACCGGGATAAGGTGAATGCCGGCATTCTGGCCGAGCGCATCGGTGCCCACGGGGTCGACGCCCGCTACGTCAGTACGTTCGAGGCGGCCTGCGGCGTCCTGGAGAAAGAAGTCCGTGCCGGTGACCTGGTGGTCACGATGGGAGCCGGTGACGTGTGGAAGGTGGCAGATGAGTGTATTCAGCGGCTTAGAGGAAATAGTTGAACAGAATCACGTGCTGGCGCCCCACACCTGGTACCGTCTGGGCGGCCCGGCCGATTACTTCATTCGCCCGCGGACCGTCGAGGAATTGCGCGAAGTGATTCGACGGTGCGGCGAGAACAATATCCGTCTGTACGTGCTGGGGCTGGGCTCCAATCTGCTCGTCAGTGATGAAGGGGTCCGTGGCGCCGTCGTCAAGTTGACCGGCGAGCAGTTCGAGAAGGTCGAATACCAGAACGATCGCGTGGTCGCCTGGGCCGGTGCCGAACTGACGCAGTTGGTGATGCATTGCGTCGAGAAGGGCCTGTCCGGCATCGAGACGCTCAGTGGCATCCCCGGTTCGATCGGCGGGGCGATTCGAATGAATGCCGGCGGCCGCTTCGGTGACATCGGCTCGGCCGTCGAATCTGTTACGCTCATGGATATTAAGGGGACGCTGTTCGAGAAGAGCAGACCCGAGCTGATCTTTGACTATCGCTCGGTCAATATTCTGGCCCGTTTCATCCTGAATGCGAAGCTTCAATTGACACCGGCCGATCCAGAGCGGATCATGCGCACCGTCAAGGAGACGTGGATCTACAAGAAGAACAGCCAGCCGCTGAACACGAGGAATTGCGGCTGTGTCTTCAAGAATCCGCCCGGTACGGCAGCGGGGGCGCTGATCGATCGCACCGGCCTGAAAGGGCTGCAGATCGGCGGAGCCGTGGTCAGCGACAAGCACGCCAACTTCATCATCGCCCGCGATGGCTGCACGAGCAAGGACGTTCTGCAACTGATCGACACGATCCGCCAGCGCGTCCGGGATCAGCACGACGTGGAGTTGGAGCCCGAAATCGAGATTTGGCAGTGACCAGCTTTATGAAGAGGATGTCATGAAGGTAGCCGTACTGAGGGGTGGTGTCGGTCGGGAAAGAGAGGTCAGCCTCGAAAGCGGTCGCTGCGTAGCGGAAGCGCTCGTGGAAGGGGGGCTGGACGTGGTCGCCGCGGATATTCGTCCGGACGACATGAGTATCCTGGACCGGCCCAACATCGATATCTTCTTCATCGCCCTGCACGGGGAGTTCGGCGAGGACGGCGGCCTGCAACAGATTCTGCAGGAGCGCGATCTCATGTACACCGGCTGCGGTCCCGAGGCGAGCCGGCTGGCGTTTGACAAGATTGCCAGCAAACGGCTCTTTGCCAAGGCCGGCGTCAAGGTAGCGCCCTCGGTGGAGTTCCGCCGGGAAGAGGACCTGCATCACCTCAACGGCCAGCTGCGTGATCTGGGCGAACATCTGGTGGTCAAGCCGTCGCGGCAGGGCAGCAGTGTCGGGGTGCACGTTGTCACGGGCCGGGAGAACGCGCTCGCCGCCGCCCGCAGAGTGGTGGGAGAGTTCGGCGACGGCATGATCGAGTCGTTCATTCGCGGCCGGGAGCTGACCGTCGGCGTTCTCGACCACACGCCTCTGCCGATCATCGAAATACGTCCCAAGGTCGGGTTCTACGACTATCATGCCAAGTACGTCGACGACCAGACACAGTATCTGTTCGACACGGTTCAGGAACCGCAGATCAGGCACCGGATCGAAGAAGCCGCCCTGGCCTGCTTCGATGCGTTGGGCTGCCGGGATTTCGCCCGCGTCGATTTCGTCCTGGATGACGATGGGACTCCCTGGGCCCTGGAAGTCAATACGATTCCAGGCTTCACCACGCACTCGCTGCTGCCCAAGGCGGCGGGGAAAACGGGCCTGACCATGAGCGATCTGTGCGTGCGCATCGTGCGAACGGCTTTTTTGAATCGGGGGGACAAGTGAGTAAGAAAGGGTCGCGTATCAGTATCCGCGAAAGAATTGCTGCCTGGCGCGGGAACAGGAACAAGGGGCCTGCCGTGGCCCGAAGGCATACGTTGTGGACCATGGCCAGGGTGGCGCTGGTGCTGGGGCTGCTGGTCGGCGCGGGGGCGTCGCTGCGCTACGCCGAGGTTTATGTCAAGACGACCACGGCTCCCGCCGAAGGAACGCTGACGCTGGTGGACGTGCCGCCGTGGGTGAATTGGGATTTGAAGCAGCGTGTGATCGAAGCGGCCGGCGGTGAGCGTCTGCCGATCAAGGAGGAGACTGCCACCGTGGTAGCGCGCAATCTGTCGCGTGTGTCCTGGCTGGCGGACGTCGGTGTCGATGTGACGAACGACTCGGTGTTGGTGAAAGCTCGCTGGCGAAGACCGGTCGCCCTCCTGGAGAAAGGGACACAGAAGTTCTACGTGGACAAGGACCTCTACGCCCTTGACTACATGGCTTCAACGGCCGACCTGCCGATCGTGGAGGTCAAGGGGGTATCGCTGCTCTTCCCGCCCGAGCCGGGAAAGAGAATCGACTGCAACGACCTTGCGGCGGCGGTTCGCCTCATCAATCTGCTGTATGCAACCGACGTCAAGTATTACGCCAAGAATCCCATTCTGGAGCGTATCGCGGGAGTGGATGTCTCGAACTACAAGGGCCGGAAGAATGGGCGCGAGCCGCACATCGTGCTCAACAGCAAAGACGGCGCTCAAATTCTATGGGGTGCTGAACTAGGCGATTGGGCCATGTACCTGGAAGCAAAGGATGAACAGAAGCTGGCCGACCTCTACGAGCACTTCCACGAACACGGCTCGCTCGGCAACGGGGTCAAGTACGTCGAGCTTCGCATTCCCCGCGACTACGTGCCTCAACCAGTAGACAAGTATCGGGGTAGTCTGTGATCTTGAAAGCCGGACGAGACAAACTGCGCAACCGACGGACGATCAACAATTCTCACTCAGGGCCGCACCCAATTCCATGTAGCGGTACGGGACGTCGAATCGCTCGCAGATGACCTTCAGCCGCTTGACGGCAATCTCACTCAATTCACCCTGGAACGCGGCGTCTCCCCTGCAACAGAAGATACGGCAGCCGCTGAAGCGATAGGCGTGAACACTGCACTTGCCATCTTCCTGGTATGGGCACCGGCCTCCAAGGGCGGGCTTCAAACCCGCCCCTACGTTTTGGGCCAGGTAGATCAGTTCCGGCGGTGTCACATAGAGCCGGTGGTCGTAGGCGGGGAAATCGCAACAGGCTCCGCAGGCCGCGCATTGGCCGCTGCGTTTCGAGTCCTGGGCGAGTTGCTCCTCGATCCATGCGTACAGGCGGGCTACTTCGTCGAGGACTTGGCCTTGTCTTTCCGCTGCTCCCACCATCGGTCGTTCGTCATGATGTTGTCGATCTCTTTGCCGGTGAAACGCCGCCCGCGATTCATGCCGGGGCACCGTCCGGCCGCCACATTCCACGAGTAGAGATCGCTCAGGTTCTCCGGCCAGAAGGGCCATGTCCGGCACTGGCTCGGCCGGACCGGGTAGATCAGGCACTGCTTCTTGCCGCCTGTCTTGAGCAGGAAGATGCAGTCTTTCGAGATGGCGTGCTCGATGATCGTCGTGCGCAAAGCCACCTTCCGCAAGTACTTATGGTGCAGGTCCTCTTCGGTCATCATCAGGTGCCTGGCGATCAGCTCGATCTCAGGCTGGGTCGTCCAGATATAGCCTTCGCCCGGCCCCGAGCAGCACCGGCCGCATTGCTGGCATTCGAAGCTCAGCCCGGCCTCGTACCATTTTGCCTCAGCCTCATGATCCATATAGGTGCATAGTAACACAAACCCGCTGGCATTGAAACGTCTTCTATCACTATCCAGCTATGACCCCGCCGGTTCGAGCGGTAGAATGGCGGTATTGTGACGGGAGTCGTATGAAAACGGACAGTTATGGCAATGTTCTTCGGTATTGTCCCAAATGCGGGGCGGCGGCCTTGAAATCGGCCAGTCCCAAGCTCTTCCGGTGCAGTGTGTGCGGGTTTGAGCTGTACATCAACAACGCCGCATCCGTCGCCGCACTGATCCCGGACGATCAGGGACGTCTTCTGATCACTACGCGTGGCAAGGAGCCGAAGAAGGGGGCGTGGGACCTGCCCGGCGGGTTTGTCGATCCGGACGAGGCTGCCGAAACGGCCCTGAAACGCGAAATCCATGAAGAACTGGGGCTGGACGTTATCGAAACCCGGTATCTTTGCTCGTCCCCCAACCGCTACGACTACATGGGGGTCCTATACCCTACGATGGACATGGGATTTGTGTGTAAAGTGGCCGATTGGTCGGTCCTCACCGTTGAACAGGGTGAGATTTCGCAGGTATCGTTCGTGCCCCTTGCCGACATCGACCCCGCCCGGTTCGGCTTCGCCTCGATAGCCAGCATGGTCGAACGCTACCGGGCCTCGGCGACTTGACACCGGGCCGTGACAATTGTTACAGTGGAGGCGAAAGGTGGATGAGGCATGATGAATCCGCAGCAAGGCCGATTCGGAGGGTTGGCGTCGCTGATGATCGCGGTGACGCTGGTCGCTCAACTCGCGTTCGCTCAGACACTTCCGGACCTCAATCACGATGGTGTCGTGAACTTCACGGACTACTCTCTCTTGGCCAGATCGTGGCGTCAAAGTGCGTCCTGGCTCGACCCGGATGACACCCTTGACTTCAACGATTTGACCGCCATGTCCCGTCGTTGGCTGGAAGGAGCAGAGCCCATCACCTACGTGCAGTGGCTGGGCCACTCCAGCGTGAAGGTGTGGGCGGGTGACAAGGTCGTGTACGTCGATCCCCGGAATCTGGCGACGTCGCCCCACGATGCCACGGTCGTTCTAGTCACACACAGTCACAGCGATCACTACTCCAATTCCACCACCGGCATCGGTGCGGCGTCGAACGCCAACACTGTTTTCATGGCTCCGCCCGATATCGTCTCGGCCTACGGCAAAGGTCAGGCCCTCGCTCCCGACCAGGTGGTCGAACTGCCCGGCGTGCGGATCATCGCTGTTCGCGCCTACAACATCGCCACGACCAATCACCCGCGAGCCAACAACTGGCTGGGCTATATCATTCAGTTCGGGCCTCAGCGCGTCTATGTCGCCGGGGACACGGATCTGACGAACGAAATGAAGGCCCTCACGGACATCGATGTCGCGTTCCTGCCCGCCGGTGGGACCTACACGATGACGGCCGCGCAGGCGGCGGAAGCCACCAGGTACGTTAATCCCGTCGTCGCGATCCCGTACCACTGGGGCGAAATCGTCGGCAGTCTGACCGATGCCCAGGCCTTCGCCCGCGCCTCGGCGTGCAACGTCAAGGTGATGGCCAAGGGTGACATCCTGAGTTCCGCCGATTGGGGCACCGATTTCTCGTTGGCGGCCTATTGGCGGCTGGACGAGCAAGCCGGCGCCATTGCTCTCGACGCCGTCGGCTCCTATCAGGCGACGGTCAACGGCAGTCCCGCATGGCAGCCGACCGCCGGCGTTATGGGCGGAGCGCTCCAGTTCGACGGGTCGGACGATTACGTCAGCACGCCGTTTGTGCTGAACCCCTCCGCCGGACCGTTCAGCGTCTTTGCCTGGATCAGGAATGGAAAGGGCGGCGCCATCGTCTCGCAAATCAACGGCTCGAATTGGCTCTCCGTCGATCCCGCCACCGGGTGCCTGGGAACCGACTTGAAAGTGACCGGCCGCAGCTCGTTGCCTTTGTGGTCGACGACCGTCGTAACGGACGGCGCCTGGCACCGCCTCGGCCTGGTCTGGAACGGCACCAATCGCATTCTCTACGCGGACGGCGCCGAAGTTGCTCGCGATTCGACCGGCACTCCCGTCTCCTTCAAAACCGGCCTCTACCTCGGCGCCGGCTCCGGCCTGCAAGGGAACGCCCTATGGTCCGGCCTCATCGACGACGTCCGTGTTTGCAGTCGTGCGGTCAAACCCTGAACCGCGGGGTGATTGCGGATTGATGATTGCAGATTGCGGATTACATTACAGCAACTGTCTACGGATAACGCCTTGATGGGGTATAGCCTCACTCGTGACGGATCACGCCTGATCCGTCGCTTATCCTGCTTCATCTGTGACATATTCTGTTTTGTCTGTGACAGATGAAGCTTCATCTGTCGCATATTCTACAGGATCTGTGACGGATGATGTGTGATCTGTCGCATATTCCACATCATCTGTCGTATCTGCTGCTTCATCCGTGGCACATTCTATGCAATCTGTGACGGACGAAGCATGATCTGTGGGATATTCTACATGATCTCTGACAGATGAAGCGTGATCTGTCGCTTATTCTACTTCCTCCGTCGCATCTCCCACTTCCTCCGCCTCGGATGAAGCTTGATATATCACAGATGAAGCTCACTCCGTCGCAAATGAAGTGGAATCTCTCCCAGATTAAGCGTGATCCGTCGCATATTCTGTTCGGTTAGCGGACTATTGCGCGCGTTCTGTCATGATGTAAGTAACGACTGAATAAGGCCTTATGCGCCTTGTGGGCTGTCATCGACCATCCCCCGGGGCTATTATGACGGTCCTGCTTGCGGAAGGCCGATAGGAAGGATAGGATTCGGACATGGCCAGACTGTTGCGGATTGCATACGAAGCGGCCGTGGACCACGTGACGGCCAGAGACAATGAACGCTGGGCGATCTTTCAAGATGACACCGTATCAAGTGAATGTGGCTGCTGAAGCGTTCGCAGCGGTAGTGATGTCGCAAGCAGGTTACGACGTGGCTATGCAGTACGGAACTACCCAACCCGACTGGGATATCATGGCGACAAAGGGACCACGCATCCTGAAGTTGCAGGTCAAAGGCAGTCAGGATGGTGGCTGGGGCCTCTTCCAAGGCTACCTCAAGGGAGCCGACTACCATGGGGCACTGGACCAATGGTTGGCGGTCCAACAGGAGGGAGTTGTGTACTTCCTCGTGCAGTTCATAAACGTGGCTGTGGGAGTTGCACCTCGCTGCTACATCGCAACGCCTGCCGAGATCGTCGCTCACATGAAGACGACGCGCGCCGGTCACGCGTACACGTCGCTTCGTGAGAATTGGCTTTACTCTCGAGGTGCCGGTGCCGGGCATCGAGACGTTATTCCATCAGCTTGGCTAGCTTCGCAAGCCCGTATCGATGGAGTGTAGAAAGCTCAAATGGCCTAAATAGGGACTGTCCCTATTTGGGCCAGTGCGCAGTGAGACCTATGAAGAAGAAAAAGGAAATGAAGGAGTGTTTCATCATTTGTCCCATCGGCGCCGAGGACTCGGACGTCAGAAGACGCGCTGATCGGCTCCTTAACCATGTTCTCGCGCCCGTGCTGGAGAAGAACGGGTACGCGGCCGTGCGCTCTGATCAAATCGCGAAGGTTGGGTTGATCACCAGCCAGATAATAAACGCAATCATAGAGAGTCCTCTGGTTATCGCAGACTTGACCGGTTCGAACCCTAACGTGTTCTACGAATTGGCCCTCCGCCATGCTAGCAGGAAGCCGTACATTCAACTCATCAGCAAAGGTGAGGAGATCCCGTTCGATATCGGTGCCGTGCGCACAATAGAGCTCGATCTTGCGGACCTTGATAGTGTTGAGAAAGCGAAGGTCCAGGTAGAACGCCAGATTAGGGAATTCCACAAGGGGCACAAACCGGACTCTCCGGTGTCTGTCGCCTCAACGGCATCCATCCTTCAGGACAATAGCGACTTGGCCGAGGAGATTGCAGACCGGATCAGTTCCCTGGGCATTGGTGACGAAGGTTACTACGGGGGAGGATACAACGACGATCTCCTTGAGCGAATCCTGCGCAAAGTCTCGTGCTTGCGCGACTATGGGCGGTTTGATTTCGAGGATTTAGATAAGAAACTGAATCTGATCTTGAGCAAACTCGAGAAGAATCAAGGAACCCCTCCCTCGTCTGACACCTGAGTCGAATGTGGTTCCCGTTACTCGGTCGCGATCGAACTGCACGGATAGGGCAAAGAAAAGGCGGCGGTTGCTGTAAAATAGGGACAGTCACGAATGGCGGTTCCTATTATCTTATTATTTTCTACCGCTGGACCGGAGCGTGGTCCCTATTGGTCCGGCATGAGGAGATCGAATGAAGAACAGGACGGCGCTTGTGAACAAGGTTTACGGCGACGCACTGTCGCCCGCCACCCGAGCAGTCGGCGAAACGCTTGGGAATGCCGTGAGGGCGTCCTTGCGCCCGGTTGACGGTCTTGTTTGGACGCTGAACAAATCATTCGACTGGGTTGCTGCACGAGTGACGGCCCACTTCGAGAGGGAGCAGGTTAGCCCCGAGGATGTGACCTCTGCCCCTGTGGAGATCCTTGGTCGCGTTTTGCTCGGCCTCCAGTTGGCGGGACCTTGTCCCGACCCGCTGCCAAGGAACATGTTTGCCCACCTACTCGGCGCATCTATGACAGAGAAGACGGATAGAAAGGTCCATCCCGCATTCGTCGAAATCCTCCGCCAACTCGTGCCCGATGAAGCGAGGCTCGTCGCGGTCATCACCAGTCGACCAACTACTGCCATAGAGATTCGTGTACTCGCCAACTATACGATGCGACCGGACATACCAAATATTATGTCCGACAAGGACCTCCTCCCCATGAATCGACAATGGAGCCCATTGCCTCAATGGGCGGCGTTGTCCTCGCCAGAGAATCTGGACTTCTACATGCTTCATCTGGAACGCCTCGGTCTTGTTGAGATACATCATGAGTACGACGCCGGCCGCCTTCATTTCGACAAGAGCGGCCAACTTGACGAAAAGTGCTTCCACCCCCTCCAATTGGATCGAGAAGCAGACTTTCGCCACGAATGCGAAGGGGCATTGATAGAATTGCACAAACGGCGCAGGAGGAGGACTGTGTACAAGGACATTCTGGTGCGAATTGTGACGGCTTCACCTTGGGGATATGAGTTCGGTTGCGCTTGCGGGGCGAACACATTCTTCAATCGAGAAGAGATGACCTTCTGCATTCCTGATGAGAAATGAAGCCACAACGCGCTGCACCAAACCACGAGCCGGCTCGTGGTAGATGAGCTTCGCGGTTCATATCGTTGGCGTCGCGGATGCTGGAATGGCGAACGTGCCGGGAGGACTGTTGAAGACGTGAAGCGGGACGCGGAAAGAAAAAGGGCGGCTGTCTTTCGAGTAGCCGCCCTTGAAGATTCAGGTTTGATGCTTCTTTCGGCTTACTTGATTTCGTCGCTGATCCAGCCGCAGAGCTCTTTGACCTCGTCGATGGTGATGTCACCCATGTGGGCGATGCGGAAGGTTTTTTCCTTCAGGGCGCCGTAGCCGGCACTGAAGATTGCGTTGTGCTTGGCTTTGACGGCCTTGATCACGTCGGGGACACTGATACCGCGGGTGTTGTTGACGGTCGTCAGGGTGTTCGAGGCGTACTTCTCGTCGCAGAACAGCTTGAAACCGTTTTGCTTGGCCCAGCCGCGGCAGAAATCGGCCATCGCCTTGTGACGCTTCCAGACGTTTTCCATGCCCTCTTTCGTGAGCTTGGTGCACTGATAGTGCAGGCCCATGATGTGGGGGATGCTGGGGGTCACGAGAGTCTGGTCCTTCTCGTCGGCCTTGGCCCATTCGAGGAAGTTGAAGTAGTAGCCCTTGGCGGGGACGCTCTTGGCTTTCTCGACCGCGCGTTTGCTGACGGCGGCGACGGTGAATCCCGGCGGCAGGCCGAAGGCCTTCTGCACCGAGGCGAAGCCGACGTCCCAGCCGAGCTGGTCGAAGTGGATGGGCTGGCCGATCATACCGCTGACGGCGTCCACGAACACCAGCACGTCGGGGTACTTGGCCTTCATCATTTTGGCGATGTCATAGATCGGGTTCATGAGGCCCGTGCTGGTCTCGTTGTAGATCAGCAGGACTGCCGCGTACTTGCCGCCGGCGAGCTTGGCGTCGATCTGTTCCGGCAGGGTGGGTTGGCCCCACTCGACCTTGAGCACATCCACATTGCGGCCGCACTCCTTCGCGACCTCGGCCCACTTGTCGCTGAACGCGCCGCAGCAGGTGGCCAGGATCGTCTCCTCCGGCTTGACGCAGTTGCGAATCGAGGCCTCCCACAGGCCTGACCCGCTCGACGTCGAGAGGAAGATGTACTGGTCGGTGAACAGCATCTTCTTGAGCATGCTCTTGACCTCGCCGTGGAGGATGGCGTACTCCTTGTCGCGATGTCCGAGAGTAGGTCTGGCGAGCTCTTTCAGCACGTCATCTTTGACCTGAATCGGTCCCGGGATGAAAAGTCTCGGTGGGTTCTTCCAATCTGCCATAGACGCTCTCCAAAAAATGAAGTTTCAAGTTTCAAGGTTGAAGTTTGAAGCGTTCTTCACACTTCCAACTTCACACTTCAAACTGTGGTCTTCACACTTCCAACTTCTGTATTGTCAGTCCAGTATACATCTTCGGATAAAAATACGTTGATTTGTGCGGCATGCGCTCGCCGGCGTCGGTCACGCCGATCAACTGATTCATCGCCACGGGGCTGGTGAAGAAAGCGATCTGCCGTTTGCCGCTGTCGACCCGGCCGATGATCTCATCGACCGCATTGGGCACATCTTTGACGTATTCAACGTACTCGGCGTTGCCCATTTTCTCCTCGTCCAGACCGAGGATGCGTTCCAGAACGAGTTTCTGGAGCACGGCGATGTCGAGCGTCTGCCAGGCAGGGCTCATGTTTGGTGCCGCGCCGTTCATGCGGGACCGGTCTTCCATCACGGCGGCATAGAACTCGCCCCTGCCCATGTAGACACCGACAGGCGTGACGCCCTCGGCGTACCGTTTGCTGGTTTCGGCCAGGGTCTTGAACATGTCCTGCCGGGACCCGAATTTCGTGACGTTGAAACCGTTGTTTTTGAGATCTGTGAGGAATTGCTGCGGCTGGAAGTCCTTGATGTTGCCGACGACGCGATGCGTCGCCATGACGACCAGGCCCTTCTGCCGCATGTTCGTAAAGGCCATCATCTGATAGGCGGCCGCCGGATCGTTGGTCTCTTTCCAGTAGGTCAGGCCCATCGTGTAGCGGTGGTGACCATCGGCGATGATGCAGCTCTTGTCACCCATCATGCCGGAGATCGTGCGCACATCCGCCTCATCGGCCACCAGAAACAGCCGATGCCGGACGCCGTGCTCATCCTCGAAGTCAATCAAGGCAGGGGTCGGGGGTCGGGGAATGACCACTGGTCCCTGATCCCTGATCCCTGTTCCCCGTCATGGTTTTTCTTATGACGGCGTCGGCGACACCCTGTGGATCGTCATAGAGCATGAAGATCAGGCCGAACTGTGCCCTGGTCGCGCGGGTCAGGTTGAGCCGGTCCTGCATGGGTTTCGCGAAAACCTGCTCGTGCGGCCGGACGACCTTGCCGAAATCTTCGAGCTTGCCCAACGCGATGAACGTCAGCCGCTGGTAGGCGACCCCGCCCAGCTCAAAATCCTGGACGTAAGCGTAAATCGCGTTGCTGTCGTCCTGCCGGAGGGCGCCCCGCGCGGTCCAGTCTCTCAGGAACTCGGCTGCACGGGTGTATTGGTTGTGCTCCGCGTCGTCCCACGTCGTCTTCTTGCCAAGGGTGATACGAACGATGTTATAGGGATTCTGGCGGTAGAGGGCTTCTTGTTGGGCCGCGTCGATGACGTCATAAGGAGGAGCTATACACTCACCTACGTCACCCACGACGCTGGCATCGAATCTGAGTGCTCTGAAAGGTCTTATTTCCATCTAGTGGTGGGATGATACCCGCACAGGTCCGCCGCTGTCAAGACATAACCCCAGCCCGTCCCGGGCAATGTTTACCTAAATTTCGCAAACCCCCTTACGGCGATTCACGATGGCTGGTGGGGTATTTGATGCTTGTGGTTGACCGGGCGGAGTGCTATCCTATGGCGCTGGTTCGGCCCCGTTAGCGACCGACAAAGTGCGTCTGTCCATATCAAAGGAGATTGGAATGAAGCTCAGTCGAGCAAGTATAGTGGTACTCTGTCTGACCATCGGCGTGGCGTGTGTCTGGGCCGCGCAGACGACCCCGACGCCGGCGACATCTGCCCCGGCCACCGCGCCGGCAGGGACACCTGCCGCCGCCGCACCTGCAACCACGCCCGCTCCAGTGACACCCAAGTCCGAGTTCAAGAACGATCAGGAGAAGCTCAGCTACGCCATCGGCTTCCGGCTCGGCACCAACCTCAAGACTCAGGAGACCGCTCTGGACCTTCCGACGCTGTTCAAAGCCATGACCGACGTCCTGAATGGACAGCCGTTGGCGATGGACGAGCAGGAGGTTGGAAAAGTCATCGATGCCTGGCAAATGGATGTGAGGACAAAGATGGAGGCCAAGCGTAAGGAGCAGGCCGAGAAGAATCTGGTCGAAGGGAAGGCCTTTCTTGAAGCCAATGCCAAGAAGGAAGGGATCAAAGTTCTGCCCAGCGGCCTGCAGTACAAGGTTGTCAAAGAGGGAACCGGTAACATTCCTGCTGCCACGGACCGGGTCAAAGTCCAGTACAAGGGCGCGCTCACCAATGGCACGGAATTCGATAGTTCTTACAAGCGTGGCCAGCCGGCCGAGTTCCAGGTTGGCGGCGTGATCAAGGGTTGGGTCGAGGCTCTGCAGTTGATGAAAGAGGGATCGAAGTGGGAACTCTACATTCCGCCCACGCTGGCCTACGGCGAGGCCGCCCGGCCGTCGATCCCGCCGAATTCCGTCTTGATCTTTGAAGTTGAGCTGCTGGAAATCGTCAAGCCTGCTGCCGCTGCTCCGGCGCCCGGCGCGACGGTGATCACTCCGAACGCCGCCGCTCCGGCTGGTGGCGCGGCTGCCACGAAACCCGAGGTCAAGCCCCAGGCCAAGCCGCAGTAACAACTATCTGTCCGAAGGATTGTCGTAGGGGCAGCCCTCAGTGGCTGCCCTTTTCTTTTTGTGTCACGGCCAGAACGCAGCGACGGCAATGATGAGCCAGATGACAACTCCCACAGCTATCTTGCTTGACGTGCCGAGGATCTGGCCCAGCCCTGCATGAACGGCCCGGCGGAGGGAATGCTCGGCCGATTGCCCACGAGCGGTCTCGATCACCCACACGGCCAGGCCCGCTCCCGCCGAGGCTCCGACCAGCGTGCCGACCAGCGGGATCGAAATGGCAAAGGTCCCAACCAGTGCTCCGACGATGGCTCCGACAATCGCCGCGATGGAACCGTGCCAGCTCGTGCCGGAGCGTCGCGCCCCAATCATCCCGGCCAGAAACTCGATCAGCTCGCCCATCAGCGCCAGAATCATGATAGCCACCAACGTTCCGCCCGAGAACACTCCCGTGTTCCATTGCCACCAGGCAAACAGGCACGTCAGGATCACCATGAGCCAGTTGCCCGGTATCCCGAACAGGACCAGCACCAGGCACAGCGCATTGAGCAGGATCAGGATGATCGACAGCACGTAAAACATGTCACCATTTTACGAAGGTCGTGCCGCTCGGCCAATGGAATCCCGCTCGGCAATTTCCCGACTCCGAGTAAGCAATCACTGGGGTGGGTACTGCTCGAAGAGGAGTTCTCCTGAGGATTCAGCCGCGCCGGTACGGTGGAACCCTGCATTTTCCAGCACTCTGCACGATGCGGCATTGTCCATCGTGGTGTGTGCCACGATCTTGCGTACGCGGGAGTCCGCGAAGGCGCGGGCGACGAGAGCTTCGACCATTTCCGTCGCGTAGCCATGTCCCCGCCACCGGGTCGTCATGGAAAAGCCGATCTCAACGAGCCCGCTCTCATCGGGCAATCCGAGGTATCCGCCGGCTCCCACGAGCACCGGTTGCCCGCCGGCAGGGCAGCGGCGCAGAGCGTACCACCCATACCAGCCGACAACGGCGGGCCCTCCTTCCTGCAGGCGATCTTTGAAGAATTCCTGCGCGCCGCGATCGTACTGTCCCGGTGGCCAGTCGGCTTCGACCTGGGCATTAAGCAAGCAGCCCAGACGCTGGGGATTCTCCAACTCGGCGCAGACGTGATCGTACGTGGCGGCAACGAGATCCAGACGGGCTGTCGATAACTTCAGAGGGTCGGGGATGTTCATCTCATCGCCACTCATTTACCGGCGAGGTAGGCATTGATGCCCGCGGCGGCGATGCGGCCCTGGCCCATCGCGAGGATGACCGTCGCGGCGCCGAGGACAATGTCCCCACCGGCATAGACGCCTTCGAGCGAGGTCTTGCAGTTCTCGTCGACGACGATGTTGCCCCACTTGTTGAATTCCAGGCCCAGCGTGGTCTGGCGGATCAACGGGTTGGCCTGGTTGCCGATGGCGACGATGAGAGCGTCGATGTCGATGCGGAATTCCGAGCCGGGGATGGCGACCGGACGCCGGCGACCCGAGTCATCCGGCTCGCCCAACTCGTAGCGCAGGCACTCGACAGCCTTGAGGCGGCCGCTGTCGTCGCCGATGATGCACACAGGATTCTGCAGCAGCAGGAACTCGACGCCTTCCTCTTTGGCGTGATGCACTTCCTCGACGCGGGCGGGCATCTCTTTCTCTGTCCGGCGATAGATCAGGTAGACCTTCTCGGCTCCCAGGCGGATCGCTGTTCGCGCCGCGTCCATCGCGACGTTGCCGCCTCCGACGACGGCGACGCGTTTGGCGGTCGCAATCGGCGTGTCGGCGCCCGCGCCGAACTGGTAGGCTTTCATGAGATTGGCACGCGTCAGGTACTCGTTGGCGCTGTAGACGCCGACGAGCGACTCGCCTTCGATTCCCATGAAGCTGGGCAGGCCTGCGCCGACACCAATGTAGACGGCGTCGAAGCCGTCTTCCTTCATCAGTTGCTCGATGGTCCGGGTCCGGCCGACGACGAAATTCGTGATGATCTGCACGCCCATCTTCTCCAGCGTCTCGATCTCCTGCTGTACGATGGCCTTGGGAAGCCGGAATTCGGGGATGCCGTAGACCATGACCCCGCCCGGCTTGTGGAACGCTTCAAAGACCGTGACATCGTGGCCCGCTCTGCGCGTATCCGCGGCGGCGACGATCCCGCCGGGACCGGAGCCGATGATGGCGACCTTCTTTCCCGTCGGCGCCGCCACGGGAGGGAGGGCACCGCTGCCTTGTCCCAGGTCCGCGATGAAACGTTCGAGGCGCCCGATGGAGACGGCCTTCGAGACGTCCTTGAACTTCAGGCCGACGGTACACTTCTCCTGGCACTGTACTTCCTGCGGACAGACCCGCCCGCACACGGCCGGAAGGAGCGAGTTCTCCTTGATGATCTCCAGGGACTTGGCGTAATTGCCCTCTGCGATGGCGGCGACGAAATCCCGAATGCGGATCCTTACGGGGCAGCCCTGGATGCAGGGAGCGTTGCGGCACTGGAGGCAACGCAGCGCTTCCAGCCTAGCCTGCGTCTCGGTGTAGCCCAGCGCGACCTCCGAAACGTTGTGGCTGCGAACGTTCGGGTCCTGCTGCGGCATCTCCTGCACGGGGATCTCATACCGATCCGCCGGCTTCAGACCGCCCGCACGTTGCTTGCTAAGAAGTTCCTCCAGCCTGGCTTGTTGTTCCTGCTCTGTCACGCTTTATCCGCCCGCAGTCCGATTCTGCATTGATGCTGTTTGTATAGCTCGTACGCCTGCTGTTCTTGCTGCTTGTAGGCGCTGAGGCGTTTCATCATCAGGTCGAAGTTGACCTTGTGCCCGTCGAATTCGGGGCCGTCGACGCAGACGAACTTGGGTTTGCCGTCCACCTCGACCCGGCAGCCGCCGCACATGCCGGTGCCGTCGACCATGATCGTGTTCAGCGATACCTGCGTCGGCACGCCGAACGGCTTGGTCGTCTGACAGCAGAACTTCATCATGATGGCCGGTCCGATGGCGAAGGCCTGGTTGGGTTTCGGATCGCGACTGCAGACCTCTTTGAGCGGCTCGGTCACCAGGGCCTTGCGGCCGTAGGAGCCATCGTCGCTCACGAGGATCAGCTCAGCGCTGACCGCGGCGAAGTCCTGTTCAAGGATCACCCGGTCCTTCGAGCGGAAACCGAGGATCGAAATCACCTTGTTGCCCAGTTGCTTGAGGGCGGTGGCAATGGGAAGCAGGGGGGCGACGCCGATACCGCCGCCCACGCAGACGACCGTGCCGAAGTTCTCGAGATGGGTAGGCGTTCCCAGCGGGCCGCAGACATTGGCGATGGAGTCGCCGACGTTCAGGTTGGCCATCTCCGTCGTGGTCTTGCCGACGCGCTGCCAGATCAGCGAGATCGTGCCTCTTTTGGCATCCGCTCCGGCGATGGTCAGCGGAATGCGTTCGGAATAGGATGGGTCGATGCTGAGAATGATGAACTGGCCCGGCCGTCGGGCGCGAGCGATCAGCGGCGCCTCGATTTCGGCCCAGAAGACATCCGGTCCCAGTTCCTTTTTGCCTACGATTCTGTGAGACATGCGCTATCAGAGAAGGCCGTCGAGGGCTTCGCTCAGCTCCTTTTTGCTGGTCAGGCCAACCCACTTCTTTTTCACCTGTCCATCCTTGAACAAGAGAAGCGTCGGGATGGCACTGATGCCGAACTCGATGGCGCTGTCCCTGGCCTCGTCGGTATTGAGTTTGCAGATCTTTGCCTTACCCGTGTAGTCCGTGGCCAGATCTTCGATGATGGGAGACATCATCTTGCACGGGCCGCACCACGTGGCCCAGAAATCCACCAGCACGGGCTGATCCGAGTTGTTCACGACCTCATCGAAAGTGGCATCAGTCAATTCGATCGCGTTTCCTGACATAATCAGTCTTGCCCCTTTCTCTGCGGGCAGGCCACAGACCGCCTGTCGGCCCACGGCTCCTGCTCGACCTGCTCATTCTATGGATTGGCAGCAGGATTGTCAAACGCTGACGTCGCGGGAAGCGGGAGAGTTACCGCGGCACGACCAGAAAGTAGGCGGCCAGGTATAGGGCGGTTCCGACAACCACGAAGACCAGGCCCCATCTACGGCGATTCGGTAGGGATAGCCACAGAATCAGGCCGGTGACCGTCGCAATGAGCAAGAGCACTGCGATTACGTCGCTCAGAGCTTTTCGCCAGCGGCCGCCGCCCGCTCCTTTGTGCAGATCCGCCAGGAGAGCAGCAAGTGAACCGATCATCTTGGTGACCTGAGCTTGCCCCGAGCTGCGCGTGATAACTGCTGTGGCACGCAGGCCCGGTCCCTCGAAAACCACGCTCACGTTGTCCGCATCCGCCTCGAAGCTGGTCAAAGGCGCGGAAATGGAGAACCTCTGTCGCAATTGCTCCACAACGGCTAGGCGGTCGGGCTCACGGAGTATGTCCGCGGGCAGGTCAGCCTTATCCTCAATGGTGCGGATCGCACCGCCATCCTCGCTGTCCAGACCGAACCAGGATTTGTGATTGAGCATGAGTCCGGTCAGGGCGAAGAAGGAGAATCCCAGCAGCGCGAACATCGTGAGATACGTGTGAATGGCTCTGATGGCGACCAGAATCTTGCGGGTAACGGGCATCATTTTGTGCTCTCCGGGGCAATCCGATACTCGATCACAAGCTTCTCCAGCTTGGATTCCTTGGTACCTTCAATCTCGGCACGAGTCGGTGCGGCACTGCAGGAAATAGCCTTCTGGAAGTTGGCGACCTTCTTTCCGTCCGGCGTGATTTCCACGCGGATCGTGTAGTTCCCCTGGGGCACGGGCTTGCCGCTACGGTCCAAGCCATCCCAGGTCAGATGATAGGTCCCGGCCGGACGCGTGGCACGGGAGACGGCTTCCACCGCCTTCGCATCTGTGGCGAAGGCCTGCCACCAGTTCTTCAGGAGTTTCAGATACTTCGTCTGTCCCCAAGCGGCCAAGGTGGTTACCGGCTCTCCCTTGTCGTTCTCGACCCAGATAGCCACGGGGGGACGCCACCACGATTTGCTAATAGTGACTATTAGTTGAATTTGATAGCCCGAGGGCCAGGCCGACGACGGGGTTGTCGAGACAGGATGGGGCGAAGCCGTTTCCAAGGCTGCCCATCCGGAACTGCGATACTGTCTTCCATCCGATCCGATCAGCAGACATTCACACCCTTTGAGCCCCTGAATCAGGGCCAATCCCTGATCGGGCGGAAGAACAGACAGGGCCGTGGCGAGCCCATCCGCCTGAGCACAGGTCGGTGCCACTACGGATGAACTCCTGATACCCCGGGCCGGCATGCCGGTTTTAGGATCGAGAATGTGGGAATAGGTTTTGCCCGCGATGGTGTAGTATCGTTCATAGTCGCCGCTCGTGGCCACCGCGGAACCGGTCAGGCGGACGTGGACCAGAGGCTCCGCATTCTCCTCGCTGTGCCGGGGATTCGCGACGCCGACCGTCCAGACACGCGGCGTGGCGGTGGGGTGGCGATCGACGGTTCCGATGTCTCCACCGATGTCCAGCAGGATCGATTGCACGCCTTCGACCGACGCGCCCCGGGCCAGGGCCTTGTCGATGATGTATCCCTTGGCGATAGCGTTGAGGTTCAGAAGTGTCTTGTCCTTGCGGCGAACGGTGCCGGCTTTCGCGTCGATCTCGACGGCCGCCTTGTTGGCCTGGTCCACAACGGCCGTCAGCTCTGCGGCCTCGGGCTCATGTCCGGCTTGGGCCGACCGGGTCCACAACTCGATCAACCGGCCCAGGTGACAATTGAAGGCGCCGTTCGTCGCTTTGCGGCAATCCTCAGCCGCCTGGATCACCGCGATGACTTCCGGCGCACAGCGGACCGCCTGGCCCGTCGCGTTGATCCGGCCCAGCTCCGTGTTTGGCTCGTAGGCATTCAGAAGGTTGTTCAGGCGGGCTATTTCCTGGAGCACAGCCTGTTCACAGGCTTGAGCCTGATCCTCCGTATCGGTCACGACCTTCAGCTGAAGTGAAGTCCCCAGAATGTGGTCGTGAAGGAAGGAGAACTCCTGCGGGGCGGCCGCGGCCTGAGCGGCCCACAGAACAGGGATCATCAGGAGGTGGACCATCGTGAGACGAAATCGGCTGTTCGACATGGATGCAATCCTCTAAGTTTGCGGTCCTGCCTTGCGCAGGACAAATGTCGTGACATAGCCCAGGGCGTGGGCCGCGCGCGTATACGAGAAACCCGCCCGTGCGAACAGGCCGGGCAATTTGCCATCGATATTCTCGCCGATCTCAGGTTGGTGGAAGAGCCATTCGCCGCTCCGCGCCGAGAACCGGCCCAGGGCCGTCGTCGGTGTATCCACGTCGGCGATCACGAACCGACCCTCGGGCCGCAACACACGATGCACCTGCCGCAGGGCGGCGAGCTTGTCCTCCAGACAAAGATGGTGGAAGAACATCGTGCTCACGGCTTTGTCGAAGCAGGCGTCCGGATAGGGCAGATCCTCGGCGGCGACCAGGTCGAACCGGCAGGCTTTGCCCACCGCTTTGCGACGCGCCTTCGCGATCATCTGGGCGGAAGCATCGATCCCCACGGCCAGGCCACCCTTCTCCGGGTCCAGGTGACGCGCGACGCAGAGGGTGGTCCCGCCCGTCGCACAACCGACATCGAGCACCTGGTCGGTGGAGCGCAGCTCTAGGAAGCGAAGGGCCACCCGATTGATGCGGCCCTCCTGGAAGAGCATCATGGCCGGAGAGAGCCAGTCGTAAACCGACACCGCCTTGTGCAGGACCCGGCCGCGTGTCCGAAGTTCGACGCGATCTGGGACGGGGGGGATCATCGTCGCGTCTCCTCAGAGTCCACGATGCGACCATCGAGCAGCCGGACCGAACGGGACAACATCCGCGAAATGCGCGTATCGTGCGTGGCCACCAGCACCGTCGTTTGTTCAGATCGGTTGAGTTCCAGAATCAGGTCCACGAGCAGTTCCGCCGTGTGACTGTCCAAGGCGCTGGTAGGCTCATCCATCAGGACCAGTGCAGGCCGGTGGCTGACGGCACGCAGAACGGCCACACGCTGCTGCTGACCCGTCGATAGTCTGTCCGGCAGGGCATCGGCGCGGTCGGACAGGCCGGCCTTAGCCAGAAGATCGAGCACTCTGTCACGGTATACCCTGCGCGGTTGACCGATCAGGGCCAGCGGCAGCTCGATGTTCTCTGCCGCGGTCAGAGTGGGGAGGAGATTCAGGGTCTGAAACACGAAACCAAGATGGGTTCGTCGGAACGTGGTCAGCTGCGATTGGCTCATCAGGGCCAGGTCCTGGCCCAGAATGCGAATCGAGCCTTGGGTCGGCCGATCCAGTCCGGCGGCGATGTTCAGAAGGGTGGTCTTGCCACTGCCGGAGGCACCCAGCACGGCCACCAACTCGCCGGCCCCGACCGTCAGGGTGACGCCGTTGAGCGCCGGTGGACTCTGCCCTCCGTAATCCTTGCAGATATCGCGAAGCTCCAGCGGAGTCATATCCACCTCAGTGCCTTGATCACGTTGATCCTGCCGGCACGCCATGCGGGAAGCACCGTGCCCAGCACGCCGCAAGTCACGGCTACCAGGCCCGGCAGCAGCAGCGTGAAGACCGTCGTGCGGGGATGGACCACACCCGTGATCAGGAAGTGTTGGTTAGCGCTCGTCCAGCGCCCCAGGTCCAGGCCGACGCCGGACCAGATACCGGCCGCGACATATCCGAGGCCGACGCCTGCAAGGCCCGCCGCGCCCACCAGCAACACCATCTCCGCCAGAATCCACAAAGTGACCTCCCACGGTCGAAGTCCCATGGCTTTGACGATGCCCATCTCCCGAGTGCGCTCGGTAACGGTCATGAAGGCCGTATTGGACACGCCGAAAGCGAGAATCAGGAGGGCCAGAACCAGGACCACATTCATGGACACCTCGTTGAGCGCGATCAGTTGCACCAGCTCGGGCAGAGCCTCTCTCCACGTGACTACGCGTGTAGTGGGGGGAAGTACGCTTCGCATCGCCCGGGCGACGGTCTCGGCAGCGTCCGGCGTGTCGAGGAACAAGGCGGCCTCGTTCACGGGGCCCGCCACATCGTTCATATCCACCCATGCGGTTCTGTTGTCCAGGTTGTCAATGCCTGTGGAGAAAAGGCCACTGATGCGAAAGGCCCGGGGTGTTCCCGATGCCTGAGTGAACTCGATCTCGTCTCCGATCCTGGCATTGAGTCTCCGGGCCAGGGCCGAGCCGATGACGATCGCACCGGCCCGGGACAGATAGACGCCGCTCTGAATCTTCGCGGGAACGACGGACTCCTGTCTCTCGTGGGCGCTCTGCACGGCGTAGAGCGTCAGTCCCACTTGTCGGTCCGCCAGGCGCAGTGTCCCTTCTCTGACTTTGCGGGGCAACGCTGTGCGGACGTGCGGCCAGTGGCCCATCGATGACCAATCAACGTTCCCCAAGCCTTGCTCGGAGGTCGAGGTGGCCCACACATGGCCTGTGTGGATGGCCACGGAATTGCGGATCATCACATCGCCCACCGCGACCATGATGGAAGCCAGAACAACCAGGGCGGCGGTGGCAAAAGCCACGCTCATGAAGGTCACGGCCAGCCGGGCCGACCTGCGGACCAGAGAGCGTCGGATCATGGTCAGCATCAGCCGGAACATCAGGAGACCGCCTCCTCACGCATCGTCTCCGGCAGAGGCACGCGCAGCAGTCGGGCCATCAATCGGACGATGCCGATTCGTTCTTCGCGGGACAAGCTCACTCCCAGTTCCCCCAGAGCCTCAAAGGAGCGGCCGAACCGCTCTTGCGCCAGTTCCCAGGCTGTGTCACAGGCAGCAGGGAAACGGTCCCAAGTCTCCCAGTCGCCGGGCTCTTGTCTTAAGTCGGACAGCGTCCGATGGGTCAGGGCATCCATCTCGAAGGCCAACGAAACCAGGAGATTGTGTCTGCCGGAGAGCACGTCCGCAGGCATGTCCTTGATATCATCGACAATCTGGCAAGCCAGACCGAACTGTTCCGTTGCCGTGTGTCCGGCCTGAAGGCGATCCTTGGGAATTCTCTCCAGAGTTTCGGGCATGGCCAGCGGGGCACGGAACAGGTCTCCAGTCTTACGCTGATGCACGTCGACCAGAATCTTCCGGGAGGGCAGCACGGGTACCGGCCGGCTCTCTTCTTCGCACTCCTGCAGCGCACTGGAAGCCAGGGCGGCCAATGAGACTCTGCCGGCTTGCCTGAGCATCGCATCGTCCGGGTAGTGATCCGCGAGGTACTCCGTCAGAACCCGATCGGCGATCAGCAGCGTGAGGATCGAACGCATCCGGCCTCCCTCTCCTGCAAAGGCGAACGGGAGGACTTCCTTGTACTCGTCGTCCAGAATGTTGTCGCAGGCCGTGACCCAGGCGCGCATGGCCTGGTTGACCAGGGCGTAGAGGGGCAGGTAGGGGCTGTCGCCCACCATTTGGCGGGTCACGACGAGGAAGAAGGTGCTGAAGAAATTCCGCTCGATCTGAACCTGAGAGGGAGAAATGCGTGCGATACGACAGGATGAGCCCGCAATCTGCGAGGCCAGGCGGTGAAAAAGCCGTTGGGTTTCGATCTGCAAATGGAAAGCTTGCTGGAACCAGCCCTGGGCGAGCAGGTGTTTGAGAATCTGCAAATCGGATTTAGCGTCCTTGCGTCTCATTGATTTTCTCTGGCTCGGGCGGTGCTCGCCCAACGCTTCCTTGCGGGTCAGAGGGTGTATCGATGCTGTCGTGGAGAGGTACTACCTCCGGCGCGGCGTGGCGGGCCGGGGGGATCTCCACAATGGGAATCGGAGGTGTCTGGGGCTGCTCCTCGGGCTCGCTCTCGACGGTATCGTCGCTCTCACCTGCGCCGTTCTCCACGGTCGTCTCGCTGCTGCCTTGACCGATGGTCAGGATCACTTTCGGCACGATCTCTTCCGCCGGTTCTTCGGTCAACGAGCGGAGGTAGATCTGCCGGGGCTGAGCGTCATTCTGCTCGGCCCAGATCAACTTGGCGCGGATCAGCTCCAGCACAGCCAGGAAGATGCCGACCATCACCAGACGATTGGAGCCAAAATCGAAGACTCGTTCGAACGTCAGCGGTCCATCCGTCTGCAGGCGGTGCAGCACCTCTATTTGATAGAGGTCGATGGGGGTGTCGTCTTTGATGTGACCGGTGTAGCTCGCGTAGCCTGTGGCCTTGCAGACGGTGTCGAAAGCCTCGAGCAGGTCCCAGATGCTCACCTGGTCCATGTCGATCTGCGGCTCGGCCTGCGGCGCCAGCTTACGAATGAGGCTGCTGGGCCGGCAGAAACGCTCCTGCTGCCGTTCCGCGGCGGCATCGAGCAGGTTGGCGGCATCCTTGAATTTCTTGTATTCCAGCAGTTGGCGGATGAGCTCGGAACGGGGATCGCTGGCGTCCTCGGCCCCGGCACTCTCCGGCTCGACGCGGGGCAGCAGCATGGCCGACTTGATCTCCATCAAGGTGGCGGCCATGACCAGAAAATCGCCCGCGACATCGACGTCGAACTGCTTGAGAAGATCCATGTACCGAAGGTATTGGTCGGTGATCTTGGCGATGGGGATGTCGTAGATGTCGACTTCCTCTTTGCGAACCAGGTACAACAGCAGGTCCATCGGTCCCGCAAAAATATCGAGATTAACGCGATAATCCGCCAATACTACTCCTTGGGCAATGCCTGTCCCGGTCTTCCTCGTCTACGGTCTCAATCCCACGGCCTTCCGGGCCTCCTCCAGTGTCTTGGCGGCGACGGCCCGCGCCCGCTCGGCACCCCTTTTCAGCAGGTTCCGTACGCTGTCGAGGTCCTTCTCCAAAGCCGCGCGCTTGTCGCGGTAGGGACGGAAGTAGTCGATCATGAGCTCGGCCAGGCGTTTCTTGGCCTCGCCGTACCCCATGCCGCCGCTGCGGTACCGTTTATCCCACTCGGCCAGTTCCTGGGGCGACGCGACCAGTTTCAGCAGGGCGAATACGTTGCACTTCTCCGGATTCTTGGGCGCCTCGACGGGGGTCGAATCCGTGACGATCTTCATGATCTTGCTCTTCATGCTCTTTTCGGGCTCGAAGATCTCGATCGTGTTGCCGTAGCTCTTGCTCATCTTGCGGCCGTCCA
>CAYQXM010000066.1:0-30968 GCA_964421295.1 uncultured Pirellulales bacterium
GGCTGGCGCAAGTTTCCTATTGTGAAAAACCAGAGGCTTTTCTACAGAGCAGGTCAGGCCCCTTTGTCACGTCGTGTCGTGTCGCTACATCTGTGTTCGGATGCACAGAAATCGCAGGTCCGGCGCCGTACCCTGGGGAGTGCCGCACCCCACAGGTGGGCGTCGCTTTCAACATGCTAAAACTTCGTGTCCGCCTTTGTCAAAAACTATGCGTAAAGCGGCGAGGATGAGAAAAGGGGACATTCTCCCCGGCTATTGCGGCATCATCCGCGCGGCCTGGGCGCCCCAGACGGCGGCGGCGGCCCAGTGCAGGTCTTCGTTCCCCTGCTGGACGGCCGAGCGGGTCTGCGGCGGCGGGATCTGCTTGCCCCATTTGATCGTGCGAGGGTCCTTCCACTTGTGATAATCGCTGTGACCATCCACGAACGAGAAGTTCGTGCCGTCCCCGTGACGGACAGGAGGCGGGTCCCACCACGACTCCTGGTTGGTGTACACGGTCCAGCCGCCCTTGGCAGCGGGGCTGGTGCCGCCGTCGTCGAGGAAGACGATGCGGTACGCCGGGGATTTGATGCTCAGGCGTTTCTTGAGCATCACGGCCTTCATCTCGGGCCAGTCCTTGCAGTTCATGGAATCCGCGACCGCGTAGGTCCGCAGGGTCCGACCCGCCTCTTGATAACCCGCGTCACGGCCCACCGTCTGGCACTTGTACAGGCGGACCGACTGGGTGTAGCGATACAGAGCGCCCTGCATGATGGCGTCCTGCTTCTGCGGCAGCGTCGTCCCCGCGGCCCAATCTTTCAATACCCAGGATTTCTCATTGGCAGGGTGGACGGCGGGGTACTCGCCGGTGTCACCGTTGACGATGCGATCGTCGTTGTCGTCGGCGTACAGGTTCCAGGCCAGGTTGAGCTGCTTGAGATTGCTCAGGCAGACGGCGCGCTTACCCTGTTCCCTGACCCGGCTCAGGGCGGGCATCATGATCGCCAGTAAGATGGCGATGATGGCAATGACCACCAGTAACTCGATAAGCGTGAAGCCCCGTCCCTGCTTGTGCGCCGCTCTGTGTGCCATAGCCATATACCGTCCCCTGGAAACCGGCATATCGTGTTCGAGAATGACCGGCCTGCCCGCCGGTCCTGTCGCATACCAGTATGCCATCTTGCGATGGAGACTGCAAGCCCAACATGTGCAGTCGGGGGCGTGCCGGGGCAAGGAGAAAGGGGAAGCCGAAACGGCTCTGCGGGGGAAATCGAAGGACATCTCCCTCATTTCACCCGGTTTGTCGATTGGGGCTCAGAAGCGCACGGCGTGGCCGAGCCAGAAGAAGAAGGCCAGGGCGGCGAGGTGCAGGAGCCACCAATTCGTTGTGAACATGCGGAATTGAGTCATGACTAGCTCCACAAGCGGTTGCCGAGATAGTAGACCAGGGCGACCAGGACAAGATGGATCAGCCACCAGCCGAGGTGGGGATAGCGGTACGTGACGCCCTTCTTCGGGCGGGTCGGGTCGTAGCCGAAGAACTCCAGGTCGAAGAGCGCCTTGCCGACGAAGAACTTGCCCCAGAGGATCAGGATGTCGCCCAGGGTGGTGTTGAGCAGGATCGTCTGGGCCGTGACGGGCGTGGGCCGGCGCACGAGGGAGAAGTGCGCCATGACGATCGTGCCGACGATGACGATGAAGCCGTTCAGGACGTAGCCATGGTGGATCGTCTTCTTAAAACAGAACAGCGCCGGCACCAGCAGTACGCCGAGAAGGCCCGAGACGACGGTCACGAGGTTCGAAGGATTCTGCGCGACCGGATGGATGCGCAGGTGCAGCAGGAGTCCACCGAGCCCCAGGACGATCAGAGCACTGAGCAGCAGGTACTTCACGTACGTTCTGATACTCATGACACCCCCTTTCTCTCCCCACGCCATCCGATTCTACCCCGATGCCGCCCCCCGGCAACGGAAAAATGCCGACGCCGGACGCGTGGTGTCCGTGCAAGTTTTCGGGCATCACGTGGGTGGCAGCGGCAAGCGCCAGCTTGCCGATGCTGCGCAGGCCCGAGACCATCGGCAAACTCCGCTGCGCTCCGCTTGCCGCTGCCACCCGACTGCCGGAGTATTTTCACACACACGACGCGTGCCGCGCCGGACGGGATGAGTAACCTGGGATTTGGCTTGGCGGGTAGTGGCAGGGGATGATAGAACAGGAGCATCCTGGAATTGGAGGTTACACGAGCATGAGAAGTCATATGAGAACCGTGTTGATTGCCGCCGTGGCTTATGTCACGCTGTCGATGCAGAGCATCCTGCCGGGGGCGGAGACGATTCCGGCGCCGGGGTCGAAACGGCCGCCGGCGGGCGGGGACAAGGTGATCACCGCGGCGGATGTCACCGCGGAGCGGGTGGGCACGTCGATCCCGGCTGCGGCGCTCGGCGCGCCCGTCGGCGGGGTCAAGCTGTCCGCGCCGCGCTGGGTGGCCGGAGCGGATGCCCATTCCAGCTACGGCGTCGTCGAGGGCTCGATCCTGCCGGTCGATCCCAACGGCAAACCCATCAACTTCCGCGTGCTCCTGCCGGCGCAGTGGTCCCGGCGGGCGATCCAGCAAGGCGGCGGCGGGATGAACGGCACGATCACCGTCGGCGGCGGAGGTTTCGGCCGCGGCCGAGGCGGCCTGTCCCATCCGGGCGTCGCCATGTACGGCAGCGACTCGGGACATCAGGCCGGCGGGATGGGCGGCGGCGGCAACGACTGGGCCCTCAACGACGAAGCGATCAGGAACCTCGGCTACCTGCAGATGAAGAAGACGCACGACGCCGCCATGATCATCATCGAACGCGTGTACGGCGAGCGGCCGCGCTTCAACTACTACGTCGGCATGTCCCAGGGTGGACGCGAGGCGCTCACCGTCGCGCAGCGCTATCCGGCCGATTACGACGGCATCCTCGCGGATGTCCCGGTCGTGAGTCTCTCGTCGCTGATGCTCGCGCCGGAATGGGTGCGTATCCAGGAGAAGCCGCTGGCGAAATGGGTCACCCCCGCCAAGGCCAGTGCCATCCGGGCCGAGTTCCTCCGGCAGTGCGACAAGCTCGACGGGCTGGCGGACGGCGTCATCAACAACTACGTGGCGGCCCGGGCCCTGTTCGATGTCACGGACGGCGTCGGCCCCACCGACCCCTGGGCCGCCCGGCGGGCGCCCGGCGGCGTCGATCCCGACCCGAATGACACGTCCGCGTCGGCAAGACTCACGGACGGCCAGATCGAAACGCTCCAGCTGATCTACAGCCGCTATCGATTCTCTGCGCCGCTGGCCCACGGCGTCCGCTCCTTCGGCATGTGGCTGCCGACCATCGATACGATGGGCTCGGGGTTCATCGACGGCACGCGCTACCGGGGCCAGGAAGGCGCCGGCGCCAACGCCCGCCTGCACACGCACCTGGGCGTGCTGGGTGTCACCGGTTTCATCATGCAGGATCCGGCGGCCAATCCGCTCGACTACGATGAGGTCAAGTTCGAGAAGCGGCGGCGGCAAATCTCCGAGTGGTGCGACTCGACCGACCCCGACCTGTCGGCGTTCTATCGACGCGGTGGCAAGATGATCGTGACCATCGGCACGGGCGACACGCTCGCGTCGCCCGGGGCACAGTTGGACTACTTCCAGTCCGTGATCGACAAGATGGGGTCGGACCAGGTCGACGCTTTCGCCCGGTTCTTCGTGATTCCGCAGGGTGGGCACGGCCTGAGCGGCCGGTCCCACAGCGTCAACGGCGACGGGCAGACGATTCCCGTCACGCCGATACCCTGCCAGTTCGACAAGATGGGCGTGCTCCGCGCGTGGGTGGAGCAGAACCAGGCCCCGGCGAAAACGCTGGTGGTGACATCGGGCAATCGCAGTTTGCCCTTGTGTTCGTACCCCAACTACCCCAAGTACGTGGGCGGACCCGCCGAATCCGCTTCGTCATACGTGAGCGCTGCGCCTGAAGTCAGCGGTGGTGGTGACACGGGCAAGCTGCCGGCTCTCACGCTGCACCTGGCGGGCGACTCGACCGTGATGACGTACCCCGCCACGACGACGCAGGAGGGCTGGGGCCAGGAGCTGGGACCGTTCTTCACCGACAAGGTCACGATCAACAACCAGGCCGTCGGCGGCGCCAACGTGCAATCGTTCAAGAATGGGCGGTGGAGCAACATTCTCGCGGCGCTGAAGCCGGGAGATTACGTGATGATGCAATTCGGTGCCAACGACAGCGGCACCGCCCACGGCCCCGTCACGCCGGGGGACTATGCGGCGACGCTGGGGCAGATGGCCGACGAGGTCAGAGCCAAAGGAGCGACGCCCATCTTCGTGACACCGTCGGCGTTCTACCAGTGGAGCGACGGCAAACAGGACAACGCGCGCTTGGCTCCCTACGCCGCGGCGGCGCTGACGGCGGGTGCGGGCAAGAACGTGCTGGTCGTCGATCTGAACGCCCGGGGGGTGGCATACCTGAGCTCCCTCGGGCCGGATGCGGCCAAGGCGCTCTACATGCCCTCGCGCGGTACGGTCGACAAGGCGCACTTCGTCAAGGCCGGGGCGGCGAAGATGGCGCAATTCGTGGCCGAGGAACTGCGACGCATCAACAGCCCTCTGGCCGCCTACCTGAAGTAGCGTGGTTCGGCACGGGCCGCCATCCCTGATTTGACAGGTCGGGAATCATGGGCTACAATCCCCGGCTGTTTTGCACGGCACAAGAGAACAACGGTGGGCAGCGCCCACCCTACGAAATGGTTTGGGTTCAATGCACATACTGTTGACGAATGACGATGGCATACTCGCTCCGGGGCTGGCGGCCTTGTACGAGCCGCTCTCAGCTTTGGGGACGGTTGCAGTGGTGGCGCCTTTCGAGTGCTTTTCGGGAGCGGGCCACTGCATCACATTGCACGAGCCGCTGACCTGCACCGAAGTGGAGGTCGCCGGGCTGTTCACGGGCCTGGCGGTACACGGGTCGCCCGCCGATTGCGTGAAGCTGGCGGTCAATCAGTCGCGGGACAAGCCCTTCGACCTGGTCGTATCCGGCATCAACAACGGAGCCAACGTCGGGATCAATGTCTACTATTCGGGGACGGTCGCCGCGGCGATGGAAGCGGCGTTTCTCCGCATCCCCTCGGTGGCGGTCAGTCTCGTGCACGAGCCGCAGATGAACTACGGCGCCGCCGCACGATTCGCCCTCGGCGTCATGCAGAAGCTGATGCCCCTGGCCAAGGGCGACGTGGTCAATATCAACGTCCCCATGCTCTCGCAGGGTCAGCCCAAGGGGATTCGCGTCGTACCGCAGGGGACATCGGGATTGGACGAGCATTATATTCAGCAGGCGAGAACGCCGGGGCTGACGACGTTCCAACTGGCCGGCGGCACGTATCGCGAGGAAGCCTCGCCCGCCGATACGACCACCCTGGCCGAAGGATACATCACGGTCACCGCCCTATCGGCGGATCTGACCGATCACAGCAGGACCCGGGCGCTGGCCTGCCGCCTCGACGGCGCCGGCGGCGCCGGGACCGCGACGAATCCGCCCTCTGAAATCATCAATCCACTTTAGGATCTCCCATGACAGACGAAAGAGCCTCCCAGATCTGCATCGTAACCGTGACCGGCCGGGACAAGGTCGGCATCGTCGCCAAACTGGCGACGGTGATGGCACAGGTCAATATCAACATCGTCGACATCAACCAGAAGATCCTCGACGGCACGTTCGTCATGACGATGGCGGTCGACATCGCCAAGGCGGCCCTCGCCATGGACAAGATCAAGGCCCGCCTCGATAAGGCGGCGCACGAGCTGGACCTCGCGATCACGATTCAGCACGAAAACATCTTCAAGGCCATGCACAGGGTATAAATTATGCGGATCTCGGTAGAAGAAGTCTTTGAAACGGTTCGGATGACCCTGGACCATCACTTCGACATCCGCACGGTGACGCTCGGCGTCAACCTCAAGGATTGCATCGATCGCGACCTCGACGCGATGATCCGGCGGGTGCGGGACCGCATCGTGGAGAAGGGGCAACTCCTGAATAAGTGCGCCGATGCCATCGAGTATAAATACGGTATTCCGATCACGAATCGCCGGATGGCGGTCACGCCCGTGTCGCTGCTGCTGGAGCCCCTGCCCCGCCGCAAGACGACGGTGGTGAAGTTCGCCAAGGCTCTCGACGCTGCCACCAAGAAAGCGGATATCGACTTTCTGGGTGGCTTCGGGGCCCTCGTCCAGAAAGGCATGACGGCCGGGGACGAGAACCTCATCGATTCCATTCCCGACGCCCTGTCCAAGACTCAGCGGATTTGCGGCTTCCTGAACCTGGCCTCGACGCAGGCCGGCATCAACATGAACGCGGTGGTCAAGATGGGCCATATCCTTAAGGAATTGGCTCATCGCAGCCCAAACGGCATCGGGTGTGCCAAGATCGCGGTCTTCGCCAACGTCCCGGAGGACAACCCGTTCATGGCGGGAGCCCATCACGGCGTGGGGGAGCCGGACTATTCGCTGAATATCGGTATCTCCGGTCCCGGCGTCGTACACGATGTCGTCGCCCAGAACCGCGAGTGCGACCTGACACAATTATCGGAAGTCATTAAGCGAACTGTATTTAAGATCACCCGTGCCGGCGAGCTGATCGGCCGGGAGATCGCCGCGATGATGAAGGTCGACTTCGGCATCGTGGACATCTCGCTGGCCCCTACCACCAAGACGGGCGATTCCGTCGCCCAGATCATCGAGGCGATGGGCGTCGGCCGGATGGGGTCGCCCGGGACCACAGCGGCCCTGGCCCTATTGATCGATGCCGTGAAAAAGGGCGGCGCCATGGCCAGCGGCAACGTCGGCGGCCTTTCCGGGACGTTCATCCCCGTCAGCGAGGACGAGGGCATGATCCAGGCGGTCAAGGCCGGCACACTGAGCCTGGACAAGCTGGAGGCCCTGACCAGCGTCTGCTCGGTGGGACTGGACATGTTCGCCGTGCCCGGCAACACGCCGGCGGAGGTCATTTCGTCGATTATCGCGGACGAACTGGCCATCGGCGTGGCTAATAACAAGACCACCAGCGTTCGGGTCATCCCCGCCCCGGGCAAGAAGCCGGGGGATATCCTCCATTTCGGCGGATTGCTGGGTTCGGCCCCCGTCATGAAGGTGACGGACTCTTCTTCGTGCCGGTTCATAGCCCGACGCGGTCGGATGCCGTCCCCCATTCTGGCCCTGCGAAACTAACCGGTCGGCACCGTGCCGGGTGGTGATGTTTTACGGCAGTATCGCGACAATATTTTTTTTGAGACGATCAGTTGACACCCTCTGCATCGTAGAGGTATATTAGGTGCAGGCAGGTTTGTTTTCTTCCGTGGTCGGACTTCCTTGGCAGTGGGAGGTAGTGGATGACTAGGAGAGGACTAACGCTCGTTGAGTTACTGGTTGTCTTCTCGATTATCTCGCTTCTACTGATGGTCGCCTTTCCGGCGCTGTTGAACGTCAGAAACCAGGCGCAAGGGGCCGTCTGCACACAAAACTCCAAAACTCTCTCCATGGCTTGGTTCGTCTACAAAGACGACAACGATGACCATCTGGTCATCGGCAATGCGGGTGATCTGTCGGGCGCGTGGGTAGCCAAGCCGGTGGGAAACGGCATCGAGGGAGAGAAACAGGGCATTTCACAAGGGGCACTCTTCCGCTATGTCGCGAAGGTGGAAGCCTATCGCTGTCCGGCAGATCGAAGGATTTCGGGTGCCACTCAGACCGTATTTCGAAGCTACTCCATCGCCGGCGGTGCCAACGGCGAGGTTTGGAAGAACACCTATGTTCGGGCCGAGAGGTACTCGCAGATCGTGAGACCTTCCGCCAAGTACATCTTTGTCGAGGAAGCCGATCCCGCGACCTGCCAGTATGGGTCCTGGGTCATGGACGTCAAGGCCAAGACGTGGGTAGACCCCCTGGCCGTCTGGCATAGTCGCGGCAGGAGCGCACTTGGGTTCGCCGATGGTCACGCTGCAATTCGCGCGTGGGTCGATTCCAGCACGATAGAGATGTCCGAGAAGCAGCAGTCGCTCTACCCGATCCCCTTCGGCCAGGGCGAAGACGCTCAATTCATGGCCAGCAGTTTCCCACAGGCACGCCCCGACAATTCGAGTCTCTAAGACCGCACTCCCCCTCGTCGCTCCCCCAGGACAGACCCGATTTGGCATGGAATCTACTTGACGTAAATTGATATTTCAGGTATCAGTGGTGTGGTATCAGACGTGTGAGGTTACGTAGTTAGTATGGAGCGTTAGACAAGATGGCAGCGCAGTTGATAACCGTGAAGGATATCGCCAGAAGGCTGCGTCTCCATCATACGACTGTGTCGAAGGCTCTCCGGGACCATCCCGACATCAGCTCGGAGACCAAGCAGCGAGTTCTCTCGCTGGCCAAGCAGTTGCACTACCACCCCAATTCGGTGGCCCGGAGTCTCAAGAAGCAGATCAGTTCCACTCTTGGGGTGATCGTTCCCTCGATCAAGAACGACTTCTTCTCGGCCGTCATCAGCGGTATTGAGGAAGTTGCCTATGCCCAGGGATTCAACACCGTTGTCTGCCAGTCCAACGAGGATACCGACCGCGAGGCCATTCACATCGGTACGCTCATCTCCAACCGGGTGGCCGGAGTGCTGGTCTCGGTGGCTCAGACGACCCAATCGCCGGCGAGTCTCCTTACGCTGTCGGAGCAGGGCATCCCGCTGGTCTTCTTCGACCGGTTCTGCGAGGGTGTCCTGGCCAGCCGGGTGGTGGTGGACGACTACGGCGGCGCGACATTAGCCGTCGAACATCTGCTCCAGCGAGGATACAGGCGGATCGCCCACATCGCGGGCCCGGAGCATACCTCGATCGGGCGGGATCGTCATCGGGGATACGTGGACACCTGCCGGAAGAACGGCGTGGCGATCGATCCGAACCTCATCGCCTGCGGAGGTTTTGACGAGCCGGACGGCGTCGCGGGCCTGCGGAAGATCCTCGACAACGGCGGCCAACCCGATGCGGTGTTCGCCGTCAATGACCCCGTCGCGATTGGCGCCTATCAGGAGATCAGACGTCGAGGAATGGCGATCCCGCAGGACATCGCCCTGGTCGGGTTCGGCGACAACGTTCTCGCGTCCTACCTGGCCCCCCCACTCACAACCGTTAGGCAATCTCCTTACCGGATGGGGAAGATCGCCGCCGATATTCTTCTCAAAAGAATAGGGAACACAAATCATTCTGGTGAATCTCAAATAGAGGTCATCACGACGGAACTGGTTCTCAGAGAATCGACGTAGCTTGTGTGGACGGAGTGTTGTATGAAGACAAAAGCTTTCACGTTGATCGAGTTACTGGTCGTTATCGCCATCATTGCCATTCTGATGGCGATCCTGATGCCGGCGCTGCGTGCCGCCAAGGACCATGCGGTGCGCATGCATTGCATGTCGAACTGCAGGACGCTGGCGATGGCCTGGTTCATGTACAAGGACGCCAACGACGACAAGATCGTCTCCGCCATGACCCCCACGATGTCCGGCGGCAGCAACGGTTGGGTCCGCATGGCCGACAACTACAACAGCAATGCCACCCTGCTGCAGAAGCAGGCCGCTATTATGGCCGGAGCTCTCTTTCCATACGCTGGTAAGAAGATCGACGTCTTTCGTTGTCCGTCCGACAGACGGTTGAAACAGGCCAACCTGGTCGTCTGTCGGAGTTTCTCCATTCCTGACGGCGCCAACGGCGAAGGCTGGCCCCAGACGGCATACTATGGACCGACCTACGTCGTCAAGACATACGGCGAACTCAAGCAGCCCAGCTCCAAATACATATTTCTCGAGGACTTCGACAGCCGGGGCGACAACGTGAACTCATGGACCATGCAGTTTCCCGATACTCTGCGGGATCCGGTCGCCATCTGGCACAACAAGAAGAGCACATTCGGTTTCGCCGACGGTCATGCCGAGATGCACAAGTGGCAGGACAAAGCGTTCATCGATTGGTGCCAGAAATGCTTCGACGTAGCGATGACCGGCAACGGCTCATTCACCTACTCTCTGACGCCGCCTGCTGATCAAATGAACGATTACCGCTTCCTATCGGACGGTTTCCCCTGCAAGCCGCACCGCTAGCGGCTCTCGATCTGACGGCCTTTTGTTCCCGGCGTGTCCGTCACCTGGTCGGCGACGGCCTGCGTCGCCGCGGCGATCTTCTCGGGATCGCCCAGATAGCGGTGTGACCGTGCTTTCAGATCGTCGTCCAACTCATAAACCAGCGGGACACCTGTGGGGATATTGAGTTGCGTGATCTCCTTATCGGAGAGGCCGTCGAAGTATTTCACCAGGGCCCTCATGCTGTTGCCGTGCGCGGACAGCAGCACGCGTTGGCCCTGCCTCAGCAGCGGCACAATTGCTTCGTGCCAGTACGGCAGGACGCGTTCGAGCGTCGTCTTGAGAGACTCCGTGCCGGGCAGCAGGTTCACAGGGACATCGGCATAGCGGCGGTCGTGACATGGGTGACGCTCGTCCGTGCGCAGCAAGGCCCCCGGCGCAATGTCATAGCTGCGCCGCCAGATCTGCACCTGCCCGAAGCCGTACTGGGCCACCATTTCCCGCTTGTCCAGGCCCTGCAAAACGCCGTAGTGACGTTCGTTGAGACGCCAGGATCGGTAGATGGGCAGCCACATGAGGTCAAGGTCATCCAGCATGATCCATAGCGTGCGGATGGCTCGTTTCAGCAGTGAGGTGAAGGCCACATCGAACGTGAAGCCCTCACGTTTGAGAATAGCGGCGGCCTCATGCGCCTCCCGCACCCCCTGCTCGGACAGATCCACGTCGGTCCAGCCTGTGAACTTGTTCTCCAGGTTCCAGGTGCTCTGGCCGTGCCGGACCATCACCAGGTTGACCATGGTTAGAGCTTCACCGCCTTGCAGAGGTTCTTCTCGTCCGCGGCCACCCGGCCGCAAATCTTGCACATGAACTTGCCGTTGCGGACGAGTTCCTTGTACTCCTCCGGATGACTGATCTGATAACCGAGGTTGTTCAAATAGCAGAGGTGCTTGTCGTGGCCGGCATGCGGCATTTCGATCTTCGCCATGAATGGCTCCCTTAAGAACATCACGAAGTTAAACCTGTGTCTATTCAGGCGACCGCCTTACAGCTTGTCAACCTATTCATAGTGACATAGTAAGATTTCTACACTTGGTAGACGACGTTTGTTCGTGTGGACACCTTGTCGCCCCCGCCGTGCCGACACCTTGTAGCCAACCATCCCACGGATAGCCTTTTGCACCAAAGTCCCCTCCCCTGTTGGCCGATAGGATAGGCACGTTGGTTTGTAACGCTTTTCTGGTAAGGTATTCGTGTGTGCTTATGCTCGGTAGACTCAGAAAAGACGGCTTCCTGCTCAAGACGAAGCTTTTCCTGGTGCGCTGGTACCCCAGCGCCCGCAGTTGCATCCGAATCGGGAACGTTCATCGTCCCGCCCAGCAGATGCCCCCCCTTATGGTCCGAAAACCTGAGTGGCGTAGGTGACGCACGCCGCCTGAAGATCGCCAGTTGATGCGTGTGGACCAACGCCGCGACATCTAAATTACCCAATTACACGCCCCACATCTACAATTCTTACCAGCTTACCCATTTTCCCTCATGATTTCTTTCACCACCCTCCGATACATACTCCATAAGACCTAAGTTAACTATCTTGTCCATGTTAATAACGGATCTTGGCAAAACGAATGTCAACCGCACCTGCTAATCACTTTCAGAAGGAGATTGCGATGGTTAAGGAAGACGTCCTGGCTCGGTATCTCGAACCTCTGCTTCGTGGAGATCGCAAGGGTTGCCGCTGCATCATCGAGGAGACACTTCAGAGTGGCATTCCCGCCAACTCGGTTTACCTTCACCTGATCTGGCCCGTGATGATGGAGATCGAACGTCTGTCTCGCGCCGACAAGATCACCCCGATCCAGGAGCACCTGGCCACCCGCATCAACCGCACCATCGTGGATCAGCTCCAGAACAAGCTGCCCCGCCGTCCGGCACGCGGCAAGAAGGCCGTGATCTGCTGTGCCCGCGAGGAATTGCAGGAGTTGGGCGCTCAGATGATTGCCGACCTGTTCGAAAGTGACGGCTGGCTCGTCCAGTTCCTGGGCGGCGGCCTGACCAACGACGATATCTTCGCCCATGTGAATGAGAATGCACCGGACGTTCTGCTGGTCTACGGAACGGCCGCCAAGCAGGCGCCGGAAGTGCGACAACTGATCGACCGGATTCGCAACGTGAATGCGTGGCCGAATCTTCGCATCATCCTCTCGGGCGGTGTTTTCAATCGCGCTGAGGGTCTCTGGGAAGAAATCGGAGCCGATGGTTACGCGGCGACGGCCGCGGACGCACTGCGCGTGGTGAGTGATGAGTCCCAGCCGACAGAGGCCGGTCCCAAGGCGATCAGCCGCCGCAAACGGAAGCGAACCGTCGAGGCCGTCGAGTCCGTCACCGCGACGGTCTAACGAAGAATTCAACCGACTATGACGCCGGAGATTGAGTGGGGGCAACCACCTTGGGTTGCCCCGGAGCCGGGCAGGTTGAGGGGCCTGCCCCTTTTTCTATCTGTTTACGTTCGTCCTTCGGACGCGTCTTCCACCGGCGGTGCAGCCACCAATACTGGGTCGGGTCCTCGCGAATGAACGCCTCCATGGCCTTGGCATATTCGGCCGTGATCCAGGTCAACGGGTCCTCCATGCCGGCCCATTCGTGCGGCTCGATGACGCGTGTGATCCCGATCTCGAAGAAGAACCGATTGCCCACCCGACGGCTATAGCCCACGACGATCGGCAGATTGTAGGTGATGGCCATCAGGCCGATGCTTTTGTATGTGCTGGCCTTGCGTCCGAAGAAATCGACGAAGATGCCTTTTCTGCCCGCGTCCTGATCGGCGATGAAGCCAAGCGTGCCGCCTTTCTTCACCAGCTCCGGCATGACCTGAGCGGCGCCCTTCTTGTCGATGATTCGCTGACCGCGCCGCTCCCGCACCTCATACAGAAAGCGGTTCAGGTACTTGTTGTCGAGCGGCCGGGCAATGCTGTAGATGTCGAAGCCGAACAAGCCGAGGAGATAGCCGATGATTTCAAAGTTGCCGTAGTGTCCGGTAACCAGCAGCATGGCCTCGCACCGGCGCATCCGTTCCAGAACGGGCGTGACGTTCTTGACGTCGGCGTAATCCCACAAATTGTATTGCTTGACCAGCCGCGGTGTGAAGAGAATGTCCATCGTCAGCATGACGAGCTGCTCGAAGCTGCGCCGACCGGTCTGTTCGATCCATTCCTCCGACTTGTCCGGGTATGACGCCCTCAGATTGTCCAAGGCGCGCTGGCGGCCCCGGTGGTAATGCCGCCACAGGAGCTGCCCCAGACGGCAGGCAAACCGCAGGTTCGTCTCGACGTCGAAGAGATAGAGAAAGACCACCAGCACTCTGACCGCAACATACAGCGGCCAGTCCAGCACGGGGTGGTGCTTCTTCTTTTTCTTCTTCGGCGTACCGGCATCGGACATAGGCTGCCCATTCTGAGCCGATTGGACAGCCCTGTCAAGATTCGTCCCCAAACGATGCCGCCACCGGAGATGCGGGCGGCTACTTGTGCTCGGCCAGCCACAGATCGGCAAAGACCCTTAGATCGAACATGTCGATCACGCTGTCGTGGTTCAGATCGGCCGCACTGCCTTCGGGACCGACCGCCGTGTCCATGGCCTTGGCGAGAATCGTGAAGTCGTCGCCGTCGATGTCGCCATCACGGTCGAAATCGCCGGCCTTGGGGGTGGTGACGACTGGGCCGCTCGCCGAGAGACTGCGATAGAGGCGGACTTTTCCGTCGCCGTAGCCGACGAGAAGGTCCCAATTGCCGCCATTGGCATCGGTGGTTTTGTCGACGCTCCAGTGGCAGACGAACGGCCGGCTCCGCAGCATGTCGGGCAGATCGATCGCCGTGCCGCCGGCGGTGACGTGCGAATACCCGGAGAACATGGGCAGCGAATTGTAGCCGACGTTCTTATAGAAGAGGATCTGGCCGTCGGTGTTGCCGGTCAGGATATCTTTCTTGCCGTCGCCGTCGAGGTCCATGATCACAGGGCTCGACCGCAGGCTGGGGACAACGAGTTCCTTGCCGTTGTCCTGGACGATCTGACCGGCGGCCGGCGAACCCAGGAAACGCGGCGGCACCGATCCGTCGCAGCCGCAGTTGGGGTAAACGTGAATCTTGCCGTCGACGCCGCCGGAAACGATATCGAGCATGCCGTCGCCGTTCCAGTCCAACACCGACGGCGTCGCCCGCATGCCCACGTCCATGTCGTGCACGGAGCCATCGGCGGTGATGATCACAGGACCCAGATCGAAAACGGGCGAGCCATCGAGCCCGTAGTTCGTGAAGATGCGGACCGTGCCATCGGCCTGTCCCATGAGCAGGTCGATCCGGCCGTCCTCGTCCCAATCCACGACGCGTGGGAAGCATCCCATGCAACCGTCGGGCGTGCAGGTCAGATCGGAGGCGTTGGATCGGGCGTAGGCATAGTCACGAAACTGTGGATCGGCCGCGGTTCCGATGTTGAGGTACACGCGGACCTTCCCAGGAAAGCCGCCACCGCCCTCACCGACGATAAGGTCGTTGAGACCATCGCCGTTCCAGTCGGCCAGCGACGGCACGGAATACCCCGGCACCTGAATATCGGCGCCGCCCGCCTGCACGAGCTGTGCGGGGCCAAACGCCACGTCCGCGCCCGACGCGGAACCCACCACCAGAAACACTCCCAGGATCGACCACATCAAGACTCGCGCAGGGTAAGACTTCATGCCCGTTCGTCCTCCACATCGTGCGTACCCACAGATTGCCGACAGCCCCGGTATGAAGCCGGTCCTTCGCGGGGAAGCCTTTCGTCCAGTCGCGATCCTTCAACTGATCCCGCTATTGTAGCTCCGCGGAGGTCGAAAGTCAATTTGGACGTGCCCCAACGAGACGGTCGAAGCGATCTCCCGCCTGGGCCCGTCTGGGACAGGCTCCGGGAGGTCCGCTTCGACCGTCTTATAGGACTGATTTAGACTCGGTGGTTAAGCGCCACCTGCGCCGGCCTTGGGAGCAAGACTCGCCTCGGCCGTGCCGCCGCAGACGCCCATGTCGATCCGGGTGTTGGGACCGGCCCGCTCGCTGAGCGGATCACCCGTCTCGCACGGTTTCTCGTCGCCGATCGGGATGCCCGGGTCGCCCGCATCGATGCACGGGCTGGTCTTTTCGTCCCAGACCCAGGTCTGCTGCGTCGAACTCCAGCGCCAGCCCTGGCTGGCCAGGTGATAGTCGCCGCGAGTCCAGGTCGAGTTCGGATCGGCCTGAGCCGGCGTCACCGCCAGGCCGCTCTGGGTGACCCAGGTACCGGCGGCGACGAAGCACGGATCCAGGTTGATGTTGCCCTCGCCCGTCGCGCCGCCCTGAATGTCACTGTAGGTCACGGCCAGAGACTTCTTGCCCTGGACATTGGTGCTGCCGCCGTTGTTGAAATAAACGATGGAATTGCCGATCTTCGGTTTATTGCCCGACACGCCCAGGCTGCCGTTGTCGGCCACCGTGCAGTTGACGAGTTCCGGATCGCCCCCGTAGAGGCCGTACGTGCGGTTGCCGGCGATCAGGCAGTTCTGGAACATCGGGGCCGCATACGTGCTGGCCCGCGTGGACATCTCCATCACCATTTCGACACCGGCGCCATTGGCTGTGACATCGCACAGCCGGACGAGCGGCTTGCTGATGCCCCATATCTTCATGCCGGCGTCACGGTTGCCCGTGATGTCGCAGAAGCTGAGGGTCGGGTTCGACCTGTGCAGGTAGAGGCCGATGCTGCCGCCAGTCACGGTGAAGCCGGTGAACACGCAATCCGACGTCTCCTCGTCCACGAAGCTGACCAGTTGTCCGTCGCCCTTGATCACCGTGGCCGCACGGACCGCGGGGTCGCTCGGGTTGGTCGAGGTGATAGTCAGGCTCTTGCCGCCGATCTCGAGGCGTTCGTCGTACACGCCCGGCGGGACCTGAATCACGTCCCCGTTGGCGGCGGCGCTGATCGCGTGCTGGATAGTACCATACTTGGCGCCGGTCGTCAGATTCTCGATCGTCCCGCTCAGCATGGTATGGGAAATATTCAGCCGAAGCATGGAAACCTGGTAACCCGAGCTGCGCCAGACGAGGGTCGAGCCGTGAATCTTGGGGGCGCTGCCATACCAATCGTACCGCATCGAATTGGGGAACGGCAGATCGATCGCGCCATATTCACGCGACAGGCCACAAATCGTGACGTAGCCGGAGTAATAGTCACCCTCGATCCAGGCCGCCAGGGCGCCATCCACACACGGATAGAGCTGCTCGCCCCTTAGCACGCAGATCTCGAACTCGCGCACCTGGTTGGGGTCCGAGATGTCGGCGCCGTAGATGTCGCCGTCGTCGTTGCGCGCGTCCTTCCAGACCACCATGTGCCCGGAGATCGCCGGGTCGGACTGGCGTTCTGGCGCGGTGCAGATGGGGAACGTCTTGATGTGCTTGATATCCGAGATGTCGGCGCCCCAGATGTCCCCGTCGCGTTCCCAGACCACGATGTTGCCGCTGATATCGACGAAGCCATAGGCCGTGTAGTAGTAATCGCTGTAGTCGTACGGCAAGCCGTGTCCGGCCTGGGCCGCGATCGTGAAGTAAACCGGATGGGCGAAGTCGGAGATGTCCGCACCACAGACGTCGAAGGAAGCATTGTCGTAGGCCGTCGTGTCGGAGGTATTCACGCCCGTGTGACGCAGATAAACGATCTTGGTGCCGGCGATGGCGGGCCAGCCGTAGGACGTGGTGCTCGTGGCATTCTGCAGCCGCACGACGGTGTTGCCCGCCGCCGTACTGGCGGCATACAGGCTCGTACACAGGGGCTCATAATAATAGCTGCTGGACGCCCCCGCCCAGACCGTGACATCCCCGTCGACCCGGGGATGGGTGTCGACGGTCCCGCCGTTGTACTTCACGACTTCCCCGCTCTTGGTGTCCGTACGATAGATCACCCACGTCGACGGCGATGAGCCATCTTCCGACCCGGCGTAAACCACGGCCGTGCCGCTGACATCCGTGAAGTAGCATTCGTTGCTGCCACTGTCATTCAGCACGGTGACCGCAGATTCCACGGCCCCGGCGGTAAACGTGGCCGCCTCGATCTTCACTTCATCCGGCTCGCTGTCGACGAAGCCGTCGTTCACGACCAACTGGAAGCGATAGACGCCGGGCGCGGCGCACAGGAACCATGGTGCGGCGCTGTTCGGATCGAGCATCATCACCTCGGGCCCTTCCACCTGGGTCCAGGAATAACTCAGGACGTCGAGCCCATCCGCATCACTGGAATCGAGGCCGTCCAGAGAGACATAGCCGGGCGCTTCGCACAGTTGATCGGGCCCCGCATCCGCCAGCGGTTTCTTGTTGCCGACAAGGATCAGCACCTGGTCCGGATTGCTGACCGCCTGGTTATCCCTCACGACCAGCGCGAACACGTACGTCCCCTCGGCCGGCGCCGTGAAGGTCGGGCGGGCGGCGTTGGGGTCGTCCAGCGTCACGGCCGGTCCCTCGACCTGGGTCCACTGATACCAGACGCCTGCGCCGGGGTCCGAAATGTAGCTGTTCGTGCCATCCAGGGTGACGAGCCCCGGGCTCAGCACGTGCTGGTCGCGGCCGGCGTCGGCCTGCGGCTTGACGTAACCGACATACTCATCGGCGCCGATGTCGACACGCAAGGCGTAGACGCGCGGATCGCCATCGATGTCCGTCTCCGCGTCGGAGAGCGGCGTAAACGCGGGATCGCCCGCGCTGATGCACGGCGAGTTGACGCTGAGGCGGTACCTCTTGCTCGAACCCGTCTGGAAGGCCGGATTCGCCGAGACATTGCCGTACCGGCCGGTCAGATCGGCTTCGTCGCCCGTCAGCAGATCGTAGGTGCTCGGGTCCTCCGTGACATAGTTGGAGGAGGCGTTGCCCCAGACGTTGTTGTAGCGGATGATGTCCCAGAGCTTCGCGCCGTACGTGTACCAGAAGAGGCCGCCGCCGCTGTCGGCATTGCAGATGAGGTTGTTGGCGACCGTCCCCGTGCCGACGTCATAGAAGCTGAGATACAGGTTGCCGCCATAGCCTTCCACTTCGGGCAGCATGCTGCAATCGTTGCTCACGAAGGTGTTGTTCGTCACGCGGCCGTTGTAGCTGGAGAAGTACATGCCGCCGCCGTAGCTGGCGGTGTTATCGTAAATGACGTTGTCGGCAACGGTCCCGCCGCCATAGATACCACCGCCATAGTAGGCGGTGTTGCGGCAGATCACATTGTGCGTGATCGTCGCACTGGAACCGTAGATGCCGCCGCCATAGGAACTGATATCGGTGTACGTCGTGATGTCGCCGGAAGTCACGTAGGAGTACAGGGACGGCGGCAGCGCGTTGCTGACGATCACATTACGGGTGATGGTGGGCGAACCATAGGCACAGTAGATGCCTCCGCCCATGTAATCCGTCTGATTGTAGACGTAGCCCGATCCCGAGAAAGAGTACGTGTCTGCCGTTCCGGAGCCCCCTTTGATAGTGAAGCCCGCCAGCACCGCGGCGGGGCTCGCATAACTGCTGAAGGTTACGGCACTGCCCTGCTTCTGGGCGTCGATGATCGTGTAGCCCACGATGGCGGCGTCGTTCGGATCGACGCTGGTGACGGTGATGTCCTTGCCGAGGAAGTCGATCCGCTCCTGGTATACCCCCGGGGCGACCAGGACCGTGTCCCCATCCAACGCGGCGTCGATGCCGGCCTGGATGGTCGCGTACTCCTCCGGCACATTCAGAACTCTCGCATTTGCCCCACACCCCAACGCCACAGCCAAAACCAGTCCCGCAAACGCACGAACCTTCATGGTCTACCCCTTCCTTACCCGATTGGTATTCAGCGTAGGCTCCCTCCAAGGGAAGACCTTCCCGCCGGTGTTTTCTCTGTCGCGACGCCTTCGTATGGGCGCACTACCAGACTCCCATACACTCCACAGAAATAGACGAAAGCCAAGCCTCTATGTTACAATGTTTTCCCGCTTTTTTGCTGGAATTTGCCCTTAGTGGGGACCGAAATGTGAAGAAGAACCAAAGAACGGCATACCTCTACGCCCTCGTGACCGTGGCGTGCTGGTCCACGTCGGCCTCGGCGTTCAAACTGTCACTGGAGCACGCAACCGTGCTGGGACTGCTCTTTCTCGCTTCTGTGACATCGGCGGTCGTTCTCGGCCTCTATTTGGTCGCAACACGTAAGCTTAGGTTTTTCAGGCACTTAAATATCAGAGGCTATCTCTGGTCGGTCCTTCTCGGCTTCCTGAACCCGTTCCTGTACTACGCCCTGGTGCTCAAGGCGTACACGTTGTTGCCCGCGCAGGAGGCCCAGCCCATCAACTTCCTCTGGCCCCTGGCCCTGGTCTTGCTTTCAATTCCGCTCCTGGGACAACGCATCCGGCTGGTCAGCATTCTGGCCCTTTGCGTCAGTTTTTCCGGCGTGGTCGTGATCGCGACGCATCCCAGAAGTCCTGCCGACCTGCTGAACCTCCATTTCGCCAATCTGCCCGGCGTTCTGCTCGCTCTGGGCAGCACACTGGTCTGGGCCTTCTACTGGATCCTCAACACCAGGGACAAGCAGGACGCGGCCTTTCGGCTCTTTCTCAACTTCGTATTCGGCTCGGCCTTTGTCCTGATCGCGGTCCTTGTGTCCGAGCCCGTTCGGGCACCCTCGCTAAAAGCAATAGCAGGCGGGACTTACGTCGGCCTCTTCGAGATGGGGCTGGCCTTTCTGGCGTGGCTGAAGGCCCTGAGGACCGCCGAGACCACCGCCTACGTGGCGAACCTGATCTTCCTCGTACCCTTCCTGGCCCTGATCGTGGTTCACTTCGTCGTGGGCGAGACCATCCTCCTCTCGACCGTCATGGGCCTGATCCTCATCGTCGCCGGTATCACGATCCAGAAGTTGTGGGGCGCGCCGCGAGCTTAGCGGATTCGACCGTGTTGTACATGAGCATGGTGATGGTCATGGGGCCGACACCGCCGGGGACGGGGGTGATGATCGAGGCCTTCTCTTTGACGGCGTCGAAGTCCACGTCGCCGACGAGGCGGAAGCCCGCCTTCTTCGAGGCGTCGTTGACCCGGCTGACGCCGACATCGATCACGGCAGCCCCATCTTTCACCATGTCGGCGGTGATCGTGTGCGGCCGGCCGATCGCGGCGATCAGGATGTCCGCCTGGCGGGTGTAGCCGGCTAGGTCCTTCGTGCGGGTGTGACACACGGTGACGGTGGCATTGCCCGTGGGGCTCTTCTGGATCAGCATGTTGGCCAGGGGTTTGCCCACGATGTTGCTGCGGCCGGCGATGACGACGTGGGAGCCGTCGATCTTGACCCCGGCCCGCATGAGCAAATGTACCACGCCGTGCGGCGTGCAGGGAAGGAACGACTTCTGCCCTGTCACCATCTTGCCGATGCTGACGGGGTGAATCCCGTCGACGTCCTTGGCCGGATCGATGGCGAAGATCGCCGCCAATTCATCGAGATGGCTAGGCAGAGGCAACTGGACCAGAATGCCGTTGATCTTCGGGTCCTTGTTCAGGCGCTCGATCACCTTGAGAAGCTCGGGCAGCGAAGTCTGCGCCGGCAGATGATTGTGGTCGGAGTAGATGCCGAGTTCGTCGCACGTGCGTTCCTTGCCCGTCACGTAGGAGACGGACGCCGGATCGTCGCCCACGAGAATCACGCCCAGTCCCGGCACGATGCCCCGTGTCTTCAACGCCTCGACTTCCCGCTTCAACTCCGCCCGTATATCCGCCGCGACCTGCTTGCCGTCGATGATCTTAGCTGCCATCCGAACCCCATCTATGATCTACGATTTACCATTTACGAACTACAATTTGTGATGCTCAAGCATCTTGGCTCAGCCGCAAATAGTAATTCGTAATTCGTAATTCGTAAATAGGTTAGAAGAGTCCGCGGACTTTTCCCGTGTCGACGTCGACGTCGATCCGGCGGAAGGCCGGGTCGGAGCCGGTGCCGGGCATGAGCTTGATCGAGCCGGCCACGGGGACGACAAAGCCCGCGCCGGGGTAGACGAGAATGTCGTTGATGGGGAGCGTCCAGCCGGTGGGTCGACCTTTCCGCTCGGGGTCGTGCGACAGGCTCAGCTGCGTCTTGGCCATGCATGTGCCCAGGCGTGTGCCCAGAGATATTTCTTCCAGGCGTTTCGCTTTGGCGAGCGCCAGGTCCGTGTAGGTCACGCCGTCGGCGCCGTAGACTTCCCTGGCGATCCGCTCGATACGCTGGCGCAGCGGCAGGTTCAAATCGTAGAGGAACTGGAAATGGCTTTCCTGGTTGCAGGCGTCGATCACGGCCTGGGCCAGATCGATGGCCCCCGCCCCGCCTTTGAGCCAGTGTTCGGAGACCACCGCCCGGGCGCCCGCCGCCTGGGCGATGCGTTTGACCACGTCGATCTCTTCCGGCGTGTCGGTATGGAAACTGTTGATGCACACGACCGGCGGCACACCGCTTTTCTTGACGATGTCGATGTGCGCCAGCAGGTTCTCGCAGCCCTTCTCGACGAGGGCCGGGTTGGAGGTGACATATTCGTGGCTCAGGGGAACACCCGCCTGGACGCGCGGCCCCCCGCCGTGCATTTTCAGGGCCCGAATCGTGGCGACGATGACCACGGCATTGGGCACGAGACCCGACATCCGGCACTTGAGGTTCCAGAACTTCTCGAAACCGATGTCGGCGCCGAAGCCGCTCTCGGTCACGTGATAGTCGGCCAATGTCACGCCCAGCCGGTCGGCGATGATGGAACTCTGGCCGATGGCGATGTTCGCAAAAGGACCGGCGTGTACGAATACCGGCTGCCCCTCGATGGTTTGCACGAGGTTCGGATGAATCGCGTCGAGGAGCCACGCGGTCATGGCGCCGTCCACGTTCAAATCGGACGTCATCACCTCCCGGCCTTTCGTATCGTACGCCACTACCATGCTGGCGATGCGCTGGCGCAAATCCCGCAGGTCCGAGGCCACGGAGAGAATGGCCATCACTTCGCTGGCCACCGTCATCTGGAAACCGGAGTCCATCTCGAAGCCGTCCATCTTCCCGCCCCGGCCGATGCGGATGCTGCGCAGGGCCTGGGCACAGAAGTCGATGGCCCAGCCGATCTGAATCCGGGCCGGGTCGATGTCGAGCCGCTTCAGCCCACTTTGGGCCAGCCGGGCATCGTCGTAGTTGCGCTCGTGCTGCATCCGGGCGGTCAACGCCACCATCGCGAGATTGTGGGCATTGGTGACGCAGTCGATGTCGCCCGTGAAGCGGATGGATAGGGGTGTCAACGGCACGCACTGAGCCAGCCCCCCACCGGCGGCGGAGCCTTTGATGTTGAAGGTCGGAGCGCTGCTGGGCTGGCGGATGGCCCCGCTGACCCGTTTGCCGAGTTGGCCAAGTCCCTGGATCAGGCCGATAGTCGTGGTGGTCTTGCCCTCGCCCAGAGGCGTCGGGGTAATAGCCGTGATGTCGATGTACTTGGCCCGCTGCCGATTACCCAGCCGCGACAGGACCTTCGAGTAGTCGATCTTGGCCAGCTTGGTTCCATAAGGAATGAACTCGTCGGCGCAGAGACCGAGCTCCGCACCGACCTGCTGAATGGGCTTCATTCGCTCTTCAGCCGCTTCGGCGATTTGCCAGTCTGGTGTCGTCCTCGGATCAAGTTGCATGCTTTAAGTGGCTCCAGATCATACCATCATAATAAAATAGAGAGTTTCGACAATACGGGAATAATGGCTAAAAGTTCGCGCAGAATGGTGAAATGCGTCGTAGACGCGGTTCCGTTGTTATCCCCTTCATCGTAGCCCGTTCAACGCTGCACGCTCTTCCTTGCGGCTGCCACCGTCAATAGCAGCAGCGTATCATTTTTGTGTGTGTGGAGGCAAGATGAATGCTGGGTTTTATCAGCAACGGTGAATTATTAGTCACTTTAGAACAATGTTCTGAGCTTGGCAACGAGACTGGGGAGTTGGTCCAAGCCCAGGAACACGACCGACAGGATGGCGACGATCCACATGGCCGGCTTGATTTCGCGGACTTTGCCGCACAGCAGCTTGATGATGACGAACGAGGAGAAACCGAAGGCCAGGCCCGTGCTGATGTTGTAGCTGAGAGCGATCATAACGACGATCACAAAGGCCGGGAACGACTCCTCCAGGTTATCGAAGTCTATGCGCCTGACCTCTTTCATCATGAACAGGCCCACCATAACCAGCGCCGGCCCGGTGGCGTAGCCCGGCACGATCCCTGCGATGGGTACGAAGAGCAGCGCCAAAAAGAAACACACGCCCGTCACGACGGAGGCGAGACCCGTGCGTCCCCCCTCCTCGATGCCGGACGCCGACTCGATGTAGGAGGTGACGGTGGACGTGCCCAGCGCAGCTCCGAGCATGCTGGCGGCCGCGTCCACGGTCAGCAGTCGATCCAGCCCTTTGATCTTGCCGCTGCTATCCACCATCTTGGCTTCATGGCAACAGGCGACCAGCGTGCCGATGCTGTCGAACATGTCCATGAACATCAGGGTGAAGACGCTGCCGAAGATGCTCCACTTCAAAGTCCCGAGAATATCCAGCTTGAAAGCCACGGCGCCCATGCTGAAATCGGACGTGATGATTTGCGTCGGTTTTTCGACGTGTCCGAAAACGAGGGCCAGGGCCGTCGAGAACAGGATGCCGATCAGGAGCGACCCCTTGATCTTCTTGATCTCCAGGAAAGCCATGACCAGCAGACCGGCCAGGGCGATTACGACCGTCGCGGTCATGGGCCCCGCCGCTACCAGGGTCGTCTCGTTCTTGACCACCACGCCCATGCCGGTCGGGCCCAGGCCAATGAAGGTGATGAACAGGCCGATGCCCACGGAGATCGCCGAGACCAGGCTCCCGGGGATCGCTTCGACCAATCGCCTCCGCAACCCCAACAAGGTCAGAATCACACACAGCAGTCCCGATAGAAAGACGACGCCCAGGCCGGTCTGCCAGGTCATCGCGCCGCTCTTGACCAGGCTGTAGGCCAGAAAGGCGTTCAGGCCCATCCCCGGCGCCATGGCGATCGGGGCGTTGCAGTAGAGGCCCGTGACGAGTGTGACGATCCCGCTGACGACACATGTGGCGATGATCAGGGCGTGCTTATCCATCCCGGCATCACTGAGTATGGCGGGATTGACGAAGATGATGTAGGCCATCGTCAGGAACGTGGTGATCCCGGCCACGACTTCCGTGCGCGGGTTGGTCCCACGGCCGCGCAGCTCGAAGAAATCCGATGCCATTTCTGCCCCCCGGTAATCAAGTCCTGAGTTTTAAGTCATGAGTTTTAAGTCAACTAAGGACTCAACACTCAGGACTTAGGACTACTATTGCGAGCGAGAGGAGTCGAACCCCCACGGGCTATGCCCACCAGGACCTAAACCTGGCGCGTCTGCCAGTTCCGCCACGCTCGCGGAATTCGTCATTGACTATACCGAAGACGGAGACAGGCCGTCAATCGTCAAACCTGAGTGTTGACGGCTCCGGGGGGCGGAATTACCTTGGCATCACGGCCGCACGTGACGGCCTCTGGTGATGCCGTTTTGCATGGAGGCAAGACATGAAGAAGATCGTGAAGCTGTTTCTTCAGGGCCTGCTGGCGATTCTGCCCATTGCGTTGACGCTCTACGCCATCTACTGGCTGGGCACCACAGCCGAATCGGCCCTCGGCAGGCTCATCACCCTTTTCGTCGGCGACAGCTACCGTCCCGGCATGGGCCTTCTGGCCGGGTTCGTCCTGGTGTTCGTCTTCGGCATCCTGCTGCGGGTATGGCTCTTCCGCAAAGTATTCAACTTCGCGGAGGACCTCTTCGCCCGCATCCCGGGCATCAAGTCCATCTACGGCTCCGTCCGCGATCTCGTCGGCTTCTTCGACTCCACCAAGAAGAAGGATTTCGACAAGACCGTCATGGTCAGCTTCGGCGACGGTCACACCCGGCTGATGGGCATGATCACGCGGGAGGATTTCTCCAACCTGCCTTCCGGCATTGGCGACCAGGGCACGGTCGCGGTGTATCTGCCGATGAGCTACCAGTTGGGTGGGTTCACCGTAATGGTGTCCAAGGACCGCATTCAGCCCGTAGACATGAAGGTCGATCAGGCCCTGCAATTCCTCCTGACCGCCGGCGTGTCCTCCGAGGGCACGAAGCCGGCATAGTCTCCTGTGATCGCGTATTCCCCGCATTGTCATTCCCGCGTAGGCGGGAATCCAGTGACCTGCGTAGCGGACTCTGGACCCCCGCCGGCGCGGGGGTGACAGAGAGACCAATCATAGGGAATACTCTCAGTTCTGAGGCGGCGCGGAGAACTTGGCTTCCAACGCTGCGCCGATCGCTTGCTCGAACTGGACCGTCATCGGATGGCCGAACCAGACGACTTTCCCGGTGGCGTCGACGACAAACGCTGTGGGAATGCCGTCCTGCCTGAAAGTCACCATGTAACCCCCGTAGACATCACCCTTGGTGTCCGAGGCGACGTTGTAGTCCATGTTCTCGCCCATTTTCTCGACGAACGGCTTGGTGACCTCGGGCGGTTCGTCCGATATGCCCACGAAGGTCACGCCCTTGTCTTTGTATTTCTTCTGCAGCTCCGTCAGGTGCGGAATGCTGATTCGGCACGGCCCGCACCAGGTCGCCCAGAACTCGACCACGTACACATTCCCCGCCGTGATAGTGACCGGCCCGCCCTTGATCCAGGTCAGTCCTTCGAGCGGAGACGCATTGACCTCCACCACCCGCCGCGGCCCGGCAGGTTTTGCGACGGGAGCCGCCGGTTGCGCCTGCGGCTGCTGCGCCGTTGCGGCCGCGGCCGGTTGATTCGTGTCCTTCGGCGGCGGGGTCTCGCGTTTCTGACAACCCACCACAGCGAGTACCACCATCAATGCGATTCCCGTTCGGCGTATCACGGCTGACCCTTTCATGAGAAGCAGTTCACAGTAATCGTCTGCTTTTGATACGTTATCGGCCAAGACAACGTTCGCACCGCAGCGAAAGATCACTCGACGGGTTCCGTGAGGGCGGCGCCCACGTGGGGCCAGGCGTCGGCGGACCAGTAGAAGGGGCGGAGACGCAGGACGCTGCGGCCTTTGTGCAGGGCGTCGTAGGCATGGTAGACCAGGTAGTCCTGGCCCTTGTCATGGAACACGGCGCAGTGGCCCGGTCCCTTCCAGCGGGGATCAGCCTCGAAGAGCCGGGTGCCGCCGCCCTGGAGCAGGGCCGCGCCGGCGGCGTCACTGTAGGGGCCATTGACAGCCGTGGAGCGGCCGACGCGGATGTTGTAGGTGCTGCCGGCGCCCTGGCAGCAACTGTCATAGGACGGGAAGAGATAGTAGTACCCGTTTCGCCAGACGATGAATGGCGCTTCGATCGCGTGCCCCGGCCGGTCGGCCAGAGACGCCAGCACGGGGGGCTGGGTATCGGGCTTGCCGGTGTTGGGATCAAGGCGTGTGAGTTTGATGCCTGTCCAGAACGAGCCGAACGAGAGCCACCACTGTCCCTCCGGGTCCTGGAGCACGTTGCCGTCGATGGCGTTATAGTTCGACGCAGAGTTCGAGTTGATGACCATGCCCTCATCGACCCACAGATAGTTCGGATCGGCCGGATCGAGCGTGACATTCGAGACCAGGCCCAGGCACGACGTGTTGCTGCCGAAGGTCGAGGCGGCGTAGCAGATGTAATACCGGCCGTTCCGGTACGAGACATCCGGCGCCCACAGGTTCGATACGCCGGGGACCGCTGTCTTGACCCACGCCGGCACCGTTGCGAAGACCCGGCCGACGCTCTTCCAATGGAACAGGTCGCTCGACCGGCGGATAGGAATCCCGTTGCCTGTGCAGAAGACATAGACGTAGTCACCCTGCCGGATGATGCAGGGATCGTGGACACCCACCGCCCCGGGATCGTCCGCCTCCAGGACCGTCATCCAGGTCTCAAAGAGGGTCGCGACTTCGGTGGGATTAAGGGCCATGTTATAGATGCGGAGGTCATCCAGCATGCCATTGAAGAAGGCTTCGCCCCCGCCGGCAGAGCCGATGTTGAGCGTGGCCGCGATCGACTGGGACAGTGCATACGCCCCCTGCCCGCGGAGGATGCCGTTGGTGTAGAGACGAGCCATGGTTCCATCCAGCACGACGCAGATATGCTGCCAGGCGCCGTCGGTCTTGAAGCGGGCGGATGCCGTGACCACCGCCTGGTTTGGGTCCTCCCCCACCCAAAGATCACGTGCGACGGCGGAGGTATCGCTCGACCGGGCCCAGAAGCTCAGTGACATTTGCCCCGTGCCGGCCGTGGGATCGAAGGACGCCACGCGTGCCCCTCCGCCGCGTGCCGCGATGGCGACGGCGCCCTGTATCTGACCGTCCGCACCGGCGTCAAACATCGGCGTTCCCTCCGGCACGGCCGCGTATCCTCCCACGTCATCCTGATGCGAGCCGTCCCGGTAGTCGGCGTTGTCCAGCGTCCAGTGCGCCACCAGTCCCTGTACGTAGAGATTCACGACCGGCCCATCGAGCACTCCCCCCGACGAGCTATGAATCCGGCAGTAGTATTGTCCTGTGTCGTGAAAATCCGTGCATAGGATCGAAAAAGCGACCTTGTACGTCGCCCGCTGCAGAGTGACCACTTCCATGTACAAGTTCGGATCGGTCGCATCCATGCGGATATCCTCAGGCGCGGCCACCTTGAACCATTCGGCGGTGGGTAGTCCGGCGCTCTGCACCGTCATCTGCAGGGTCGCGGTTTGTGCCGGAGAGACCCGCACGTCGACCGGGGCCGTGACGATCACCAGCCCGGACGAACCGACCGCCGGCCGCACACGCGCGGTGGAGGAAGCGTCGGACACCGGCGACCACGACAGCGCGAGCAGGATCTGAGCTTCCGGCCCCGCGCCGATACGCAGATTCTGGAGCGAGGTAGTGGCCGCGGCGACCGTCGTCCCGAACAGCAGGACGGCCATCCCTATATGGACGCAACTTTTCATCATTGACAACCCTCGACGGCCGAGTCCAAATGGTTACCGAGAGTATTGTAGCAGAAAGGCTCCATGAGAAGTAGGTGAAAGGCAGGTGGAGAATGAGGCTCGGCGTGAAGTGGATGGCGACAGTACTTGTCGTCTTAGCGGTCGGCGTCCTGCCGGCCATGGCCCTGGAAGCGACGATCGACGCCGGCAAGACCGGGGCGCCGATACACCGGTACATGTACGGGCAATTCACCGAGCTGCTCGGCAACATGTTCGAGAATGGCTTCTGGTCCGAGATGATCAGCGACCGCAAGTTCTTCTACCCCGTCAATTCGAGCGAGCGGCTGGAGCCGGTCAATACGAAGCGGTTCTTCAATCGCTGGCGACCCGTGGGTCCCGACGCAGCGGTCGTCATGGACACGAAGACCCCCTACGTCGGCGACCACACGCCGCTGATCAAGGTGGGCACGGCCGCTACAGGAATTCAACAAACGGGACTGGCTCTGCGCAAAGGCCGCAGCTACACGGGGCGCATCGTCCTGGAAGGCGACCCCAGGGCGAAGGTCGAAGTGAGCCTGGTCTGGGGACCGAATCCAGCGGACCAGCAGAAGGTAGCCCTGGCCCCGCTGTCACACGACTATATCAAGCAGCCTTTGCAGTTCACGGCCGGGGCGAACACGGAACAGGGCCGGATCGAAATCGTGGCCACGGGCGAGGGCAGTTTCCACATTGGCGCCGTGTCGCTGATGCCGGCCGACAATGTCCACGGCTTCCGCGCCGACATCATCAAGCTCCTCAAAGAGCTGGACGCCGGGATTTACCGCTGGCCGGGCGGGAATATGGTATCGGGCTACGATTGGCGGGACGGAATCGGCGACCCCGACAAGCGGGCCCCGCGCTACGACTATGCGTGGAACACGGTCGAGCTGAACGACGTCGGCACGGACGAGTTCATGATCCTGTGCGGGCTGATCGGCGTCGATCCCTACATGTGCGTCAACGCGGGGCTGGGCGATGCCTACTCCGCCGCCCAATGGCTGGAATACTGCAATGGCTCGGCTGATACGCCGATGGGCAAACTCCGCGCCGCGAACGGACACCCGCAGCCGTACCAGATCAAGTGGTGGGGAATCGGCAATGAAATGTACGGGCAGTGGCAGTTGGGCCACATGTCCATCGACCACTTCATTCTCAAACACAATGCGTTCGCCAAAGCGATGCGTCAGGTCGATCCGTCGATCGTCCTGATCGCCTCCGGCGCCACGCCCTTCGAGACGAGCACCACGTCCCGGCATCACCGCAAGCCTTTGCCCAGCAAGCTGCCGTACGAGTATGGCTCGCCCGAGGACTGGTCGGGCCGGTTGCTGGCCGGCTCGTCGGACTACTTCGAGGTCCTCTCGGAACACTTCTATCCGGTGGCGGACAGCGCGTTCGACGTCGAGAAACAGGAATTCGTGCGGGGCGACGATCCGCTCGTGGACCGCGTACGCCGGGTCGCGAACCGCGTGCGCTGCACCATCGAGGCGTGGCAGGAGTATCAAAAGAGGATGCCGGATCTCAAGAAGAAGAACATGACGATCGCCATCGACGAGTGGAGCGGCGGACGCGGCGGCTTCATGTCCAGCCTCTGCGCCGCGGCGTGCCTGCAGGAGATGTTCCGCTACTCGGACGTCATCCAGATGTCGGGCCACACGGCCGCTTCGTCGTGCGTCGCGTACGACCGGGCTGGCTCGGTCTTCAGTACGACGGGCCTGGTCTTTAAGCTATACCGGCAGCACTTCGGCACCATCCCCGTCGAAGTGACGGGCGATGCGCCGCCGCACGAGCTCAAGGGAACGATCGGCGTGGATAAGCCCACCGTGTCGTCGGGCAGCCGCACGTATCCGTTGGACGTCGCCGCCGCGTGGACGGCGGATAAGAAGACTCTGACGGTGGCCATCGTCAACGCCACGGAAACCGCCCAGCAGATCCGTCTGAACTTCAAGGGCGTGACACTGTCGGACAAGGGCAAGGTCTGGAAGATCGTCGCTCCCAACGCCAACGCCCGCAACGACGTGGGGCAGGCGCCCCAGGTCTCGCTCGTCGACTCTGCACTGAGCGAAAAGCCCGCGGCCGTGTCGGTCGAGCCGATCAGCATCAGTCTTTACGAACTGGGAATCTGATACAAACCAAGGAGAATCCGGTATGACCGCAAGAAGATGTGCGTGTCTGACAGCCGCGGCACTTCTCGTGATTCAGGCGGGAGCCTGTGCCCAGGGACAGACCCCGGAGGCGGGGATGAAGGCCCGCATCAAGATCGACCTCGATCGCACGATCGGCCCGATCGACAAGAACCTCTACGGCAACTTCGTCGAGCATCTGGGCCGTTGCGTCTACGGCGGCGTCTATGAGCCGGGCTCGCCCCTGGCGGACCCGCAGGGCTTCCGCAAAGATGTCCTGGAAGCAATCAAGGGACTGAATGTCTCCATCGTGCGCTACCCGGGCGGCAACTTCGTCTCCAACTATCACTGGCTGGACGGCGTCGGTCCCGAGCGGACGCCCCGCATGGAGCTGGCCTGGTCCCGGCTGGAGACGAACACATTCGGGACCCACGAATTCGTCGCGTTCGCCCGCGCGATCGGGACGGAGCCCTACTTCGCCGTGAACATGGGCACCGGCACGATCGAAGAGGCCCAGTGGTGGGTGGAGTACTGCAACGTGAAGGAAGGCCCCTACTACGCCGAGCTGCGGAAGAAGCACGGCCATCCCGAGCCGTACCACATCAAGTACTGGAGCCTGGGCAACGAGATGGACGGTCCCTGGCAGATGGGCCACCTCAACGCCGAGGACTACTGCAAGAAGGCCCTCGAAGCCGCCAAGCTGATGAAGCGGA
>CAYQXM010000067.1:0-29785 GCA_964421295.1 uncultured Pirellulales bacterium
CTGGCAAGGCAATGCCCGCGTCAAACGCTGACCAGGGCCCTGCTCCGAGATAAGTGGAAACGAAAACGGCCCGCCTGACTGGTACAGGCGGGCCGCTCAATTTCTAAAGCAAAAACAACGATCGATCGGGGGACTTAGCCCTGGATCTTATCGATCGTCACTTGCAGGGACTTCTGGCGATGGCCGATGCGACGACGGCTGTCTTTTCGCTTGCGGAAAGTGGTCGGGTAGAGCTTCGGACCCTTCACCACCGCTGTTTCAGCCGTGCCGGCAAACGAGGCCACGACCTTGGCGCCTTGGACGTAGGGCTTGCCGATCTTGTTGCTGGCTCCGTCGCCGATGAAAAGCACCTTATCGAAGGTCATTTGCTTGGCCTGCGGATCGATATCCACCAAGTCAACCTGGACGGTTTCGCCTTCAGCGACCTTGTATTGTTTTCCACCTTGTTCAAAGATTGCGTACATGCGTAAGCTCCACCTCGGGACTCTTGTACCTGAAAAACGTGTAGAATACGAACTAAATGGCTTTGTGTAAAGACCTTTTTGTGCTATTTTTGTCAGTTTGATTGGCACGGGCGCGGAGGTGTCCGCCCTACCACCATGGATGTTTTCTAGGAGTGCCGACATGAAACTGGCCATGACCGACGACAAGATCGTACCGGCCGAAACCCTCGACAAGATCTACTTTGACCGGGGAACCTACTTCGGGGACGGCGTTTACGAAGTCCTCCGCAGCTATAATGGCAAGATTTTCGCGTTTTCCGAGCATATGGAGCGGTTCGCCCGCAGTATGGCGGCGATCCGCATCGACGGCCTCGACATCGCCGTCGTCCGGGAACGGGTCGAGCGTGCTTTCAAGACCGCCGGGATTGCCAACGCCAAGATATACTTCCACGTGACCCGCGGCAGCGGCGCCCGCAACCATGCCTGGGATGGCTCGCTCAAGCCGAACTTCTTCCTGACCCTCGCCGAGCTGGGCGACAACTCGCAGGAGAAGGCCACGGGCATAGCCGTTTCGACCTATCCCGACCTGCGGTGGAAGCGTTGCGACATCAAATCGTTGAACCTGCTGCCCAACGTGATGGCCCGCCAGGATGCGGCCGAGAAAGGTTGCGGCGAGGCGATTCTGGTCGATGATGGCGGTTTGATCACCGAGGGCGCCGCGTCGGCGTTCTTCGCGATCGTCAACAAGGCCATCGTGACCGCCCCGCTGACAGCGAACGTTCTGCCCTCCATCACCCGCCGCTTTGTCGTTCCACTTGCTAAGGAGGTCGGTCTGGCGCTGGATGAGCGCTGTCTGACACCCCAACAGGCCGCGTCAGCGGATGAACTGTTCATCGCCGTGACGACAAAGGACATCGTCCCGGTCGTCAAGTTCGACGGCAGACCCATCGGCGACGGCAAACCCGGCCGTTACACCAAGGCCATGATCAGCGAATTCAAGAAGCTCACGAAGTAGCCGGCCAGAAGGCCGCGGCCAGCACGATCAGACTGCCCAGCATGATGGCGCCGGGGACAGTCCATACTCGTCGCCACTGGAACTTGCCTTCGGCCTTGAACTTGTCCATGACGATGCCGGCCAACTGTGTGCCCAGGAACAACCCCAGGCCGCTTTGAGCCATGAAGATCAGAGCCTGCATGGAACCTCCGGTGCCTTCCGGAGCCACTTTGCCCGCATACATCTGTCCGGCTATGATGAAGAACACATAGGCCAGACCATGAAACGCCTGCGAAACGACGATGGCCGCCCGCGGCCGCGGCATGATGTAGACGACGTAGAGCGCCAACCATGATGCGGTTCCCAACGCCAGTGTCCACTTATAGCCTAAGCCCGAACTCAGGAACTTCTCCAGCAGGAAGAGCGTTGCAGCCGCTTGAACGGCCTGAGCTACAGCCATTGCCGCCGGGACATTTTTCGCCGCAATGCCGTTGTCCTGCATGAATTGAGCCGTGCCGAGGAAGTAGAATTGCATCATTCCGGCTGCCGCCATGGAGACCAGGAAGAAGATCAGGAAACTGGGAACTTTCAGCATGCCCAGAGCATCCTGGAGGGGATTACCGCCGCTGCTGGCCGGCGGCGTGCCGGGCAAGAAGCCGCCGCAGACGACGGCCATCACCACCGACAGAACCGCCGCCAGGATAAGACAGTCCCGTCCCTGTTCGCCGGTCTTGAAAACCCAGCGCCAGCCGGTCAGGAAGTAACCAGCCAGGGCCCAGGCGATCGGCGCCCACATGAAGATATAGGCCGACTTGGCCGCATCTACTTTGTTGTCGGCCAAGTGACGGAACATCAGGGCATTGACCAGCGGCAATGTGGCTGCATAGCAGAGTGAATACAGCAAGATGACCGCGAACAGAGCGGAGAAGTCTTTCTTCCAGGCAGCAACGAACAGCAGTACTACGCCTACAAGATGCGCTCCAGCCAGAATATATTCCGTGTTGAAGTACTTGTCGGCCAAGTACCCGGCCACCAGCGGCATGAAGATGCACGCCAGCGGCAATGCCCCATATATCCACCCGGTCTGCTTACCACTGAACTTCAATGGGCCGAGAAGTCGCGCCGCAAGGACTGGATACCACGCACCCCACACGGCGAATTCCAGGAACATCATCGCGCTCAGCTTGACGTACAGGCCTGTGTCCATCCCGAAAGTCATATCGTTCTCCTTAACACTCCGGATGCCTCGGGTACTACCGTGCCGAAGTCAGGCGTGTCACCGCCTGCTTGATGTCGCCGAAACGATTGTCACCCGCCTCCCGCTCGATGGCCATGGCTCCTTCGAATCCGATTTCTGCAAGAACACGCAGGAACTCCGACATGCCGACCTCGCCGGTGCCCCAGGGGACTTCGCTGCCCCACGTGCCGGGCTGCTTCGTGCGCAGGGCGTCCTTGATATGGAGGTGGTGAATCCACGGCGCCAGTGTCCGGATCGCCCTTACCGGATTGCCCTTATCATACAGAATCATGTTGGCCGGATCGAAGTTGACGCCCACGGAGTTATGTCCCAGTTTCCTCAGAAAGGACCGCAGCTCCTCCGCTGTCTCTTGCCCCGTCTCCAGGAGCAGAATCACGCCTCGTTCCTGCGCGGCGTCGGCCAGGACTCCGATCCGCTCGTGCATCTTCTTGGCACTGGCTTCGTTCTTCTCGTCGATGAAGCCGGCGTGCATCGACAGGTACTTGACGCCAAGTTTGGCGGTGACATCCGCGGCTCGCACAAACAGATCGTGGTTGCGCTGCCAGCAATCGTCCGGAACGACGCCCCCGGTCTGCTTGATGGTATCGAGCGTCGAGTAGTTCTCCTGCGGGAAATCGAGCATCGTGCTGGTGATCGTCCAGTGCTGAGCCCGGATGGCCTTGAGGTACGCGCCGCTGGTGTCTTCGACCGCCGGCCGGATGGCCAGGTGCACGTGTTCCAGACCCATCTCCTGCATCGCTTTGGCGACACCGGGGACATCTGTTCGTAGCGACCAACTGCACACGCCTATCGGCCAGGTCCTGCACTTCATCGAAGCGTCCTCTTGATCTCAATGGGCCGTTGCTTACTGATGGATTCCTTCTCCGCCTGAACGATTCTTACGGACTCGCGTGACTGCTCCAGCGTGATGATCTCATCGACATGCCGACCGGAGATAATATCGGCAAAGTGGGCGATCTGGCGAGCGTATCCATCACCCTCGGCAACCTCCGGGTGGCACACGCCATCCGCGGTGCACACGCGAAACGCAGGCTGCCTGGTCAAGTCGTAAGCCACCGTTGCATTCTCAAACGCCAGATTGAAGCTCATTTCAAAGCCGAATGACGGCGTCATGGCCCAACCGGCTTCCGCCGTCACTACCTTGGCATCATCATAAAGATATTCCGTGACCATGTGAAGCAAGCGGCCGTTTTTTTTGCCTCCGTGACTGGACACCGCCTTAGGAGTACCGAACAGGTACTGGACGAAATCCGTGTCGTGGATGTGCAGGTCGAGTGCCACCCCGCCGCTACGAGTCTCGTCGAGGAACCAGTTGTCCTGTCCCCAGCTCGGCGCGGATCCGAGCCGCTGGAATGTGGCCGCGACAACGTTGCCGTACCGGTTGTCCGCCACGAATTCCTTCGCCTTGGCGTACTCGGGCCAGAAGCGTACGCAGTGCCCGATCTGGAGGCACTTGCCGCTGCTTTTGGCCGCTTCGATCATGCGGTCGCAATCCTCGACCGACAGCGCCATGGGCTTTTCGCATAGCACGTGAATGCCGCGAGACAGGATCTTGACTGTGTTTTCGGTGTGAAGATACGTGGGAAGCGTCAGCGAAACCGCATCCAGCTCGACCGAACGCAGCATCTCGTCCAGATCAGAGAAGAACCGGATGCCGGAATAGTCCACGTGTTCAGCCGCCCCATCGATGTTGCCGATACGGCCCAGCGAATCGCCTCGTACGGCGGGATTCATGTCACAGACAGCGACGATCTGGCTATCCTTGCGGTGGCTCCAGCAACGAAAGTGCATCCGCCCCATGAAGCCGAAACCCACGATGCCTATTTTCAACATCGCCATACCCTATCTCAAATCCTTTATTTGTCGCGTTTTAGGAGTCAGGATTCTACCAGAACTTCGGCCGCGTGCAAACGGCTTTCTATGCGCGCCGGAACTCGATACAATGGGAGCAGAACTGGGCCAAGACATGGACGTATGAACTCTGACAATCGGCAGGTTTCGGGCACAGGGAGTCGAGCCCATCCCCTTCGTGCCCCTGCCGGTTTGACATCGGAGGTCGTTATGAGCCACCTGCTGTACATCAAAGCCTCGCCGAGAAGCGACCGTTCCTACGCCATAGCCGTGGCCGACGCGTTCCTGGATGCTTATCAACGTACCCATCCGGACGACGAGGTGACGAGTCTGGACGTGTTCTATGACGACCTGCCGGCGTTCGATTTCGAGGCCGTGTCGGCCAAGTACAGAATTCTCCAGGGACGGCCTCACGACGAGCATGACCGAAAGGTCTGGGACCGCATTGTCGATCTCATCAATGACTTCAAGGCGGCCGACAAGTATGTGGTTGCGACACCCATGTGGAACTACTCAATCCCGTATCGACTCAAGCAATATATCGACCTGATCGTTCAGCCCGGCCTGACGTTCGCGGCCCAGCCCGACGGCAGTTATGAGGGATTGGTCAAGGGAAGGTCGCTCTTGCTCGTCTGTGCCCAGGGCGGCTCGTATCCTTCGGATACCCCCGAGGAGGCTTACGATTTTCAGAAGCGATACCTGGAGGCAATCTTCGGCTTCATCGGCTTCGAGAACATCCAGTCGATCGTCATCCACTCGACCCTGATGGGACCGGAAGCCGCGGCCCAGAGCAAGGCTGCCGCCATTGACAGAGCCCGCGAGATCGCGGCGGCTTTCTAACGCGTTTCTCTCTCAGCGTTTGCGAGAGATGAGCCGGTGGATCCGGAACAGTTCTCCCACGCTCCAGGCCTGCGCGTGACAGCCGTGCGGTTGCTGAGGGTCGCTTCCGTCGAAAATCTCGGAGACGCTACCCAGGCAACCGGAGCAGACAAGATGTTGAAGGAGAGGCTCGATGAACTTCGACGCTTCCGCCTTGGCGGTCGGATTGAAATCATGCACTCTCAGGTACGCCTCGACAAAAGGCCCGATCAACCAGGGCCATACAGTCCCCTGATGGTAGGCGGCATCGCGGATTCTCTGCGGGCCCTCGTAGCAACCCCGGTAGGACCGGTCCGCAGGCTCCAGAGTGCGCAGGCCGAACGGCGTCAACAAATTGAACTGGACGACATCGACTATCGCCCTCTGCCGGGCACGATTCATCGGCGGAGCAAACGGCAGCGACACAGCCAATATCTGGTTGGGCCTCAGACTGACATCAAGCCGCCCATCCGGCATGACAATGTCGTTGAGGTAGCTTCGTTCGGGATTCCAGAAGACGTTGGCAAAGCTGTCGGCGACCTGTCGCTCCATCGTGCCGAACCGCTGAGACTCGCGCGGGTCCCGCTCGGCATAGAACCGCCTCACCTGAGACAGTGCGTTGTGCCAGAGAGCGTTGATCTCGACCGCTTTCCCCCAGCGGGGCGTGAACGAGATACCCTCGTACCGGGCGTCCATCCACGTTAGCTGCGTATCGGGATCGCCGGCCGTGATGAGACCGTCGCTATCGGCGTGAATGCCGAACCGGGTGCCTTTCCGGTAGGCGTCGATGATCCAGCGGATGGTTTCCAGCAAAGGCACGAAGCCTTTCTCGTCACCCGAGGCGGCCAGATACTGAAACGCCGCATGAATGAACCACAGCGATGCATCGACGCTGTTGAAATGGGCACTGTCCGCCCGGTCATCGAAGTGGTTGGGGATCATCCCCTCACTAGCCGCGGCGGCAAAGGTACTGAGGACGCTGCGTGCCTCCTCGAACCGTCCGGTTTCAAGCAGCAGCCCGGGCAGTGCGATGAATGCATCCCGGCCCCAGTCCATGAACCAGGGATAGCCGGCGACGATGGTCGTACCCTCGACACCGCCAATCGAACGCTTCACGATGAACTGGTCCGCCGCCAGGGCCAGGGCTTTCTCGATCCTGCTCTCAGCCTTCGCCCGACGGATAGTCTCCTTTTGGACGGCGGCCAATTCGCGTTTGATGGTACCCACGTCTACGCCTTCGAGCGACGCGTGCCCGCCGGACGGTCGCAGACTGACCCGAAAGACGATGGTCCCGTCCTGGTCGAGATCGCCTTCGAACGCTCCCGGCGTCCAGAGATCTTCCATCCAGTCCTGACCTCTGTGCCCGTTGACGCGGTACGCGAAGTTGTACCACCACTGGGGGGCCGCTCGGAAGCTCAGACCGGGACTGTCCATCAGCAGCTCACAGGCGGTGCCTTCACAGGAGACGGCGACCGCCTTCTCAACGGTTCGACTGCGCAGCGGGGCCGTCGATTTCTGCATCCAGTGAAAGTCCCGCAGGCCAACGAGAGGCCGGAGGACGAATTGAATCGGCGTTTCGATGCCGCGGAACGAGTATTCGATGACCACGGTGTCGCTCTGGCGGGCCAGGTAGACTGATTTTTCGACCCGGATTCCCTCGACCTGAAAGACGAAGTGCACCCCCATGTCCCGGCGGAACTGCTCCAGGTAGGTATAGCCGGAGGGCGTCAGGCAATCCGGAAAGGCGAACGTGGACAGGCTGCGCACCTCGTCGCCGCAGATCAGCTCCTCCACGCAATTCGACAACGCCATGATGCGATTGGCGGGAGGATTGAGCGACCCGATCAGCAGGCCGTGATAGCCGCTGGTGTTGCAGCCGACGACCGTCGAGCTCGAATAGCTGCCCCGCTCATTCGTGAGCAGCCATTCGCGATCCATGAGATCGTCGACGGCTTTGTCGCTGGTGGTAATCGAGATGATTTCGTTCGTCTTCTCTTCCTTGAGCGTCAACACGGCGACTCCCTTGCCCTTGCGCATCTGCGATGTGCCTCACGTGCCCTGTGCGACTAAGCCGGCTGCAATCTTCCACTGCCGCTTCCGGCGAAGTCCGCGGCACAGCGACTCTGCAGATGCTCCAGTACATTCATGAAGTTGATATACGATTCATAGGGCGAATCGTACGGATTGAAGTACTTGTGGACGTCGCCGTCGGAGAAGTGCTTGGTGCACATATAGTAGAAATGGTCCGACGTCTGGAGCTTGCGCCAGTCGGCCAGGAGTTGCTCGTCGTTCACACGCTTGATCTTGCGTTCGAGGCGGTACAGCTCATGGATGGCACCCGACTGCATCGGGTTGCCCAGCCAGGCCGAGAGGTCCCGCTCGGTGTCCGCCCAACTGATCATGTAGGGCACGTTTACAGTATCGGCCGCTTCGTAGCTGGTCACCACCTCGCTGGGCGTCTTGAAGTCGTTGTCCGGGTGCTTGAGGACTTCGTCCGGCAGATGCTCGATGAAATCGAAAATCCCGGTGTCCTTCCACTGATGCTCACCGAACGTCTCGTAGTCCATGAACAGATTGACTACCGTACCGTTGCCGTTGACGGCGTCGATCCACCGTCGGAACTTGTCGGCCGTCAGGGGCCATTCGATCCACTGGCGATTGGAGAACCGGAAGGCGATGTCGTCGCTGAGCGAGTAGTTCTTCATGAGCATCTTCAGCCGGCGACAACCCTTGGGGCGATACACGAAGTTCGGGCTGCGCATCCCCAGGATATGGTCGGCGCCCTCGGTGATGATGCCGTCGAAGCACCCCATCGCCTCGATCAGAAGACCCAGGTCGTTGTTGTAGATCAACTCCGTATTGCGGAAGACCTTGGGTGTCTGGCCGAACAGCTCCTCGATCGTCTCGACGTGCTTCTTGACCTGCTCCACGAACTCCTGGCGGGAATAGAGGAAACTGAGACTATGGTAGTAGGTCTCCGCCAGAAACTCGACGCAGCCGGTCCGTGCGAGCGCATGGAACGTGCTCAGGACTTCCGGAGAATATTCCCGGAGCTGCTCCAGCAGCACGCCCGTCAGGCTATACGACACCTTGAACCGGCCTTTGTGCTTCTCGATGAGCTTGAGCAGGAGGCGGTTCGCCGGCAGGTAGCACTTGTCGGCCACTTTGCGGCAGATCGCCGCGTTCTTGGAATCATCGAAGTAGCGGTCGTCGCTGTCAAAGACCGTGTAATGGCGCAACCGCATCGGCTGATGAACCTGGAAGTAAAAGCAAACGGAAGGCATGTCAGTTCCCCATCCTTGTCAGTAAAGCAACCGTCCTTATCAATCGTCGTCAATCACGCAGTCACGAGCAGCTGCTCGTAGACACTCAGGCAGTGTCGGGCCGCATCTTTCCACCGCAGCCGGCGGACCTCGAAATTGCCGTGGCTCCGCAGAGTCATCTGCAGCGGCGGATAGCGCAGTACGGCCGCGATTTTGTTCGCCATTTCGTTGACGTCCCAGAAATCGACCTTCAGGACATGATTGAGGACTTCCGAGACGCCACTTTGCTTACTTATAATCACTGGAACGTCGTTGTCCAGAGCTTCCAGGGGTGCAATCCCAAAAGGCTCTGAAACCGACGGCATGACATACAGGTCCGCCATACGGAAAATCCGGCGTACGTCATCCCCTCTCAGGAAGCCCGTGAACAGGACTTTGTGACCGATCCCCAGTTGGGCGGCCATCTCGATGGCCTGGTACATCATGTCTCCGGATCCCGCCATCACGAACTTGACGTTGTCCACGACCTCCAGCACCTTCTGGGCCGCCTGGAGGAAGTACTCGGGGCCCTTCTGCATCGTGATGCGGCCGAGGAACAGTACCACTTTTTCGCTCTTCGAGATGCTCATCTGAGTGGGCGACCATTTGCGGTTGCGGTCGACGCCATTGTATACGACTTCCACCTTGTCCGGGCTGATCCCGTACCGGCTGATCACGATATTGCGGGTGAGGTGACTGACAGTCACGACTTTGTCGGCCCGCTCCATGCCTTCCCGCTCGATGTCATAGATCGTCTGGTTGACGTGCTCGCCGCTGCGGTCGAATTCCGTCGAGTGGACGTGGACCACCAGGGGCCGCCCGAACGCCGTTGCCACGGCGATGCCGGCGGGATAGGTCATCCAGTCATGAGCATGGACGACATCGAATTGCTCCCCCGCCGCCATTTCTACGGCCATGGATGCATAACGGTAGATCTCGCTGTACATGTCGCCGGAATAGTCGTTGCTCCCGCCGACATCCATTCCCGCTATCGTCTGACCAGCAATCTGGTGCTTCAACTGCACGTTCTGTTCGACGCGGTTCTTGTAGGTTTCCGGGGTGGTATAGGGCTGCAACTGCGAGCGAATCGTCTTGAATGTCACATTCTTGAGATTGTACCGCTTCAGAATCGGGTCGGTAGTCTTGCGGTACGAACCGGGAGTCAACAATCGGACATGGGTCGCAAATTGACTGTCCACAGGTTTGGGGAGAACGAATGTGACTTGAGCGCCAAGCTGGTCCATCGCCCGGGTGAGGCCGTAGCAAGCCGTGCCCAGGCCGCCACTGATGAAGGGTGGGAATTCCCAACCGAGCATGAAGATCCGTATCCGGCTGCCCTCTTCCCCTGGCCCCATATATCCCTTTTCCTTCCTTTGGATCGAGAATCCAACTGCCAACGAACCCAGTACCGATATTGATGATCGAGCCACCCTCCTGTGTCAGAAAAGCTTCTTTTCACGACCCTTGTATCGGTGCCAAGTCGCCAGCACTTGACCATCGGGGCAAAAAAAATCCGTGTCACCACCCTTTCTTCCTATATTCATCGGGTTTTTCGTACCTCTCTGTACAGCAATTTTCTACGAAAAAGCCCAACAGGCCGGCAAAAGGCAAACTTTTATGGGCCCCTGCTCCGGGAGCCGCCGGATGCTGCCGCCCGTGACGCGAGAATCCGCACAAAAAAAGGCGCCCGCCCCTAAATCCACGTCCCTGTGGAGTCGATAGGCATGGGTGAAATCGGAGCAGGGTGATGCACCTCATGAACTGAGCACCTTGCCGCAAACGAAGGGATACGAGAAGGGTTGGCCGTTGTGGACTGAGAATCCGCAACGCACCGCCGGGCCGCCAAGCGAAGGCACAAGCCCGCGGCAAAACAGTGGAGTGGCAGGTATGAAGAAGCACAGGAACACCGACGACAGTGGACAGACGAACCTCCAGGACCTGGCCATCGTTACGTATGTCAGCGACATGGACCAGGCGCGGGAGTACGAGACGCTCCTCCGCGTCAACGACATTCCCGCGGTCATTAAGGAGAAGCTCGATCCATCGGGCGACAACAACGTCGCCATCCTGGTCCCCGAGGACTACCTGGACGAGGCTCACGTCGTCATCGAGAGTCAGGATGCCTATGACGACTTCTATGACTTCAGCGAGGATGAGCCGGGGAACGAAGAAGAATTGGACGTCGAAGAGGATCTTGACGACCAGGATTATTGATCGGTCGTAACGAACAACGCTACCACACCCGGCAGCTCTGGATCACAAGTGGGGTCCCGGAGCCTGTCCGGCAACGGCACCGCAGTCGTGCGTGAATCCGGAGGGATTTCCGTCGCGACGAGGGCCCGAACAAAAAAGGGGAACGCTATGGTAAAGGCCGACCGCAACAACGGCCCGGATCGTCAGGAAGGCCAGGAGGCCCACACCTGTATCCTCGACAGGCGCCAGCACGACACGCCTGAAATGACCCAGGACCCCAGCTTCGTGGAGCGACGGCATGGTGGGGAACGCCGCCGCAGTCTGCTCGACCGCCGCATGGGATTGGACCGCCGTCGCGGTCCCGGCAAACGCCGCTCCGACGAACGCCGCTCCGCCGAGGAGGGCCAGATGTCCGACGAACAATTCCATTTCCTCATGGCCATCGATGAATACAAGAAAGCCAACGCCCGGCCGTTCCCGACCTGGACGGAGGTTCTGGAGATCATCAAGGCCCTGGGCTATCGGAAAGTCGCGGATCCCCAGCCGCTGGGTAAAGTGCCTGCCAATACCCCTGAGTAGACAGGCTTCCGGAATGGCTGGCAGTTTCTCGGTCTACCGCACGAGCTTCAGGGGCCGGCTGCCCGCGATCCCGCGGAACACTTCAGAGAGTTGGTCTTCGTAGTCCTGAGGGCTGCTGCCCCCGGGAATAATGAAGTGGACTCCCCCGGTCGTGTCGGCGATGTACTGCATGAGGTCCGTATCGGCCTCGGCACCCAGACTGATCGTAATGATGGGAATCCCGCTGTTCTTCGCCCGAACCGCTTCTGCTTTTGCGGCGGCCTTGGCGCTCATGGTCCCGCCGGGATAGTTGGCCTGGCCGTCCGTCAGCAGAACCATGACCTGCAGCGCGCCCTCCCGCCCGTTGTTCACTAACTCGACGCGGGCTTTCGCCATGCCGCCGGCGATGTTGGTGTTCTCGAAATAGTGGGCCGCCTGCCGGGCGTCCAACGTGGTCGACACCTCGTCATAATCGTACGTGAGCTGAACTTCGCAGACGCCCGTGCCGTCACTGTAGGTGTAGGCGGCCAGCCCCAGCCGGTCGTCGGTCGGGGGATTCTCCATGAAGTCGCGGAAGATGCCCACGGCTTCTTTCATCGCATGGATCGGCTGCTCCCGAACCTTCGCCAGGTCGGGGGTTTTGCTGTTGCCCCGCTGCCGGTCCTGCAGGTAGTTCATCAGGGTCAGATAGCCATAGTGATTCCGGTAGGCGAACATATCAGGATCACTGCCGGGACCATAGCCCAGCTGGCGGACATAGCTGAAGTAGCTTCTCCAGCTGCCGCCCCAATCGGAAGGATAGGCCTTTCCGGTCAGGCCCAACTGGCTGAGAACCTGCGCATCGGTCCGGGACGATGAGATCGTCACGTCCCGTACCAGGCTGGGGAAACTGACGTGGTTGCCGTTGACCATGTCCTGCCAGATGTTCTCCAGCATCCTCTCGACCTGGGTCTTGCCCAATCGGTCGATACGCGCCAGCTGGCTGTCGTAGCACATGGAGCCGGAATAGTCTAGCGTCAGCATGATGTCACGTGCCCCGACGATCGCCACGGCCGAGGCGGCCGCCGGCGTAGCATGAACCCCGAGGATCCCCGCCAGCGCGAACTTCACTTCCGCACGCGTGGTCACTTTGATGGCGCAGGGCCAGCTCCCCGCGGGCGGATCGACGATGGCCTGCGTTTCCTCATCCCACATACCGATGACGATGTCCGTAGTCTGCAAGGCGACGGCCGTCCCGTTGACGCGGTTCTGCGCCGCGCATCCTGTCGCCCGCGCGATGGCTTCGTCCTCGCTGATGGTCAACCCCCCCGCGCCGGCGAGCGCCGCCGCATCGGCGGCCGCCTGGAGCTGCGACTTCGCCGTGTAGAGTCCCCCCAGGTCGACGGCCAGAGCCAGAAGGGCCATGAGGAACGGCAGCAGTATTACGACGAGTACCAGCGTGGAGCCTTTGCGTTTGCTCATATTAGTCCTCTTTCCGCATGACGGTCTGCACCACCATGTCGCCTTGGGACGCCCCGACGATGCCGAGCGAGACGTCTTTGATGGGCGCGCTGATGCGCACCACGACCATGTCGTTCACATCATCCAGTGTCGGCGTGACCGTGAACGTTGCCTTGATCCGGCTCAGCTCTGTCGTCGCGACAGCGCGGGCCTGATCCGCCGTACCCTGACTCACCGCCATCGTGCGGGCCGCCTCGCGGGCCGCGTTGACCATCGAGTGACGCACATAGAACTGCATGGCGACGTCGACGGCCCCCAACAGCAGCAGGACCAGCACGGGCAGCACGATAGCCATCTCGACCACCGCCACGCCGCGCCATCTGATGTGACTTCCGGCTTGTTTCATCGCCCCTGTCCCCATATGTTCCCCCGCTCAACGTTCAGGCTCGGCACGCCCATACATTGAGCCTATTCCTCTGTCGACTCTGAGCAAAGTCCATTGCCCTCGAACGGGCACCCCGCCCAACTTCCATTTTGAATATTATACCCTATTCCGGCCTTCTCACGTCAAAAAAATCCTGCTGAATTCGGGACATTTTCCCTCCTTTCCCGGCGGGGCCGGGACGCGTCGCATAATACCCGCCGTTCGGCCCACCTACCCCGTTATTGCGTGTCGGAAACACTCCCTATCGGACGCGCCCGGCAGGCCGCCGGCGGGGCAGGCCCGCCACCTCCCGGGATTTCCGTTCCCCAGAGAGATTTCCCCCCTGCCGCATCGTGTTTGCCCTTGACACGCGGGCGGCCAACGGCTATCATGATGCAAGATGAGTGAGTTGAGACGATGGAGCGCGGCAGGATGTGATGCAGCAACGAAGCACCTGATGTCTTCCCAAGGTTGCAGTGGTCTTGGGGGTGTTTCTTAGGACGGGGCGGATTCCTGGCAGTGTCACACGGACGAGCAGCCTCGCTCTAAACCTACAGGTGTGCCGGAAACGGTGCTCTTTCATATGATAATGACCGGGACGCGTGATCCCGGAAAGTGGATACCCAACGCCGACAAACGTGCTTGGGGGGTCCCAGTTTGATGAGGTGCGGTCCGCACAACGGACCCACAGAACAAGGAGAGAGTGATGAAGTCGATGCTGAAGAGATTTGTGAGTGACGAGCGAGGCCTGGAGATGGTGGAGTACGGCGTGCTGGTGGCTTTGATCGTGGTCGCCCTGGTCCTGGTCATCCCGGCCCTGATCAGCGCGGTCAGCAGCAAGTTCGAAGAGGCCACGAGCGCGGTGGCGGGTCAATAATGTCGTTACACGTGCCTACAAGCATGATGGATGCGGCCGCCTGCCTAGCTCAAGTGACGCTCCTGCAGTGGAGCGTGGTCATCGGAGCGTCACTTGCGGCAGCCGCCACGGATCTCAAGAGCCGCCGGATACCGAATTGGCTTACGGTACCTCTGGCGTTCACGGGACTCCTGGCAGCCTTGGGGCATGACGGTCTGCCGGGGCTGGGCTGGGCGGTCGCGGGTTACGGACTCCTGGCCCTGCCCTATATCCTGCTCTTCATCTTCGGAAACGGCGGAGCCGGGGATGCGAAGATGATGGGTGCCATCGGGGCCTGGATGGGCCTCCAGGCGGGGATCGTCATCCTGGTGGCGGTGTGCGTGACCGGCGGGGTGTTGTCCCTGCTCCGCATGCTGTGCGATGGACAGCGCCGACGGCACTTCGCCGCCCTGTTCACCCTGCTGTACGTGTCGCTGGTCGCCGTGTCCGGCGGACGCCGGGGTCTGGCTCTGTTGCGGAGCGAACCTGCGACCCAGCCGAGCCGGGGCCTGTCCATGCCGTATGGCCCGGCCATCTTCATCGGCCTGTGCCTCGCGGCCTTCATGGCCCACGCCCACGGCGCGTAATCGAAGTAGAAGCAAAGCGGAATGATGGAGCGGCGGAGGACGTGACCCGTCTGACCGCGCGGTTCCACTATCGTTGAATTTCAGCGTTGCAGTATCTCAACGTTCCGTCTGCGGACGGTCCACGTTCAGATAGGAGGCATCAAGATGAGAGTCGCCGTCATGGTACTGATCGTGTTAGGACTGGTGGCCGCCGGAGCCGCGGCCATGCTCGTTCGCGCCCTCAAGGCCAATGTCGCGAGCAAGGATGGCGTCGCCCAGGTTAGCGTTCTGGTGGCCGAGGTCAATCTGCCGGCCCGAACCCGGCTGACCCGTCAGCACGTGACGGTACAGCAGGTCTCGGAGAGCGGGTTGCCCCAGGGTCACCTCTCGGACCAGGCGCAGGCGATCGGCAAAGTCCTGAAGGTGCCCGTGGTCAAAGGCCAGCCGCTGACGCTGACGCATCTGATTGCCAAGGACAGTATCGATGATCTGCTGCGGCCCGGCATGCTGGCGTTCCCCGCCCCGCTGCCGCGACGGTCCATCTCCACGGATCTGCTCTATCCCGGCTGCATCGTGGACGTGTTCGCGACCTTCCCCCTGCGTCGCAGTGACAAGGGCGAAGCGGTCGTGACTCCCCTGCTGCAGAACATTCAGATTCTCGCGGTCGAGAACAATACCGTCATCCCCCCGGCGAACCAGAAGGAAGGCGCCGAGGGCGCCGCGCGGAAACGCAGCTCCTCCAACAGCACGAACGTCATGGTGACGCTCGAAGTCACAGCCCGCCAGGCCGCCGCCCTGCAATTGGCGCTGGAACAGGGCACCCTGGGCCTCGCCCTGCGGAATCCGAACGACAAGAGCCTCAATCCGATGGAACCGATGGTCGTGAAGGAAGGCCAGTTGACGTCGGCCAGCCAGACCCTGGATCCCCAGACGCTGACCCTGTTCAACAACCTCCAGCAGATCCTCGGCAACCAGCCGGCCGTCGCTGCGAGCCCTGCCGCGGCGCCGGAGATTCCCGCGACCCTGCAACAGAAGACCCCTGCCTGGCGTGTGACGGTCATCCGCGGCCGCAAGGTCGAGGAAACCGAGCTAAGGTTACAGGACCAAGAGTCGAACAAACTTCAGACCGCCGCGGCCGAGGATAGGTGAGCCTTCGCTACCGCGGCACGCCGCCACGGAGTGAATGCTCTCTGACCTTCAATTCCCAGCGCACCGCTCGACCTTCATTTCCCGCCCTGAAACAGGGGAAAGACGGGTCAGTTTACGGGACCAAGCCTCCGCACCGGTCCCCGGCCGTGACCACCAGGCCCGAATGAAAGCCCCTGCGACCCCGCGGACGACCCACCCCCCCTCTGGGGCGTGCGGCCGATAATTTCTCCCCCTGCCTTTCTCTCCCCAGCAACGCCAATCAAGTACCGCAACAAAAGAGCCGAATACCCTCCCGACTGTGACCCTTGAGGGCACGTGGATCTTGGCGCTGAAAATGCGACCGGAACAGGCGGAGCTTAGGCTCTGTGATTTGCGATCTACGATATGCAGTTTGGCCTTGAGGCCGTGCCCCGGTGTCGCCGCCAGAATGGACTGTCGATCGCAAATCCTCAATCGTCAATCGTTTTGGGAGATACGGCAATGCTCGGTTCAAACATCGAGAAATACCCAGGCATCTGGTCTCGTGCGACAAAGAGGTGCGTAGTGCATGCCCTGTGCGCCGTCGTTCTGGCTGCGTCGATCGGCGTTGCCGCCACGGCCCAGGACAAGACGGTCCCGGAGGAAATCGTATTGACCGTGGGACATTCGACGGTCGTACGCGCTCCCTGGCCAGCGATTCGTGTCGCGATCACCGATCCGAAGATCGCCGATGTCCAGGCCCTCACGCCGGAGCAGACTCTCGTTCAGGGTCTCGCCATCGGGTCGACGGACCTGATCATGTGGAGCGAAGGCGAGAAGCAGACCGTCCAGAAGCGGATCGTCGTCCGGCTCGATCTCGAGAGCCTCCAGAGCAGTCTGAAGAAACTCTTCCCGACCGCTCAGCTCCAGGTCTCCGCCTCCGGAGAGGTCGTGGTCATCCAGGGTCTGCTCCGCAGCGCCGGCGACGCCGAGCAGCTCAAGGACTACCTGGATAAGAGCAAGATATCCTATGTGAATATGACGAACCTGGCCGGCATCCAGCAGGTACAGTTGCAGGTGCGTCTGGCCGAGGTCAGCCGTGCCGCGATCCGCGCCCTGGGCGTCAACGGACTCCAGACGAGAGACGATTTCTTCTTCGGTCAGCGCATCGGTTCCTCCGACGGCGGCTCCCTTATCCCGAGCCTCAACATCGGCCCGACCGGCAGTCAGGAAGTCGGCAACAATCTGTCGTTCTCCACCCCGGAGGACGGCATCGGCGTCTCCTCGGCTGTCACCCTCTTCGCGGGCTTTCCCAACAGCGACCTGCAGGTCTTTCTGCAGGCCCTGGCGGAGAATCAGTATGTACGCATTCTCGCCAACCCGACCCTGGTTTCGTTGAGTGGCGAAGAAGCACAATTCCTCGCCGGCGGCGAGTTTCCGATCCCCGTGCCGCAAGGTGGCGGATCCGGTCTGGGAACGACCACCATCACCGTCGACTACAAGGAATTCGGCGTCCGACTCAAGTTCCGCCCGGTGGTCCTCGGTGACGGCGGCATCCGCCTGCACGCGGCCCAGGAGGTCAGCGAGCTGACGGACGTCGGTTCCGTCGCGATCCAGGGTTTCACCATTCCCGCCCTGACGACCCGGCGTGCCGAGACGACACTGGAATTGAAGAACGGCCAGTCCTTCGCCATGGCCGGCTTGCTGCAACACACCAACTCGGCCATCAACTCGCGTATCCCCGGCCTGGGCGATCTGCCGATCATCGGCTCGCTGTTCCGCTCGGTGCGGTACAAGAACAACGAAACGGAACTGGTGATCCTCGTGACCGCGTCCCTGGTGGAGCCGATGTCTGCCGGTCAGGTCCCGCCGCTGCCCGGCGTGGCTCATGCACGGCCCAGCGACTGGGAACTCTACGTGGATGGACGCCTCGAAGGCAGGGAACCCGCCCAACTCGACGAAGCCAGTCGTGACTGGCTCCAGCAGATGGGCCTCCACGAGCTGGTAGGTCCCGGCGCCTGGGATTCCTACGGGCAGTGACAGGAGACTTGGTTCGATGAAATCCGCGGACGTACTGGTTCTAACGACAGAGAATGCGACGGCGGTCGCCGTCTGTTCGGCGCTGGAGTCCCCCGAGGGTCTGGTGACCGCCAACCTCTGCAAGAGTCTGGCGGAGCTCAAGTCCCGTTTGTTGAAATCGGCTCCGGACGACGCCCGCAGCGTGGCCATCGTCGACATCGATGAGAACCCGCCGCAGATTCTCTTCGACCTGAGCAAGCTGACAGCCGCCCATCCGGGCGTTTTCTTCGTGATCGTTTCGCGGGAATTCAACGAGAAGCTGATGCTGCAGGCCATGCAGGCCGGCGCCCGGCATTTCCTGCGCAAGAGCGCCATCGCCGCGGAATTGCATCCGGCCATCGCCCCGTGGCTGCGGGGCGACACGCAAACGGTGGCCCAGGGCGATGTGATCTCGGTCTTCTCCTGCAGCGGTGGCTGCGGCGCGACGACCGTGGCGGTGAACCTGGCCGTCGAGCTGCATCTGGCCGGCGAAAAACCCGCGCTGCTGATTGACCTCGATGGCCATTACGGCGCGGTGGCTCATCAACTCAACGTCTCCGGGCAGTACGGCATCGCCCACCTTCTCCACCGCAAGGGGACCGTCGACCGACATTTGGTCGAATCGGTCGCCGCACGTTCGGGCAGTGGTGTCGACGTGCTGCTCAGTCCCGTCGCGGCCCAGGCGGATGCGTCCGTGCCCATGGATTACGACCGTCTCCTGCGGACCCTCGATGTGTGCCGGGAATTGTATCGGTACATCATCGTCGATGCTCCGCGCGCCGCGCCACGTGTGATGGCGGATCTCGCCTCGGCGAGCGAAGCGGCGGTCATCGTCTTCCAGCTGTCCACGCGTGACATCGCGACCGCCCGGACGCTGGTACGTCAGTTGCCGGAGCACGGGATCGCCGCCGACAGGATTCTGCTCTTGGCCAATCGCGTGGGCCGACGCGGCCCCATGGTAAAACCCGCCGACGCCCGGCAGGCGCTCGGTATGGCGGCCCTGGGGTGCATCCGCAGTGACTGGCGTCGAGCCATGGACAGCCTCAACCGCGGCCAGTCGTTGGCCCAGTGTGCCGGCCGCTCGAAGTTGCGCCGGGATTACCGCAAGATCGCGGATCAGATGCAGTCCTGGATCGAGAACGGACGTGCGGAACAGGGGGGACTGTAAGCGTGTTTGAGACATCACCCGAACCCACCAATGCCGGCATCAACGGTGAGAGCGCCCTGCAGCTCAAGGCCAGACTCCACCGTAAGCTCCTGCAGGTGATCAACCTGAGCGAGGCCCGCCGGGTCTCGTTGCAGCAGCTCCATGCCCAGTGCGTCGAACGCATGGAGGCCCTGCTGCGCGAGGAACGCATCCCGCTATCGGGGCCGGAGAAGCAGCAGCTGGTCCGCGAGGTGATGGATGAAGTCTTCGGTTATGGCCCGCTCGACGAGTTCCTGCGGGACCCACTGGTCACCGACATTCTGGTCAATGGGCCGCACAAGATCTATGTCGAACGCCAGGGGCGGCTCGAGACCACCGAGGCGAAATTCCTCGACAACGACCATCTGATGCGTGTCATCCGCCGGATTGCCGACAACGTCGGACGCCGGGTGGATGAGAGCACGCCGATGCTGGATGCGCGTCTGCCCGATGGCTCGCGCGTCAATGCGATCGTGCCCCCGCTGGCCCTCGACGGCCCCGCCGTCAGTATCCGGCGTTTCGGCACCAATCCCCTCGACATGCAGAAATTGATCGCCTTGGACGCGCTGCGGGAAGAGATGGCGGTGTTCATCGAGGCGTGCGTCCAGTGCAAATTGAATGTGCTGATTTCCGGCGGCACGGGTACCGGCAAAACCACCCTGCTCAATGCGCTGTCGCGCTGGATTCCCGCCAGCGAGCGCATCGTGACGATCGAGGACGCCGCGGAGCTTCAGCTCCAGCAGGCCCACGTGGTGCGGCTGGAAACGCGCCTCCCGAACCTCGAAGGCAAGGGCCAGGTCACGCAGCGGGACCTGCTGCGCAACAGTCTGCGTATGCGTCCGGACCGGATCATCATCGGCGAGGTCCGCGGCGCCGAGGCCCTCGACATGCTGCAGGCCATGAACACGGGACATGAAGGCTCCATGACGACCGTACACGCGAACAATCCCCGGGACGCTTTGCGGCGTCTGGGCAACATGGTCAGCATGGCGGGCTTGAACTTCCCGGTGCAGGCGATTCGCGACCAGATCAGCTCGGCGCTGCAGGTGCTGATCCATGTCGGGCGTCTGCCGGGCGGCCGACGTAAAATCGTGCAGATTTGCGAGATCACGGGCATGGAAGGTGACACGATCTGCCTGCACGATCTGTTCCGCTTTACCCAGACAGGCATCGATGAGTACGGGAACGCTTACGGCGACTTCGAGGTGTGCGGGGTTCGTCCCGCCCTGCTGAGCCGCCTCAAGGCACAGGGGGTGGAGCTTCCGGCCGATTTGTTCCATCGCCGGACTCTCCCCAAACCGCACGAAGGCGTGCGATCCTGAAAGTAGATTCGACTCGATGAGCGTACGAACACGACAGAGGTGAATATGAGCCGGCAAGAACTGGTCAATACGATCCTGATGGTGTCCGTTTTCATGCTGGTCTTCTCCGGCTGGACGACCTGCGTATTGCTGTGGGTGATCCAGTACATGCGCCTGCGCAAGCGGCTCCAGCAGCGTCTCGGTTCCGTGGACGACGAGACCCGCAAATCGGACACACTGCGCCTCTGGCGAGACGAATTCGAAGCCAAAAGAGCGGCAGCCAAACGCACGCGCGAAAGTCTGGCGACCCAACTGGAACACATCCGTGCCGACGCCGGATGGAAACGTCCGGTCCGCACCGTGATTCTGCTCCTGGGCGCCGGGGCCGCGTTGGCCTGCGGTACCGTCCTTATGCTGGGGTATAGTGCCTGGCTCGGCGCTGTTGCGGCCGCGGCGGTTACCCTGGTCTTCTGGTCGATCACCAAGCGGCGTATCCAGCAACAGATCGCTCGGTTCGAGCGGCAGTTTGTCGAAGCGATGGGGATTGCCGCCCGGGCGCTGCGGGCGGGTCACCCGCTGGTCGGTGCTTTCCAGTCGATATCGGAGGAGATTCCCAATCCGGTTGGCGGCATCTTCGGGGAGATCTGTCAGGAACAGGCGCTCGGTCTCGATCTCCGCGATTCCATCCGCCGCGTGGCGGACGCGACGCGCAATGCCGACCTGCGGTTCTTTGCCACGGCCGTGAGCATTCAGATGTCCACCGGCGGCAACCTGGCCGAAGTGATGGACAGTCTCTCGTCCGTGATGCGGGCGCGCATGCGGCTCAACCGGAAAGTGCGGGCACTGACCGCTTCCAGCCGGCAGAGCAAAAATGTGCTGCTGGTGATGCCGGTTCTGCTTTTCGTGTTCCTCAATGTCGCGTCACCCAACTACATCGGCGCGATGTACACCACGCCGTTGGGCCAGTACATGCTCATCGGCACGGGCATCAGCATGCTCTTCGGCGCCTGGGTCATGAAGCGACTGGCCGTGCTGAAGTATTGAGACGGGGGATTTGCTATGTTTCAAGAAGTCTTGAATAAGCTCAAAACGGTCACGCTCCCCACGGAGCTTCTCGCGGCCGTGCTGTCGTTCATCACCGTTCTGGTCCTGGGTACCATCTTCCTGACGGCCTATGAACAATTCCGCAAGATCGCCCGCCATAAACGGGAACGGCTCGGAGCGGCGGGATCGGCCGACGCGGCGTCCCCTGTTCCTGAATCGCCGCTCATCCGGCTTCTCGAACGCATGGGCAACTTCGTCTCGCACGGCCGGGCCACCACAAGTCTCTGGGAACAACTGGTCCGGGCCGGGTACATGAACAAAAACGCGCCCGCCATTTATACGGGCGTCAAGCTGCTCCTGTTTGTGGCCGGACTGTCAGTGACCGCGGCCCTGGTCACCTCCTGGGAAGGCGACCTGATCAAGAAAGTCTGGCTGATCTCGCTCGGCGGCGCCTTCATGTTCTTCGTGCCTAACCTGGTGGTCCGGATGCAGGAGCAGAAGCGGCGTCAGGAAATCCGGCAGTATCTGCCGGACGCGGTCGACCTGCTGGAAGTCTGCGTCTCTTCCGGCATCGGGCTCGACATGGCCTGGAACATGGTGGCCGACGAAATTCACCATGTCAGTCCCGTTCTGGGTAGCGCGATGGACCTCAGCAATTTCGAGATGCACCTGGGCGCCAGTCGAACGGAAGCCATGCGGAACATGGCCACGCGCACCGGCGCCGAACAACTCGCGTCACTGGCCGCCATCCTCGTGCAGAGTGAGCGCTTCGGTACCAGCGTGGCGCTGGCCTTGGCGGAGTTCGCCGACTGGATGCGGGACGAACGCCGCCTCCACGCGGAAGAAGAAGCGGAGAAACTGCCGACGAAACTGCTGATGCCGATGGTGCTGTTCATCTTCCCCGCGATCATGGTCGTCGCTATGGGACCGGCAATGATTCACATTCATCGACTACTGATAGCACAATAAACAGAGCAATAGACCGAGGATTTGATTAGGAGAATAATCATGAGGCTGTACTGGGGAATCGGAATCTGCTTGATATGTATGCTGGTCGCCGGATGTCACAATAATGCACCCAAGGCCACGACGGAAACGAATCTGGACGCGGCGCTGGTCAAGACACTGAATAACATCGGCGTGGAGAACGCCATCATCACCCAGCACACTCTGTACTGCTATCACTTTGTCACGGACGGCACGGAACTCAACGAGTTGGGATCTCGGGATCTGGCCGTGCTGGCGCGACATTTCACCAAGCACCCGGGGAGTCTCAACATTCAGCGGGGCCCAGCGGATGAGAAGCTGTATCAGGCACGGATCGCCTACGTGATGAGCAGCCTGAAGAAAACCGGAGTAGATGCGGACAGTATGCGTCTGTCCGACGGTATGCCCGGCGGGGATGGGATGTCCTCGGAACGCGTCGTGACGATTCTCAAGAAGGAAAGCAAAGGCTCCGGCACGACAAAGTCAGCCGACAGCCCGGCACCGATCATTATGCAGTGATCGGCAAACCAAGACTAGACCTGTTCCATTCCACTGTTTGACAGGGAGGATAAACAATGAGCGGCTCTGCCATGGGAATCATCAGAAACGGTCTTGCTTGCGCCCTCTGCGTGGCGTTCCTCTGCGGGTGTTCGCAGTCTTACTCAGGATCCGACCGGCAGTACAGCCAGAAGGATGATCCGTCATTGAACAGCACCGCGGGTTCTGGATCCCAGTTCGACGCGGCAAGCAACCGGCCCCCCACTCCCAAAACGCTCTATTCCATGGCGGAGATCCTGGCCACCCAGGGCAAGGACGCCGAATGCGAGTTCGTGCTCCGGCGCTGCATCTCCGATTACCCGCAGTTCACCCCGGCCTATAATCGTCTGGCGGAGCTGCAAATGCGCCAGGGACGTGTGCACGAAGCAGTGGATACTCTCTCGGTCGCGCTGGAGATCAGTCCCCGCGATCCGGTGTTGCTGAACAACATGGGCATGTGTCTCCTGGTCCGCAAGGAATACGACAAGGCCGCGGAGCGTTTCGGCCAGGCCGCTGGCGTGGTCCCCGAGAACAAAAGGTATCGGGCCAACATGGCCACCGCCCTCGGGCTGCTGGGACGTGACCAGGAGGCGTTGGCTCTGTGGTGCCAGATTCTCCCTGAGGCGCAGGCGAAGCACAACCTCGAAACCGTCCACAAAGCCTATCAGAGCCAGGCTCAACAGACCCATTAACCACCTCCAACCGTCAGTGACACGCTCAAACCCGCCGGTGGATGAGGTCCCCCTGTCGTCGGCACGCGATCCACGACCGCGCGGGCTAAGGGCCGGGCGTATCAGTTCTTCTCGTGGTTTTTCTTGCAATTCAGCCCCTTTGGCGGTAAGGTTACCGATAATTCGTCATGCCATTTGGACGTACGCTCGTTCAAATGGTGCCCCCGTAGGACGATAGGGGCAATGAGTAGGACGTGTTGGTATAAGTTATTGCCCAAGAAGGACTTGGGGGTGTAGCTCAGTAGGTAGAGCAACGCACTTTTAATGCGTAGGTCCTGGGTTCGAATCCCAGCACCCTCATTCACATCCGCGGTGATTGTTGCAGGCCAAACGAGAAGGCACCATCCGCATGCGACCCCTCGTTAACGGCACCGCCCTCGCTGTGGCCGTACCGACAGCAGTAGCCCGAGCGCGGCACGTCTCCTTGCGCTGCCGAACGTGCCACGCAGCACTTACCGAACATAACTCTAAGTCAGTTGCTTACAGAGTCTTGCGCCGACGCATCCAGCCGATCAGACCAATACCCAGTCCGCCGAGCAACAGGGCTCCTGGAACAGGAACGACCATGATGTCGACAGACGCACTTCCCGTGACGTCATCAATCGTATAGCTGGTCGTGAGGGTGATGGGACCTTCGGCCAGTACCCAAGCGTAGTAGTTATCCATGGCCGCCTGGGCTCCGCCGACCGGGTTGCTCGGGTCAGGATCGCTTCCACCCGGCCACCACGCGTTGCCTACACCGACGTACACAATCTCATTGACGAGCGTTGTGCCGTTCCCGGACATGTAGACGATGTCATCCGCCGTGCCCTTGGTACCGTCCGCGCCCCAGCTAATCCCGTAACGGGTCGTCCCGTTGTAGGAATAGCCGATGAAATCGCCCGTGAAGCCCAGACTGTCGCCCGCGTCGCTGCTATGCATGGCGAATGTCAAGTCTTCGAGGGCGAACTGGGTGCCGCCGTCGCCATAGGCGTGCAACCCGAAATGCACGCGGTTGCCAAGTTCACTCTGGAACGGAGCCGCGGGGCTCACTTCGCCACGCCAACTGTAGAAGCTCGTGACGGCAGCATCCCAGGGACTAATTACTGCCCCCAGAACCTCGTATGCCGTCGGGCTGGTGCTGCGGCTGCCGATGTTTCCCAAGCCGTTCTCCAGCGAGTTCAAGGCATTGACCGTATAGCCCGACCAGCTTGGGGAACCGGAAGCGTTCGGTGCCGACGACGGCAGCACATCGATGGTGATGCCGGCTGCGGCCAGACCAACCATGGACAGTTGAACTGCTATAACTGATGCAACAACGATGCTTCTCTTCATTCTCTCTGCACCTCCATTGCTGCCACTCCCCAGATTCTGGAAGCGCCAGCGGTTATTATCGCGTCGGACACAGTCGCTTTGTTCACCACGGAAACAAAGCGATTACGTCGCAACACCGACAGATCAGGACAGATTGGTAGGGAATGAGACGCTTGTGAGGTATCGCAGGTCAACTGTCTTCATGGTACACCTTCCGGGGCTCGCCTGTCAATCTCCATATTCCCTATTTTGCCTATCTTTTCATCCTGGCCAGCCGGATTGCCCTCGCCCGCCATCCAAGTCAAGGACTACTGCTGAACTGGCAATCGCCGTGGCTGAATTTGCATGTTGCGGTCATACTCCATGGTGTAGCTATACCGCACGATGGTCGCTTTGTCGTCGATCGTATTGCCACCCAGTTTCAGATCCCAGCGGAGGATGCCCTTCTTGCCCAGTGTGCGAACGTATTCGGCGTCCGTGCTGAGTGCCGGCTCGGCCTTGCCCAGCTCGATCCGGATGGAGGAATCGTCGGTATAGGGGAGCCGGTCGAGCAGCCGCAGCCCCACCGCCGCGTTCCTATAGTTGCTCAGCGCGATGCGATAGGTGTACGTGTCAATGCGATTGCCGCCTTGAACACGGGTGGTCTTTTCTTCAAGTTCGTGCGCCACCTGTACTTGCGAATCGATACCGAATCCGGTCGTGAACCGGTCGCCGCTGGTCACCAGAGGCACGCTGCCACGTCCGACAAACTGACCGTCACGGAAGATACTGGCCGGCCCCGGCAGCAGGACCGTGTCGCTGCCGTTGACCATCTCCGCCTGGAGATAGACGTAATCCGTCAACAAGGGCGAGGCGATGAGCGTGAAGTCGGCTTTGGCGGTGATCGTCGCGACCGTTACGAGTTGCTGATCGCTGCGGCTGGGCAGCGTCAGTTGGCCCGGCAGATCGTAGGTAACGCTGACTCCTTCCACGCGGGCCAGCGCCGCCATCTGCTGCTGGAACTGCTGAATGTCCCTCTGGCTGGAGTTGAAGTAGAGAGCCTGATTGCTCAGGGCCAGGTCGTTGAGTTCCAGGTTGGCCGCGATTCCCTTGCCGATATTCACCTTACGCTGTTGCTGCATCTGCCGCACCTGCGCGGCCGGTGACAGGGGCCCTGCCTGTTGATTCTGAGCCGCCTGCGGCTCCGACTGCGGCATCACCATCTGCCTCCCCCCGGAGACGGCCAGACCGACCAGCATGGGATCGAGCACCGGCGCGGAGGCCACCATCGTGGGCTCGGCGGTCGAGAGACTCAACGTCACGCCGTTCCAGTCCTCCCCGCTGACCTGGTTGACCACGGCATTGTATTCGATGCCAACCGTCGCACGATCAGGATGGGCACGCAGACTATATTGCTGCTGCCAGCCGGCCCCGTTGACGAGATAGCTGATTTCCAGTGAGATGTGCCGGCCGGCCCCCGCCATGAAGACCACCGCCTCGCGTTCCGTCCGGGACTGCCCCGCCATCAGGTCTTTCCGCTGGCGTTCGAGCAAAGCCAGGCTGTTCTGCCGCTCCGCCAGTTTGTCTTCCAGCTCCAGCCGTTTGTTCAGGTAGTCGGTCCCCTTCTTTTCGATGAGACCGGTGAGATTGTCGATGGGTTCGTACGTCAATAGCCCGCGGCTGAGGTCGCTCTTCTCCGCCATCACGGTGAAGTCGCGCAGGCTCTCGAACATTTTCCACTGCACCTGGAGATGCTCGTTCTGTTCGGTGGCGACTCTGATGTCATGCTTGACACTCTCGATCTGCGCATCGAGCTGGCGGACCTCTTCGCGCGTGTCCTGATCCACGGCGTGCTGACGATAGCGCACGCTGAGAATTTTGACGTCCGCCGAGGACTGGGCGTAAATGCTCTCCGGCAGGATATTGCCCGGCAGGCCGGAGACGATCAGCTCCGAGGTCCCCACCGGAGCGTCCGCCTCGATCTTCCGCGTCACGAGGGCTTGCCCCCGATAGACCGTGACCTTGCTGATGGCTCCTGGCGCCGACACCGTTTCCGCCGCCGCGATCTCCACGCCGGCCCCCAAGCCCCCTGCCATAATGGCAGCCCACAACACCAGTCTGTTAAGTCGAGTCATCGTCAGTTCCTTTCATTGACAGAAGTGCCACAATTCTCGAACTGACTCGATGGTACGCCCGTCCCGCCGGCCGCCGAAGTAAATAGAACGTAAAATGCCCTTCCGTGGGATACGACCCTGCATAACTCCTTTCGGGACAAACCGTTCCGCCCGAATTGGCTTCGTTTCACATAACAGGGACCGGGGACCCGGAGATTGCTGTCTTCTTGGTTCCCTGCCCCCCGAATCCAAATTGGCTTCGTTTCGCACATTCCCCCCCGCCGTGTCCCGATTTCTCCCCGTCATCGCACCAGTCCCGTCCAACAGATTGCCCACCGCTCCCGGCGTCGCCGCCCGCTCCACTGCTGGCAGCGCAATACCTAGGCGTATGGTGCAAAAGCCATACCTGGACACGACCTACCGGACATGGATTTCGCTTTTTGCGGAAGGACGGCCCCACAAGCCTTACGTCACAGTCTCATCTATGCCCGATTGGATTCGGCCCGCAGCGGCGTCATCAGCGGAGACCAGTTCACCCAGATGGAGGTTTGGGTCCAGGGCGAAGGGTCCGTGAGCTTCTATTGGAAGGGCTCCTCGGAAGATTCGTTCGACTGGCTGGAGTTCTACGTCGACGGCGTCCGCCAGGACCGCATCAGCGGCGAGGTGGATTGGACGCAGAAGACCTATAGCATCACCGGAACCGGTACCCATTCGCTGCTGTGGCAGTACACCAAGGACAGCGGCGGCGACAGTGGCGATGATAGCGGCTGGGTGGATTATTTGCAGTGGACTCCTTCGTCAGGCTCAAGCGCACCTGCCTGGGAGACGGTGGAGTACACGTACGATCCATCCGGCCGCCGCATCGCCAAGACCTTCGACGGCGTCCTGACCAACCAGTACGTCTACGACGGCGACAACATGATCGCCGAATACGATGGCGATGGCACCCTCGTCCGAAAGTACATCCAGGGCGCTCGGATCGATCAGCCGGTCTCGATGATCGATGTCGAGGACAGCAACGCTGTCTATTACTACCACTATGACGCCCTCGGCAGCGTGGTGGCTCTGAGCAACGTCTCCGGCACGACGGTGGAGGTCTACGAGTACTCCGCCTTCGGCGAGGTCGCCGCCACCGATGCCAACAACCCCAACCCCTTCACCTTCACGGGCCGCGAGTTCGACAAGGAAACCGGCCTGTACTTCTACCGTGCCCGCTATTATGCCCCCGAAATCGGACGATTCCTCCAGACTGATCCCATTGGGTATGCGGGAGGCATGGACTTCTACTGGTACTGCATGAACAATCCATGCACCCTAACAGATCCATTCGGACGCTATCCAGGGGACGACAAAGTAGAAGTGATCCCGGGTTCGCCCTGTGAATACTGGGAAGGCGAGTACAACCGAGCAGTCGACGCCAACCATTACTCGACTGCTGGATTGGGTGAGAGCGTCGGGAAGCTCGTTTTTCTTGCGATTAACCTCAAATATGCGCAGGTCACCGTCGCGGACGCAGCCGCGGACTGTGAGTTTTGGGCCATTACGTCCGCGGCAATATGTTTAGAGACCCCTGCGGCTTGCCCTTGGGCCATGAAACAGCTCGACAAGGCGTACCTCTGGTTAGCGGGAGCTATGATCGTCCTCGCTGCCGCCGAAGAGGCTTGGGCGTGGGAATTTTACAAGTATGGGAGGTGGATATGGCATGATATCGCGCACCGAATACACCTCTACAGGGCGGCGGTTTCATTGAACAGTTGTCGCAAACAGTATCATCAGTCACTGATTGCACTTCCGCCAGATCCGGGATGTCGCGACGGATACCCTTGCATCTGACCCGCGCATCCGTCCCCAGATGGTCTCGCGGCAGGCTTGACTATCAGCATGATCTCAGGGATAATGGTACTCGGTATGGCTTCACGGGGTCACGACATAAAATTCAGGCGGACATGGGAAAGATCATGAGTATTCAGTTCCTACTCGCTCGTTTGCGGAGCTTTTACTGTCAGCATCGGGCATTTGTTCTTCTCGTCGGCTTGTTCGCGGGATATGTCGTATGGCTCTTTGGCTTCGGCCACTGGCGCGATCCTGATGCATACTCGCCTGGTGTCGGCATGCTCACGTTGTTGCTTTTTAGACTGGCAATGGACTTCACGTGGCGTCCACTTGTCACTATGGTCCTTCATGTTCTGAGCATAGCATCATTGATCTTCTGGCTATTCTATATGTTCTACTGGTGAGTCCGGGGACATCTATGGGGGAAACTAGGGGACACCACCGCAATTAAGTGACCTTAATGGAGGGACGGAGTGGCCGTGAGGACGCAGTGCGACAGCCTGTGCGGGACAGTCAGGAAGGATCGCGGCCGGGCGGCGATTCTTGAGCGTCCTGGGCCGGAGGCATCCAGTAAAATAGGGACAGTAAAATAGGGACAGTAAAATAGGGACAGACCCTATTTTTGACGGCTTGCTGGAGAATCCGCAGGGGCGAAGTAATCCCGCGGGGCGAGTCTGCTCATGCAGGAGGTGGAGCAGTGCATTCGAAGGATGTTCAGTGTGGCTTGCATGAGCTGGCTCTGGTTATGCCGGCTAAAATAGGGACAGACCCTATTTTCATGTTGACATGGGGCGTGCGGGTCGGTGGGATGGGGGTATGCCGAGAGACGCACG
>CAYQXM010000068.1:0-28622 GCA_964421295.1 uncultured Pirellulales bacterium
CCCGGCCAACACGCGGCCGTTCGCCAACGGCACGGACGTGTATGAAGCCTATGTGCAGCCGGCCCGCATCGATCTGAATCGCGTGGCCGCGCACTTTGCCCTGAGTTCCGTCTTCGAGGACGTCTGTCAGAAGACGACGGACATCTACTGCTACTCCGCGACGCTGGACGATTGCGACCGCGTGCAGGCCGGTATGCAGATTCTCACGACCGGCCGGGCCACGATCCAGTCGAATATCACGCTGGAACATCATTCCATCGACCTGGTCGTCTTCTATCTCGGTGACCACAACCTGTTCGCCGCGATTCGCTCCCGCATGTTGGGCGAGGAGTTCCAGAAAGTGCGCAAGAGCCTGCGCGATGCCTTCCGCCGGGGCGACAGCAACGAGGTCATGCGTCTGATGAACGTCGTCTTCAGCGGCAAGAACTACTCGCTGACCCACCTGTTCAAAGATCAACAGCGCGAGTTGCTCAACGAGCTGCTCGAAAGCACGTGGGAGGAAATCGAAAGCGCCTTCCGCCACGTGTACGAGCACAACTACGCGATCATGCAGATGATCCGGAACATGAACATGCCGCTGCCCAAGGCCCTGTCCGCGCCGGCGGAGTTCATCCTCAACGAGGATCTCTGCGCCGAAATTCAGGCCGATACGATCAACGTGAACCGGCTGCAGAACCTCGCCGAGGAGGCGGAACGCCTGTCGCTGGGCCTGGATAAGGAACGGCTCACGTTCGAAGGCAGCCATCGGATCAACGATCTGATGGACCAGTTCGAAGAATCCTCCGAGGACGTGAATCTGCTGGCCTCGATCGAGAAGACGCTGGAGATTCTCCGGACGCTCACCACGGGGCTGGATTTGCAGAACGCACAGAATGTGTTTTTCACGCTGGCCCGGCAGAAATATCCCGACATGAAACGGCGGGCCGCCGGCGGCAGCGACGAAGCGACCCGATGGGTGCAGCATTTTGGCAACCTGGCTCAGCACCTGGGACTGGCCATTCCGTAAGTGCTATAGGCAGTTTTTGAGAGGACGGCAAACGTGCTGCAGCAAAGATCCAGTGGCGTTCTGATGCATGTGACATCCCTGGCCTCGTCCTACGGTATGGGCGACCTGGGGCCGACGGCGTACACCTTCATCGATTTCCTGCGCCGGGCCGGACAAAGCGTCTGGCAGGTGCTGCCCCTGAACTACACGACGATCGCGCGCGGCAGTTCACCTTACAACAGCATCTCAGCCTTTGCGATGGACCCGACGCTGATCAGCATCGACGCGTTGTACCGAGCGGGGCTGCTCGAACGCGCCGAGCTGGACCGGCCGCCGCGCTTTCCGACGAATCGGATCGATTTTGCGGCCGTCCAATCCTACCGCTTCCGGCTGCTCCACGCCGCGTTCCAGAGGTTCAGCGCCCGACCTGTCCCACCGGATTACGAAACGTTCTGCCGGAATCACGCCTCGTGGCTCGATCCCTTTGCTCAGTTTGCGGCGTTGAAACGCCATTTCGGAAAACGTCCCTGGACTGAGTGGCCCGATCTGCAGAAAGTGAAGATCAAGGACAGGGACTCCAGGATCGCGGAGGAGCGATTCCAGCAGTATATCGCCTACAAGCAATACCACGACTTGAAGTGGTATGCCTGGGAGCGAGGCATCCAGATCGTCGGCGACATGCCGATCTATGTCACGCACGACAGTGCCGACGTGTGGTCGCACCGCGATCTGTTCAAGCTGGATCCCTCCGGCAGGCCCAGGCTCGTTTCGGGAGTCCCGCCCGATTACTTCAGTAAGACGGGCCAACTGTGGGGCAATCCCGTCTACGACTGGGATGCGTTGCAGCGCACGGGTTTCGAGTGGTGGATGCAGCGGCTCGAACACAACCTTCGGTTGTTCGACATGGTACGCATCGATCACTTCCGGGGGCTGGTTGCCTACTGGGAAGTTCCCGCGCGACACAAGACCGCCATGCGCGGCACGTGGGTACCGGCGCCCAGCGATGCGTTCTTCCGGACTCTGTTCCGCCGGTTGCCCTCCGCGGCCGTGTTCGCGGAGGACCTCGGACTCATCACGGCAGACGTGCGCGAGGTCGTGGCACGATATCAATTGCCCTGCATGCGCGTGATGCAGTTCGCGTTCGATGGCGATCCGGCGCACAACCCGCACATGCCCCACAACCACATCGCCAATTCCATCGTCTACACCGGCACGCACGACAACAACACCGCGCGCGGCTGGTTCGAGGACGACATGGACGAGGCGCAGCGCAGGCGACTCTTCGATTACCTGGGCCGCCGGGTCAAGCTGGCGGACATCCCCTGGGAACTGATGCGGCTGGCGATGGCTTCCGTGGCACGCCTGGCGGTGGTCCCCATGCAGGATATCCTCGGATTGAGAACGCCGGCCCGTATGAATCATCCGGCCAAGACCAAGGGCAACTGGCGCTGGCGAATGCGGGATGGTCTCTTGACTCCTCGCCTGGCCGACCGGCTCCGCCACCTGACCGAGGTCCACGGCCGCGCTTGACGCAGGCTCGGAGTGGCCCAGCAACAAGGCCACGGGGAACTCACGCAGAATGTCCCGGACCATCAACTCATCCGAGACGGTAGTCTCACTGCCCGTAGTGCTTTCCTGCCAACTAGCCGGCGCTCCAGCGGGGAGCGCGATTCGGGTGTCCTGCCAGATGTCCGGGCCCAGCGGCGTCTGACCCGGCGCGGTGATCGAGGCGAGAAATCGCGGCACGATGATGAGAGCCTGCTGTTCCTCGTGGGTGCGGAAGAACGCAACGATATGTTCCGCCCGGCTGCCGCTTATGGAGGCAGGCACGCAGCTGCCCTCATCGAAGAGGTCCCGTTCTTGGGCCCGGGCGTGCAGAAGAATCGTCTGGGGATCGCGGCTGAAGTTCAGCAGGGCATGGATCTCGCCCCAGTCACGCTCCCCCGAGAATTGCGCCACCGGCATCAGCTTGATGGCGGTGATCCCCAGGTCCTTCAACTTGCGCGGTCGGGGTATGATCGCCTCGAACGTGCCCTCCGGCGTGAAGGTGCCCACGTGCAATTCGTAGATCACCATGTCCTCCAGCGGCAGGGGACGCCAGCCGGCGTCGGTCCACAGAAAAGCACTGTGGTCTACGACTTCACCACGATGCTTCCATAGGTCAACGGGGCGCTATCGGAACTGCTGCACACGCCGTCGGTCGGCTGGTCTATCCGATAAGCGAACATGGCATCGCTCCACTGGATGGAACCTCCGACGGCCCCGGCGTAGGGATCCGGGAGGAGTTCATTGGGTCAGCAGCGGAGTCCTTGATGCGGACTCCAGGGACCGTAGACGCGATAGCCGTACCGTTGCCCGGGACCGATGCCGCTGAGATAGATGTGCCAGTAATAACCCACCACGTCCGGCACGTTGATGCGTGTCTCACGCCCTTCGTAATCGAAAAGGCAGAGATCTACGCGCTCGGCCACTTCCGAGAACATGGAGAAGTTGGTCCCGCTGCCGTCGTAGCTGGCACCTTGAGGACAAGGTCTGCCTGGTAGTACCTTCATTTCGCCACCTGTTCGTCATGCGCGAGACCTCAATTGGCCCCATGCGTCTTGACTATAGGCGGCTCATCAGCATCGCGTTCTAAGGCTTCTGCCGGCAGGAATGTCAGTGATTGTCTGCGGCGCAATAGAGACGTGAAATCCGCGTCTTTACTGTGGCGGCGGCGGTTTCGTTTCGTCGGATTTGGGCGGAACCTCGTCCATCTCACTGGATTCCGGTTTCTCAAAGACGACTACACCCAGCGGCGGCAGGGTGATCGACAGTGAATGCTTGAACCGGTCGAAGAAAGGAGTATCTGAAGCTTCGACGCCGCCCATATTGCCCACGCCGCTGCCGGAGTACTGAATGGCGTCGCTGTTGAGAATCTCTTTCCAGTAGCCGCCGGCGGGAACGCCGATCAGGTAGTTATACCGGGGCACGGGCGTGAAGTTGCACGCGATCGCCAGACAACGGCGCCGGGCCTTGTCTTTGCGCACGTAGCTCAGCACGCTGTTGTCGCCGTCATTCGGGTTGATCCATTCGAAGCCCTGGGGATCGAAATCCAAATCATATAGGGCCGGCTCCGTTCGATAGAGATGATTCAGGTCCGCGATCCACTGTTGCAGCCGGGCATGGAAGGGATCGTCAATGAGGTGCCAATCCACGCTGTGGTCGTGGGCCCATTCGCGGTGCTGCCCGAACTCATCCCCCATGAAGAGCAGCTTCTTGCCCGGGTGAGTGAACATGTAGCCGAACAGCAGACGCAAGTTGGCGTGCTTCTGCCAATGATCGCCCGGCATCCGGCCGTACAACGAATCTTTCAGGTGCACGACTTCATCATGTGACAGCGCCAGGATGAAGTTCTCATGGAAGGCGTAAATGAGCGAGAACGTCAACTCGCCGTGATGGAATTTCCGGAAGACGGGGTCCATTTTGAAGTACTTGAGCGTGTCGTGCATCCAGCCCATGTTCCACTTCATACCGAAGCCCAAGCCGCCGGTATGGGTCGGGCGGGTGACCATGGGCCAGGCCGTGGATTCCTCGGCGATGGTCTGGACGTTCGGAAAATCACGGTAGACCATCTCGTTCAAACGCCGCAGAAAGGAGATCGCTTCGAGATTCTCGCGGCCGCCGTTTTCGTTGGGGAGCCACTCCCCCGGCTTACGGGAATAGTCCAGATAGAGCATGGACGCGACGGCGTCCACGCGCAGCGCGTCAGCATGGTATTTATCCAGCCAGAACATGGCACTGCTGATCAGGAAATCCCTGACTTCGTTGCGACCGTAGTTGAAGATCGCGCTTTTCCAGTCCGGATGGAAGCCACGCCGCGTGTCGGCGTGTTCGTACAGACACGTGCCGTCGAAGTAGATCAGGCCATGTTCGTCGGTGGGGAAGTGCGAGGGGACCCAGTCGAGGATGACGCCGATGTCGTTCTGGTGCAGGTGATCGATCAGAAACATCAGGTCCTGGGGACAGCCGTAGCGTCGCGTCGGGGCGAAGTAGCCCAGCGTCTGGTAGCCCCACGAAGCATAGAAGGGGTGTTCCATGACCGGCATGAACTCGATGTGCGTAAAGCCGAGTTTCTTGACGTGCTCGACGAGCATCGGGGCCAACTCCCGGTAGCTCAGGAGACGATCCGGCTCGTTGGGGTCGCGGCGCCACGAACCGAGGTGCACCTCGTAGATGCTCACGGGGGCGTTCAACGAATTGTGCTCTTTCTGCTTACCCAGCCAGGCTTCATCCCCCCAGTTGTACGAGAGGTCCCAGACCATTGAGGCTGTGTTCGGCGGCATCTCGCAGTAAAAGCCCACGGGATCCGCTTTCGCCACCTGGTAGTTGTTGTATTTGGAGACGATGTGGTATTTGTACACGTCGCCCTTGCCCAGTTTCGGGATGAAACCTTCCCAGATACCCGAGCCGTCCCAGCGCATCATCAACGGATGCGTGTGCAGCTTCCACTCATTGAAGTCGCCGACGACAGAAACGGTTATCGCATTCGGGGCCCAGACGGCAAATTGTACGCCCGGAACGCCATCTTTCTCCGTCAGATGGGCGCCGAGCTTGTCGTAAAGGCGAAAGTGGTTGCCCTCCTTGAACAGGTAGATATCGTGATCCGTCAACAGACTGTTGGCGATCGTAGCACTCGTTCCAGCTTGGTTGGGCATATCCATAAGACAAACTTCCTTGTCCGTCTATCCGCTCTTCTTCACAATCCGGTTGTCAGCATATACTCCACACTGCGAACCGGGATCGTCAACCACTCGGGCCGATTGTTCAATTCGTAGCCGATCTCGTAAATGGCTCTTTCCCAGAGAAAAGTTTCCAGCAGAACCGCGAACTCACTTTCATCCTTCGGCACGAAGCTGCTGTCGGCCACACTCTGCCTGTACGCATGGAGGAATGCCCCGGCCACATAGCGATACCACAAATCCGCCCAGGGCTGGAGGTAAGCCACATCGCCCCCCATCTTGGCGGCCCGCGGCAGAATGACGCCGTGAGCGGCGTAGTAGAACGAACGGATCATACCAGCCACGTCCCGCAAAGCAGATTGCTTCAGTCGTCGTTCCGTCAGCGAACGCGTCGGCTCGCCTTCGAAGTCGATAATGACGAAATCCTTGCCGGTGTAGAGAACTTGAGCGAGGCGGTAGTTGCCGTGGATGCGCATCTTCATCGCCCGAATCTTTTTTTCCGTGATGCGGCCCACACGGCTGAGGATGGTTTGTTTGCCTGCGACAATGTTCTTGGCGGCGGCGACCGTCTGGGCGTCCAGCGAGTTCAGACCTCGCTCCAGTTCCGCGAGGACCTTCAGGGTCATCCCGCGGATTGACTGGAAGAGCGACTTCTGATAGAGCAGAGAGAACGGCTCAACCGTCAGGTCGGGCGTCCCCGACAGAGACGCGAGGGCGCGGTGCAACTCCGCAGTCCGGCGGCCCAGCAGGGCGATCATCTCGAGATAAACGGCGCCTACGAAGTCTTTCACGAGCGGGGGGATCTGCGCGGGATTGAGGTGGAGTATGGAATCGGGGATGGGAGGGCGATTTCCGACGTCGTTCTTCAGCGTCTGAGCGTGTGCGAACGCTCGTTCGACGTTGTCGAGTGTGTAGGACCAGCCATCGGACTCGTGGACGATATAACCCAGCAGCAGGGCGATCGTCATGGGAGTCGAGCGCTCCCGTTGCCATTCGACGACGCCGCCGAACGCCGGGATGTTGGCGAAATCCGTTTGTTCCGTCAGTTGCTGCAATAGCTCCACGTCAGGGTTGGTTCCTTCCTCCGCTCGGCCATAGAGTTTGAGAAAGAACGTATGGTCGCAGGCGATGAAAGTGTTTCTCTGTCCGGATTGCGGCGAACTTGCAGCCAGGGGCAGCGTCTTGTCTCCCAACAGTTTGAAGAACTGGTTGCCGCGGCGGGCGACCAGCCGTCCTGTCTTTGCGGCCTTGCCTCGTCCTCTGGCAATCATCTCGACTAGCGCGCTGCCCAAACCTTCGCTGCGAGCGGCATCGTAGAGCATGCCCTCTTCATCCTTTAATTGCACCCGGGCGATGGCGCGATCAGGCGGTTCTTTCAGGAACCGGGCCTGGGCCTCGTCACGGGCGAAAGCCAGCGGCAACAGATACCGCTCCCGCAGCGCACCCGTGTAGAAGGCCTCCAGCAGCAGCAGGTGCACGGGGCGGTGCGTCGTCGGGATCGTCACGTGATCGACGATGCGCAGGAGGCGCGGGAGCCGGCCCTCGCCGCTCGGCCATCGGGCCCGGCGGACATATTCGGTCAGAGAGGCTGCGATCCGGTCGCAAACATTGCGCCCCATGACGCGGCCCCAGGGGACACTGCACCGAACCTGGAGCATTTGTTCGGACGCCTGGAGCGCTGCGGCCGCCGGCGCGGTCAGCAGGAACCAATAGTAACCATGGGGGCCCAGGGTCACCGTGTATGGCGCATCGGCAACATCGGGGAAACGGTTGTCGCTGAATGCATCACGAACCGAAAACCCCCGGTAGGCGGACATCTGAATCTGGACCGCCTGGCAGTAGCGGGAAAGATTGGCCACGATCAGGAGAATCTCGTCGTGATACCGCCGGATGAACGTCAGCACTTTCGTGTTGTCCGAAGGCAGGAAATCGATCGTTCCGCGTCCGAAAGCCTGGAAACGCTTTCGGCCGGCGAGGATTCGACGCATGAACCACAGCACGGACGAGAGATTGCGGTTCTCATCCTCGACGTTGACGATCTCGAAGTGGTACTCGGGATCGGTGATGACCGGCAGGTAGAGCTGACGGGAATGCGCCCCCGAAAAGCCGGCGTTGCGGTCGGGGCTCCATTGCATCGGCGTGCGCACGCCGTCACGGTCCCCGAGGAAGTAGTTGTCGCCCATCCCGATCTCATCGCCGTAATACAGCACGGGCGTGCCCGGCAGGGAAAGCAGCAGACTTTTCAGCAACTCAAACCGGCGCCGACTGTTGTCGAGCAGGGGGGCCAGACGCCGGCGGATGCCCACATTGATCCGGGCCCGCGGGTCCTGCGCGTAGGCGTTGAACATGTAGTCGCGTTCCTCGTCGGTGACCATCTCCAGCGTCAGCTCGTCGTGATTACGCAGGAACATGCCCCATTGGCAAAGGGCCGGGATGTTGAGGCTCTGCTCCAGCATGTCGATCACCGGAAAGCGATCCTCCATGCGCAGGGCCATGAACAGACGCGGCATGATGGGGAAGTGAAAAGCCATGTGACACTCATCACCTTGGCCGAAGTAGGCGGCGGCGTCCTGCGGCCACTGATTGGCCTCGGCCAGGAGCATGCGATCGCTGAACTGGCGGTCCACTTCCGCCCTCAGTTCTTTGAGATAAGCATGGGTCTCGGGGAGATTCTCGCAGTTGGTGTCCTCCCGCTCGAAGAGGTACGGTACGGCGTCCAGCCGCATGCCGTCGATGCCCATGCGGAACCAGAAGTCCAGCACGCGGGAGATTTCCCGGCGCACGCGCGGGTTGTCGTAATTCAGGTCCGGCTGGTGACGGTAAAACCGGTGCCAGTAGTAGGCGCGGGCGACCGGGTCCCAGGCCCAGTTGGAGTTCTCGAAATCCGTGAAGATGATGCGGGCGTCCTTGTACTTCTCGGTCGTGTCGCTCCAGACGTAGAAATCCCGCCACGGCGATCCCGGGGCGGCCTGTCGCGACCGCTGGAACCACGGATGCTGGTCCGAGGTGTGGTTGATCACCAGTTCCGTGATGACGCGAATGCCGCGGCGATGGGACTCCCGCAGGAACTGCCGGAAGTCGGCCAGGGTCCCGTAATCCGGGTGGATGTTGAAATAATCGGAAATATCGTACCCGTCGTCCAGCCGCGGCGACGGATAGAAGGGCAACAGCCACAGCGCGGTAACCCCTAGTTCCTGAAGGTAGTCGAGCTTCTCGATCAGGCCGCAGAAATCGCCGATGCCGTCATTGTTGCTGTCGTAGAAGGACTTGACATGTACCTCATAGATGACGGCGTCCTTGTACCAGAGGGAACCCGTATTTTGTCTATCTTGATCGCTCAATCGCGGGTCCTTCCCAATCGTGTCTGATTCGCGATTCCAGTCGACTTCGCTCAGAACAGGTTCGTTGATTTTCAGCTCCCCCAATCATAAATGAAAAAGGAGGAATCACCAATCTCAAATCGTGAATCCTCAGCACGGTCCCATAACTACTAAGACGGTCAAGTATGGACTTTTTTCTGTCGAAAATAGTACAGTCAGTCGTACATTCAGGTTTCTTCCGGCCTGGTGCTCGAGGCCGGAGAGAGTTTCAGGTGATGAGAAAAGCGTTTACTATCGCCGAGTTGGTCATCATCGTGTGCATCATCGGCATCCTGGCTGCACTCGTCATGCCGCTATTCAAGAGTGAGGCAACGGAGGCCAAAGTTGCCGCGGCCAAAGACAATCTGCGTGTGCTTCGCGGCACTATCGAACTGTATGGCGCCCAACACAAGGGGGCCACACCCGGCTACGAGAACGACGATACGAGCACGGCGCCCAGTGAAGACCGCTTCACCCAGCAGACCACGGTTGTCGAACGCTATATGCGCAAAATCCCCGAGAATCCCTTCAACAATCTCAACACTTTGCGGATGATCGGCAACAACGAGGCTTTCCCCGCCACCGCCACCGGTGCCTATGGGTGGATCTATCAGGCATCCACCGGCACCATTCGCCTTGACTGGCCCGGCTCGGACGACAAGGGCACGGCCTACATCGACTACTGATCCACGGCTTGTCCCTTTACGCTGCGCCTGCTATACTGGCACTCCATGGCCACAAGCATTTGGCGAAAGGTTATTCCGGGCGCGACCGTCTTCCTGTCCAGCGGCTGTATCGTGATGCTTGCGATCGTCGTTTGCGGGATGGCGGCCGCCGAATTGGGGGCGTCGTCCGACGTGGGGATGGCGGTTCTGGCCACGGCCCTGCTGGGGTTGGCTCTCGGTAGTTCTCTGGGCGGTCGCATTGCGGACCGCTTTCATCCGCGCCGGGCACTCTCGGTGCTGTTCGGCCTCTCCTCGGCAATCTGCGTGCCGGCCGTGATCTTCAACAATGCCCTGCGGGACTGGACGGGTCTGTGGGGGCTGTATTGGCCGCTGCACGTCCTTGTTCATGTCGGAGCACTCCTCCTGGCCCCGACGATGCTCCTGGCGACGATCTATCCGGTCGCCGGCAGAATGGCTGCGGGCGACGGCACGGTCTCCGGGCGGGTAACCGGGGCGGTCTTCGCCTGGGGAGCCTGCGGCGGCCTGGCGGGCATGATTTTGACCGAATTTGTTCTGATCCCCGCCTACGGAAATGCGGCGGTGGTCTGGTCCATCAGTGTCACGGCTATCGTACTGGCATTTCTCTATTGGGTCAGTTGCTGGGTACTCTATGTCTGGGGAATGGTGTTTGGGGTGCTGCTATTCATGGCGGCTTCTCCTGCTCCCTGGGCTATTCAGAGCGGCACCGGGGCTTATTTGCGGGCAACGCGTGCGCCCGGTGTTCTGTACGAGCGTCAGACATCCCACGGTCTGGTTGCCGTGGAGCAGACTTCGCAGCGTCCCAACAGACGGGCGCTGTGGCTGGACGCGCGCAGGGTGAGCGTGGTGGAGCCGAACGATGTCACGTACCTGCAGGATTTTCCGTCGGCCGTCGGGGCCACGGTTCTGCAGGAGCTGACGCGGTCCGGCCGCTCGCTCGCGCTGCTCTTTCTGGGCCCCGGCGGATACGTCCTGCCCCGGTACGCCGAGGCGCTGGCGCCGCAGAGCCGCCTGGTTGTCGCGGCGCCCCCACCCCTCGACACCGCCGAGGTGAGGACGGCGCTGGGAGCGGATCGCCTGGCGGTCGAGCCCATCGGGATGGATGCCGGTGCCTGTCTGAAGGCCCTCCGCGTGCGCCAGAGAGAAGGGACTTTGCCGCATCGCTTCGATCTGATCTGCAACCAGCCGGAGAATCGTCTCGACATACCGTCCCACCTGGTCACCAGGCAGTTCAATGACGATGTGGCCGCGCTGCTTTCCGATGAGGGGGTTTACTTCCTGAACGTCGCCGACGTGGCGGACGGAGGGGCCTTCCTCGGGGCGGTCCTCAGTACGTTGGCACAGACCTTCGCGCACATCCAGGTCGTCGCTCGCTCGGCGCAGCGCCCATCGGCCGTCGAGGATTTTGTTGTTCTGGCAGCCCAACATCCGTTGGCCGTGACAGAGTTGCGAAACACCAACACGGAGAGTCCCGCCGCCCGGGTTCTGGACGCGGCGCAGATCGATCAAATCCGAAAGCGTCACGCGGAGACTGTTCTGACGGATGAGCGTGCTCCCGTCCAGGCTCTGTTGGCTCCGGCCGTGCGTGCCGAGGCGCCGTTGCGTCTGGCACGCAAATGGCTTCGGCAGGCCCGCTGGCTGGAAAGTCAGGGCCTGCAAGAACCGAGCGAGTTGCTCTATCAGCAGATCGTTGCCGCCGGTACGCCGATGCGCGAGGAGGCTTACGCCGCCCTCGGTCGTCGCTGTTCGATCCGGGGAGAAACCAGCAAAGCCGCCGAGGCATTCCTGGCGGCGTTGCGCTGTGCCGTCGAAGAGGGCTCGTCTCCGGCGCGTGTGGCAGGGCTGCGGGCTGATCTGGCGGCTGTTCTGAAGAGAATGAACGAACCGGCGCGGGCGCGACAACAGATGGCGGACGCCATCCAGGGCTTCCAGGCCGAGGTCCGACAGCATCCGAGATCGGCCGTGGGCTGGGAGCGGCTGGGCGATGCCTTCATCTTCCAGGAGAACTGGCGTGACGCTTCGGACGCTCTGTCGCACTGCATCGAGCTGGAGCCGGACTACCTGACGCACTACGACAAACTATCCCGAACGCTGGAAATACAGCGCCGTTATGACGAAGCGATCAAAGTGGTGCGTGCCCAGATCGCCCTGCTCAAGAAAACGGGGCGGAAAGAAGCCGCGGCGCAGCAGAGTAGTTACCTTGAGCTTCTCGAGTATCAGCGGGTCAAGTGATGCCGACCCATGTCACCGTGGGACATCCAGCCTCCGGAAGACCAGCGGCTTCGTCTCTCCCTTGTCGGGATCCGTCGAGACCTGTTGGGAGGGCTTGTCCGTGGTGCTCGTCGTATAGTGCGAAAACGTAGTCCATTGCACCGGCCAGAGTCCTTCGTCGACAACCACCTTGCCGATGAAAGTGTCCGCAGACCGGCCATCGATGATGTTCCCGCCGGTTTCTACGTGCACGCGGCGCATCGCGATCTCGATCGTCAGCGCCCCGGTTTCGGGTATGTAGTGGACTACCCACGGGCCGGGCTCGAATATCGCACTACCACCCGCCAGGGCGGGAGCCGTGGTGACCCGGCCCGGCTTGACCTCGACCCGGCCAAAGCTGATCACGGCGGAACCGATCCTTCCGTTCGGCTCGATTACAAACTCCCATCCGTCCTGATCGGCCTGCCACCGGCCGGCCAGTGCCGCGGGGAAGGGCCCGCCGCCCGTGACAACGACCTGCATGTTCTTGTCGGAGCCGGGCGAGCCGGAGGCGCAGCCGCCGAGGCATAGACCGGCAAGACCTATGAGGGCCGCCAATCCGATCTTCATGACGCTCCTTCGATTCAAACACCATCCGATCAAATAAGAAAAGGGCAAGCCAAGCTTGCCCTCTTCACTGTCTTCTCAGATGAATGCCACAAGCCCGAAAAGGGCTGGATGGCCGCGCATCCCTTACTTCAGCGTCGTGCCGCAATCCGTCGCGACACCCGGGCCGGCCGGTGCTTCTTTGACCAGCCAGTTGGCGACCAGCCGGTTCAGATCGGTGGTCCCGACGCGATAGTATCCGGTGCCGGCCGAACCACCTTTGTCATGGGCGAAATCGGCACAGATACCGCCGGAAATCGAGGCGATACCCGGACCGAACGGGGGCTCCAGAACCTGCCAGGCGGCGACCAGGACGTTCAGGTCTGATTGTCCGACGTAGGTTATACCTCCGTCCGGAGTCGTCTCGGCTTTTCCATCCGCATCGCCACGGCACTGGCGCGGGAAGGTCCAGCAGGTCGGCTTGCCGACGGCTACCCATTCGAGGTAGTCCGCATCCGTTGCCGTCGGGAGGCTGAGACTGCTGACGCTATTGGTGCTGGTCGTATCGGCCGTGGCGGGCACCGAGCTCACGTTCGTCGGCAGGACCACCGTCGGTGTCACACCGGGATCCGTCAGGACGATACCGCCGCGGATGGTGTTCTGTGTGACCGTCACGAGGGTCGGCTCGCTGACGGTGAGCCGGCACAACGTACCACTGCTGGGCGGAGCATTGACCGACGTGTCGCCGGGCGGGCTGTACAGCGCACCCATTTCGAGGGTAATTCCGCTCGTCTCCAAGCCGCCCAGGGCACCGGGATCACCGGCGTCGGCCACCGGCGTGTACGAGGTCGCACTCCAGTTGGGGTCTTCGACTTCACCTGTCGTCGCATTGACGGTGATATAGCGCGCGAAATTCCCGGGGAAGATACCGTAGCCCGGAGCGCTCGCCGTACTCTCACCTTTGTGGAAGTCGGAGATCGCGGAAATGTTGCCCTTGCTGACGCTGACGTCCAATGCGAAGGCCCGAACCTTTTCGCCGTTGGTAGTCTTGTAGTCGACACAGATCTTGTTGTCTCCCTCGGGGACGACAAGAATCTGCACATCAGCAAGTGCCGGTTTGGCAAGCAGCAGCAACGCCAAACAAGCGGCGAGCCTTTTCATAGCACAACCTCCCTTTCTCCTATTTTCTTCTCGCAGAAGTACGGAATCTCCTACCTTCTGGTTTCAGATTCCAGTGTACAATCAGGGAATCTACATGGTAAATTAGCAGAAATCCGTGCAGAAATCAAGGTCAAAAGCAGAAAAACGGCCCTGGGATGCCGCCGGTGGGGGAGTATGCTACTCGGTCTACCTGTGGACAGGCAGTCGATGCCCAAGCAAGGTGAAAAAAGACCGAAAAAATCGAGCGAAGTACTGCCAAGGAACGAATAACTCAATAGATGCTCAATATACGTAACTTCTTCTCCGGACGGCTTTTAGCCGTCAGACTGTGCCTGTTGATCAGCATGCTGCTGCTCGTGGCGATCGGAGTATCGACAATTTATGCCGTGAGCCATCCAGCCGAAGGCCAGTTATCGGAAAAGGACCAGAGGGACATGGCCGGTCTGTGGCAGAAACAGATCGTCTTTGCGGTGGTCGGGTTGTGCGGTTTTGTCTTGGCCAACTGCGTGAGCTACCGCTATCTCGGTGAGATCAGTCGGTGGCTTTTCGGGATAGCCCTGGTGCTTCTGGCCCTGATTCTCCTGAGCAAGTATGCTCTGCACCTGGACTGGATACCCAACAAGAACGGGTCTTACCGATGGATCGAATTCAGCATCGGTTCACGCCGCCTGCCGCAAATCCAGCCTTCCGAGTTCTGCAAGATCGCCTACATCCTGGCGATGGCCTGGTACCTCCGTTTCCGCAGCAATTATGACAGCTTCAAAGCCCTCATCGGGCCCTTCGCCGTGACACTGGTACCGATGGTGCTGATTCTCAAGGAGCCCGATCTGGGCACCGTGCTGCTGATGATGCCGGTACTTTTCACCATGCTGTTCGTCGCCGGAGCACGCGTGAGGCACCTGTTGTTCATTGTTGCGCTGGCGGTTCTGGTCAGTCCTGTCATGTGGCGGATGCTGCAACCCTACCAGCGGGAGCGCGTCAGCAGCGTGATCTTGCAGAGTCAATGGCTCCGCGCGGAGGCGGAGGACCGCCCGGCACTGGGGCATCTCCTGGTGGGCGAGCCGTTCACGGAGAAGAAGTGGCGGAACGATGTGGGGTACCAGTTGACCCGGTCCAAACTCGCCGTGGCCTGGGGCGGCTTGACCGGAACGGGTTTCCGTCATGGCCCATTCGTCAAGTACGGTTTCCTGCCGGAACGCCACAACGATTTCGTCTTTTCCTCAATCGCGCATCAGTGGGGCTTTCTCGGCTGCCTGACGTTGTTCCTGCTCTACATCGTATTCATTGCCTGTGGCCTCGAGATCGCGGCCCACAACACGGATCCCTTCGGACGTTTGATGGCAGTCGGGCTGGTCAGCATGTTCACGGTCCAGGTGATCGTCAACATCGGTATGACACTGGGGATCATGCCGATCACGGGCATCACGCTGCCGTTCGTCAGTTACGGCGGATCGAGTCTGCTCGTGAACATGACCGCCGTGGGGCTACTCAACAACGTGGGCCGGAGCCGACCGTTCAGTGTCGCGCCGCGCAAGGGTGTCACGAGCTAGGGAACAATCGATGATGGAGGGTCACAGTTGATCAGGGGGTTCCGGCAGATCGCAATTCTTACGATGGTCAGTCGCGTGCTGGGTTTTGCGCGTGACACGGCGTATGCCATCGTCTTCGGCCCCGGCCCCATTCTCGACGCCTGGCTCATGGCGTTCAAGATCCCCAACCTGGGCCGGCGGCTCTTCGGAGAAGGTGCGGCCTCAGCAGCCGTCATTCCCGTCTACAGTCAGCAGTTAAGCGAGCATCCGGCCCAGGCGGCGTCCCTGCCCCGGACCGTGCTGACGGTTCTCTTTCTGATTCTCTCAGGGCTCGTGCTGGTGGGCGAAGCCGCCATCCTGCTGCTCTACGTGTTCTGGAGCGACCGGCTGGAGACCAAGCTGGTATTCTCGCTGGTGTCGGTGACGCTGCCGTACATGGTCATCATCTGCCTGGTCGCGGTGATCGCCGGCTTTCTGAACGTCCACAAGCACTTCGCCACGCCGGCCCTGGCACCGATCGTGATGAACCTCTGCATCATCGGCGGCTCGCTGCTGGCAGTTCTCGCATTCCCGCTCGCCTCCCGGGCGAGCGCGGGGGATGGGACATCGCCGATCTACAGCCTGGCGCAGCCGGCCGTGAAGCAGATCTATTTCGTAGCGTGGGCCGTACTCATCGCCGGCATTCTCGAGTTCGCCGTCCAACTGCCGCCGTACTTCAAGCGCGGCTTGTCCCTGAGGCCCGCCTGGGACGTCAGGAGCGAGCCCTTCCGACGCATCATGCGCCTCATGCTGCCGATGGTTTTTGGCCTGGCCGTGACACAGGTCAACACGCTGGCGGATGATCTCGTGGCGTGGTGGTTCTCCGGCTCGGCCGAGAAGGGCGCGTCTTTCGTCCTGTGGGGTCAGACTATCCGCTACCCGCTCTGGCGAGGCTCTATCTCCTACCTGAATTTCGCACAGCATCTGTATCAATTGCCTCTCGGCATCTTCGGCATCTCGCTGGCCACGGCATTGTTTCCGGTCATGAGTGCGGAAGCGGCGCGCAAGGACTATCAGGCTCTCTGTCGCACCGTCTCGATGGGAGTGCGTGCCGCGGTCTTCGTAGCGCTGCCCTGCACGATCGGATTGGTCCTGGTGGCCCAGCCGTTCATCTCGGTCTGGCTGCGGCATGGCAAATTTCAGGCAGGTGACGTTCCCCAGGTCTTCTGGCCGCTGGCTTTCTACGCCGTCGGCATCGGTGGCTACATTCTTCAACAGATTGTGGTTCGGGCGTTCTACTCGCTGCAATGCCCCGTCGCGCCTCTGCGCACCGGCCTGTTGGCTGTGGGGGTGAACTTCGTTCTTAACCTCACTCTCATCTGGCCCCTGGGCACCGGTGGATTGGCGGCGGCTACGGCCGTCTCGGCCTATGTGCAGGTTGGCTTGCTGTTGTGGATGCTGCATCGTCGCCTGGGTGGCGGCATTCTGACGGGTGTTGGGACCGCTCTATACAAGACGGTCCTGGCCAGCATCTGCATGGCCTTGGCCGTCTTGTCTGTGTTGTACGCGTGCCGTCGTTGCGGCGACCTGCCTCTTCTGAGAGACCACGGCGACCTTGTAGGGCTCTGCACAGCTGTCCCTGTGGGAGCGATCGCCTATGTATTGGCTGCGAAACTCCTGCGCGCGGACATGCTTTCCCTTCTGACCGGTGTTCGACACGCGCAGGATTCGATCACGTCATCTGCGCCGCAATAGCCTGTGCCTTATCGGACGAGTTGTGGTCGCGGCGGATGGGAATCTGCCCGGCCGGTGGCGATAACGTCTAAAGCGGATATCACTCCTGCCCGACATAGATAGTACCAAGTCCTAAGTGATGAGTTCTAAGTCCTAAGCTAACTCAGCACTTAGGACTCAAAACTCAGGACTCTCCAAAGGAGACCGGGATGTTCAGGGCTATCTGGTTGCACGCGGCCGCGGCAGTCCTCCTGCTGGCGGCTGCGCGTGGTATCGCCGGGGCGGCAGCCCCCGACCAGAGTCCGTCCAAACTCACGGCACCGCCCAAGCTGGCCGACGCGCTCCTCTCGCCCTCGACGGCGGCACGCTTCTGGCAAATCGGCTGGGAACTGTCTCAGCTGCCGAGCCTAACCGAAGCGCAGGCGGACCAGGCCATCGTGTTTCTGGTGGCCGCCAAGAGTCTCGATCCCCGTACGCCGGGTGTCGAGCCCGTCCTCATCGAACTCGCCACGGGACACAGCAGCAAGAATTACTCGCAGCACGTTCTGCTGTGGTTGCAGAGTTATGTCGGCGCCGCGGCGTCCAATGGAACGGCAGCCGCCGCCACCGTAGATTACCGTCTCGTCAAGCAAGCCATTCAGTACCTGGTGGATCGTCGCAGTTCGCCCGAAGAACGCCGCAAGCTGCTGGAGGACCTCGTCGCCAAGATCGGCAACCGCCATCCCGCGATCGATTCGGAGTTGGCGACCATGCTCGGTCAGCTCATGCTGGAGCAGGGCGACCGCAACGCCGCCAAGTTCTACTTCATTCAGGCCTACCGCAAGAGCAAGTACAACACCACGGCTTTTGCCGGGCTGGGCGAAGTGGCGCCGGAAGAATTGTCTGCCGCTGCGTCTCTCGAATGCCTGCGGCTGGCCATTCGTCAGAATCCCACCGATCTGGAGACCGCCCTGGCCTTCGCCAACTATGCCGAGCGGCTGCAGCTTCACGATCTGGCGGTTCGTGCCTTTCAGTACTGTGCTGACGTGCATCGTTATCTGCACCCGAAGCAGCCCTGGCCCTCGCGCATCTATCTGCCGTGGGCCAGCGCCGCCTACAACAGCAACGCCTATCAATCCGCCGTGTTGCAGATCGCCCAGATCGTACGCAAGAACAGTGGACCCAACGTTGTTCTGGAAGCCATTGCCGGCAAAGCGGCCGCGAAACTGGGCCGGGTTCAGGATGCCCAGCAGATACTCGTGCGGGCCGAGCAGTACGCCCTGCAATGGATACCACGTCAGGACAGTCAGTCTGGGCCGGAGAGCACTCCCGTCTCTATCGACAAGGGACCGATGCAGATGGCCTGGTTCTACTGCTTCGCGATGGAGGATCCGACCAAAGCGCTGAACTGGGCCCATCGCTGTTACACCACCGATGCCAACTCTCCCACGGCTATCGCGCTGCTGGCGTACTCCCTGGCCATGACCGGTCAGTGGGACCTGGTTCGCGAGGCGGTCCGCCGGGACTCGGCCAAGCCGAGCCAGATCACGCTGCTCGCCACGGCCCAGCTTCAGATCGAACGCGGCAACCGGGATCAGGCCGCCAGCACCCTCCGCTCGGCCATCGCCAAAGACCCGGCTTCCCTGCCCGCGGAGAAGGCGCGCAAGCTGTTGCTGTCCCTCGGTGAGAAGTACGCCGATCCGGACATGACGGCCACCCAGGCTGTTCTGACCCGTACGTTCGGACCGTCACTCGTGCCCCGTTTCACGGCACCGGGCCAGGCACTCGAAGCGCAACTGACCCTGCCCAGCAACGAGTTCGCGTATGGTCTGGACATCATGGGAACGGTTTCCATTCTCAATACGTCGCAGGAGTCTCTGGTTGTCACGGACCAGGGCCTCTTCACCGGCCGTATCCGCATCGATGCCCGCGTGGATGGGTATATGCAGGAGTCATTTCCGAACCTCGTCGTGCAGACGCTGGGGGCCCAGGTGGAAGTGCCTCCCGGCGGCAGCGTCACGGCCCCGGTGTGTCTATCCACCGGCCCACTGCGACGGTTCCTCGTCGATCGCCCGCAGGCCACGTTCCGACTGGAGTTCACGCTGTACCTGGATCCCGTCGAGACCGAAGGCGGGGCAACGCAGTGCAAGCTCGCCGATGTCAAACCCGTCGTCTGCACGATCGCACGTCCGGGCGTCGACATCAGCGGCGACTACATGCAGGCGCGGTTCAACGCGATTGTCACGGGGCAGGAAGCCCAGAAGGCCTTCACCAGCCGGCTGTTCGTCGGCCTGATCAACGAGCAGGCCATGATGGAGAAGGCGGGGAGGAGCGTCTACAAGTACCATTACGCCGACTGGATCAAGGACATGACCCGCGCCGCCTTCACACACGATGCCGGCCTGCTCCTTGGACCCACACCGGACGAGTGGCCCGTGAAGGTGCATGCCATGGCCGATCTGCTGGGGCTCAAGCTCGACCAGCAATTGGCGACGGTCGCCGCCCGCAATCTGAACGATCCGAAGTGGCCCGTGCGACTGATGACGCTCTATCTGCTCTCCGCCAACGGCGGTGCGGGCTTCGACAAGATGCTCGATTGGATCGCCCAGTCCGAGACCGACCCGCTGGTCCGCGGCATGGGCGCCGCCCTCCGCTCGAAGTGATCCCATCCTCAAGAGAGAAGGTCGCATTCCGGCAAGAGCTCAACCAAAGGCTCGCTCCAGGGCCGCCTTCATCGCGGCTTCAGGGGCCTTCCGCCCGGTCCACATCTCGAAGCCGATGGCGCCCTGGTAGACGAGCATGGGCAGGCCGGTCAGAGTCTTCAGGCCAAGAGACTGGGCCGTTCGGACCAGACGCGTCCGGGGCGGATTGGGCACGACGTCACAGACCAGCAGATCAGGCCTGACGCCGCGTAGTTCAACGGGTGGCAGGGCGTCCACGTCGGGGTACAGCCCAATCGACGTGGCGTTCACCAGAATATCCACGTCCTTGCCGACCGCGTAGGTACCTCGCCATGGTTCGAATTGAGCCTTGGCCTTGGTCTTCTTTTTCAGATCCTCGCAGAGCGCCTTGCCCCGGTCCACGCTCCGGTTGATGACTGTAAGCCGGGTCGCACCCGCCAAAGTCAGTTCGACCGCAATAGCGCGTGCCGCGCCGCCGGCCCCCAGCACCACGACGTGCTTGCCAGCGGGGTCCATCCCAGCCTCTTCGCGAACCCCGCGTAGAAAGCCTTTGCCGTCCGTGTTCTCGCCGATGAGACGGTCCTCCTTGCGCCGCACGGTATTGACGGCGCCGATCATGGCGGCGTCGGGCGAGACCTCATCCAGCAGTGACATGACCGCGACCTTGTGCGGAATCGTCAGGTTGATGCCCTTCATCCCCAGCGCCCGCACCCCGCGAATCGCATCAGGCAGCGCCTGTGGCTCCACGTCGATGGTCAGATACCGCCACCGCAGCCCCAATGCCTCGAACGCCGCCTCCTGCATCACGCAGGTAGGATTCTCCGCCACCGGATGCCCCAGCACCCCGACAAGCTCGAATCTGTAATCTGTAGCCATATTCATCTGTCACCCTCGATGCTCAGAGAATCATCTTTCTTCATGAACAGAGTTGGCTCATCATACATTCGTTTGCGCAGGTCTACAACACCAGGCGGACCTCAGCTATGTAGAGGGAGAGTGGCCAATGATAAACTCGCTCATAGGCAGAAGCCAGTGACTTGAAGCATTCTTCTGCATCGCCAGGCGTATCAAACAGCAGCCACTCGTTGATTTTCTCGGAATGTGTTCTGGCTTCGGGCGTGTCCGCGTATCCCTTCAAGAAGAACAGACAATCCCCGTAGTCGTCGAGAATGCCTGAACTGTGGTAAGGAGCATAGAACCAGGATGGCTCATAGCCAAGGACGTTCGTCTTGGGAGGCGGTGGATCGTTCGTATCCATGCGACGTACCCAAATGACCTCGCGTTCGATCGGGGACACAATCTTCCGCATCAGTTGCTCCACGTCGTTGAACGAGAACACAAAATCCCATAGTGACTTTCCGGCATCCTGGAGATCGTTCATGAAGACGGACGCGTCGAGTTCCTGTTCGGTAGGTTCCACGACGCCGCTGTCGCGAAGTGTCTCGATCCAAGGCTGGAGCGGATAGCGGGCCATCCCGCGATAGCGTCGGTGGAGATCTGCGTATCGCTCGATAATCGCCACACGATCAGGTGTCTGCCCCTTGCACCTGTTCAGCGACTCGCGGGACATTCGTTCCCTAGTCTTGACGATCAGATAGCCCGACGTCGTTTTCTGTTCATCTTCATCCACGTACATGTACTACTCCGACCATAATCGTACGCAGCGAGTATACCGACCGGTTGGGTGCCATGTCTACGCTTGCGTAGACATGTTGGGGCGTTTCTCGAATCGTCTCGCGTAGGCCATGTAGTAGATCATGGGGACGACGACCAGGGTGAAAAGGGTCGAGACGAGCAGGCCGAAGATCAGGGCCCAGGCCAGCCCAGAGAAGATCGGGTCCAGCGTGATGGGCCAGGCGGCGAGCATGGCGGCCAGGGACGTCAGCACGATGGGCCGTGTGCGCAGGGCGCCGGCTTCGATCAGCGACTGGATCAGGGGCTTGCCTTCCTTCTTGCGCTCTTCGACGAACTCGATCAGCAGGATCGCGTTGCGCGTGGCGATGCCGGAAAGGGCAATGATGCCGATCATGGCGGTCGCGGTGAAGTAGACCGGGTCACTCCAGCCGCCGACATTCTTGGCGGTCAGGACGTTCAACAGCCAGAAGCCCGGCATGATGCCGATGATCGTCAGCGGCAGGGCGACGAGCTGAATCGCCGGGAGCAGGTAGCTCTGCGTCTGGTACAGCAGCAGGATGTAAATGCCCAGCACGGCGACGCCGAACGCGATGCCCAAGTCGCGGAAAACGCGGATCGTGATCTCCCATTCGCCTTCGCCCGCCCAGTTGACGGAGAAGCCGCTCAAGGTTGGCTCGTGTTTGACCTTGCTGCCCAGTTGCAGCGCCGCCACAGGCGGGGGCAGCCCGGCGGTGTCACCGAAGACGTACACGACGGGACGCAGGTTCTTGTGATAGATGGGCTGGTCGATCGTCGTTTCCTCGAAGTGGCCCAACTCCGTCAGCGGCACGGCTTCGCCCGTCAGGCCGCGGACGGTGAACTGCTCCAACTGGGCGGTCCGGCTGCGCTGCTCGGGCGGCAGACGCAGCGTGATGCGGACGGGATTGACCTGGTCGTCGAGGCGCAGCGACGCAGGGTGTGTCCCTTCCACGGCGCCGTTTAGCAATTCGGCGATCTGGCTGTCACTGATGCCATGGAGAGCGGCCTTGGCCCGGTTGACGATGAATTGCTGACGCACCTGCGGAGCGACCAGCATATCGTCAACGTCCACCACGTTAGCCGTGTTCTCCATCAGCGAGCGGACCTTGCGGGCGGCCGCCATGAGTTCGCCGTAGGACCGATCCGCCGGCCCGGTCACCTCGGCCACGAGCGTACTGATCACCGGCGGTCCCGGCGGAGACTCGACGATCTTGATGTTGGCTCCATGCCGCTTCCCGATCGCAACCAGATCGTTGCGCAGACGCAGGGCGATGGCGTGACTCTGCTGCGCCCGCCGTTTCTTCGTGATAAGATTGAAACGCACGTCGGCAACGTTGGCGCCTTGGCGCAGGTAGTAGTGGCGGACCATGCCGTTGAAGTCCATCGGACTACTCGCCCCAGCGGTGGTCGTGACATCGGTGACTTCGGGAACGCGGACGAGATAGTTGGCCAGATCGTGGGCGACGGCTTCGGTGGCCTCCAGCGTCGTCCCTTCCGGCATGTCGATCACGACCTGCAGCTCGTTCTTGTTGTCGAACGGCAGCATCTTGAGCGGCACGCGTTGCGTCAGCACGAGCACCCCGGCCAGACCCAGCAGCACCACGACCACCAGGAGGATGCCGAGTTGCAGGCTGCGACGCCCGAAGATCGGCGTCATCAGGCCCTTGTAGAAACGATGAAGCCAGCTTTCTTCCAGCACGAAGGTCTTGCCGTGGCCCCGCTGGGCGACGCCGCGGAGGGCGTGATAGCTGAGCCAGGGCGTGATGGTGAAGGCGACGATCAAGCTCATCAGCATCGCAATCGGCACGTTCAGAGCCATCGGGGCCATGTAGGGGCCCATCATGCCGGTGATGAAGAACATCGGGATGAAGGAGATGATCACGGCCAGCGTCGCCAGGATGATCGGCGGCCGAACCTCGTTGACGGCCCGAATGACCGCTCGGTAAGGATCGAGCAGACGCATGGCGAAGTGCCGGTGTATGTTCTCGACATCCACGATGGGGTCGTCCACGACCAGGCCCAGTGACAGAATCAAGGCGAAGAGTGTCACTCGGTTGATCGTGTAGCCCAGAAGCAGGTTGATGAGCAGCGTGATGCTGAAGGTGATCGGCACGGCCAGAGCGATGATCAGGCCCTCGCGCCAGCCCAGGCTGTACGCCAGGAGGGCGACGACGATGGCAATGGCAACGACCAGCGCCTCCACCAATTCGTTGACCTTCTCGTCAGCCGTATGGCCGTAGTCGCGGGTGACGCGCAAATGCACATCCTCGGGCAGCGCCTGCCTGCGAAACTCCTCGGCCGCTCTCTTGACCTCGTTCGAGACCCAGACGGCGTTGGTGCCTTTGCGTTTGGCGACCGCCACCGTCACGGCGGCGTAGTCTGTGTGCCTGGCGATGTCGGCCGGCAGGACCTCGTGCTCCGACAACGGGTCATATTTGCCATAGGCCTGCTCTCCGAAAGCGATGCGCACGTAGCTCGTTGCCTCGCTCGGTCCATCCGTGACATCGGCCACTTGTTTGAGGAACACGGGTTTCTGATTATCCACCCCGACCACCAGATTCCCGACGTCCTCCGCCGAGGTCAGGAATTGTCCCGCCTGGAAGCGGACGGCCTGATCGGAGCGCACCAGCTCGCCGCTGAGGAGCGAGACGTTAGCGCCCTGGAGAGCGCGCTGCATGTCCGAGAGAGCGGCGCCGTGTCCGGCCATCCTCCCGGCGGATAAGTCCACCGTGATCTCCCGCGGGCGGCCGCCGACGATGTACGTGCGTCCGGCATTCTTCACCGCTTGCAGGCGGATTTCCAGCTCTTCCGCCAGGCGCCGCAATTCGTAGTCGCTGTAGGTGGGGCTGTACAGTGTCAGGTTGGCGATGGGGACATCGTCGATCTCGATGGGTTTGATGACCCAACCGGTGACGCCGGGGGGGACCTGGTCGATGTTTGCCTGGATCTTGTTATGCAGCTTGACCCAGCTGCGCTCGAGGTCCTGGCCGACGTAGAATCGCACCGTCACAACGGATTGCCCCGGCATACTCATCGAGTAGACGTACTCGACGCCGGGAATCTGGTAGAGCAGCTTCTCCAAGCGCGTCGAGACCTGCCGCTCCACCTCGGCGGCGCTGGCCCCCGGCATTGAGATCATCACGTCCGCCAGCGGGACGATGATCTGCGGATCTTCCTCCCGCGGCGTGATCAGCAGGGCGGCCGCACCCGCGATGAGGCTGATGAGAATCAGCAGAACCGACAGATTGCCCTTGAGGAACGCATCGACAATCTTCGTCATCCAGTCGTGTGACGTATGCTCGGGCTGAGGTGTGGATTCCGTCATAAGGACTTGTCACTCATTCACGTGAGGATGGGATGGGACCGGTCACGATCTGCTCACCCTGCTTCAGGCCGCTCAGCACCTCCACGACGTCGCCGTGGCGGGGACCCAGGGTGACGAAACGCCGGCGCGGAACACGCTGGGCATCGAGCACGTCCACAAGGCTGAGTTGGCCCACCTGTCGGACTGCGGTGATGGGGACGACGAGAGCCTGATAAGTGCCGGTGGGTACGGCCAGCGTGCCGAACTGGCCGCTGATGACGGCCGTCTGGGCCGGCAGGGAAACCTTGACCACCATCGTGCGACTTCGGGGATCGGCCTGCGGAACGATCACTCTCACCGTTCCCTGCACGGGTTCCGCGAGCGTCTCAATCCGCACGTCCAGCTTCTGCTCCGGCGCAATCTTCGTCGCCAGCGATTCCGCCACCGCCGCGTGCAATTCCGGCTGGCCCGAGGCCTCGATCACGAAGAGAGCCTGACCCGGCGCCACGGTGTCGCCCACATCGACCATCTTGCGAATGACGCGCCCGGTGAAGGGGGCCTGAATGGTCGTGTGGCTCAACATCACCTGTGCCTCCTGCACGGCCGCGGCGGCGTACTGCTTCTGCGCTTCCGCACGGGCCATCTCGCTGCGCACCGCATTGACCTGCTGCACGGCCGCCGATGCCTGGGCCTCGGCGACGTCCCGCTGACTGCGGGCGTGGTCCATCTGCTGGCCCGTCGCGGCTTTCTGGGCGTAGAGCGATTCGGTGCGTTTGAAATCCGTACGTGCGGCGGCAACCTGAGCTTCAGCGGCCTGCTGCTGCGCCTGAGCGGCCGCCAACTGCGCCGCCGCCGCGGCTAGAGCCTGTTCGGCGGCGGCGACCTGTGTCTGTGCCTGTTTGAGCTTCGCCTCGATGTCACGCGCATCCAGCCGGGCCAGCACGGTCGGCTGAGCATCTTTGCCTCCGTCCGCGCCGGTTGCGGCCTGACCTTCGTGCACGAGAACTTCAAGCACCTGAGCCATCACGCGCGCCGCCACCTGGGCTTGCGCGTGCGTCTGCACGGTGCCGACCTGCTCCACGAGCAGCGGGAACTGCCGTGACTCGACAGGCTGACTCTTCACGGCCGGTGCCGGAGGTTCAGGGGCCGGCGACGCACTCGCCTGAATCTTGCTGACGAACGTGCCGGAGAGCCACAGCATCAGAACGATCAGCAGGACCGCCAGAGCCAGCAACTTGCCGGCTTCCTTGACGGTGGTCTTCAGCGCAGATGAAGTTTTGCTCATGATCGGGGTTTCTCCATCCAGTTTGCGAAATCGCCCAGTGCTCGGCGTAGCTGGGCCTGGGCAATGCGGGCGTCAAAAACGGCCGAGGTGTATCCGACCTCCGCCCGGTTCCAGGCGACCTCCGCGTGGAGCAGGGCGTCGACGGCTACCGTCTGATTCTCATATTGTCGCCGCACCTCTTCGAGGCTGCGTCGCGCGAATTCACGCTGCCGGGCCGCGACACGCACCTTCTCCGCCGCTTCCTGAACGGCCAGCGCACTTTGCTGCACCTCCAGTGCGATATCCAGGGCCACCTGCTCGCCCCGACGCCGCATTTGCAGCAGGTTGGATCGGGCGGCGCGAATCCGTGACGAAATCGCACCGCCTTCGAAGAGCGGCCAAGTAGCGGCGATCCCGGCCATCCAACTGTCGTTTCCGCGATTCAGGTCCTCCGCGTCCACGCCGTACGAGCCGTGCAGGGAGACACGAGGCAGGGACAGTCCTTTGGCCGCCTGCACGCGTTCATCGGCGGCACGGATCATCGCCGCCGCCGCGGCCATCTCCGGCCGGCGCTCCAACGCCTGTGTCACCAACTGATTCGGATCCGTATCGAGGGTCTGCAGATCGTTGGGTTCGGGCATGGCGTTCACATCGGGGGTTTCGGCCGGGGCGATCCGTCGGGCCAACAGTCGCTCCAGCGCGGCCTGGAGCCGGTGCGCCGAAGTACGTGCGGTGACCTGTCTGCCCTCGGCCTCGGCGGTGGCAGTCTTGAGACGCAGCAGTTCGCTGTTCAACGCCACCTCGGCCTCCACGCGTGACTGCCCGAGCTTCTCATCAGTCTGTGCCGACCGCAGCGACCGTTCCGCCACGGCGACAAAACTGATGGCCTGGAGCCATTGATAGTAGGTCTGCACGACGGCGGCGACCATCTGATTGCGGGCAGCGGACAACTCCGCCCCGGTGGCGTCCCGCTGGTCTGCGGCGGCGTTCTCGTTATGTTGCCGGGCGTTCCAGTCGAACACCGTCCACTGGCCCTGAAGCTGGGCAGAGAGATCGTGCTGTTGACCGAGGCTGTTGAAGTTGGTATTCGGTTTCAGCCGTCGCTGGTTGATGAGGTACATCATGGCGTACATCGGGTTATCGGTCTCGCTGTAGTCGGCCGCCAGAACGAGACTGGGGTAGAAGCTGGACTTGGCCTGGTTCACTAACTCGTCCGCCGCCTGGACGCGAGCCTGAATCTGGCCGAGTTCGGAACTGGCCGACAAGGCTTCATCGATCGCCTGCTCGATGGTCAGTTTGCCGGCGGAGGGCTCGGCGGAGCGTGTGAACTGGCGTTGCATCACGGTGGATTTGATTCGTGCGGCAGGATTGGGTGTTTCTCGCGGGGCTGACGCGTCACAGCCCGCGAAGGTCGCAAGTGCGGCCAGCAGCACCCAGGAACGGAAGGAACTACTCTTCTGAAGCGTCGGTCGGGAATCCAATCCCATCGTGTCTACTCCCCAACAACCGTTCTTAGCCGTCCCGATGATCTTTCGCCAGCGTATGATACCCGAACCGGTAAGGCCGGGCAAACATACATACCACGACCTCTCGCCCAGAATGTTCGCACGGAAGCTTGAACATCCAGCCGGGAAGACCGATTTTTGACACTTGGGGGGTTGTAATTATGGCGGAATGCGTTATTATGCGGCCTTTCAAACAGTACTTTGTTTAGCTTCTCGTGAAAGGATAAACGATGCCCGCTCAAGTAGATAAGGCCAAGTGCACGGCTTGCGAGTCCTGTGTTGAGACATGCCCCGCCACCGCCATCAGCATGGTGGACGGCAAGGCGAAAGTGGATGCCGATACCTGTATCGATTGTGGAGCGTGTGTGGATTCCTGTCCCGTTCAGGCGATAAGCCTGTAATGCAGTTTTGAGTTCTGAGTGCTTGGTTTTGAGTTGGTTGACTCAAAACTCAAAACTGAGAACTCAGGACTGAAGCGTGGCCCCATCGTCTAGGCCGGCCTAGGACACCGGGTTTTCAACCCGGCGACAGGGGTTCGAATCCCCTTGGGGCTAGTGGGTATTCTGGCAGGGTCTCGCATGTCCCTGCACCTACCAGCAAATCCGCGTTTTCGTGACCTTCCGTGAGGGTGGGTCTCTGCTCCATGCTACCGCTTGCAGCAGGTTGCTGCGCCGCTTTGTGCGCCACGCGGGCGAAGTGGGCTCTAGTGACTTGGAGATAGTGTTTCATTGCCACCGGCTGAGTGTTCTCAAGCCAGCTTGTGACCACGTGCAGGGGGAAACTCTGGCACAACTCCATCTCACAACTTGAACGCATATTCTGGAATGTCCGGGGCCAAGGCTTCAATCCGGCCCGACGCATGATTCGGTGGGCTTGTGTCCGGAGATTGCCGCTTGCCAGTCTGTGACGGCTGATGCAGTACGTCGCCCCCGGCTCACGAAGTACAGCCGCGAATCGGTTCCTCTGGCCGATGATTTCAGGGAGGCAAACGGATTCGACGCCATGAGCCTCTGCCGGACAGCAAAGGCGAAGAACTGCTTGGCGTTGCCGCTCTGCTTGCGGATCGTGGCGTACGCCAAGCCTTGCTGCACCCTCGACAGCCCCCACAACTCCGCGTCAACCTCGCGAAACAGGGGCCTGCGCTAGCAGACCGCAGGCCCCGTCACCTATATCCGCCAGAAGCTCTTCTGTTGTACAGCCATCCTGCACGTTATCGGCCGCCGGCCAGATAGCTGATTTCACCGGCTGTCAGAACGCGGTTGAAGATCTTC
>CAYQXM010000069.1:0-26057 GCA_964421295.1 uncultured Pirellulales bacterium
TGGACCGGCAGGTCGTGCGGATCGTCGAGAAGAGGGTGCTGGCGGATCTGCCGGTGGTGCCGAAGCAGTTCGCGAAGGATACCCACGGGGGCGGGGACGCGGCGTTGGTGCTCAACGAGGATCAGGATAAGGCGCTGGCGCATATCATGGGACAGATCGACGCGGGGAAGTTCAGCGTGACATTGCTGCACGGTGTCACGGACAGCGGCAAGACGGAGATCTACATTCGCGCGATCGAGCGCGTTATCGCGAAGGGCAAGGCGGCGATCGTGCTGCTGCCGGAGATTGCGCTGACGGCGCAGACGGTGCAGCGGTTTGATGCGCGGTTTGCGCGGATCGCGGTGATGCACTCGGGGCTCACGCCGGGGCAGCGGAATGTGCAGTGGCAAAAGGCGCGGGGCGCGGAGGTTGACGTCGTGATCGGGGCACGGTCGGCGGTGTTTGCGCCGCTGCCGAACCTGGGGTTGATCGTGGTCGACGAAGAGCACGAGCCGAGCTACAAACAGGACTCGGTGCCGCGGTATCATGGTCGTGACACCGCGATCAAGCGGGCCCATATCGCGGGGGCGCATTGCGTGCTGGGCAGTGCCACGCCGTCGCTGGAGAGTCTGCGGAACAGCCAGACGCGGTCGAGCTACAAACAGGTGCGGCTGCCGAAGCGGGTGATGGATCTGCCGATGCCGGCGATGCGGCTGGTGGACATGCGGCAGCGAGGGAGCACGGCGGGGCCGCACGAGCTGCTGAGCGTGCCGCTGGTCGAGCGGCTGCACCAGGTGCTCGAACGGAAGGAGCAGGCGATTCTGCTGCTGAACCGGCGCGGGTACAGCAATCTGGTGTTCTGCTCGTCGTGCAAATATACGCTGCAATGCCGGAATTGCGATGCGGCGCTGACGTTTCACAAGAGTCCCAAGCCGGCGGCGGTGCTGACGACCGTGACGGGGCGGCTGATGGATTACGGGTACGCGATGTGTCACCACTGCCAGGCCCAGACACTGGTGCCGCGGAATTGCCCGCTGTGCGGCAAGCCGATGACGATGATCGGGGTCGGGTCGCAGCGGCTGGAGGAGGAGGTGGCGGCGAAGTTCCCGGCGGCGCGCGTCCGGCGGGTCGACAGCGACGCGATGGCGGCCCCGGACTACTACAACCTGCTGGCGGAATTCGGTGCGGGGAAGATCGATATTCTGGCGGGGACGCAGATTCTCGCCAAGGGGCTACATTTTCCGAACGTGACGCTCGTGGGCGTCGTCAGTGCCGATACGTGCCTGTATCTGCCGGACTTCCGGTCGAACGAGCGGACGTTTCAATTGATTTCGCAGGTCGCCGGGAGGGCGGGAAGGTCCGAGAAACCAGGCGTGGTGTTCGTGCAAACGTACTTTCCAGAGCAGCCGGCGGTGAAGTTCGCGATGGAGCAGGACTTCGACGGGTTTGTGCGAGAGGAACTGAAGCATCGTGAGGTCTGCTCGCTGCCGCCGGTGTGGCGTCTGGCGACGATCGTGTTGCGCGATCCGAAATTCGAGAAACTCGAGATCGCGGCAGGCAAGTTGCGGCAGGTGGTCGATCAGATTGTGAGGGCGGAGGGTCTGCAGGCGAAGATTCGCGGCCCGATGCCGGCGGTCATCAGCCGAATCCAGCGTTTTCACCGCCTTCAAATCGTTGTCCAGACGCCCGACGCCAGTGTCATGAGTCGCCTATTCACGCGGTTGCGCTCTGCCGCATCAGTCCGCCCAATGGTGAAAATCGCTATTGACATGGATCCTGTGAATCTGTTATAGATTGCACTTCTTAAGTGCCTACGCTATAGTAGAGTTGTTTTGATCGGGGTGTAGCTCAGTTTGGCTAGAGCGCTTGGTTCGGGACCAAGAGGTCGCTGGTTCAAGTCCAGTCACCCCGAGTGCTTGTTGGAAGCGAGATGACATCAGGATCGAGAAGTTGCCGGGATGAATGGTACTCGTGTCCAGGTGAGATGTCGCTATCCCACCCCTCATTGACGGCGAAGCCGGGGCTCATGATCTTGCGGCGGCGGACGCGGTGAGGTATATTGCGGGAGCCTCGTGTCGCAGCATGCGGCTTCTGTGTATGCGGCGGTGCATGGACGTTCATATATGTGGGGTGAAACACGACCGTGAAGGACGCGGACACAGTCAGTCTGCAGTATGAGTCGAAAGAAGGCGTGTTGTCTCTGACCATCGCGGGACGACTCGACGTCTCGGCCACCGCCCGCCTATGGGACGCAACCGTGAACAGAGCGGTGCAGAGCCGTCCCGACCTGTTGGAGATCAACGCCGTCGATTTGGAAAGCTGCGACTCGGCCGGCATGGCGTTGCTGCTCAAACTGAAGTCGTGTCAGGAATCCGACGGTCGCCAGTTCGTCATTGAAGGTCTCCGGCCGGAACTGGCAGATTTGGTGGTGGCGTTCGATCCGGGGCCGGTGCCAGAACCGGCGGCCCGGCCGAACGTGGCCGTTCGCGTCGTGGAGCGTGTTGGGCAGGCGACGGTCCGTGCCGGACGGGATTTGTACGAGATGATCGGCTTCACGGGCGAAGTGGCCGCCAAATCTCTCATGGCGTTGGTCCGGCCACACCGATTTCGGTGGAGCGAAACCTTCCTCATCGTCGACAAGGCCGGCGCCAACGGCACGGGCATCACGGCGATGCTCGGTTTCCTCATCGGCGTCATTCTCGCCTTCCAGTCCTCGATTGCGCTGGCCCGGTTCGGCGCGCGCATCTACGTCGCCGACCTCGTGACCATCGTCCTCTTTCGCGAGTTGGGGCCGCTCATCGCCGCCATCATTCTGGCCAGCCGCAGTGGTTCCGCTTTTGCGGCGGAGATCGGCACGATGAAGATCAACGAAGAGATCGACGCCCTGACCACGATGGGCCTCGACCCCGTGCGTTTTCTCGTCCTGCCGCGTGTGCTGGCGACGGTCTGCGTGCTGCCGTTGCTGACGGTGTTCAACATTCTCCTGGGGCTCATCGGCTGCGGCCTCGTCATGGTCCTGATCGGCTTTGCCCCGCCGCTGGTCGTGGAGCAGATTCATCACGCGGCCAAGCTGGACAATCTCCTGAGCGGCCTGGCGAAGACGTTTGTCTTCGGCTGGCTGATCGCCGTCATCGGCAGTCTGCGCGGCCTGCAGACGGGCACCGGCGCCAGTGCCGTCGGCGATGCCGCCACGCGCGCGGTCGTCAGCAGTATCGTGGCCATTATCGTGTGCGACGGTATTTTCGCCGTCGCTTACTGGTTCCTGGGGATATAGTGACATGGCGGTCGCCGCGACCCACGAAACGCTCATCAAAGTCGAAGACCTCACCGTCGCCTACGGCGCCGATGTCGTGCTGCGTGACATCAACTTCGATGTGCGCCGCGGCGAGGTCTTCATCATCCTGGGCGGCTCCGGCTGCGGCAAGAGCACGCTGCTCAAGCACATGATCGGCCTCTACCAGCCCATGTGCGGCCGGGTCCTCATCGACGGCCGTGACATCGTGCAGGCCGAGGGGGAGGAGCGACGGGCGCTCCTGGAGCGCATCGGCGTCATGTACCAGCAGGGCGCTCTGTTCGGCTCGATGACCCTGCGGGAGAATATCGGCCTGGTCCTCGCGGAATTCACGGATCTGCCGCCCGCGGCGCAGGAGGTCGTGGCCCGGATGAAACTGAAGGTCGTCGGCCTGGCCGGGACGGAGGACAAGATGCCCTCCGAGCTGAGCGGCGGCATGCGCAAACGCGCCGCCATCGCCCGCGCGCTGGCCATCGATCCGGAAGTGCTGTTCCTGGACGAGCCGTCGGCCGGCCTGGACCCCGTGACCAGCGCCCAGCTCGACGAGCTGATCCTGGTCTTGTCCCGGACGCTGCACATGACGTTCGTTATCGTGACTCACGAGCTGCCCAGCATCTACACGGTGGCCGACCGGGTCATCATGCTCGATAAGGATACGAAAACGATCATCGCCGAGGGTGATCCGAAGGACTTGCGGGACCACAGCGACGATCCCAAGGTTCGCCAGTTCTTCCATCGCTCGGCCCATAATGAATAGGTGCGTATGAAGGCGAATTACTTCAAAGTCGGATTGTTCGTGCTGATCGCCTTGGCCCTCCTGGTGACAGGCATCGTCATTCTCGGGGCGGGCTACATCGGCCGCAGCGTCGTGCACTTCGAGACTTACTTCAACGAATCCGTCAGCGGCCTGACCGTCGGCTCGATCGTAGAGCTCCGCGGCGTACGCGTGGGGGAGGTCAAGGAGATCAGCTTCCTGCGGGAAGTCTACGACCTGCCACCCAACGACCCCAACGCCCGGGGCGTCGTCCGCGTCGTGTTCGCCGCCTACCCAGGGCGGACGTCGAAGTCGTCACCGACCGACTTCAGCAGCCGCTGGCTGCGCAGCGTGGACCGCGGCCTGCGCGTCCGGCTCTCCTCGAACATCATCACCGGCCAGGCCATCCTCGCCGGGACCTACGTCGATCCGAACCGTTACCCGCCGATGAAACCGACGTGGACCCCGCAGCACCCTTACATCCCGGCCATCCAGAGCGAGCTGACGGGCATCAAGGACTCGGTCGACCGCGTCCTGACCAAGCTGGAGCAACTGGACGTCAACGGCCTGGTCACCACGACCAAGAACCTGATGGTGTCGCTGAACAAGACCGTCGGTGAAGCGAATGTCCCAGTCCTCAGCAACGAGGCCAAGGCGTTGTTCTCCGAGCTGCGGGAGACCAACCGGCGGTTGCTGATCCTGGTGACGGGATCGCCCGAGCTGGCGGGCCAGACGGTCCCCGAGGTCCTCAAGCGGTTGAATGAAGCCATCGACCGCATCAATGCGACGCTCGCCGCCGAGCGGCCCCAGATCGACACGGTGTTGACGAATCTCGTGGAGGTGTCGACGAATCTCAAGGACCTGACCGAAACGCTGAAAGCCAGTCCGTCCGAGCTGATCCGCAGCACCCCGCCCCCGAAAACGGAGCCCTTCAAATGAAAAACCACAAGTTTGAAGTGAGAAGTTTGATGTTTGAAGTGAAAAGTTACATCAACCATCAGCCATCAAACATCAAACATCTTCTTCCCATAGCTTTGCTCAGCGTGGTCACGCTGAGCGGCTGCACCAGCTCGCCGCTGGCGAACAAGCTGCAATACATGCTCGACCCGGGCCGGCCGCAGCAGGTGGCGGAGCAGCAGATCCAGCGCGTTCTGGAAGTGGACCGGTTCACCATCGAAGCGGCGTTTGCCTCTCGCTCGCTGGTCTATCGCGTGGACGAACTGCAGTATCAGGCGGACTACTACAATGAGTTCCTCGTCGCCCCGGCCGTGATGGTCACGGAGCACACGCGCGACTGGCTGGCGCGCAGCGGCTTGTTCGTGCGAGTGAGCGGACCCGGCGCCCGGGGGGCCCCGACGCACCTGCTCGAAGGCAACGTCATCGAGCTCTACGGCGACCTGCGCAACAAGAAGGCGTCCGCCGCCGTGATGCAGATTCGCTGCTTCGTCTCCAAGTTCGACGCGCAGGGACGTCCGACGCTCGCGTTCACCCGCGACTACGCCGAGACGTCCCCCCTGGAGTCCCGCGACCCCGCCGGCCTGGTCGACGCCTACAGCCGCTGCTTCCAGAAAATCCTCGCCTCCCTCCAAAACGACCTCGCCGAGAGGCTGTAGGCGACTGATTATTGATGACTGATTATTGACTTTCTCCAGCGGAGGTCATGGGGCACACAGGTCCAGTGCAGGGTGGCATGCGTACGCTTGCGTAAGCATGTTCGCATCGGTGGACGGGCATGTTTACGCCGACGTAGACGTGGCACCCAGGCGACAGATTACCGAGTTCTTCAAGGGTGGCAGCCTCAAGTCCGCAGGACTTGGGGATGGCGAAACGGATGGCTCATTCGGCCATCCCCAAGCTGCGCTTGAGGCTGCCACCCATCCAGTTCCTCGTGTCTGTGAAAACATCCTGGCAGATGCATCTCGGGCGAACCTGGTAGGGGCAAGCCTCTGTGCTTGCCCTAATAGCGATGCGTAGGGAGAAGGGCAGCCACAGAGGGCTGCCCCTACGGCTCACGAAGCGTCTGCCGTTATCCACCGGGTGCCGCGCTGCCCGAAAACTTGCACAGACCCAGTTCCTCCGGCCCGGAATCTTTCCCCTTTGCATTTCTGCCGGCACGGCCATAGAATCCGGGTGTGGAATCGAAAGGACGTTCGGTTCGTAGTTGGAGGCACGCGAATCGCAGTGGCGTTGGGAGACTGTCATGACTGAAGAAAACCTTCCGGCACGTGTGGGCCCGGCGTCTGAGGACAAGGGCTTCGAACAGTTGAAATCCGTCAACCCGCATGGCGCGGAGTACTGGAGTGCCCGCGACCTTCAGCCGCTGCTGGGCTACAACCACTGGCGCAGCTTCGAGAAGGCGGTGGCCAAAGCCATAACCTCTTGCCAGCAATCGGGTAACGATCCGGGACACCATTTTGCGCGCGCGCGCAAAATGGTCAGCCTTGGATCCGGAAGTGAGCGAGAAGTGACCGATTTTCAGCTATCCCGTTTTGCCTGCTACCTCATCGCCCAGAATGGCGATCCGAGGAAGCCTGAGATTGCCCTAGCCCAGAAGTACTTCGCGATCCAGACCCGCCGGCAGGAATTGAGCGATGCCTATCAGCGGGACGTTGAACGCGTGGAGTTGCGGAGGCAGACAACGCAGGAATTCAAGGCCCTGTCCGGCGCCGCACGGGAGGCAGGCGTACAAAGCGAGATGTTCGGCGTGTTCCACGACGCCGGCTACAAAGGTCTCTATGGCGGCCTCGGCAGCGACCAGATCAAAGATCACAAGCATATCGGCCCCGGCGAGAACCTCCTCGACCGCATGGGGACCACCGAGCTGGCCGCCAACCAGTTCCGCATGACCCAGACCCGCGAGAAGTTGAATCGTGAAGGCATCCACGGCCAGGGACGGGCGATTGAGACGCACCATCAGGTCGGCAAAGAAGTCCGCGAAGCCATCCGCCGCATTGGCGGCACCATGCCCGAGTCCCTCCCTCCCGCCGAGCCCATCCAGCAGGTCCAGAAAAGGCTGAAGGCTTCCCCGCGTCAGGTAGAGCTCGACGGTCCCGATGCGAAAGGCCTGGTCACCGAGAACGAGAAATGAGGCACGCCTAACATGAGTGACAAACGCTTCCGTGTAGCCTTCTCCTTTGCAGGGGAGAAACGAGACTTTGTCGCACCAATTGCAGCATTGCTGGCGGCCCGTTTCGCGGAAGAACGCGTCCTCTATGACAGATTCCATGAAGCAGAGTTCGCCAGGGCACGTCTTGGCCGTTACTTGCCCAAGCTATACCACGAGGAGTCAGACCTTGTCGTTGTCCTTGTCTGTCCTGACTACGCCAAGAAAGAATGGTGTGGATTGGAGTGGGATGCAGTTCTTGATCTGCTCAAAAAACGCCGGGAAGACGAGGTGATGCTCTGCAGGTTTGGGCATGCAACAATCGACGGGCTCTTCTCTGACGCGGGTTATAGTGATCTGGATGACAGGACTCCTGACCAAGTTGTCACACTTATTCTCGAACGCCTCGCGATCAATGAGAACAAACCCAAGGATTACTATACGAGACCGTGCAATGCCGGTACGGAGGTGCCATTCACATCCATTCCCAATAACCTCCCACGTCTCCAACCGTTCTTTGGGCGTGCGGAGGAGTTGCAGCGGATTGCGGAGGCGCTCGACGTGGGAAACCCGACTTGGGGCGCGCTTATTGACGGGCCCGGCGGTATGGGCAAGACGTCGCTAGCTATTCGGGCGGCTCATAACTGTGCCGCCCGATGGTTTCATCGCATCATTTTCCTCTCGGTGAAGACTTGCGAGTTGGATGACGAAGGTGTACGACAGCTTGGTGTCTTCATTCTGCCCGGTTTCCTTGAAATGGCCAACGAATTGGCGAGAGAGTTGGGCCAACCGGAAATCATGAAGGCCCGGAAGAGCCGGCGTGTTCCGCTCTTGCTCAATGCACTCCGGGCGACACAGACGCTGCTCATTCTTGACAATCTTGAATCGCTTCCGAAATCCGACCGGGATAAACTCCTCACCTTCCTCAAGCACTTGCCGCAGGGCTGCAAGGCCCTCCTCACCTGTCGTCGGCGCATTGGGTCCATGTCTGAGGAGCTACTTCTCGAAGAATTGGACCAGAATGCGGCGCTGGCAACCCTTGCCGATCTTGCCCGGCACAACAAGTTGCTTGCCAGAACCGCTGATCACGAACGTGTCGCTCTCTGGAAACGGACCGGTGGCAGACCGCTGCTTCTGCGTTGGGTGGCGGGCCAACTCGGACGCGGGAACTGCCGAACGCTCACTGACGCGTTGCATTTTCTGAGTACCTGTCCGCCCGAAAACGACCCGTTGGAGTTCGTCTTCGGCGACCTCGTCGAAGAATTCACGCTGGAAGAGACGCGTGTTCTTTGTGCACTCACCCATTTCACCCAACCGGCACGGATAGAACACATTGCCGAAGTGATTCGTCTCGACAGAGAATCGATCCATACAGCTCTGCGTGGCCTCGTCAACCGCTCTCTTGTGATTGCCGATCAAGACGAGGAGGTCTTTGCACTGGTGCCAATGGTAGCCGAGTTCTTGCGACGCAAAAGGTCCGAAGTGACCGCCGAAATAGGGACTTGCCTGGAGGAATACGCTTATGCGATCATCGTGAAGAACGGTGGCGACAAGTACAAGTGTTTCCCAGTAATTGACGCCGCTTGGCCCATCATAGCTTCAGCTTTACCCCTCTTTCTCGTTGGGGCGAATGATCGCCTCCAGTCTGTGTGCCAGAAACTCGCATCCTTTTTCAATTTCACTGGCCGTTGGGACGAATGGCTCTCTCTCAACGAACAGGCAGAGCGTAGAGCGTTGGCGGTTGGTGATCATGACGGGGCTGGCTGGCGTGCGTACCACGCAGGCTACGTCCACTTTCTCCGTCAGGAAGCCCAGCCACTATTCTCGTGCTCTTCGCGTGCGGAGTTTCACTGGCAGGCGTCCAAGGCTGGTGAGCGGGCGAGAGCCATAGCGATCCACCTGCGAGCCATGGGATATCACTTCATGCAGGACTATCCGGCCGCGATTGCCGCATATCGCGAGGTAGTCAGTCTGCACACCGACTTGATGCCCGAGAGCAGTGACGTGGCCGTGGCGCTTAATGGCCTCGCGGAGGCTGAACGGAAATGGGGTGATCTTGCGGCAGCGGAAGGCGATTGGCTCAAAGCCCTGCAGATAGCCCGAACGGTTCACGACACGGAAGGCGTGGCGTCAATCACGGGCAATCTCACTGCGGTCGCCATAGCCAGAAGAGACTGGCCCCGTGCCGCAACCTTGAGCCGCGAGGCCTTGTCTTTGGCAGAGAAAATGGGTCGTCAGGAGCTGATTGCGGACGGTCATCTTCATCTCGCCGTCGCGTTGCATGGCCAAGGGAAGAAGCCGGAGAGCTTACAACATGCGCGTCAAGCCGTGGAGATCTTCACGAAGCTCGCATCGCCCTTGCTCGAAGAGGCCCGCAAGCTCCTGCGTGACTTGGAAGGTTAGTCTGACGCGTCCTTTGTTCTCGTCCTGCTTGGCATACAGTGACGCGAGCGAGGAAGAAGAATAGGGGGAACCACTTCAACGGCAGATTGTGCCGTCGCGTGAGTAGTTCGATGACCTTATCCTTGAGTTGTGTGGCCTGACGGATGAAGAAGTCAAACTCTGGCTTCACGATAGGCTTCGTTCACACTCCCATCAATTGGTGGGTCTGCCGGCCTGCTCCTGCAGGGCTTTCTGACCGGCGGCGAAGGCGTCGGACATTTCGCGGTCGAGGCGGTCCTGGAGGGACGCGTTGTGGTAGGAGCCGTGGTCGCCGGGGAGGATTTCGACGTAGCCGGCGTAGTCGGTGGTCTTCAGGAAGTCGCCTAACGCTACCACGGCCATTTCGAGATAATAGGTGTCCCAGCCGCCACCGATGATGTGGAGCTTACCCTTCAGTTTCGGGCCGAGTTCGGACCACTTGTCCTGGAGCAGGAGGCGGATGTCGTAGCGTTTCCAGTACGCGGCCACCTCGGGGTCGATGGCGCCGGTGAGCTTGTTCATGATCGGCCGGGGCCGGCCATCGGCGCCGCGCGGACTGAACACGGCGTTGAAGGAGTCGAGCTGATCGCCATAGCCAAGGACGTACTCCCAACGATTCTGCTGCACGAATGTCACGGTTATCTCGGTGCCGCGGCGTGAGAGGGGCCGGGGGTAACCTTCCCGCGTCCAGTGCCCGTTGCGGTCCTCGTAGATATTCATGGTCTGGAAATAGCGGAAATCCACGGGGTCGGGCGACGTGCTCCAGCAGCCGCCGAAGAAGTCGGGATAGGTCACCTGTAGCCAGAGCGAGGACCAGCCGCCGGAGGAGTGGCCTGTGACGAAGCGGGCGTAGGGGTGCGGGACGGCCCGGAAACGCTTCTCGATTTCCGGGATCAGCTCCTGGACGAGGGCGTCGCCCACGGGGCCGTTGTTTGCGGAATTGGCGAACACCGAATGTCCCAGGGGGACTTTCGGGTCCAGGGTCACCCGTATCATCTGCTGCTTTCCGGTGGGGGGCCGCCACCACGCGGAGAGATGGTCGCCGCCGAAGCCGGGAATGCTGTACACGGTGGGGAACTGCCGGTTGGGGTCCCGGTCGTAGTCGGCCGGCAGGGCCACGGCGGCGCGCAGCTTGACCTGCCGGCCGTGAAAGTCGCTCAAGAGCTTGCTGTCGATCTCGACGAGCTTCACCCGATCGGTGTCCTGAGGCGGTTTCGCCTCCGCGGTCACACGGTCCGCGACCAGTTCCCAGGTTTGCGGCCCCGATCCTGCGGGGGCGTTGCACTCCACGATCCGGCGGTAGAGGTTCCCGCCCACATTGAGGTCGGGGCGGGTCTGGTCCAGGTCGATGACGGCCTGCGCATACTGGGGGCCCGGCTTGGGGGTGCTGAGAGGGCCGGGATAGGCCAACGCGTCAGGGGAGCGGAACGCTCTCGGGGAGAACGTTACCGCGGTTCCGGGGGCCAGATCGTTCACATCGATGGCGTAGACGGCCTGAAGGTCCGGCGCGCCCAGCGAGGCATAACGGGGCTCCCGATTGTTGGATCGGGAGACGAAAAGCAGGACACGCCCTGTGATCGGCCCCGGATGAACGTCTGCGGGAAAGGACACGGCGAAGCGAGCGGACTCCGGGCCTGCTGCACGCCGCATTGGTCTCGGCGCCTCTGTGGGCGACGGACTGGAACAGCCCGCGAGGCACAGCAGGACGAGTATGTCGGCCGTCAGGATGCTCTTGCGTGCGCATAGCGGGATAGTTGACGGTCGACAAACGTTCCGGTCTTTGCATTGTCTGGCCATAGACTCCTTCTCTGCCGCCAACAGCGCCCCATGGGGGCGCTGGAAACTCACGGCCGGTCTCATCATAAACCGTACCGACAGAGAGTCAATGGCCGGGTGTGCTATGACCTCTTTTGGCCCGGTTCGAAGGCCTCAGGCGACGGGCCCACGCGATGGTGGGAGCGACAATTGCGGGCAGGGGCTGGACAAAAGGGGGGAAATGGCTTAGATAAGGGGCCGGTCTGGACGGTAGGATCATCCATGTCTGACGCTGTTGCATGGGGGGTCTTGCCATGGCGCCGTAGCCGTCCCGGTCTGGTTGGAGTCCTGTAAGGAATCAACATGGGTTTGCTGAACAACATCCTGGTCGCGCAACGACCGCGCTCACGCATTCGTGGGATCGGGACCTTCCTGCCGGAACGGGTGGTCGACAATGCCGAACTCTGTACGCTGATCACCTGCGCGGACGACCAACTGCGTGAAACGCTGCCCCGGTACATCGAGGCGCTGACGGGCATTCAGAGCCGGCGTTGGACGGATCCGGCGGTGGCGCCGTCGATGCTGGCGGCCCAAGCGGCGCGGGTGGCCTTCGAGCGGGCCGAACTGACCCCCGGGGACATCGATACGCTCATTTTCGCCGCTACGGATCTGGATCACATCGAACCGGCGACGGCCACCGTGGTCCAGGAACACCTGGGTCTGGGCTGCGTCAACTCGTTCGATGTCAAGTGCGCCTGCAACAGCGTGCTGCAGGCGATGTTCCTGCTGGATGCGATGATCGCGGCTGGGGCGTGCCGCAAGGGTCTGATCGTCTGCGGGGAGGCCGGCAGCCAATGGGCCAACCTCGAGATCGACAGTCGCGAGGAACTCCAGACGAAACTGGGCGGGCTCACTCTGGGCGACGGCGGCGCCGCGATCATCATGGAAGCCGCCGACGACGAGCGGGGCCTGCTCGAATTCAATCTCACCACGCTGCCTAACTCCTGGCGCTATTGTCACGCGCCGCACGACATCGAATGGCGCTCGCGGTCCGAGCGGAGCATCATGGGCTGGTTCTATCTCGATCTGAACGCGCTGGCGCGCATGGTCCGGGAGCAGGTCCCTGCCTATTGCGACGAATACACGGCCTACCGGCTGGAGGAGTTCGGCGAGGCCAGTTTCATCGACAACGTGCATTATCTGGTTCCCCACCAGATCTCGGAGCGGCTGATCCGCTTGCTCAGCGCAACGACGCGGATGCCCTATGAGCGCATCGCTATCACGGCCGACCGATACGGCAATACTGCCGCGGCGTCCATTCCCATCGCCATGGACGAGGCCATCAGGTGCAAATCGATCGTTCCCGGTTCCGGCCAGGAAGTGTTGCTGTTCGGCGCCGCTTCGGGATTCTCGATCGGCCATGTCCGCATACGAATATAGCCTGGCACGGTCACTACACCACACGGTGAAGCCCTCGGAAGGGCACCATGAACTTCGCTATATTCAAATGTCCGCGTCGGATGTGTATTCCCAAATATTTACATAGGTACCATCTTGACAAACGCAGTTCCGCATTGGTAATATTGGTAATATAGCAAGTTGTGATAAGCACGTTCACCGCTTGCGGAGCGGCTTCGGATGGGACGAAGCTGCCAGGAGAAGGGTCGGTATGAAGGAGGAGTATATGGATAGCGCGAGCATTTCTTCCATTTTCGTGCATATCATCCAGTGACGGTCTGCGCCTGCTCGGAACGCATCGGAAACTGACCGGTCGCGTCGATACGACACGGCGACGCGCGGAGGCGAAAGACCTTTGTGTTCCCTGCAGGAAAAAGCCCGGCGCGGGTGGTACGGTCTACCCGCCGTCGAGCGGGATGGCGGAAGGTGCACGATAGAGGCAGCGTGTCCCGGCGTCCCGCGTCGATTTTGTCCCAGGACAATGTCCCCCCAGGAACATGCGCGTGTCTGCGTGCCCGGAGGCCGCGGACTTTTGAGGAGCGGGGGCTAATCATGGAGGTAGTGGTGTATGAGAGTCTTGATTGGGGTCGTGACAGTTTTGCTGACATTCTGTGTGGCGGGAGCAGGGGCCGCGCCGACGACGTATGGCTTTGCACACGTCACGAACAATGCCGCCGCCAGTGTGGCCATCGGCGAGGCTCAGCTCTTTGTCGACGTGATCGATGCGGGGAGCGGACAGGTCGAGTTCCGTTTCCGGAACACCGGGCCCCAGGCCTGCTCGATCGCCGACGTCTACTTCGATGACGGGGCGCTGCTGGGGATGAGCTCTATCGTCAATGGTGCGGGCGTGTCGTTCGCGCAGGGCGCGACGCCGGCGGAATTGCCGGGCGCAAACAACGCGGTGCCGGTGTTCGAGACAACGGCCGGCTTCTCGGCGGACTCGGATGCGCCCGTCCAGCCCAATGGCGTCAACCCCGGCGAGGAGTTGGGCATCATCTTCAGTCTCAAGGACGGGCAGGATTACGCGGATGTCCTGGAAGACCTCGACGCGATGGACCTGCGCATCGGGATTCACGTGCAGGGATTCGCCAACGAAGAGAGCGAGGCGTTCGTCAACGACGGCCGGACGTCGCCTGTCCCCGCGCCGGGCGCCATGCTGTTGGCCGGCCTGGGCGCCGGCCTGGCGGGCTGGCTGCGGCAGCGGCGGTCCTTGTAAGACTTCCACCATAGTTCGCCGATGGTCCGACGGAGGGCTGCAGGGTATCACCTACAGCCCTCCGCGTATCTGCGCGGGCCGGGCTTTTGTGCTTGCGGAACGAAGAGAGCGGAGGGATGATAGAGAAGCGAAGGTATCGCACCGTTCGCGCGGCTTGGCAGGCGGAAAGAAGGTGAAAGATGGAGACGATCGGCAGAGTGTGCCGAGGGCGACGGGTGGGGCTCGTCGTGTGCGGAGTGCTCTGGGCCTGTAGTGCGGCTGCGGCGGGACAGAGTCTGAGCTTTGAGCTGGCGGACGTACAGGGACGGCAGGTGCGGGCACAAGACTATAAGGGGCGGCCGATTTTCCTGGAGTTCGGCGCGTGCTGGTGAGGCGGGTGCCAACAAGAGGCTCGTCGTGTCGGCGAGTTAGCGACGCAGTACGAGAAGGCGGGCGTGCAGTTCATCCGCGTGATCTCGGGCGACCATGAGCGGACGGCCCTGGACTTCCAGAAGCACTATCGGCACAGCAACATTCTCTACCTGATGGACCCGGATCGAACGTTCGAGCGGGCGCATAACCGAGATGGCTGGCCGTTCCTGCTGCTGGTGGACCCGAACGGGACCGTCGTGCGCAAGGTCAACAATCTGGTCGACGGTGATCCGGAAATGCTCCAAGCCTTGAAGCGGATGCGGGTGACAGCCGACGCGGCTCCGCTCCAGAAGGTAGACGGCGTGCGTTATGCGAGCGCAACGCTGCGCCGTAGCGGGGAGTCGGATAGGCCGCAGGCGCGTGAGCAGTACTCGCATCTGGCCGCTACGGCGGACGGGCGGGTGTTCCTCGTGTTCACGGCCCGGCGCGACCGGAGCAGCGACGTGTGGCTGCGCGTGTGGGATGGCAAGGCCTGGTCGGCCGACCGGGCGGTGGCGGGTACGGAGGCCGATGAGTACGACGGCACGGTCGTGACCGCGGCGGACAACCGGGTGTGGTTCTGCTGGACCAGCAACGCCGGCGGGGACCGGTACAACATCTTCGTGACCAATCTGGAGCGTTTGACCGGGGGCGAGAAGGCCATCCAGGTCACGGACTCCGACGACGACGCGATGGGCGGACGTATGGCCATGGACGCGGGCGGCACGCTCTGGATCACCTACTACCAGTGGCAGAAGAATCGTCAGGGGATCTCGCGGGACAAAGAGATCTTCGTGCGGACGCTCCGGGGCGAAACCCTCTCCCGGGAAGTGCAGGTCAGCCCGACCGATGTCCCGGACTACGAAGATCACACCGACCCGGCGCTCGTGCCGCTCGGGAACAAGATGCTGATCGCCTGGAGCTGGGACTACCACCGGCCCAGGAACTATCCTCCGGAGCCGGAGTCGCCCACGATTTTCCTGCGGGCCGTCGACGGGAATCTGCAACTGGCGAAGCCGTATTACGCCAGCGGCACGACGATCGATATGGTTCCCGTCCTGGCGTCGCAGGGCGACGGCGCATGGTGCTTCTGGGACAGCCTCAATTCCGGCGGCAGGACGGCCGGCAAGAGTCTGCAGTTCCGCCGCGTCGGCGATGCCGGATGCACCGGCCGGATAGCGTCGCTCGTCACGGGTCTCGAACACATTTGCAGTCCCTGTGTGGCTGTGGGACCGCAGGAACGCACCGTTCTGGTCTGGTGCCAGAAACGGCGTGACGGCAACTGGGAACTGTGGCACGCGGAGTGCGATGCGCGGGGGCAGTTCTCCGAGCCGGAGGCGCTCGTGACTACAGGCAATCCCCGCTACAGCTCGGCCACGTTTGATGCCGGCGGGACGCTCTGGGTGTCATATACCCGGGATGCCGTAAGCGGGCGGGTGGTCGCCGTGGAGCGGCATTGACCCTCGCAAGGCGGAAGGGCAACGGCGCGATTCGGCGTTGACGCGACGCGAGCCCACCTGTATACTACGTGATGGTGTTGGATGTCACCGCCGGCTGGGATTTCGAGACGGCGTGGATGATGTGAGCGCGGGCAAGGACTATTCGCGGTGGCAATGGAATTGGTAGGCGTGCCGGTGATGCGCGCTGGTCGAAATGAGACTTCTGGTGAACTGAAGGAGGAACGCGATGATGAGGTTTTGGATGCGGGGGATTTCCATGCTGTGCGTTATGGCGGCCGCGGCCGGCGTGCGGGCGGAGACGCTTTCGTTCGACAGCAGTGCGGACACGTTTGTCACCAAGACGGACTCCGCCAGGCACGGCGGGGATCAGTACCTCTTCGTTCAGGGCGGCAGCATGAACTACGTGGGCTACGTGCGGTTCGATCTGTCCGGCCTGCGGATCAAGAGCATCGACAGCGCGACGCTGGTGTTCACGGTGCATGGCTCCCTGCCGAAGCCGCCGTACCGCAACGATACGCTCACCGTCGATCGGATCGCCGTTTATGGCCTCAACGAGGTGTCGGGCAACACGCCGCAGAACTGGAACGAGACCATGTTGGCCAGCGGCAGCATCGGCGGCGAGATGAGCTGGACGACCGGAACGATCGTCACGGCCAACGGCCGGACCACCGATCTCGATGGGGACGTCAATGGTGTCACGGAGACCGTCGTCTCCGCGGCGGGAGGCGCCGGCGCGTTTGGCACCCGGGTCGTGATCGAAGGGGAGGCGCTGGCCCGCTTCATCAAGAGTCGCGCCGCGGGCAGCGGATTGGTCACATTCATCCTGAAGAACGATGACAGCAACTACCGGGGCTTCGGTTTCTGCAGCAAGGAATACACGGATCCGGGCTGTCGGCCCATGCTGGAAATCTCCGGCGATATCAGGGTCAAGCCGAAGACGATCTTCCTGACCAGTCCCTGCGACAACAACGGGGACGGCATCCAGGACGATGCGGGATGGGTGGATTGGCTGAAGACGCAAGGCTTGGGGGTGGACGTCCGTCAGCGCTTCTGGAGCCAGACCCTGACGGAAAGCGAGATCGTGGAGTTCAATGCGGCCGACCTGCTCATTGTCAGTCGCGCCCTGGATATCGGCGACCTCAGCGGCCTGGAGACGGCCAAGTGGAACGCGCTGACCCGGCCGCTGCTCCTCATGAATCCGTGGATGGCCCGCAACAATCGTTGGAAGTGGATCAACTCGGCGGACGTGCGTATGGACGCCGGAACGCCGCCGATGTTCGTGAGGGACCCCAACTATGCCTTCTTCACCGGGGTGACGCTGGACGCCGGCAAGTGCGTGCAGGTGCTGGACCCGAACGTGGGGACGGGCCATACGGCGTTCTTCAAGGACGTGAACGATGCGGGGAACGGAACGGTGCTCTCCCTGTGCCGCGGCCGGTACCAGTCGGTCTGGATCGCCCAGTGGGCTCCCGGCGTGGAGTACTACCCGGGGGCCGGCATGGTCGCCGGGGGCCGGCGGGTGCTGTTCTCGACGGGGACCCAGGACGCGCCCTACGCGGATGAGAACGGCCTGCCGATGCCGGTCGGGGTGTTCAATCTGACGCCCGCGGGACAGCGAATCCTGGGCAACATGGTCGACGACCTGCTGACGCAGACGTGGGATTGAGCGCCGGACGCTCTCGTCTCAGCGCCGCGGGGTGCCGCCACCGCCCGGAGTGGCGCCACCGCCCGGAGTCGTGCCGCCACCCATACCGCCGCCGGTGCCGACATTCGTCACCATGCCGGTGACGGTGAAGCTGGCGTACTTGGTGCCGGCCGTGTAGGTGCCGCTCTCATACAGGCCGTCGGTGGCCGTGCCGGTGCAGGTGCCGCCGTAGTAGACGTCGTACGTGGTGCCCAGCTTCAGTTTCGACGAGGAGAACGCCACCGAGCCGTACTGCTTGGTGGGTTTGTAGGTGAGGATGCTCTCGCCGGTGCTGCTCTGGATGTGGACCAGGGTGTTCGCTGCCTGGGTCGTGCTGAAATTGACCAGGACGCCGTATTGGGTCGAGGTCGTGCTGGTGGTCTGGGCCATGCCGGAGCTGCCCGCCGCGAGCAGGAAGCCGCCGGTCATCTTGAAACCGGCGTGGTCGAGGGCGCCGTTGCCGCTGTTGGTCGGACCATCGACGAGGGCGACGCCGTCGGTCATTTCGATGTAGCCGTTGGAGTCGAGACCGTCCCCGCCGGCATTGACGTAGAGGCGGCCGCCGCGAATGTAAAGGTAGTAGTTGCCGCTGGCAGCCCCCATGGCCCCCGTGTCCCCCCCGGCGGAGACGTTGACACCATCGTCGCTGGCCACGACATGGATCGTGCCGCCGTTGACCGCGATGTTACCTTTGTAGCTTTCCAGACCTTCGTAGGACTTGGTGATGTCGACGGTGCCGCCGTTGAAGGTCAGGTTGGCGTTGGCATGCACGCCGTCGTCGTTGGCGGCGATCGTGAACGTGCCCCCATTGATGGTGACGTCTCCGTCCGAATGGATCGCGTCGTCGGCGGAGTTCAGGGTGAACGTGCCGCCGTCCACGACGAGGCTGCCGACACCTTTGAGCGCTTTGGACGAGACGGTGGCGCTGGCCGTGACATTGCTGCCGCCGCCGGAGGTCAGGGTGAACAGGCCGTCCGTGATCGCCAGGTCGGTGCCGGCGGTGATCGCGTCGCCCGTGGAGGTCACGGTGATCGTGCCGCCCGCGATGGTGGCGTACTGCGCTGCGGCGATGCCGTCGCCCGTGGTGACGAGCTTGACCGTGCCGGCGCCGATCGTGATCGCATTGCTGTCGATGCCGTCCACGCAGGTGGTGACATTGACGGACCCGCCGGTGATGTCCACGGTGGACGAGGCGTGCAGGGCGTCGGCCAGGGACGACAGGGTGAGCGTGCCGCCATTGAGGGTCAGGCTGCTGTTGGAGTGGAGGCAATCCTCCGCCGCATCGACGACGAGCGTTCCGTCATCGACGACGAGGCTGACGCCGGCGGCAATGCCTTTGGCTTCCGCATTGGTCAGCGACCGGATGCGGCTGCCGCCGCCCGCAGTGGCGGTGATTTGGCCGCCCGAGATCAGGACGTCGGTGGCGGCCTGGATCGCTTCGGACTTGGCGTTGATGGTGAGGGTGCCGGATTCGACGGAGACGTAACCCATCGTGGCGTCTTCGTCGTTGTCGGATTTCAGGCCGTCGCCGCCGGCCCTGACGGTGACTTTGCCGCCGCGGAAGACGAGGTAGTCCTTGCCGCGGATGCCGTCGTCGACCGCGTTGACGTCGATCGTGCCGCCCGCGATGACCAGGCCGTTCTTGCAGGAGATGCCGTCGTTGACGTCACTGCAGACGGTCAGAGAGCCCGCACCCCAGATCGACAGGTTGTCCTTGCTGTAGATCACGGCGTTGGGTTCTGCCGTCGTCGTGTCGGTGACGGTGGTCGACCGTCCGTCCGCCAGGTAGTTCGTCGTGTTCTCGGCGAGGATGAGAACCGTCTTCTTGGCGTTCTCGACGATGAGGGGGGCGCTCCAGGAGCAGCGGATATCCGTTCCGGCCAGAATGAGCCGGACCGTCTTCTTGTCCTCGGAATTGACGATGATCTGTCCGTCGCTCAGCGTGCCGCTGAGGTAGTAGGTGCCGCCGCAGCCGATCGTCAGGATGCTGTCGGTCGTCGTGCCGCTGCCTGCGACGGTCGCGGTCGTCCCGTTCAGAGTGACATAGACGACGTCGGACTCGTCCCAGATGTAGTCCGCCGCCGCTTCATGATCTACCGCATTCACGGTGTTGACGTCCGTTGTGGCCGTGGCGGCGTCCTCGGCGCGTGCGGCGGAGGTGATCAGAAACAATCCCATCCCCAAGAGTAGTACGGCCATCCGCGCCGTCATCTTGCCCATGTGCATGTTTTCCGTCCTTTCGATCTGACCCGGTCCAGTACCGACCGGAGCGACGCTGACGCCCATCTGCCACGAACCGGCACGATGCGATGTTCCCTGGTAGGAGTTCGGCATTCCGAGGGACCCGGATGACGCGCGGGACATGATCCGGCCGCTTCTTTTCCGTCGCACGGCCCGACTTTTCTCGTTCACCCTGACGCGCTCCAAGACCCCGGCCTGACGCCGATACTCACCGGTCTTCTACCCTTAGAGTGTCAGGGATCTCGGAATGGTAACACCTGCACAGGGGATTCTCTTAAGGACGTCCCATAACGAGACTTACGGCACGGACCGGCCGGAAGTCGCCGGGGAGCGGGGGTGGGGCCGGCGGATCCTCAGGAGGTGACGGTGGGCTTGTTGAGGCGGTCGATGATGACGGCCAGCAGGATCACGAAGCCTTTGATCACCGTCTGCCAGAAGGGATCGACACCCATGATGACCAGGCCGCTGTTGAGGACGCCGATGATCAGGGCGCCGAGGACGGTTCCCGCGACGGTGCCGCGGCCGCCGGAGAGGGAGGTGCCGCCGATGACGACGGCAGCGATGGAATCCAGTTCGAGTCCTTCCCCGGCGATCGGTGTGGCCGAGTTCAGCCGGGACGTGACGATCAGACCGCCGACGGCGGCGAGGGCACCGGCCACGACGTAGACCGTACGCTTGATGCGGTTGACGTTCAGGCCGGAGAGCTGGGCCGCCTCTTCGTTTCCGCCCACGGCGTATACGTATCGGCCGAACCGGGTCTTCTTGAGCACGACCACCGCGATGATCACGATGCCGGCTGCGATCCAGAACTGGTTGGGAATCCCCAGCAGCCTTCCGGAACCCGTGTGAACAAAGGCGTCGGGCAGGCCTGTGATCGCCTCGCCGCCCGTGTACAGCTTCGTCAGGCCGCGGGCGATGGTCAGCATGGCCAGGGTCGCGATGAAAGGAGGGACGCGGAAGCGCGTGACCATGAGACCGTTGAACAGACCCAGGCTGGCGCCGGCGAGCAGGCCGATCGTGATCGCGGCGGGGACGCCGTAGCCGATGTAGAGATCCAGGGCATCGAGTTCCGTGCCGCGCTTGAGCAGGCCCGCCATGATCGCGCCGGTCAGTCCGAGGATCGACCCGACGGAGAGATCAATGCCACCTGTCAGAATCACCAGCGTCATGCCCACGGACAGGCAGACGTTGACCGAAATCTGTCGCATCACCGTCCAGAAGTTGTCGGCGGAGAGGAAGCCGTCCGCGCAGATGCTGAAGGTCAGGATCAGGAGCAGCAGGGCGATCAACGAGTGAAATCGTGAGACGAGCGATTTGAAGTTCGTTCGATCCGACATTCCCAATTCCTCAAGGTTGTGACACGCCGGTCGTGCCGGATTGTGCCGTCAGAAGACTGCGGGGCAGGGCCGCCTTCAGGAGGGCCTCCTCCTGGGCCTGGTCGCGGGAGAACTCCGCGGTCTGGCTGCCCTCTGACATCACGATGATCCGATGGGCCAGGGCCATGATCTCGGGCAGCTCCGAGGAGATCATCACGATCGCCAACCCCGCTCCGGCCAGATCGCCGATGAGCTGATAGATCTGGTTCTTCGCATTGACGTCGATCCCCCGGGTCGGCTCGTCGAGCAGCAGGACCTTCGGATGCGTCGCCAGCGCCTTGGCGATGACCACCTTCTGTTGATTGCCGCCGCTGAGGTGCTTCACCGGCTGGCGCTGGGAGGCTGCCTTGATGCCCAGGCGATCGATGTAGTCGCGGGCGAGGTCCCGTTCCCTGCGATCGTTGAGAAACCCAAACCGCTCCACCCGACTCAGGCTGGCCAGCGACACACTGGCGGCGAGGGACATGTCCATCACCAGACCCTGGCGTTTGCGATCCTCCGGCACGAGGGCCAGGTCCGCGCGGATGGCGTCGGCGGGGGAGGCGATGCGCAGTTCTCGGCCTTCCAGGTATATCCGGCCCGACGCGGTCTTCGCGTGCAACCCGAAGATCGTTTCGAACAGCTCGCTGCGTCCCGCGCCCATCAGGCCAAACAGTCCCAGGACCTCGCCCCGGCTCACGGAGAAGTGGACGTCATGGACCAGGAAATCTCCCGGGCGGTCCGGATGGGGCAGGCACATTTCCTCAACGCGGAACACTTCCGGCCCGGCCGCCTTGCGGCTTTGTACGAGGCCGCCTTTGATGTCACGCCCGACCATCATCCGGACGACGTCGTCGGAGCGGAGATTCCCGCGGGGCTCGGACCCCACCGTCCGGCCGTCGCGCATCACCGTGATCCAGTCGGCGATGCGGAAGACCTCGTCCATCTTGTGGCTGATATACACGATGGCCACTCCCTGCCTGGTCAGGCCGCGAATCAGATCGAGAAGGGCATTGACCTCGCGTTCGCTGATGGCCGAGGTGGGCTCATCCATGATGATCACTCGGGCGTTCAGCGCGATGGCCTTGGCGATCTCCACGATTTGCTGCTGCCCCACACGCAGCTCATGGACGGCCGTGCGCGGATCGACACGAAGACCCAGTCGGGTCAACAGGTCACCGGCTCGGCGGATCATGGCTTTGAAGTCGATCAGGCCCAGGCGATTCACAGGCTCCCGGCCCAGGAAGATGTTCTCCGCGAGGCTGAGCCCGCCGATGAGATTCAGCTCCTGGTGGATCATGGCGACCCCGTGGTCTTGCGCCTGCCTGGGGCTGACGAAGGCCACGGGATGACCGCTCAAGACGAGTCGGCCGCCGTAGTCCTGGTACACACCCGCGAGGACCTTCATGAGCGTGGATTTGCCCGCCCCGTTCTCGCCCATCAAGGCGGTGACCTGGCCCGCCCGCACTTTCAAGTGGGCGTCGTCCAGGGCCTTGATGCCGTCGAAACTCTTGGTAATGTCCACGGCTTCAAGGACAATTTCGTCACGGTCGATCGTCGTCATAGGATTGGGTCAATTCAGTTCCAGCCGGAGGGGGACGATCTTCACGAGATTCGAGCTCCCATCTGCGGCCGTGCGACCGCCGAAGGGGCCGGACTCCGTGGCCTCTTCCGAAACCTCGGTGGCGCCGACAAAGCGAATCGGCATCCCGACCTGCGGCCGTTTCTCCAGCAGCGGTTGGATTACTTCCCGTACCACGATCTGGTTGATCTCCGCGCTGATGCGGTTGAACTTCATGGTCTCCGAGAAGCCGCTGACATCGACCAGGCCCGAGGCATCGCGCACGGCGTTGCCCGGGATGTAGGCGCCGGTGCAGATCAGGACCTCGGGTCCAGGACTGTCTGCGAGGATAGTCACGCAAAGCCCGTCCTTGTCCACGGCCGTGATCCGGCCCGCGCCGCACAGCAGGTACGCATGGACCCGGCTTTGTCCGAGGGTCTGGCCCTGTACCACGGCGGCCTTCATGTCGGCGTTGAACAGCTTGATCAACGGCCCGGCATCCACCGCGCGGTCCAGCACGCCGGGCAGGCGATGGTCCCACAGATCGCGTGCGTATTCGGCCGGACTGAACTTCGCGGCCTGCTCCTCGGCGCGTTTGCTCTTGAGGCTGCGGAACTCGACGGAACTGCACACCACGGCCGTCACGGCGACAGCCAGCGCGATGGAGAAAACATGCTTTCGTATCATCGGACCACTACTCGTTTCGGCCGTAGGCGGTGTACTTGGCGATGTTCTCGCGGGTCACCAGCTCGACTGCCACCGGGACCTTCTGAGGGAGGTCCCTCTTGCCCTTGAGGTAAGCGTCGGCGGACTCGGCGGCCATCCGGGCCATGGTCTTGGGGAACTGCATGCCCGTGGCCATGATGTGTCCCGCGCGGATCTCGTCGACCACGTCCTTGGCCCCGTCGAAGCCGAAGACCATCACCTGTTTGTCCTTGCCGGCCGTGACCAGGGCCCGATAGGCGCCCATGGCCATGGCGTCGTTGCCGCAGAACACCGCCTGGATGTCCGGGTGGGCCTGGAGGATCGACTCCATCACCTCCATGGCTTTCGTGCGGTCGAATTCCGCCGTCTGCTGGGCGACCATCTTCAGGCCGGTGTAGTTGTTCACCACGCTGTGAAAGCCGTCCGAGCGGTTCTTCGTGTTGTTGTCCCCGAGGATGCCCAACAGTTCGACGTAGTTGCCTTTTTCTCCGAGCTTCCGCACGAAGTACTCGCCCAAGGCGACGCAGCCGGCGAAGTTGTCGGAGAGGATCTGGCTGACGGCGACACCATTCGCGGAAATCTCCCGGTCCATGCAGAAGGTGGGAATTCCCGCGTCTTTGGCCCGCTTGACGCTGGCGATGGAGCCCTGGGCGTCTGTCGGATTGAAGAGGATGGCGGCGTACTTTCCGTCGATGATGGCGTCGAAGTGGCCGGCCTCGGTGGCGGGGGAGTTCTGGCTGTCGAACACGTCGACCTGATAGCCCAGTTCCTCGGCCCGCGCCCGGGCGGCGTCCTTCAGGACCACGAACCAGGGATTGTTCAAAGTGGAGATGACGACGGCGATCTTCTTCGATCCCTGGGCCTGTTCCTTCCTGCCGCACCCCGCAACGCACAGGATCATGACCAAAACAAGCGTTTCTAACACCCCAAGAAGCTGTTTTATCATGTTGAATCCTTTATACTGTCCAACGTGATTGTGGCCTGATCCGGACCATGGTACAAGGCAAAGCAAAACCGATCAAGGAGTCTCTCATGCTGAACGGGAAATGGAGTCGATGGACGCTCATCCTGCTGTGGCCTCTGTTCATGGGCACCGCATTTGCCCAGACCGACGTCCGAGTCGAACAATGGGACATCTTCGAGTTGACTCTCTCGGGACCGGCGGGCGGCAATCCGTTTGTGGACGTCGAGCTCAGCGCCGAGTTCACGAAAGACGGTCAGGTCTTCAAGCCGGAGGGGTTCTATGATGGGGGCGGCACGTACAAGATTCGGTTCATGCCCAACGCCGCGGGACGCTGGAGCTACACGACGCACAGCAACGACCCCAGCCTCGACGGCCGCAAAGGGGAATTTGACTGCACGGCGGCGAAGTCCGGCAATCACGGCCCGGTCGGCGTCCGCAACACGTTTCACTTTGCCTATGCCGACGGCACGCCGTACCGGCAGATCGGCACCACGTGCTACGCCTGGATTCATCAGGGTGACGCTCTCGAAGAGCAGACGCTGAAGACCTTGGCTTCCGCGCCGTTCAATAAGATTCGGATGTGCGTCTTCCCGAAGTGGTACACCTGGAACAAGACCGAGCCGGTGCTGTATGCGTTCGAGGGTACGCCGCCGGCGAAGTGGGATTTCACGCGCTTCAACCCGGCGTTCTTCCGCCATCTCGAACAGCGTGTCGGCCAGTTGCGCGGACTCGGCATCGAGGCGGACATCATCCTCTTTCATCCCTACGACACGGGACACTGGGGCTTCGACCGCATGCCGGCCGCGTCCGACGATCGCTATCTGCACTATGTCATCGCCCGGCTCGCGGCCTACCGCAACGTCTGGTGGTCGCTGGCCAACGAGTACGACTTCATGATGACCAAGAAGCCCGTCGACTGGGACCGCTTCTTCCAGATCGTGCAGGCGAGCGATCCGTATGGTCACCTGCGCTCCATCCACAACGGCACGCTCTTATACAACCACAACCAGCCGTGGGTGACACACGCGAGTATCCAGAACGGGTCCGCGGTCGAGGATTACGGCCGAGCCGTGCTCTATCGTGATGTGTATCGCAAGCCGATCGTGTTCGACGAGGTCAAGTACGAGGGCAATCTGCCGCAGCGCTGGGGCAACATCTCGGCGGAGGAAATGGTGCTCCGCTTTTGGGAAGGCACCATCGCCGGCACGTACGTGGGGCACGGCGAGACCTATCTCGATCCGAACGACATCATCTGGTGGGCCAAAGGCGGCGTTCTGCACGGGCAGAGTCCCGCCCGGCTCGCGTTCCTGCGCAAGATCATGGACGAGGGACCGGCCGAGGGACTGGAGCCGATCGACAAGTGGCAGGACGATCCCTTCGCCGGCAAACGGGGTGAGTACTACCTCGGCTACTTCCGCCGCGAGAAGCCGACCGCGTGGCCGTTCGAGCTCAACAAGGCGAATCTCCGCGATGGCATGAAGTTCCGCGTGGAGGTGATCGACACCTGGAACATGACGATCACGCCCATCGATGGCGTGTTCGAGATCAAGAAACGCGACAACTACGTCTTCGCCGACAAGGATGGCCGCAGCGTCCCGCTTCCCGGCAAGCCCTACATGGCGCTCCGCATCCGTCGCCAGCCGTAGGAGTCCAGGGTGGCAGCCTCAAGTCCGCAGGACTTCGGGATGGCGAATGGGCCGGCGTGCTCGGCCACCCGGG
>CAYQXM010000069.1:26067-28593 GCA_964421295.1 uncultured Pirellulales bacterium
CACTTTCATGATACTTCGAGCCCTCCTCTCTTGCAACCCCTACCCGGGTGGCCGGCGTGCTCGGCCACCCGGGTAGGGGTTGCCAGAGAGGAGGGCTCGAAGTATCATGAAAGTGCGGCAGGGCGAGGGAAACAACGTAATCCTGGTACTTCTTTGAAGACAAATGCCATAGAGCTTAGAAACGTCGGGGTGGTCCGGAACCAACAGACTATCCTGGGGAATATCAGCCTCACCATTGCCCGGGGAACGTGTTGCGCTATTCTCGGGCCGAACGGATCGGGCAAATCCGCTCTGATGGCGGTTCTGTCGGGGTATCTTTGGCCGTCGGCAGGCACCGTCTCTATCGACGGCGCCGTGCTGGGGCAGGTCAGCCTGGAGGACGTCCGGCGCACCATCGGCCTGATCGAGCCGTCGCGGGCGCCGAAATTCGACGAGTGGATGACCGTGCGGGAAGTGGTGGCGACGGGCCTGTTCGGCACGATCATGCTGCCGCTGTACGAGGAGCTGTCGAGGAGCCAGTGGCGGCGGGTCGACGCAGAGCTGAACTCGATCGGTCTGTCCGCGCTGGCGACGCACCGTTACGGCGACCTCTCTTCGGGCGAGCAGATGAAGACGCTCCTGGCCCGGGCGATGATCTCGAAGGCCCGTATTCTGCTGCTAGATGAGCCCACGGTCGGGCTTGACATCGGCTCGCGGGCAGCGTGCGTCGAAGTGCTGGATCGCCTCGCGGCCCGGGCCGAGCCGCCGACGATCGTGATCGTGTCGCATCATCTTGACGAGCTGCCGCACTCGGTGGGGCTGGTGGTACTGATGAAGTCGGGCCGCCTGTTCGCGCAGGGGAAGCCCGACGAGATGCTGACATCGGCGCACCTGAGTAAGCTGTTCGACTGCCGGGTCGAAGTCTTCCAGAACGACGGGCGTTTCGTGGCGAGCGCCCGCGCGGGCGATAAGTGACGAAGCTATGGGGGATCACATGACGGACCTGCCGCGCGAGTTTCTCAGACCGGGCGAGTTCTACGTCAGACGCCGGCCGGCGCTCGTGGAGACGCTGGTCGGGTCTTGCGTCGCCGTTTGCCTGTACAACTACAAGCACGGCTTCGGCGCCATGAACCACTTCCTGATGGATCGTCCGCCCGACCCGGCCGATCCGGATATCGGCCGATACGGCGTCACGTCGACGCAGCACATCGTGCGTGCCGTGCTGAAGATCGATCCTGAGCCCACGCACTACCGCGCCGGCATCTTCGGCGGGGCGGTGATCCTGAAGGCGGCCAGCGACGCTCCCCACATCGGGCCGGCCAACGTGGCCGCGGCAACGGAGGTGCTGCACGCCGCCCATATTCGCATCGTCACGCAGGAGGTCGGAGGCACGCGGGGCCGCCGCATCCGGCTCAACACCGAGACCGGGGAAATGGAATGCCGTTTCGCCGGGGACATCCCGCGAAAGAGAGCCGACCGGTGACAGCTCGCCAACGAGCCACCGCGGTTCGGACGATCCTGGAACGCCTTTACGCGCAGTACAATCGTCGCGAGTTCATCGGCACCGATCCACTGCAGTTTGCCTGCCGCTATGCGGACCGACGGGACATCGAGATCGCGGCCTTTCTCGCCGCGGCGCTGGCCTATGGTCGCGTGCCGCAGATTCACAAGAGCCTCGAAAACCTGTTCGCCCGCCTGGGAGGCAGCCCGTACGACTTCGTGGCGAGCTGGACCGCCGCATCCCGGCGGCATCTGGCGGATTTCAAACATCGGTTCACGAGTGGCGAGGATATCGCCGACCTGTTCGACCGATTCAGCCCCATCCTGCGGGAGCAGGGGAGTCTCGAAGCGTTCTTTCTGCAGGGGTACAACCCGGGGGAGGTCAATATCGTCCCTGCCTTGACCCGCTTCTGTGACAGACTGTGCCATGTGGCCCAGCCGCCCTCGGCTGGGGTCACCCCCGAGGGCGGGGGTGCCACACACAGCAAGGGATTGATGTATCTCTTGGCCAGTCCGGCCCGGGGCAGCGCCAGCAAGCGACTGAACCTGTTCCTGCGCTGGATGGTGCGCAAAGACGATGTGGACCTGGGGTTGTGGACGTCCGTGGACAAGGCCAAGCTGATCGTTCCCATCGACGTCCACATGGCGCGGCTGTGCCGGACTCTGGGGTTTCACGACAGCAATGCGACGTCGCTGTCCACCGCGCTGGCGATCACGGCGGCCTTCGCCCAGATCGAGCCCACCGACCCGGCCAAGTACGACTTCTCGCTCTCCCGCATCGGCATCGTCGTCCACTGCACCGGCCGTCCCCGCCCCGAGTGCCTCCCCTGCGAGCTTTCCGGCATTTGCCGGCACGAGTCCTCTCTTCCGGCAGACGACTAGACGGGATAATTGGGGTCTAACGTCACGTTCCATCGACCGGCGGGCAGGTCCAGGACGGGAGGGATCGTGAAGGAAATCACATGGGCGGATCGCTGGAAATCCGGGTCGTTCGCGTCGAGTGTGGGATTGCCGAAAGCCACTCCCCGGACACCTGACTCTGCCTGG
>CAYQXM010000070.1:0-28279 GCA_964421295.1 uncultured Pirellulales bacterium
GACGCCGCATTTGAGCATCTGTCAGAGGAATGCCGCCGCCGTAGCCGACCCAATTGGCGTCGTTGGGCCGCAGGACGTAGCCATCCACATGGTCGACGCGTCCGGGGTAGGCGGCATAGGTCAGCCCTTTGCCGCCGATGCCGGCGGCATAGCACCGCGTGATCGTTCCAGAGTTGTCGCCTGCCAGCCCACCCGGATGATAGGGGGAAGCCACGGTGCCGACCGCGTAGCCATCCGAGATCAGGCCGTGGTTACAGCCCACCAGGCCGCCGGCTCGTGATTTAGCCGCGGATGCGTTCACATCACCGGTGGCGTAGCAGCAGGAGATCATGCCGTAGTTCGTCCCTACGAGGCCGCCGGCGAGGGTGTCTCCCGTCACATCCGCCGTCGCATAGCAGCCGCGAATCTCCCCATCGTTCTCCGTCGCGAGTGCTCCGGCGGTGGCCAGGCCCCCTGTCACACACGAATAGAGGATCGAACCCAGGTTCCTGCCGACGAGAGGGGCGATGGGCCCCGAGTCACCCTGCACGGAACAATGAATGACGTAGCCCGTGTTCTCCGCTACGAGCCCCAGACCGTTCGACATCCCCTCGACAGAACAATTGACCAGGAAGCCTTCATTCTTGGCAATGACGCTGCCCTCCGCCTCCGTGGAGACACGTTCGATGGCCAGATTGCGCAGGACGGCACCCGGTCCAATCGTCCCTGGAACTGGTCCGAGCCCCCGCCATCGGGATGCATAGATACGCACGTTCACGATCTTGTGGCCTCGCCCATCGATGCTCCCGGTGGTCAGAATCGGCATGGTGCCGACCTCGTTTTGTGCCAGGAGATTGGGATCGAGATCAAGGTCAGCCACCAAGATAAAGTGCTTGCCGGCCAACGATGTATCGGTGCCGATCGACAGGAACTGGTTCGCCGTGGCGACTTGGTACGGGTCGTTGGGTTCGCCGGTCCCGCCGGCGAAAGCGGCCGCGAAGACGGAGACATTCAGACCAGCGACAACTGTCACACAGACACACCAGAATTCTCGACGCGCTCTCATGGCTATTCCCTCCAATTCTGAGTTATCTACGGTACAGGATTACGGCGCCGGTCGGTCTGTTCCCAGGAAAATCGGGGTATTCGTCTCCCAGGCCAGCGGGGACCCGCGACCTTACGGTCGCGGGGGCGCCTCCGCTGTCATCCATCCGGCGTGACAACCCTCCCGTCGATGTAGGTGAGACATCGCGCGCACAACCACCGGGACGGCCGAGACTACCGGAGAGATTGCACTATTCGACCCTGACTCTCTCCCGCGAAAAAGCCGTTACCAAGCCGAATTCGTTTCCGAAGGCGCGGCCCGAAAGGAAAACAAAAAGAACAAATATGCCGCGGTGCACAATGATCGTTCGTTGCGGGTCCGCCTTTCTATACGGACCATTGTAGCAGGCGGCCCAGTCCGTGCAAGACAAATTGCTTGCGTTCGTGACAGGCTGTTCGCGTCATGTCTGCGCAAGTTTCCGGGCGGCACCATTGCACGTGTCCCGTGCACTTGAGGCCGTATGTCCATGTCATTCCCGCGCAGGCGGGAATCCAGATAAGTTCGATAGGTTCCTGGACCCCCGCCTACGCGGGGGTGACAGAGTCGGGATGCTGACCCATAATTGAAAGTCGCCAGTTTTTTTCACGGACACCTTCACGCCTATGCGAGGGCAGCTTCGGTGGGCTTGCGGACCCGTTTGTAGATCTCCATGAACCACAGCGGTATGGACGCGAACACGACCACCAGAAGCAGCTCCGTCCCCGTGAGCGGCTGGGTCTTCAGGAACTTCTGGAACAGCGGGCAGTAGATCGCCAGGCTGTTGAGCGTCATCGAAACGAGCGTGGCGCCGATGAGCTTCTTGTTCGAGAAGACGCCGATCGAGAAGAGCGAGCGGACCTGGTTGCGGCAGTTGTACGAGTGGAAGTCCTGACAGAAAGCCAGGACGATGAACCCGACGGTGCGCGCCTTGCCGATGACTTCGTCGTGCATCTCGGGAGAGAGCGAGAAGATGTCCCGCAGCCGGGCGAAGTCGAACTGGAACAGCGCCGCGAACACCTGGGACACGCTGACGCGATTCTCCAAGTAGTAGATGAAGCTGAACGCCGCGAGGCTGCACATCGAGATGACGAACCCCTGGACGAGCATGAGCAGCACGCGGTTCCTGGTGATCACCCCCTCGGCGGCATTGCGGGGCTTCCGCTGCATGATGTTCTTGTCGATGGGATCCACGCCCAGCGCCAGGGCGGGCAGGCCGTCCGTCACGAGATTGACCCACAGAATCTGGATCGGCAGCAGCGGCACGGGCATGCCGATGAGCGACGAGAGAAACATCACGAAAATCTCCCCGGCGTTGCACGAGAGAAGGTAGTGTACGAACTTCTGGATGTTGTCGTAGATGCCCCGCCCTTCCTCGACGGCCGCGACGATGGAGGCGAAGTTGTCGTCGGTGACGACCATGTCCGAGACTTCTTTCGTGACATCGGTCCCGGTGATGCCCATCGCGACGCCAATATCGGCTTCTTTGACGGCCGGGGCATCGTTGACGCCGTCGCCCGTCATGGCGACGACGTGGCCCTTCTTGCGCCAGGCCTTGACGATGCGCAGCTTATGCTCCGGCGTGACGCGCGCGTAGACGGGAATCCGCTCCACCTGCTGATCGAGCTGCACCTCGCTCAACTGGTCCAGCTCGTCGCCGCTCAGGGCGAGGGAATCCTTGGCGAAGAAGCCCAACTCCTTGGCGATGGCCACGGCCGTGTTCTTGTGGTCGCCCGTGATCATCACGGTGCGGATGCCCGCGGTGACGCAGGCCTGCATCGCCAGCTTGACCTCTTCCCGCGGCGGGTCGATCATCGCGACCAGGCCGACGAACGTGAGGTCCCGCTCGACCGACGCCGGGTCGGGTTTGGCCACCGCATCGTCGAGATAACGATAGGCCATGCCCAGCACGCGCATCGCCTGGGAGGTCATCTCGTCGTTGGCGGCGACGATTTGCTTTCGGTCGTCACTCGTCAGCGGCCGGACCGTCCCGGCGACATCGACGCTCGTGCAATCCGCCAGCAGGACATCCGGGGCCCCCTTCACATAAGCGACGCGGCGGCCGTTCAACCGCCGGATGATGGTCATCTTCTTGCGATCCGAATCGAACGGCAGCTCATCGAGGAAAGCAGCCGATTCCTCCGCCTCCCTTTTCCAGATGCCTGCCTTGGCAGCGGCGGTGAGCAGCGCCCCTTCCGTCGGATCGCCGACGATCTTGTAGGCCCCCTCCAGCTCCGTGAGCTGCGAGCCATTGCAGAGCACCGCCACGCGCAGGGCACGCATCAGGTCCGGATGTTCCTTGGGATCAGCGGCCCGGCCGTCGAGAAGCACGTCGCCTTTGGGCGCGTAGCCGATGCCGGTGACGCGATACAGCCGGCCGCCGGCAAAGATCGACTGGACGGTCATTTCATTCTTCGTCAATGTCCCCGTCTTGTCGGAGCAGATCACCGTCGCGCAGCCGAGCGTCTCGACCGAGCGCAGCCGGCGGACCAACGCGTGCCGCTTCACCATCCGCTGCACGCCCAGCGCCAGCGCAATCGTGACCACGGCCGGAAGGCCTTCCGGGATCGCGGCGACGGCGAGACTCACGGCCGTCAGGAAGGTGTTGAGCAGCTCACCACCCCGCCGCCACTCCAGCAGGAACACGATCGCCACGAGGACGAAGCACACGTAGACCAGGCGTTTGCCGAACTCTTCGAGCCTCTTCTGCAGCGGAGTGGCTTCCTGCTCGATGTCCTGGATCATGCCGGCGATCTTGCCCAGCTCGGTCTGCATACCGGTGCCGGCGACTACGGCCCGGGCCTTGCCCGCGGCGACCGATGTGCCCATATAGACCATGTTGGTCCTGTCGGCCAGCGCCACGTCCTTGCCGGTCAGCGCGTCCGTCGTCTTGACCACCGGCGTCGACTCGCCCGTCAGACTGGCCTCCTGGGTCGCGAAGTTGGAGGTCCGCCATACGACGCGGCTGTCGGCCCCGATGCTGTCGCCGGCCTCCAGCTCGATCAGATCGCCCGGAACCAGCAGACTGGCGGCGACCACTTCGTGATTGCCGCCGCGGATGACCTTGCACATGGGGGAAGACAGTTTCTTCAACGCCGCCAGAGATTTCTCGGCGCGGTATTCCTGAATGAAGCCCATAACGGAATTGAGAATCACGATGGCAATGATCGCCACGGCGTCGGCGGCCTCGCCCACCACGCCGGATACGATGGCGGCGCCGATCAGCACCCAGATGATGAAATCCTTGAATTGATCGAAGAAGATCGACCAGGGACCCCGTTTCTCGGCCTCCTGCAACTGGTTGGGTCCGTATTTCTGGAGGCGGTTCGCCGCCTCGCTCGAGATCAGGCCGGAAGCTGCATCCGTACCAAGCTGCTTCGCGGCTGCATTCACATCCAGATGCCACCATTTTTCCATTGGACGACTCCTAGCATGTCTGCCCATCGATGATCGAGCAGCCTACAAAGCCCTTGGACTCATGGCAAGCGAATTCGACCCCCGCCGGCGACGAAGACCGCGTCCCGCATCCGGCTGGACAGGAACGCCCATTTCCGCTATAAAATGGGTTTGATCGTGGGTCATGTGCCGAGTTGAAACTGGGGTCAGGAATCGATGAGTTTGTTGCTTGTGAAGAAGGCTTGGGAGGCGGTGCGCAAGCCCGAAGTCTGCGCGCGGCCGTACTACGTGCAGTTCGAAGTCACCACGTTCTGCAATCTCGCCTGCTACATGTGCGTCCGCAACGAAGTGATCAAACACCCGCAGCACCTGGCGTTCGAGACCTTCCGTAAGACCTTCGACCAGATCGGCGCGCTGAAGCTGACGCTCTCCGGCGCGGGCGAACCCCTGTTGAATCCCGACCTGAAGCAGATGATCGCCTACGCCCGCGGCCACGGCGCCTCGGTCATGATCCCGACGAACGGGACCATGCTCGGCCACGGCAACATGGCCCAGGACCTGATCGACAGCGGCCTGAACGTCATGAAGGTCTCCATCGACGCCGCCACGCCGGCAACCTACCAGGCCATCCGGCGGCAGGACTGCTTCGACAAGATCATCGCGGGCATCGAGCGCCTCAACGAGTTGAAGAAGAAGGCCGGACAGCGGTTTCCGGAAATCCGCTTCGATGTCGTCATTCTCAAAGAGAATTACCGGGAGATGGCCGACATCATCCGCCTGGCCCATCGCCTCGATATTCGCACAGTCTTCTTCCGTGCTCTCCAGACGAAGGGCATCGGCAAAGACCGGGAAGAGACCCTCGGCAAGGATGTCGATTTCGACGAACTGCGCCGTGCGGTGCAGGAGGGAATTCGTGAAGCCGGCCGCCTCAAGGTCAAGACAAACCTGAAAGATGTCGCCCGCGATTTTCGCGCGTACAAGTCGATCTATGTGAAGCAGGACGCTGCCATGTCCGGTCAAGTCTGCCTCCTGCCGTGGCTGCAATGCTTCATCTCGGTCAAAGGCGAGGTTGCACCCTGCTGCGCCACGCACACCAACGAGAGTTTCACCGCCGGCAATGCGTTCACCCAGGATTTCCCGAGCATCTGGAATAGTCCGAAAATGCAGGCACTCCGGCGGCAGTTCCGGCGGAAACAGAACTGCTTCGCCGTCTGTCGCGACTGCCTGCCCCGCAGCATTCCGGTCCTGCTGAAGATGAGCGCGATGTTGCCGGGCTTTGTATACGACGACGAACCGTGACGCGGAGGCCTCATGAGACATGCCACGATGCGGAGTGTACACTGGATCCTTCTCACGATAGTCGCGGGACTGCCCGCCGGCGCGGGAGCTGCCGGTCCGGGGGACATCAACGATATCGCCCAGGCCTACGTCCGGCTCGTCCTACAGATCGGCCTGTACGATCCGCCCTACGTCGATACGTACTTCGGCCCGCCGTCCTGGCGTCCCTCCGATGCCAACGTGCCGGAGTCCTTCCCCGCCGAGTCGCTGCGCGCCGAAGCCGACAAGCTCCTCAAACGACTGGATGCGGCCGGCACGCGCCCGGCCCAGGGCGTCGACAAACTACGACGAGCCGTGCTGCGCAAGCTGCTGGTGTCCGTGCGTGCCAAGATCGACCTGCTGGACGACAAGAAAATGTCGTTCGACGAGGAATCCAAGGCCCTCTACGACATCGCGGCTCCCGCGTATGACCCGAACGCTTTTCAGCGTGTGATCGACCAGATCGACAAGCTCCTGCCGGGCGAGGGCACGGTCGCCGACCGATTCAACCGTTTCCGGGACGCGTTCATCGTTCCCTCCAGCCGCATCGAGAGCGTACTCACGAGCGCTGTCGACGCCTATCGGGAACGGACCAAGGCGCATCTGCGGCTGCCCGCGAATGAGAGTTGTCGAATTCTGTTCGTCAGCGGACGACCCTGGGGCGCGGCGCTGACATACAAGGGAGACTCCGTCAGCGTGATGGAGGTGAACCGCGGGGCCCCGCTGGGCGTGACGGATGTGGTCGAGATGGCCGGACACGAACTGTATCCGGGGCATCACGTGTATATGTGCGTACAGCAGGAGCAACTGTACGGGAATCGCGGGTGGGTGGAGTATGGCGTGTGGCCATTGTGCGGTCCGCGTGCGATTATCGCCGAGGGGCTCGCCGAATATGGATGCCGGGATTTGCTTTTGACGACGGAACAGCAGGTGCAGCTTTATCGAGACGTCATCTTTCCCGCGGCCGGGTTCGATCCCAACCAGGCTCAGAAGTACTGCCGGCTGATGGCGTTGAAGGATGAGCTGGATGCGGCGGTGATCGAGGGCGCCAGACGCTATCTCGACGGTCGGATGGACGCCGCGGGAATGCTGGAATGGCTCCAACGATACTGTCTGACCTCGTCCGGGGGAGCTTCGAGCCTGTTGAGTTTCGTCGATCGCTACCGCAGCTATGTCGTCACCTATGCGTTGGGGCGCGATCTCGTGAAGCAGCGCATCGAAACCCGAGCCGGCTCCGATCCGGCCCGACGCTGGGCGGAGTTCTACACGCTGCTTTCCACGCCGGGAACCGCGTCGAATCTGGCGCAGTGAGGTGTGTGAAGTGAAGGTTCGCCATCCAGGGTGGCAGCCTCAAGTCCGCAGGACTTGGGGATGGCGAATCGGACAACCTATTCAACCATCCCCAAGCTGCGCTTGAGGCTGCCACCCACATAAGGTGGGTTGACGGCCGAACGATATCACAGTAGAGTCGATTCTTAGATGTCAGACCACGACCGAGACAACAAGCCGAGATTGATTGCGTTCGAGGTAACGCGCCGGTGCCGCTACGATTGCCGTCATTGCCGGGCCGACGCGGGACGCACGGCCGATGAGTTGACCACCGAACAATGTACGAAGATCATCGACGGACTGGCGCGCTATGCCAAGTGCGTCCTGATCCTCACTGGCGGCGAGCCCACCGAACGCAGCGATATTCACGAGCTGGTCCGGCACGGAACCGACGCCGGCCTGCGCGTCGTCATGGCCACCTGCGGTTATGCGCTGGACGATGCGTCCGTGGCGGCGCTGAAAAACGCGGGTGTGACCGCCCTATCGTTCTCGCTGGATGGAGCCACGGCCCAGACCCACGACGCGTTCCGACGCACGCCGGGCGCGTTCGATGCCGTCCTGAAGGCGACCCAGGCCTGTCGTCGCTCCGGCTTGCGGTTCCAGATCAATACGACGATTACGCGCAGCAACCTGGCCGAAGTGCCGGCGATTGCCGGTCTGGCACACCGGCTCGGCGCTTCCTGCTTCAATCCCTTCATCCTGGTTCCGACCGGCCGAGGCGAAGAGATCGCAGAGGAGATCCTGCAACCGCAACAGTACTCCGAGCTGCTGGCTGATTTCCTGGCAATGAAGAGCGAGCTGCCCCTCGAGCTGAGAGTCACCTGCGGCCCACAGTACGCCCGGCTTTATCAGGAAAACGAAAGGGCGAACCGGCGAACCGGCGAACCGGCGAATGTCGCCCACTCGCCCATTCGCCCATTCGCCCATTCCATTCCCGCAACCGGCTGCATGGGCGGGCGCGGCTTCGGGTTCATCAGCTATCGTGGCGACGTGCAGACCTGCGGCTTCCTGGATCTGAAAGCCGGCAACCTGGTCGAGAACGGCTACGATTTCGGCGCCGTCTGGGAAAAGTCGCAGTTGCTCAACGACGTGCGCGATTTGGGGGCCTACAAAGGCAAGTGCGGCCATTGCGCCTTCGTCAAGCTCTGCGGCGGCTGTCGCGCCCGCGCCTACGCCCTGACCGGTGACGTCCTCGGCGAGGACCCTATCTGCTGGTACGAAGCGGGGAAACCGTTATGACCGCCCCCCTGTCGGAATTCCAGAAGCAGCTCTGCAACAGGCTCCAAAAAGGCCTGCCTGTTGTCGCAGCGCCGTTTGCCCAAATCGCCGACGAGTTGGGCGGCACCGAAGAGCAGGTGCTCCAGGAAACCCGTCACCTCAAAGAGGCCGGCGTCATCCGCCGGATCGCGGCGATTCTCGACCATCGAGCGCTCGGCATGCACAGCACGCTCGTGGCCGCTCGCGTACCCGATGAGACCATCTCCGGCGTGACCAGCGCCGTCAATGAGATGGCGGGTGTGTCACACAGTTATCTGCGGAGGCACCCTTTCAACTTGTGGTTCACGTTGCAGGAGCAGACGCCGGAACGCATCGATGCCACGCTCGCAGACCTCCGGAGGCGGTTCGCCCTCGAGTTTCACAGCCTGCCGGTGGTGACGATGTTCAAGCTCGATGTGTATTTCGATGGCTTCGATTGCGGATTGCAGATTGCAGATTGCGGATTCGACGCCCGGTCGGTGCATGTGGAGTTGACGGACAAGCAGGAGCATTTGCTTGCGGCGTTGCAGGGGAATCTGGAGATCACGTCTCAGCCGTTCCGCCACGTAGAGCAGGTCGCCTCCCTCGCGTCGTTGCAGGAACTGGTCGACTTGGGCGTGGTTCGGCGGATCGCGGCGGTCGTCGATCACCGCAAGCTGGGCTACGGCGAGAACGTTCTCTTCGTCGCCCAGATCGCACATGAGCGTATCGGCGAAGCCGGGCGGAAACTGGCACGTTTCAGCACGGTCAGCCACTGCTACGAGCGCCGCACGTTCGCCGGCTGGCCCTACAATCTCTACGCGATGCTGCACGGCCGGACGCCGGAGCAGGTCCGGCAGACGGTCGATCAATTCCTCCGCGGCGGCGCCGTGCTCGGCCACGAACTGTTGCCCACCGAGGTCGAGCTGAAGAAACACCCGGTGCGGCTTGCCTTCCCATCCTGAGCCGGTGTCGGTGTGCGACGGTGCCCCTGTAGAAACGCCATCGACTGACACTGCGTCCCGGCGGTTCCCCTTTTCGTGTTTGCTTCCCGCCGGGCGGCGGAGCATAATACGTGCCGATGTCGATTTGCCATTGTAGTCACAATCCAAATGTGAGGACAACCATGAGACGTATCAGAGCTGGCGCGTGCGTATTGGCGGTGTTGGCCCTGGTGGCATCGGGATGCTCGAGCGGGACCGGTCTTTTCGATTCGAGTCGGGACATCGGCGCCGTGTCGTTCCAGGGCGCGATGAAGTTCGACGCCCCCAGGCAGGAGTACCGCCTCACGGGCAGCGGCGCCAATATCTGGGGAACGCAGGACGCGTTCCATTTCGCCGCGCGCCGGGTGTCGGGCGACCTGCAGCTCTCCGCGGCCGTCGCCTTCGCAGGCACGGGCGGCAACGAGCATCGCAAGGGCGGCTGGATGGTGCGTCAGAGCCTCGATCCGAACGCCGCTTACGTCGATGCCGTGGTCCACGGGGTGGGCCTGGTCTGCCTGCAATACCGCAGCGAGGCCGGCGGGCAGACACGCGAGATTCAGTGCCCGATCAGGGCCCCTGCTTCCATCCTGCTGGAACGAGATGGGGACGTCTTCACGCTCTCGGTGGCCAAGACTGGCGGCGTGTATCAGCCGGTCGGGTCAATGACGGTCGTGCTGCACGATCCGGTTTATGCAGGCTTGGCCGTGTGCGCGCACGATGCCAAGCGCGAGGAAACCGCGGTGTTCACCCGGGTGAGCCTGAAGACGCTCGGCGTGATCCCGGCCCACGAGCGGGTGCTGGAGAGCACGCTGGAAGTGCTGGACGTCGCCACGGGCGAGCGGCGGATCGTCCGGCGCGCCCGGGAGCACTTCGAGGCCCCGAACTGGTCGCTCGACGGCCGGACGTTCGTCTACAACAGCAAGGGCCGCCTGTACGCGCTCCCGGTCGGCGGAGGCGAGCCGGAGAGGATCGAATCCGGCCCGGCCACCCAGTGCAACAACGACCACGGCTTCACGCCGGACGGCAAATGGATCGCGCTGAGCAGCAACGCCGCGGGCAAAGGATCGCTCATCTACATCATTCCGAGCACCGGAGGCGAGGCCCGCCTCGTCACGCCGCAGGGCCCGTCCTATTGGCACGGCTGGTCCCCCGACGGCAAGACCCTCGCGTATTGCGCCGAGCGGAACAAGGAATTCGACGTTTACACCATCCCGGCCACCGGAGGGCAGGAGACGCGACTGACAACCGCACCGGGCCTGGATGATGGTCCGGAATATTCACCGGACGCCCAGTACATCTACTTCAATTCGGTACGGTCGGGCCTGATGAAGATCTGGCGTATGCGGGCCGATGGCTCCCGGCAGGAACAGGTGACAACCGGAACGGACACGGCCGACTGGTTCCCCCACATTTCGCCCGACGGCAGATCGCTCGTCTTTCTCGCCTACGACAAGTCCGTCGAGGGCCATCCGGCCAACAAGCAGGTGACGCTGCGGCTGATGTCGACCGGCGGCGGCCAATCCAGAATCATCGCCCACCTGTGCGGCGGCCAGGGCACGATGAACGTGCCCTCCTGGTCGCCCGACAGCCGGAAGATCGCCTTCGTCAGCTATCGCCAGGTCGCCCAAGCCCCCTCATCGTGATGCCGCATGGCGCGTAGGGGCGAATCATGATTCGCCCTTCCCGCATACGATCCTGTACGTTCAGCCTGCGCAGGGGCAGGCCCCTGTGCCTGCCCTCAGCTCATGCGAACGGGCCAGGGCAACCACAGGGGGTTGCCCCTACGGCCATTGAGTCCACTGGACTTGTCAGATCTGCGAGTAGCCGGCCGGCTTCAGGTAGACATTCGTGGTCGCGCAGATGTTCTTCTTGTCGTTGTACTCGGGCTTCGCGCTCAGCGCCTTCCAATCCGGGTCGGCCTTGAACTTCTCCCAATTGGCCTTGCTCTCTTCCATGCCGTTGAAGGCAAGCATGTAGGTCAGACTGGGCATTTTCTCGCCGACGAGGGTCTGGCCCAGGAAGACCGGGAGCAGTCCCGTCTTGCGAAAGATCGCGATCTCGCCGGAGTTGAACATCTCGATCTTGCGGAGTCCCGCCTTCACGCTGGGGTTCTCATTCGTCCGCAACTGGAAGATGCGATTCGGGCTGTCGATCGGCCGCTCCACTTTCGGCATCCCCTCGAAGGCCAGCAGGAGCTGGCTGGTCATGCGCTTGAAGGCGGGTTTGTCCAGCGGGGCATCGAGAAACGCAGAGCCCTTGGCCTCGAACTCTTTGTCGGCAGACAGCCTGATCGGAACCATCGTCAGAGCCTGCACCGACGGGCTGTTCAGCAACACATAGATCGGGCTGATGCCTTCGGCTGGGTAGAAGACGCCAACGGATTTGACGCCCATGCGGTTCAGAGCGGGGATCAACGCGTCGGCGGCAAAGGCGTCAAACGCCGCCTTCTGGTCCGGCGTCTCGATTTCATACCGCTGCAACTCCAGGAACTCCCGGGCGTTTCTCTGCGCGGCCCGGGCCGCTCTCGAATTGGCGAGTCGCGCTTGATACTGCGCCTCGGTTTCGTTCGGAGCCCGAGTTACCTTGGCGCCCTCCCCCGAGGAGTCACTTGCCTGGGCCGCCCTCAGGCGGACCTGGTACGCAGCATCGGTCTCGCCCGCGATGCGCGGCGGGGCCTCCCGCCCCAGAGCCGACGCCACGGCGCCGGTCACCGATGCCAATCCCGTTACACACGATGCCGCCAAAAAGTCACGTCTGCGCATGTTCTACCTCCTTTTTGCTGTCTCGGTTGTCAAAGGCCGTGAATGTGGATACATCCTAACGGGAGTGCTCTCATTCTGCAATCGGGAAATGTCGTGCGGAGGCGCGGGAGGGATGGGACCGGCTATTGACCGAGACTGAGCAACTGGCCCATGAAGACCTGATAGATCCACCCCATCAGGTAGCCCAGGAGAACCGTTCCGCCGAGCACGATGGCCGTCAGGAGGATCCTGGTCGTGACTTTGTACCGGGGATTGAACCAGACCAGCGGCAGCGCGAGAGGTCCGACGCACAGCAGGGCGATGATGACGCTGCCATTCGTATAATACCACTTGACGCCCGTGGCCGTTGGAGGAGCAATGGGCCGACCGTTGAGGAACTCGCCGCAGAAGCGGCATTTGATCGCCTCATCTTGAATCAGCTCCGCACACCACGGGCATTTTTTCATGCCGGTAGCCTGTCCGATTGGAGGTTGCTCGGGTCCATGTGTCGACGACTCTGGGCCATTATACGTAGCCATGCCGGTTCCCATAAATCAATTATCGGCGATTCTGGAGTCGGGCTTTAGACTAGGGATTTTACCGGGTCTACCCCTGGGAAGACCGCCTCCGTTGACGAGAGGCGGTATGAGCAGAGAATGAACATGAAGACTTGGCTTCTTTGAGCGCTGCAGTTCACTGGGGCAGTGGCCGCCCCGGCGTCGGCCGTTACAACCAAATCCTCTATTTCGGCAACTTTCTTCCGCCGGGCCAAGGGCGGATAATCAGCCACTCCTTCGGGCAATACCGCCGTAGAGAAGCCGGCTTAGTCCTGTAACCGAGATCAGACACGAAACCACTGACCCGGTGAAGAAGCGAGTGTGAACTCCGGCGAACGGGCAGACCATCGTGATCGGCGGGCTGATTGAGGACCAGGTCACCGACACGATCAGCAGAGTCCCCGTGCTGGGCGATATCCCCTTGCTCGGCGTCCTGTTCTCGCGCACCGTGCACGATCAGGCCAGGACAGTACGGAACTGAGCAGCGACAAGGAAGCCGCCGAGGCGTTCAAGCGGCACGTCAAAGCGATGAAGGCCAGACCCGATGCCAACCAGCCGTAGAGGACAGAAGTCAGAGGTCACAGACCCGCTTGCCTATGTTTCTGTCCTCTGTCCTCTGACTTCTGTCGCCTGATCTCTGGTTGCACGTGCTCGCGTTCGACGGCATAATAACGTGCTATGGCTAGGAAAGACTACCCCAAGACGAACGCGATCCGCTGCCTGTTGGAGCATAGCATCCGCTTCGAGGTTCGTGAGTACACCTACGAGGAACACGGCGGCACAGCGGTCTCGGCGCGCGAGCTGGGCGTCGACGAGCACGCCGTCGTCAAGACGCTCGTGATGGAGACCGACGCCAAGGACCCGCTCATCATCCTGATGCACGGCGACCGCGAAGTCTCGACCAAGCAGTTGGCCCGCACCGTGGGCGTCAAGTCCGTCACCCCCTGCGATCCGAAGATCGCCGAGAAGCACAGCGGCTACAAGGTCGGCGGCACCAGCCCCTTCGGCACCCGCAAGCCCCTGCCGGTCTACGTCGAGCAGACCATTCTCGATCTCGACGCGATCTACATCAACGGCGGCCACCGCGGCCTCCTCGTCCGCATCAACCCCCAGGACATCGCCAAGGCCCTGAAGGTCACCCCCGTCCAGGTCGCGATATAAGAGAGGAGAACGCGGTATGTTATGGTTGACAGGTTTCGGCATGGTGCTCGGTGGCATCTTGGGAATGATGACCCAGATCATTGACATCTGGACGCGTCAAATCACGGGAGGTGGGGCCATGTTCATTCGTCCGGGCTGGGAAGGGTTCGCCGTGGCCACCATGGCCGCCTTTGGCAGCGTGGCAGGCCTGATCTACGCCGTTATCCTGTACGACACGGCGCGTCTCGATGGTGTGAGAAAACACGAGTTCGCCATCTTCCTGAGCACGTTGATTGCGGGAGCTGTCATCTACATCGCCGCCGAGTATTTGTGTGACAGGGTGCACCACTTTTGGCCCTGGCTTCTCGCGCAGCTCATGGTCTTCGCGGTCGGCCTGATGATTGCGTGCCTGATGGCCCGCCCCTCCCGCCGCACGTCGGAACCTGTACCTGCCGACAAGCTGTGACTCTGTCCTGCCGACCACAGCAGCGGCATCTGGGCGCGAATGAGACGTCATGCCCATACGCAGCCAGACCTCTGGACTCCGCTGGGGGTGACATGTGGATTGCTTCCTTCCGCCCGTTTTGGGTACAATACCACGTAGCGGTGAGGTACCACTGGTGATGAACTGAAGAGGTGGAGAAGACCTATGGCCAGCGACAAACCCCATTGCGTCCTTGTGGTGGACGGCGATGAGCGAGCCCTTCGAGCAACAACTCGGTGGCTGACTATCATAGTCTCGGTGGGCCTGGCTGTGTGCTTTCTGGCCTTTGGCAGCATTTATGTCCTCTGCCGGATGTACCCGGACCAGATGTCCGGCGTGAAACTGGCCGCCCTCCCTCTTGTCCTGGGTTCTATTGTCGTGATATGGGTCGTCGCGGTCGGCGGCCTCCGCCTTTGCACTCGCCATTTGGCCAAGCGCGTTCATGTTACCATAGGGGACGATTTCCTTATCGCTCCCTTGGGCGGTCCAACCACAACCCTCGCATGCATAACCAGATTCGGCGACATTCGGTGTGTCGACCTGGACCTTTCCAAAGGCCGAATCTCCGGGGCAATCGTCAGAGCCAAGGCCAGAGCCTCCCTTCGCGGAATCAAGGACCCCGCAACCATCATCCGAACGATCTTTGAGCGTACAGGTCCCGAGGTGAAATGGCGACAGTCCGTCGGACTTTGGCGTCGCCGGCTTACCCGAGACCAGGTACGGGGACTCGTCGAGGACTCCGGCGGCAAGGACATCGGGGCCAGACTGCCCCCCGACGCTGCATACGCCACGGCGGACGAATGCCTGGACAGGTCGAACCCACGAGAGATCCTGCATCTCACCTGCAACCCACCCACGCCGGCGGAACGCTATGTCAATCTCCTGCTCATGGAGATGTCGCCGGATGGCCTCGGCACGCGCACACTGAAGCGATCCGAGATCTTGCCCTCCATCCGTTTCAGGGATGAGAAAGTGGAGCCACCGCCGGTAGACGACGTCGTCAACCGGCTCAAACTCATGTGCGCCTTGAAACCGAGGAGATATAGGAAACCGGTCGACGGGACTATGGGGCTGACCCTCAATCTCAATGAACTCGGTCCGCGTCAGTTCAAGGTCACCTGTCACTTTGATGACCAGGCCGATGCCTGCTGCACGATCCGTATGGAACCGGCGGAAGCCGGCGAGGAGGGATGAACGCATGGACCGATCGCGATGGATGTGTCTGGCGGCGCTGGGGGTGTTCGTGGGCAGCTATTGGGTCTTCCCGACCAGTGCGCAGCCGGACCATGGACTGTTCAAGAATGGTCTGGGCTTCCTGGGCCTCTTCTTCGGATTCATCTGTGTGTGGTGGGCGGAAGTGCTGGGAGAGGCCATGTGGGTAGGCCGTGGAGCCTGGAATCCCAAGCCCTCCACGGGCCCGGCCGTAGCCGTTCTGGGCTGGCTGTTTTTCATCGGCGCTTTCCTGACACGCCTGATCTTCAAGGTGTAGTACGATGCGTTATGCTGGGAGTAATCCATGATCACCATCGCGGTTCTACTTGTTCTGGGCGGAGTGTCTCAGGGACAGAACACGAACTTCGTATTCGCGACTGTCGAACAGGGCCGGAAGATACTGACGGCGCGGGATGAGTTCGTGCAGGCGCTCAGCCCATTCGACCGGGCGGCCCGGCTGAAGACGGACAAGGAAATCTCGGAGAAAGACTATCTGGAGTTCGTCGGGCAGAGCGTGCTGGACTGGACGGAGGCGGAGAAGCAACAGATGACCTCCGCGCTCAAAGTCGTCCAGACGGGGCTGAGCCGCTGCCCCCTGCCGCTTCCCAAGACGATCTATCTGATCAAGACGAGCGGCGTGGAAGAAGGGAATGCGACCTATACCCGGGACCATGCGATCGTTCTGCCGAAGTCCGACGTCGCGCCGGGACGGCCGGCGAATCCGAGGCTGCTCTATCATGAGCTGTTCCACGTGCTCTCGCGGGCCAACCCCGACCTGCGGGAGAAGCTCTACAAGGCCATCGGATTCGAGAAGTGCGACGAGGTGACGTTCCCCGAGAACCTCAAGTCGCGCAGGATCACCAACCCGGATGGCCCTCGGAACGATCACTGCATCGCCGTGCAGGTGGCCGGCCGGCCGGTATGGGCGATCCCGATCCTCTTCTCACTGGCGGAGCGATACGATCCCAATCGCGACGGCGAGTTCTTCAACTACATGCAGTTCCGCTTCATGGTGGTCCCGACGGACGCCAATTCGCCCGCTGTGAAGTCGACCCCGGCGGGCCACGAGCCGCGACTCGTCGAGCAAAGCCAGCTTTCCGGCTACTTCGAACAGATCGGCCGCAACACACAGTATACCATTCATCCCGACGAGATCCTGGCCGACAACTTCGCGAGCCTGATGATGCAGGACCGCAACGTCCGCTCGCCCAAGATTCTGAAGAAGATTGAGGCTGTCCTGTCCGGCAAACCTCCGGCGGGCGGGAATTGATGGTCGCGCTGTGATGATTCGCCCGTTCGTGCGTCTATGTAGGAGTCAGGCAGCACGAAGGAGAAACCGGTATGTCAGGATTCTTGATCGTCGTCGGGTTTGCGTTCTTGGCGTTGTTGTTTCGCTTGGCGGCGGGCGGGATGGACCACGACCGCATCGACCAGTACATCGCCGAGCAAGGCGGACGCATTATCGACAAGCGGTGGAGCCCGCTCGGCAAAGGCTGGTTCGGTGAAAAGGATGCGCGGATATACGAGGTGCGGTATGAAGACGCCGCGGGCAACATACATGAGGGCACCTGCAAGACGAGTCTCTTCGGCGGGGTCTATTTCACACAAGACCGCATCATAGCAGGAGTTAGCCGCCCCGACGTTCTCAGCCGGGAGGCGCGGCTGGAGCAGCAGAATCAGCAGCTTCGGCAGGAGCTTGAAGACTTGAAACGACGCCGCGAGCAATAACCTGTGCTTGGGCGTATAGCCAAGTCAGGGCGTTTCTGGCATGATAGGCGGCGGTGAATGAAGTACGTGTGCAGGCCGTCAGGCGGAATGAGTCGAGCTGAAAGGAGAGCGATCATGAAGTGCGCGAGAGCAAAGTGGATTTCGGTGTTCGTGACATGCGTGCTGGTGGTGTCGGGATCGGTGTACGGGGCGGCCGAGCCGAACAACGCCCCGGCGACCCCACCGGCGCCGACGATGGTGGTCCACCTCCATCTGACGGGCGACCTGATGGAGGCGCCGATGTCCGACCTGCTCGGGTTGACCAGTACGCAATTGACCTCGCTGAAGGGGCTGGTCGGTCGGATGAAGCAGATCGCCGACGACAACAAGGTCAAGGGCGTCGTGCTGACCTTCGACAGCATGTCCTTCGGGACAGGGCAATTGTCCGAGCTGCGTGCGGCCCTCGAACGCATCAAAGGGTCCGGCAAGAAGATTTACGTTCACACCGGCGCGATGAGCACCGGCAGCTACGCCCTGCTCTGTTCGGGCAGCAATCTCAGCGTCGCGCCGCAGTCCACCCTGCTCCTGACCGGCATCTACAGCGAGTCCCTCTACCTCAAGGCGCTGCTCGACAAGATCGGCGTCCAGGCGGACATCCTCCACGTGGGCGACTACAAGTCCGCCGGGGAGATGCTGACGCGCACGGAGCCCAGCGGTCCCGCCGCGGACAATATCAACTGGCTGCTGGACGGACTCTATGCCTCGGTCGTGGACATGATCGCCAAGTCACGGAACAAGACGCCCGAGCAGGTGCGTGACCTCATCGATCATGCGCCGTATCTGGCCGACGAAGCGCTGGCCAAGGGTCTGATCGACGCCGTCGAGACGCGGGAGGCGTTCCTGGAGCGTGTGCGCAAGGAGTTCGGCGGGACGGTGCAGTTCGAGAACCGCTACGGCCGCCAGAAGAAGCCCGCCGTCAATGTGAATAGTCCGCTGGCGTTCTTCTCGATTCTCGGTGAGCTGATGAATCCGCCCCAAAAGCCGCAGAAGGATGCGGTGGCTCTCATCTACGTCGAGGGCGCGATCCTGCCTGGCTACGGCCAGTCCAGCCCGCTCTTTGCCTCCGGCGCCGCCTTCGGTGGGGACATCGCCAAGGCGCTCGAAACGGCCGCGAACGACGGTTCCGTCAAGGCCGTGGTCATGCGCGTCGATTCCCCCGGCGGCTCGGCCGAAGCGAGTGACGTGATTCTCAACGCCACCAAGCTGATCAAGGGCCGCAAGCCCTTCATCGTTTCCATGGGTGACGTGGCCGCCAGCGGCGGGTATTACGTCGCGTGCGGCGCCGATACGATCTTCGCCGACGAGACCACCCTCACCGCTTCCATCGGCGTCGTGGGCGGCAAGCTCATCACGACCGGACTGTGGGACAAGCTCGGCATCAACTGGAAAGACTACAAACGCGGCGCCAATTCCGACCTCTTCACGGACCTGCGCCCGTTCGACGCGGCCCAACGCCAGGTGCTGGATCAGTACATGGTGAAGGTGTACGACGTCTTCAAAGGCCACGTGACGAAGGGTCGCGGCGACAAACTCCGCAAGCCCATCGACGAAATCGCCGGCGGCCGGGTCTACACGGGCCAACAGGCCTTGGACCTGGGTCTCGTGGACCAGCTCGGTGGTCTGCAATCCGCCCTCGAATATGCCGCGTCCAAGGCGTCCCTTACGGACTACGACGTGCGCATCGTCCCCGAGCCCAAGGATTTCATCACCCTGCTGCTCGAAGACTACACCGGCCAGGGCGAACGCCCGTCGGACGTGTCACTGTCTACGACTACCAGCCTGCTGACCGGCTCTCCCGATCTGGCCACCGCCCTGCAGATGCTGCGGAAGACGGAACCCAGCCGGGCCCGGGTCCTCTTCCAAGCCCTGCAGCGCATCGAGCTGCTCCGCCGAGACAGCGTGATTCTGATGATGCCCGACGACATACTCGTCCACTAGGATCGATGGCGAAGGCCAGGCTTCTCTATGTGCTATCTCTTTTATCTTTCGACGAACAGCCCCGAGGATCTGAGCCGGCACAATTCGGAATTGGTTCAGTTTAAGCCGCCCGGCAGTACGAACGATACCGGCGTGAGCAAGGACAGTCTGGACCTCCTGAACAATCCCAACGTGTGGTTCGTCGGCTCCAAATCCGGGTGCAGTTGTACGTTCCGACATGTGGTGTATGATGAGACGGGTGACTTCAGGGAGCCGGAGGATTGGTCGCCGGAGGAAGAGGACGCCGTGAAAGCCACCCTCGAACTCTACCGGGTGATCGCCTCTCTCCGCGCCGCCGGGCATCGGGTCGATTGTCTGGACCTCTGGTGTGACGCGCCGTTGGACCAGGTGCGCGAGAAGACGGTCAACCTCAAGTCCGTGCCGGAGAAAACTTTCCGGCTTCTCGAAATGCACCATTTCACATTCGAATGAGCATGGATTGCCGGAAATGTGGAGCGTGTTGTATCGGGCCGTCGATCACGACGGCGATGCCGGGGATGCCGCAGGGCAAGCCAGCGGGGACGCGGTGCGTCAACCTGGACGACCACAACCTGTGCCGCTTGTACGGCCGGCCCGAGCGACCGGCGTTCTGCCGGGGCTACCGGCCCGACCCAACGGTGTGCGGCGGCAGCTTCGAGGAGGCCATGGCCAATATCGCCATTCTCGAAGAGAGCACGCGTCACAAGACGGGAGAAACGGTGTAATGAATCGGTTCGGCGCCCGTCTGTAGTTGGCAGATAGATCGTTCGTTTCGGGAGATGTTCTATGAAGAAGATCGCACTGAGCCTGGTGGTGGCACTGGCGTGCGTAGGCGGGTGTCTGGAGATCGAAACCCATGAGGAAGAAGGTCTCATTCAGATCTCGGGCGGCAACGCCAATGTGCACGGGGCCATCACTGAGTTGATGCGGGACCGGGGCTGGCAGCACGAGCAGGCCGGGTCCGAGAATTCCAGCGTTGCCACCACGCGTCGCGGCCTCTTCTCCACAACGAAGAAGGAAGCATCCGCCCACAGTTGGACCGAGGCCCGAACGAGTGACGGCAAGCTCGTTCGATTCGAGGTCGCCAGCACGACGGGCCAGCCAACCGAGGTGCGGATCAGCGTCGAGGAAGGCGCTTCTGTCTCTACCGCCGAGGTCACGGCCGATCTGGCCCGGCGGTTTCGTCAGCAGGCTCGCCCCAGGCGTGCCAACGAGTCTCTGGCTCTCCGTATCGACTCCTTCGCACGCAGCACGGCCGAGCCGAACACCTACGCCGGCCATTGGACCGCCAGCGGCGACTGGGACTATCCCGGCGGATTCCTTCGTCTCGAAATCGATCAGGAAGGCGGGGATGTCGAGCACCACAGTCTGTACGTGGAGGGTGCGGCCCCGTGGCAGGCTTCCGGCAGCGGTGAGCGAACGGTCAACTTCAAGCTGGAACGCCCCGCCGGCGTCATGGTTTTCGAGGGACAGCGATCTGCCGACGGCGGCAGCGGCACCGTGACATTCCGACCCCATGCGGCGTACCTCGACGAAATCTCCCGCCTGGTGAATACCACGCCGGACGTGGACGACGCCCTCACGCTGTTCGTTCATAACCTCGATCTGGGCTACGCCCGGCAGATGAAGGAAGCCCTGGGCGACAAGGTGACGCTCAACGATCTGGTACGGTTGAGCAATTTCCACATCGCGCCGGACTATGCCAGGGGCATTCGTCAGGCGGGGTACAAATTCTCCGCCGAAGAGATCATCCGGCTGAACAACTTCCACCTCCGTCTGGATATGCTCCGCGGATTCAAGCAGGCGGGCTACGACTTCACGGTCGACGAACTCATTCGCGTCAACAACTTCCGCCTGAACGTGGAGCAGTTCACGGGGTTCCGCGACGCCGGATACGATTTCTCCATCGACGAGATGATCCGCGTCAACAACTTCCGCATCCCCGTCGAAACCGCCCGCACACTGCACGCGGCGGGCCTGCGATACGATCTTGACGAGCTGATTCGGCTGAACAACTTTCGCATCCCGCCGGATTACGTCGTGACATTCAAACAGGGCGGCTACGATTTCTCCCTGGACGACATCATCCGGGCGCGGAACTTCCGCCTCAGTGCCGAAGAGGCGGTCCGTCTCAAGAAACTGGGCTACCGTTTTTCGTTGGACGACCTCATCCGCCTGCGGAATTTCCGCGTCTCGGTGGAGTTCATGACCCAGGTCCACGATCCGCAATACGAGAACTTCACGGCGGAGGAGCTGATCGGGTTCCAGCAGCGACGCCTCAGCGCGGAGGACATCAACAAGATTCGCGCCTCCAAGCGGAAGGTCCAGCCGCAAGCCGCGAACCCTCAGTGAACGATGACCAGCCGGCGGCTGCTCGTGCCGGGGGACGGTGACTCGGCGCGCCAGTTGGCGGGATCGTTGCCGTAGGCGCCGGCGCGGAGGCGGACCAGCGATGAGCCTTGTCCATCCGCGGACGCGGGCCACGGATCGATTCCGCCCGAGAAGTCACTTCCGTGGGAACCATCGCTGAAGGCGACCGAATCGACGGTGACCCACTGCCGCGTGCCATCGTTCAGATCGCCCGGCTGGGAGAGCGTGAGCCGGCCGCCGGTGTCTCTGAGAGTCCCGAAGGTCCATTCCACGATCGTTGCCGATGCCGGGACGCCGTAGCGGGCGACAAACGCGGCACGATCTTTGACCAGCAGCAGGAAGCTGTAGGGCGGCAGCGTGATCGGTGGACCGGCGGGCAGCAGGAGATCGACGCCGGCGGCTTGAGACGCATCGGCGAGTCGCCAGGGAACGCCTCGCGACGAGTCGTACAACGTCACCGCCGAGCTGCTGATATTCACCAGCTCGATGTACGGTGTGTCCTGAACGCCATCCGGGTGGTACATGATCTCGTTGATGACGATCGGGCCGACCTGCGGGTAGGCGTTGGCCTGGCCCGGCGTGGCCGCACCGGCGGCGACGAAGTCGGAATCGCCCGTGCTCGTGGCATGGCGGACGAAGGAAACACCCGGATCGGAGGGCCCGAAGGTCACCTGTTCGGAGTAGCCGGTCAGAGTGGCGCTGTTGCCGGAATGCACATAGACGGTTTCGCCGTTTCGACTCAGACCGAAGGGCTGACGGCAGCCCACATCGGATGGATTGGCGAAGTGCTCGCGTTCCGTCAGAACCAGGTAACCGCCGGCCGGAATCTCCGTGCCCCGGGCGATGACGTACTTGGTCAGGTCGTCGGCATCATCGCTGACAAACCAGCCGCTGACCAGAATAGCCTGATCGGTCGCATTGTGCAGCTCGATCCAATCACCCTGCGGCTGGGACGCCGCCGGGTCCGCCATCACTTCGTTAATGACGACGGAACCAGGCTCCGGGACCATTCCGCTATCGTCCGTCCCGGGAGAACCACCGGTGTTGGCACTGGGTCGCCAGGCGTTCTTCCGATTCCACGCGTTGGGATCGGTTGCACCCACCTGCCGGGCTGTCAGAGAGAAGCCGCCGCCGTCCGTGATGTCGAACCAGTCGTCGCGCCAGGTGAAGTTCTGAATGATCGTTCCCGCCGCATCGCACAGCTCGATGCGTTCCCCGGCGTTGCTGAGATTCCGCTGATACTCTCCCGCGATGGATAGCCCCCCGCCGTAGCGGGCCTCGAAGGCCGCCTGATGGCGCACGACCAGGCAGCGTCCTTGCGGCGCCAGCTCGAAATCAGGGAACGTGAAGTCGATGCCCATGGTGAACCGGACCAGATTCAGATTGATCGCGGCCGCACCGATGTTCGTCAGCTCGATGTACTCGCGGTTGGGATCGTCGGCGTCACCCGCGTCGGGCGGATGATACATGATCTCGCTGATGCGCAGACTCTCGGCGACCGGCCCGACGGCAAAGACCGCCTCGCTCAGAGCGCTGAGCGCGCTGCCCTTCTGGGCTCGCGCCTGAATGCGGGTGCTCTTGGTCAGCGGGATCGGGGCCCGGTAATACGTCATGCCGGGCGGGAGATTCTGCCCTGTCGGCGTCTGCATCGCGGTGAGTTCCGCATTGATCAGGAAGTCCGGGTCGGTCGCCGACGCATTGACCGCCTGGAACGCCAGCACGTTGTTGCCCCGCAGGTAGGCGGCGAAGGCCGAGACATCGATCGCTTCGAATTCCGTCACGCCGGCGTCATCGCGCGGGCCGGAGGCAGCAGAGTTCCAAGCAGGGGTCCCGTCTACATTGCGGCGGGCGATTTCGACGCCGTTGAGGTACGCCACGAAGCCGTCGTCGTACTGCACGTGAAGTGTCATGTTGGTCATGGCGCTCCAGTCGCTGGGAATGATCAAGGGGATGCGCACATAGCAGGTGCTGTTTTTTTCGTACATCTGGGAGCCGATGTCCCTGCTGATGGACGAGGACAGCGCGCCGGACGCCTGATCATAGCCGACGCCGCCCGGCAGGCCGCTGACGGTGAGCCAGGCCGAATCGTTGTAGACACGTCCATTGGTCCAGTCACCCACATTGGAGCCGGTCGGGACGAGGACCCGCTTCGGCGCATCGCGGCCAATCAGCGTGACGGCGATGGGCCGGTACTGTGTCGCAGCGCCGCTCGGGACGGGCCCGCCCGGCGGAGCGTAAAGCCCGATCGTACCCGCGGGCGGGACAATCGCCAGCAGGTCGCCCACGGCCGCGTGACCGCCCCACTGATAGGCCCCATTCAGCACGAACGCCGGGCCGGCGAACGTGTACACGCCCTCGTTGACGCAGGCATTCAGGAAGATCGACTGGCGCTGGGGCGTCCAGGTGTCGACGATATAGGTGCTCATGTTGGGAATCACGCCCCGCAACTGATCGCGCATCTCGTAGAAGCGCTGCCGGACATGATCGGCCGTCAGGGCGCCGCCGTTGTAGAAGTGCTTGTACAGCCGATCGCCGAAGAGCCGGCGGAAGTCCGCGTTGGTCTTCAGCGCACGGTAAAGCTGTCCGTTCGCGTTGCTCTGGCTGTTCAATTCTGCAAAACGGATGCTGTTGATCTGGCTGGATTCGAAAGTCCCCTCGGCATCCCAGACGAAGAAGCGCCAAATCCCCGTGTCGGACCGTTCGGCGGCGGCGGACCAGTTGTTCTGGGGCCAGTCCCAGTCGTTCGGCCACAGTCGGGCGATGAGATAATCGCTGAAGGCGGGAATATCGAGCTTGCTCGCCAGGTACTGGTAGTTCGCGGCGGTGGAGAGGTCGCGGCTGGTGGCGAAACCGATCATACTGTTCCAGGCTTGCGTGTTCCCGTCACGAATGCCGCTCATCGTCATCACGTCCCAGGGCTTGTCGCTGCCGAACCACTCCTGGCACGCTTCCTCGCTGACGTGCTCCGTCGGATTGTAGTAGCCCTTGTACTGGCCGTTGATGAACAGGGTCGCGAATGTCCCCGTCGCCGAGGCGTTGCCCATGTCCTGGTAGAGCCGGCGTACGAGCTCGTCCTTGATGAAGGGGTTGCCTTGGTCGTTGTGACCCGCACGCAAGACCACATGATCGAACTTCTGTGCCCCAGATCGATCGAACAGCGGATAGTCCAGAGTGCCGACGCCGTAGGTGCTGCGGAAATAGAGGCGCAGGCTGAACTTGCCGCTGCCGCTCCATTGGCCGTCCTGCCGCACGTAGCGCGGCCGCATGTAGTCGCTGCCATGAACGCGGAGGCCGCAATCGACATGGAAACTGTCCGCGGCGGCATTCGGGAACAGCCATTCGGACGAGACCGGCCGTTCGAGATCGCGATTGAGCACATTGTTGTAGCTGCCCACCCCCGTCGACGCCCAGACACCGCTGCTATACGTGCCGCCCACGATGGCCATTACGCCGTTCGGCTCGTAGAAAGTGTTCTGCGGATCGCCAACCAGGGAGATAAGCGGCAGCGAGCGCATGCCGGCGGAAGCATCGAAGACATAGGTCAGCGTGTAGACCGGCGTGGGTCTCAGGCCGGGCTTCGTGCCCATCACGCGCACAGTGGTCGTGGTCGAAATCCGCAGGGGGCCCGAGTAGACCGGCCCGGTGTCCCGCGGGACCGTCCCATCGCCACTGTAGAGAATCCTGACGCCCGGGGTTTCGCAGGCGATCTTCAGATCGAACGGCGCGTCGTAGAATCCCCTTTCGTGGCTGAAACGCAGCGGGCCGACGTCACCCAGATATCCTTCGTCGTTGGGCGAGCCCGGCGTGGGGAAGGCGAAGTAACGCAACGTGCCCCCGCCGTCGGGGATACGCCCATAGGAAATATCAGATGTTTGTGGGCCAAAGGCGAATCCGTCGATGAGCGTCCTGCCATCACTGGCGAAGAGATAGATGGCATCACCCTCTGCGTTCAGCGCGAAACTCGCATGGAGGACGAGGAATCCCCTGGGCGGAATCGTGGATGAGGTCGAGTCCTCCGTGGGCGCGGGGATGCGCCACATCTGCGGCTGGTCGCGATCCCGGGTCAGATACATGTCCCGCACATCGACCGCCGTGGCGCCGGCGTTGTAGATTTCCACCCAGTCATCGCTCGCGTGGGCGGCCATGACCTCGTTGATGACGAGCGGCGGCGGGGTTACCGGAGTCCTCCCCCGCTCCCTGGCCAATGCGCAGAGCGATACCGACACACAGACGAAGAGACAGAATGACCCTACCTTTTCCGTCACGAACCACCTCGTTGTGCCGTCGAGAGCCGCGGCCGATCGTTCGCCCCGGAGGGCAACGCAGACGTCCTCAGTATACCAAATGGGCACCGCTGGAGCGAGCCTTGCCCCCGGCAAAGAGCCACAAGTACAGGTGCGAGCGTTCGGGTTATCCAGGGTGGCAGCGGCAAGCGCCAGCTTGCCGATGGCTCGTTCGCAGACGAAGAACCAGCGGCAAACGCCGCTGCGCTCCGCTTGCCGCTGCCACCCGCCCGCCCGGGAGTCACACCGGATGCGCAGCCAGGTAGCGGCGAATGTTGTCGATGCGCACGGCGGTGTCGGGATGCGTCGAGAAGTACCGGCCCAGGCCGGATGGAGCAGCGGAGCGACTGGCCTCGGACAAGCGCTGGAGCAGTTGAATGAATGCCTGGGGGTCGTAGCCCGCCGCGGCGGCCAGACGCACGGCGAATTCGTCGGCTTCGAGCTCCTGGTTGCGGGAGTAAGCGGTTTCGAGGAAGCGGGTGCCGGTGTGCGCCAGCCAGCCGGCCAGACCACCGCCGGCCGGAGCCATGCGTTGCGCCAGGGAGACGGCGGTGTTGGCGGCGATGCGCTCGATGGCATGACCGTAGAGGACATGACCGATCTCGTGCGCCAGAACGAATGCCAACTCGTCCCCCGGCTCCCCTGCCGTGCCTTCACGCGGGACCGTGCAGAGTCTGACGATGGAACCGCTGGCGAAGATGAATCCTCCCGGCAGAGCGAAAGCGTTGGGCTCGTCGGTCTCGTAGGCTTCGAACTGGAAACGCTGTCCCTTCGTCGACCCGCTCGTCAAGCGGGAACTCACCCCGTCCAGGACCTGAAGTGTTCGCGGATCGGGCTCGACCCGCATCTGCCGGCGAACCTCCTCGCGCAGATCCAGTCCGACCTGGTATTCGAGCTTCAGCCGGTCGGCGCGCGTGCCCGTCGCGGAGGCCCATATCCACCTGGCCTTCCGCAACTTGGGTCCCAAAGCCTTACCCAAAGCAAAGAAAAGGTTGTCCGGCATTTCCGTGCCTGCTATCACAAAAAATGAATACCGCGTTCGATCACGGCGTCTGAGCAATTGTAATCCGACCGGCGGTGACAGGCAAAGGCAAGTATCGTGTGAGGAACGCAGTGTTTCATGGGTCGATATTATAGGACACTCATCCTGTCGCGGCAGCGGTTCCCCGCGGGCGGCCGGCATACCCTTTTCCGCGGCTGTTAAACGGGGTGAACGAGGCAGCCTTTGGAGGAAGTATCGACCTTGACAATACCGGCAATTGTCTTATAATAATTCAATGTAAGCATTTGTTCTTACGTGTCTTATTGCAGAGGGCTAGCACGTGAAAAGCGACCCTTCTGTCGTTGGGAGTACACAAGGGTATGGCGGTGGAGCAATCTGCTGACGCTCATCGGGTGCCGGACGAAGGCGCCCCAAGTGCTCCGAGATCGCGCTCGGTGGACCTGGAGCATGAGCCTCAGTTGAACAAGTACTTCAAAGTGGCGATCAGAACTCAAGCCAGTGACGTTCACCTCAAAGTCGGTCAGCCCCCCAAGTTGCGGCTGCGCGGCGAGCTCAAGAATACGACCGCGGACATTCTGACCGCGGCGCGAATGGAGGAGTTGGTTTTCGAAGTCCTCAGTCCGGCGCAGAAGGAGCAATTCCTCGGCTGCGGGACTCTGGATTTCGCCCACGAGATCGGCACCGAGAACCGGTTCCGCGTCAACGTGTTCCGGCAGCGCGGCGTGATCAGCCTCGTGGCCCGGCGGGTCATTGCACAGGTGCCGTCGTTCGAGAGTCTCCACCTGCCGCCCATCCTGGAGCGCATCGCCGAGTCCCATCAGGGCCTGGTCATGGTGGTCGGCGCGACCGGTTCCGGCAAAACGACGACGATCGCCTCGATGTTGGACCATATCGCCCGCACGCGGGCCTGCCATATCGTGACTGTGGAAGACCCGATCGAGTACCTGTACGCCGACAGCAAAGCCATCGTCTCGCAGCGGGAGATCGGCATCGACGTGCCGAGCTATGAAGAGGCCCTCGTGTACATGATGCGGCAGGACCCGGACGTCGTGTTCATCGGTGAGATGCGTGACGCCCGGACCGTGACGGCGGGCATGCGCGCCGCCGAGACGGGCCACCTGGTGATGGGAACGATGCACTCGACGAATGCGTCGCAGGCCGTCCACCGCTTGCTGGACCTGTTCCCGCAGGAAGAAAGATTTCTCGTCCGTCAGGCGCTGGCCCTGGCCGTGAAGGCGATCATCAGCCAGGCGCTGATGCCCTCGATCCGCGAGGGCGTCGCCCGCGTCCCGGCCATCGAAGTGATGTTGGCCAATCCTTCCGTACGCAAGCTGATCGCCGACGGCCGGGAGGCCGACCTGCCCCAGGTCATCCGGACCGCGCAGCGGGAAGGAATGGTCGATCTGACGGACAGCCTGGTCCGCCTGATCCAGGAAGAATGGGTC
>CAYQXM010000070.1:28289-28539 GCA_964421295.1 uncultured Pirellulales bacterium
GCCTATGCCGTAGCGCCCAATATCGAGGAACTGAAAATGGCGATCAAGGGCATCCGCACAAGTACGGGCGGCATCCTGTGAAAATATGGAGTATTCAATGCCAGATTTCTTCTTGATGGCCGTCGAATACGGCGGCTATGTTTCCATCGTCAAGCTAGTCATTCTCCTGGGTTTCTATCTGCTTTGGCTCCTGCTGGTGAGCTGGGCCTCCAAAGACGCCAAGGCGGTCGAGACGAATGTCCCGCTGTGG
>CAYQXM010000071.1:0-28436 GCA_964421295.1 uncultured Pirellulales bacterium
ACAGATGTAGTAATTATGCACGATTTCTAGCAACATAAGGCTAGCGCGGGCCCATATATAGAGGGCGCTCGCGCGGCGGGGCCGGGCGAGGCCATTGATAATTGATGAATGATTATTGATGAATGAAAGGAAAAGCCGTGCATCACGAATTTGACTCAGTTGGCCTGAGGTCCGAGGCCTGAGGTCTGAAGCCTTGCCCATGATCGGTCCTTGCGGACAATGCGTTTGTGGTATCGGCGTCTGGAATGGGCGACGCGAATGGCGGCTCTGCGCGAACTATCCGGGGCACGAAGGGGAACTCACGCAGGTGTCGGGGACGGGGATCGTGGTGGACTGTCGGCGGTTCTGCCGGAGGTGGGACCGGACGGCGCATGAGACGGTGGCGGTGGGAGAGGGGGTGCGGGGCATCAGTCTGGGCAACGGGCGGGTGACGCTGGTGGATGCGGGGGACTTCGAATGGCTCAACAGGCACAAGTGGCGTACGGTGGCCGGGCCGGGGGGGTATGTGATCGCCAACGTCGGAGGGAAGCAGACGCTCATGCACCGGCTGATCATGAATGCGCCGACCGGAAAGGTGGTGGATCATTTCAACGGGAACAAGCAGGACAACCGGCGTAGCAACCTCCGTTTGTGTACGCAGGCGGAGAATGTGCGGAACCGGCGCAAGATGCGCGGGGGGACCTCGCGATTCAAAGGGGTCTCGTGGGATACGCGGAGCGGCAAATGGGTCGCGGCGATCAAGCACAACGATAAGAAGACCACGCTGGGGTACTTTGACGACGAGGCCGAGGCGGCCAAAGCCTACGACCGCAAGGCGGTCGAGCTGTTCGGAGAGTTCGCCTGTCTGAACTTCCCGAGGAGGATCCGGATCGTCCATCTGGCGGGAAGGGGAAGGGTATGCACGCATAGAGGCTTCAGGCCTCAGACCTCAGGCGTCAGGAAGGAAGAACGGCAAGTCGTTGCAGTAGGGGCAGGCCTGTGTGCCTGCCCGGACCCAATTGGGCAACCGCAGGGGGGTGCCCAATTGGGGGGACACGGCCAGGCAGGCGGAGGCTCCGGGCCCCTGAAGCCTGAAGCCTGGAGCCTGAGGCCTGCCGTCGGGCCGGGGGCCGGGGCTATGGGTAAAACGTGGTGCTTAAATCCCGGTGGGGCGGAGGGTTGGCGACTTGACGGCGGGGGGCAAATTCACTATTTTAACTTGTTTGATTTGGGTCGGCGCGGGTCGATGGCCGATTCTATGAGGTTAAGTGTAGCGCGGGTTGGGCCGCGACAGAGGGTTCGGACTGTACGGAAACGGCGGTTGCCGGGCCCGATAGAGGTTGGACAACAACTGACGAGAGATGGGGTTATGCTGAAACGGACGCACACGTGCGGTGAGTTGAGGCTGGATGATTCGGGCAAGAAGGTCACGCTGGCGGGGTGGGTACAGTCGTATCGGGATCATGGCAATCTGGTGTTCTTCGACCTGCGCGACCGCGCGGGGCTGACGCAGTTGGTGTTCGATCCCGAAACGGCCAAGGAGCCTCACGAGCTGGCGCGGGACGCGCGGTGCGAATGGGTCATCGCGGCGACGGGCAAGGTCCGGCCGCGCGGCGAAGGGCTCGAAAACCCCAAGCTCATCACGGGACAGATCGAAGTCGTGGTCGAGAAGATGGAGATCCTGAACAAGGCGAAGACGCCGCCGTTCGACATCGACGGGGCGGAGAAGACGGCCGAGGAGATTCGGCTGGCCCATCGCTATATCGACCTGCGGCGGCCCGTGACACAAAACCGGCTCAAAGTCCGGCACCAGGTCACGACCATCGTGCGCGACTACTTCAACAAGCTGGGGTTCTGGGAAATCGAGACGCCCATGCTGGCCAAGAGCACGCCGGAAGGGGCGCGTGACTTTTTGGTGCCGAGCCGGCTGGTCAAGAACACGTTTTATGCGCTGCCGCAGTCGCCGCAGCTCTTCAAGCAGATCCTGATGATGGGCGGCGTCGAGCGGTACTTCCAGATCGTCCGCTGCTTCCGCGATGAGGACCCGCGCGCCGACCGGCAGGCGGAGTTCACGCAGATCGACGTGGAGATGAGCTTCATCGACGCCAATGACATCATGACGATCCACGAGACCCTTGCGGCCAAGATCTGGAAAGAGATCCTGGGCGTGGACGTGAAGCTGCCGCTGCTGCGTCTGCCGTACCAGCAGGCGATGGCGGAGTACGGGAGCGATCGGCCGGATATGCGATTCGGGCTGAAATTGAAGGATATTTCGGATCTGGCCCGGCAGAGCACGTTCAAGGTGTTCACGAGCTGCGTCGAGGGCGGCGGGGTGGTCAAGGGGTTCTGCGCTCCGGCGGGCGAGACGTACTCGCGGAGTGACATCGAAAAGACGCTGGCGGGCATTGTCACCGACTTCGGCGGCAAGGGGCTGGCGTGGTTCAAGGTGAAGATGGAAGGCGGCGTACCGACGCTGATCGGCGGCATCGGCAAGTTCTTCACGCCGGAGCTGCAGCGGCAGCTCGTCGACCGCTTCGAAGCCAAGGACGGAGACCTGCTGCTGATCGTGGCGGACAAAGAAGCGGCGGCCAACAAGGCGCTCGCGCCGCTGCGTTGCCGGGTCGGCCGCGATTTGAAGCTCTACGATCCGAAGGCGTTCGCGTTCCTGTGGGTCGTGGACTTCCCGCTGTTTGACTGGAACGCCGACGAGAAACGCTATGACTCGGTCCATCACCCGTTCACGGCTCCGGCCCCGGAAGAGTTGGACAAGCTCGAGAGCGACCCGCTTCACATCCGTTCGCTGGCGTACGACATCGTCGTCAACGGCTCGGAGATCGGCGGCGGTTCGATCCGTATTCACCGCCCCGAGGTCCAGCAGAAGATTTTTGACCTGCTGAACATCACCCGCAAGCAGGCCGAAGACCGCTTCGGCTTCTTCCTCAAGGCCCTCGACTACGGCACGCCTCCCCACGGCGGTATTGCGTTCGGCTTGGACCGACTGGTCATGCTGCTGACTTCGACAGAAAACATTCGGGATGTCATTGCGTTTCCGAAGACGCAGCGCGGGCAGTGTCTGCTGACTGATGCACCGAGCGAAGTGGACCAGAAGCAGTTGGACGAATTGAATCTCCACGTGCAGAAGCATCTGCATGCAGAAGACGAGAAGAAGCCGGCGCATTGAGGCGGTTGGATGTCGGTCGACGATGGCGTCCTGACCGTTCGGCATGCGAATGTCAGAATGCGCAATCGGGAATTCGGGATCGATTGGTAACAGAGTGTGCGTATCCGCATCAGCCAACTCGTTGAAGGCGTGTTGCGTTCTCTGCGATTGTCACCTCTGTCACTCGCAGCGAAATGCCGGATCACCTTCGGCCTGGCCGTCCTGCTCAGCCTGATCATCGCCCTGTCGATTCCCTACGTCTGGATGGGCCAGCTCACGAAGCTGAACGTCCTCGGCAAACCCCAGGATCGGCTCGAGTCCGTGCTGCTGCAGGCGCACTTTCGCCTGCGCACCCCGGGAGAATTGAAGCTGCGGGAACTGAACCCCGACGGTACCGCCCGGGACCCCAATGACCCCAGCGTCCGCTGGATCGACCTGCGCGGCGGGGCCAATCGCAAGCTCCTCGCCACGCTCGGCGGAGTGCGGAAGGAGATGGTCGCCGATCTGTTGAAAGACGAAAGCCGGATCGACGACCTGCAATTCACCAAAACCGGCGGCCTGCTCCAGAGTCACTATGTCCGCGTCTTCCGCGCGACCGAAGGCTGCATCGCGTGTCACAATGCCGAGGGCCCCGCGGCGGCCTTCGCCCCGAATGAGGTCGTCGGCGTCGCCCTCCTCGACACGCGCGGCATCGGCTCCGACCTGCAACGCACGCGGATGCTCAACCGCCTCTGGATCGTGGTCGCCGGCCTGATCGGCGGCACCGGCGCCATGGTCGCGTTTTACTGGATCACGCAGCGCCTGATCCTCAGCCCCATCCGCCAGCTCCGGGCCCTAGCCAACAACGTCGCCGAGGGCCACCTCGACATCCGCAGCACCATGACCACCGGCGACGAGTACGAGCGCCTCGCCGAAGCGTTCAACCACATGCTCGACAGCCTCCAGGCCGCCCAGGAGAAGCTCCGCCAGGCCAACCGCCAGCTCGATGCCAAGATCGTCGAACTGTCCGAGAGCAACATCGAGCTGTTCAAGGCCAACAAGCTCAAGAGCGAATTCCTCGCCAACATGTCCCACGAATTCCGCACGCCCCTCAACGCCATTCTCGGTTTCGCCCAGGTCCTCCGCGAGAAGCCCGGCCTGCTCAAGAAGGAGCAGGGCCTGCGCTACGCCGACAACATCATCACCAGCGGCAACCGCCTCCTGAGCATGATCAACGACCTGCTGGCCCTCGCCAGAGCCCAGGCCGGCAAGCTCGAATTGCACGTCGAGCCGATGTCCCTCTCCGAGCTGTGCGAGTCGGTCGTCTCGTCGTTCCGGATCCTGGCCAAGAAGAAACGCCTGCGCCTCGCCGCCCAGATCAGTCCCGACATCCCGATCCTCGTCACCGACGGCGGCAAGGTCCTGCAGGTGCTGTACAATTTCCTCAGCAACGCCGTGAAGTTCACGCCCCCGCGCGGTCAGGTGACACTCACCGCCGCCATGCTCGACGACAAAACGGTGCGCATCGCCGTCGCCGACACCGGCTGCGGCATCGCCGAGGCGGACCAGGCCCAGATCTTCCAGAAGTTCCGCCAGGTCGACGGCTCGATCACCCGCGAATCCTCCGGCACCGGCCTGGGCCTGGCCATCTGCAAGGAGCTGGCCGGCCTGCTCGCCGGCTCGGTCGGCTTGAAAAGCGAAGTCAATTTCGGCTCCACCTTCTGGCTCGACATCCCCGTCCACCTCCGCACCGACCCCGCCGTGACGCCGCCCCCGGCCGCTCCCGCCGCCCACCCCGACGACACCCACGTCACCGAGCTCCCCGCCGCCCCCGCGCCGCGTCCCGCCGAGAACTCCCCGCTGACGGAATCCGCGTGAGGGAAGAGGCTTCAGGCGTCAGGCCTCAGACGTCGGGCACCACTTGTCCGGAACAGGCTGACTGTCGATACGCCGCAGGGTAACATGCGGAACAGCTCCTGATCGATGTCGAGAAACAAGACACTTGTAGGATGGGCTTTAGCCCATGCGGAATCCTGACCCGTCAGTTTTAGAGGTGGTGCGCCGCTATCTGCGGAACCTGGCTGAGCAGGGTATCCTGGCGCACATGGGCGTCATCTTCGGATCGTACGCCTCGGGTACGCCGGACCAATGGAGTGACATCGATCTATTGGTCGTGTCCCCGGCCTGCGACGGCGCCTTCTCGCGTGAGTCGATCGATCGCCTTTGGCGTGTGGCCGCCCGCACGGACAGCCGCATCGAGCCCGTCCCCTGTGGCCAGCGGCAATGGACCGACGACACCGCCACGCCCCTCCTCGAAATCGCCCGCCGCGAAGGCATCCCCGTCCTGCCTTAATAGGCTTCAGTCCTCAGACTCCAATGTGGCCCAGACTTGTAGGATGGGCTTCAGCCCATGCTGACTCCTTGCGCCAGTCGCAGCGCGTAGGTGCGCACATCCTTGGGCCATCTGGCGATCAGTTCGGCGAACCGCTGGCTCTCGCCGCGATAGAGGGCGCGTGTGGCCTCCTCGTAGCCGGGATAATTGCCGGCCATGGCGAACAGAAAACGCTCGGTCGCGTGCAGCGCCTGTTGCCGGCGTGTTTTGGCGGGCTCGCGTTTGCGTTCCTCGTCAATCAGTCGACGGATCCCCGCCGAAGCTCCGCCCGGCTGCATCCCGAGCCAGTCCCAGTGCCGCGGCAGAAGCGTGACCTCACGCGAAATGACCCCCAACTTGGGCCGTCCCGGCCCCGCCTGTGCCGACCCTTGACCATGCTGAGCCAGAACTTCCGCCAGCGTCCCGCGCAGATCGAAATCGACCTGCTCCCCCGTCTGGTCGTCAAAGATCAGGAACATCGTCCCGCGGTCCCGGTCGAACCGCGCCTTCAGCTTCCCGAGCACGTCTTCCAGTCCGCCCGCCCCGACGAGCCGCGCTCCCACGAATGCCGTGTACTTCTTTTCCGTATTTTCCATGCCCCGCATTATATCCGGGCAAAATCCCTCTGTCAATAGTACCCGGGTAAAAAGAATTCCGCCTCGGCCCTCATTGAAATCGCGCGCCGCGAAGGCATCCCCGTCCTGCTCTGACGGTCAATTCCGCTTGTCCGGCGCATCCGAAAATGGTAGAGTACGTACATGACGAGCAAAGACATGGCGATCGAGACGATTCAGGAACTGCCCGATCTCGGCCGTCGCACAGGAAACAGTACCTGACACCTGAGTTCTCTGACACCATAGTTCTCATGACACCTGTCATTCCGGATTGGAGGTTGTCACAGGATGGGACACGCGGAAATAAATCGACGCCGTTTTCTCCAAGGCACCGTCGGGGTGGCGGCCGGACTCGCCGGAATTCGCTATGATTCCGCCTGGGCGAAGGCCTACCAGGCCAATGACACCATTCGTGTGGGCATTGTGGGCCTGCGCAGTTACGGGCAAACGCTTATCGCACGGGCAAAGGCCGCGACTAATGTCACTGTCGTGGCTCTGTGTGATGTCGATCCCGACATTCTTGCCAGCCGCGTTTCTCGTGGGGTCACGGGCTATCTGGATTTTCGCGCTATGATCGACCGCAAGGATATCGATGCCGTCATGATCGCCGCACCTAACCACTGGCACGCGCTGATGGCGACCTGGGCCATGCAAGCGGGCAAAGATGTCTACTGTGAAAGTCCCATTGCCCATAATGTGCCTGAAAGCAAGTTGATGTATGATTTCGCCCAGTACTACCACCGCATGCTGCAAATCGGCATCCAGCAGCGCTCGGATACCGGCATCGTGGATCCCGTGCGGTGGGTCCAGGAAGGCAACATCGGCGCGATTCTGAATATCCACTGTTTCGCGTTTGAAAAACGAGAGAACATTGGTTGGGTCGATCCCTATATCCCGACTCGTGCGGGCAATCCTGATTTCTTCGATCAGTACCAGGGACGCGCACCCTATGAACCCATTCGTCGCCATAGTGTGCATTATGACTGGAACTGGATGTGGGAGACCGGCAATGGCGACCTGGGGAATCTGGGAATTCATGTCTTGGACACGGCCCACATGTTTGCCGGCTTTATCGCACCGCCCACGCGCGTGATGTCTATCGGGCGTCGCTTTAGCTTGGACGATGCGGGTGAAACACCGACCGCACAAGTGACGATTCTGGATTACCCTCAATGCCCGATCGTCCTGGAAATCCGCAGCTTGGGGGGCGATGAGACGGTCTTCGGCATGCCAAGCGGAGTCGTGGTTTACTGCGAAAACGGATACTATGCCGGTTTCCGCGGCGGCGGTACGGCCTATGATTACGACGGTCGGCCGATCCGGTCATTCACGGGCAACAGCGGTGTGAATCATCAGCAGGTGTTTTTCAATGTCGTTCGCTCCCGCAATCCTAAGGCCTTGACGGCACCGGTCGAATTGATTACGCCCGCTAACACCGGTGTCCTGGTGGCCAATGCCAGCCTGCGCATGGGACTTGAAACGGATGTCGCGACCATGCGCGCCGCCTTGGCCGACTATCGACTAGGCACAGAACGATTGGAGAGCATGGTGACCTACTTAGCCGACAGAGGCGTGAATCTTGAGGCAACACCTTTTAAGATGGGACCATGGCTGTTCTGTGATAATGAAAACAACCGCATCTCGCATGCGAACAATGATGACACAAGTGTAAATGGAGATGATCCGGTCAACATTGCCAATGCATTGATTTGCGATACGTATCGTGAGCCCTATGTCATGCCGGCATTGCCTAAGGGCAAAGTGTATCTGGCGGCCGCATGCGGAACATATTGCGGAGCCTGCCCTGCCTATCTCAATAAACACGGTGAAGGCAAAGGTACTTTTCCCTCCGGACCGGTAAATGCCAATATCGATGCTTTCGTGGCATACATGGAGAAATTACAATGCGATGGCTGTCTCAGCGGCGGCCAGCTTGCTGCCCATTGCCAAACGTGCGACATAAGACTGCACGCCTTGAGCACCCAGAATGATTCTCGTTGTTCCGGCTGCCAAGAGTTGCCCTGCTATCGTATTACGAGCTTAATCAATCAGGGCAACTATCCGCACCGTCAGGAATACCTGCCCAACCTGGCAAAAATCAAAGAGATGGGCGTTGAGGAATGGGTGGCATACGAAAAAGCTCGCTGGAGTTGTCCCCAGTGCGGCTGGTCTATAAGCTGGTATGACGCCAGATGTACCGGATGTGGGGCGCCAAGATCCGCGCAACTGTTTCCTCTGCCCAAGTAAGCAGAAGATGGCAGGGACGCCCCCAATCCTGTTCGGCCCTTACTCTGCCATATTCGATTCGCTATTGAGCCGATTGCCGCCTCCGGACTCACGACGCAAAACTTAGGACTATCTTGTCACTTGTCTCTTGTCGCTCATCACTGGCTCAACTCAGGACTCAGCACTCAAAACTTAGGACTGAAAGAGTCCTCCGCAGATTTCGCCGACTGCGAGGATTCGACAAGACATCAACCCTCAAACCTCGAACATCAAACCTCCGTCCCCTCGTCTCCCGCCGCCTAATTGTTATTTTGAGGGCTGACCCTCGGCGGTGTCCTTGACGCGCTGTGGATCGATGTCATAGCCGACGCACCTGCAGCCGATTCTCTTGGCAGCTTCGACCACGATGGCCCCGTCACCGCGCGCCGCGGCGACACGTGGCGGTTCGCCCGCATTCCCGTGTGCGTAGTCATCTGTGTGATCCTCCCTGAGAGACAGTCCCCTTCGGTCGCGAGTTGGACCAAGGCATGTACCCTTAACACAGGGTCGCGGATGCAACTCATTCAAACCTCCCCCATGTCGCTCGTCAATCCAAAATGCGTATGGATGGGTCACCCCTCAACACGTCCCGAGAATTAGTTTGACCTGAGAATGCTCAGTGCGGTATGCTCACACTCATGGTGCGAAGTGGCATGGCGTGCATCGGGACTTGGGGCCGGAGGCTCGGCGGCGGCGAGGAGTCCGAGTGTATTGACTGCGGTCCGCAGCCTGGAGAGGTTGAGACTATGGGACAGATGCATACACTTCTTGCGATTGTGGTTGGGGCGGGGCTTCTTAGTCTGGTTGGGTGTAATGGCATGGCGTGGGAAAACGAATTCCAGGCCAATCTGAGGGACGCCCAGAACGGTAATCACCCTGAGTGGGTGGACCGCAGTACAGGCCATCGCGTCATTCGGCTTTCTCGGGAGGCTTATAGTAAGACTCTATACGCCCACCAGAATCAGTTCACCGCGGACGGCAGGAAGCTCGTCTTCACCTCACCGGCAGGACTTCACACCGTCGACATGCAGACTCATGAGATCGAACAGATCCGTTCAGGGAAAACTGCCTTGATCTGTGTCGGCCGCGTGACGGGCCTAGCCTACTATCTATCCGAAGGCTCGATCCGGGCCGTCGACCCGGCCACGAGGAAAGACACGAAGATTATGGACGTCCCCCAAGGACTTCGTATTGATGACATCAACTGTGACGAAACGCTCGCGGGCGGAAGGATGGATTCCAATAGCCCCCAGAGTCATCTGATCACGCTCAACCTGAGGACCGGCGAGGTTCGTAGATTCAAGGAAGACCTTTACATGACGCCTATCATGCAGTTCTCGCCGACCGATCCGCATCAGATGCTATTCTGTCACCCCTCAGCCTTCGGGCGGGGGTCGCGGCCCGTAGTCATCCGTTCCGACGACAGTGGACTAACCGATGCTCATTGGCGGACGAGTTGGGACGAGGACATTCTGGATCAGTTCTTCAGCTCGGATGGGAGGAGCATTCTATACCACTTGGACATTTCACCCTATCAGCAGCGAAATGTGCGGACATATGGAACCATGACAACAGGGGAAATCCCAAGGGCCGCTGGTTTCTGGCTGGTGCGATACGATATCCAAGCCCAAACGCGAAAGTGGTACTATTTGAGATCGGATAGCGAGTGGGCGCAGCACTTCGGCAGTTCGCCCGACCAGAGGCTCTTCTGCGGCGCAGGCGCCAACTTCTTTCCAGATTGTGGCCGATGGTGGCTATATCTCTTTGAGCCACGCACGCGAGCATTTGTGGTAGAGGCGGCGCGTGACGGCGATGAGGTAGTTGGGGGCAAGTATCTTGAGACCGAGAGGCTCGTCAACTTGGGCAAATGGGGGCCTGTGGACAACTTCCAATTCACCCCCGACGGCAAATGGATCGTCTTTACATCGGGCATGTTAGAGATGCGCAACCATATCTTCGCGGTGGAGGTGGCCAAGGCGAAATAGTGGCTGGGCCCTGAGGGCTGCGCCGAGAGCAGTAGAGAGTAGGAGCCATTTGTGGAAAGCACAAGAGCGGTGGCAATTCAAACGGCCACCAAAGAGCAGTTGGGCCTCGTGATCTTGGTGGGTGCATTCCTCACCGGCGGATGCGACAACGCGCAGAGGCTCTACACGGGCCAACCGAGGCCGCGTGCAGAGGTGGCAATTGTGAAGACAGGCTCAGGCCCCAATTTCTTCATGGTTGATGAGGTCACCGTAAGGGCACCGTCGATCAAAGAGCCGGACTTGAAAAAGAAAGGTGTCGAGTTGTTACCCGGGAACCACACCATACAGGTTGAGTGGCTGCTCAATGTCGAAAACCGAGCTTCCTTGAAAGGAGGTGCAGACCTTCGCTTGGTGCATCTCAAAGCCCGGCTCGATTTCAGGGTCGAGGCGGGCCACGAATATGAGGTTGCGTTAGATCAAGAGGAACGAGATAAGGGCACGGGAAAGACCTTTGCGGTGTTGAATGATGCCACCCTGCAGAAGACGGTCGCACGAACTGAGTGCACGGCTTCAACGCTGATACTCCCGTATGTGGAGTAGCCCTGGGAGGAATTCGGGGACATCTGTGAGTTAGCCATGGTCTCGACGGTCCCAGGATCGTGTCCTTTCGGCAAGCCTGAAGAATCTTTGAATTTTGGGGATTAATGGGGTACGGTACAATTTCCGGGGGCAAGCGAAGAGAGGCAAGTGGCACGAGACAGGCCCGCCGGGGCCGGTGGGCGTCAAATCCGCAATCTGCAATCTACAATCCGCAATTCGCAATCACCGGTCGACCATGGACATGATCGTGGGGTTGTAGCGGGGGCCGGAGATCTTGTCGGGGGCGAGAGAATCGTCGAGCGTGCGCATCTGGGCGGCGTCGAGCTTGAGTGACGCGGCGGCGAGGTTTTCCTCCAAATATTTTACGTGCTTGGTGCCGGGGATGGGGACGATGTCCTCGCCCTTGTGGAGGAGCCACGCCAATGCGATTTGGGCGGGGGTGGCTTTCAGCGACTTCGCCATGTCACGCACGGTCTGGGCGGCGTGCATGTTGGCGTCGAAGTTCCGGCCCATGTAGCGGGGATCGGTGTGACGCCAGTCGTCCGGCGGGTATTCCTCGGCGCGCTGGACCTTACCCGTGAGGAAACCCCGGCCGAGGGGGGCGAAGGGGACGAGACCTATGCCCAGCTCGCGCAGGGCGGGCAAGATTTCGGCTTCGAGATTTCGCTCCCAGAGGGAGTATTCGCTCTGGAGGGCGGTGACGGGGCAGGCGGCGTGAGCGCGGCGGATGTTGGCGATGCCGGCTTCGGACAGGCCGAAGTAGCGCACCTTGCCCTGGGCGATCAGCTCGCCCACCGTGCCTGCGACGTCCTCCATCGGCACGGCGGGGTCGACGCGGTGCTGGTAGAGCAGGTCGATGCGGTCGGTCTGGAGGCGGCGCAGGGAGCCTTCCACCGCCCGGCGGATGGTGGCGGGGCGGCTGTCGCGGTCGGTGCCCATCTGTTGGCCGTTCTCGATGCGGAAGCCGAACTTCGTGGCAAGGATGACCCGGTCGCGTCGGCCTTTGAGGGCCCGGCCCAGCAGCTCTTCGTTGGCGTAGGGGCCGTAGACCTCGGCGGTGTCGAGGAAGGTGCAGCCCAACTCGATGGCCCGATCGATGACGGCGAGGGATTCGGTCTCGTCCGCCGGGCCGTAGGAGGCACTCATCCCCAGGCACCCCAGCCCGATGGCGGGGACTTCCAGTCCCTGGCGGCCCAGTTCTCGTTTCTCCAGACCCATGCATCTTCTCCTTATAGCGGCCCACGTAAGCGTTTTCCGGCCACCGGCGTCAACAGTCGCGACTCCCGGTGGCAACTACTGAATTACGCGGAATTGGCAGGTGAAGTCCAATGGAAAAACGGACGAGAAGGGGGTTTGGGTGGCCCTGTCTCGCCGAAGCTACGCAGGGTGAACAGAGGCTGGGGTCTCGAGTCTCTGGGCGGGGATGGGGCAGGACCGGGAAAAATTGTTCCAATTTTTTGTATGAAATTCGATTATCGGTCGGGATTATGGTACAATATCACACGTGTGTTGGACCCGTGGCGGCCATGTCGGGTGGCCGTTGCAGAAAGAGCATCGCCATCTGGAGGATGGACAACATGACGAAGTCGAGTGTGCATGCCCCGATCTTTCCCTGTAATGCAAAATCAGCATAGATAAGGACTTAGCTCCGTTGGGCGAGGTGTTTTGCGCCTGCGGCAGGGTGTTTGTGTGTGGTCAACGACAGGCTCTCCAGCAGGGCCGAGTAGAAACCAATGAAAGGAAGGAGTGCTATGAGTTGGAATCGCATGTTACGTAAGGCCGTGACGATTTATGTCGTCATCGCAATCTGCCTGGCCGGTACGGCAATGGCCAGGACTATTTATGTGAACGCTGCCGTTGCGGTCTCGGGCGACGGGACGCAGGGCTCTCCGTACAAGACCATCGGCGCCGCCATCACCGCGTCCGCCGCGGGTGACCAAATCTGGATCGCGGGCGGCACGTATACGGAGGAACCGCCGTACATGGCCCTCAAGGGTCAGCAGACGATCAGCGGCAGCTACGACAGTGCCTTCACCGCCGCCGACTTCGCGGCCACTCCGACCATCATCGATATGGCCCGTCTGAGCAATCCGGAGCAGAATCGCACGTTCCGCTGCCAGAATGTCGCGAGCTTCGTCATCGAGAACCTGATCATCCAGAACTCGTCGACCGGCGAATCGGGCAACACGACCAACGGCGGCGCGATCTACATTCAGAACGGCAGCTCAGGCATCATCCGGCATGTCTCGTTCATCAATTGCACCTCAAAGTTCGAGGGTGCCGCCGTGGGTGGACCGGCTCGTGACGGTGGCGCGCTGTGCATTCGCGACGCCTCGACGGTCACCATCGAAGACTGCGTCTTCCAGGACTGCACCGCGGTCGGCAACGGCGGTGCCATCTGCATGCGCAACGCCGGGGCCGGCAACAACGTGAAGATTCGCCGCTGCTTGTTCACCCGCTGCGGGTCGCGCAACGGTGCGTCGGCCATTCACGACGGCGATTCGCCCAGCCAGCTGGAAGTCGTGAACTGCATCTTCGCCAACAACGGCGTGGATGTGGTCGACTCCACGGGAACCTATCCCAGCAACTACGAGATGCGGATCGGCGACAAGCGGGCCCTGGTCTACAACTGCACGTTCGTCAGCAGCAACAACCCCGACGGCTTCATGTTCGGCTTCAATGACAGCTCCGACGCGGCCGCGGTCAAGGAGATCGTGAACTGCATCATCGCCAACAACACGATTGTCAGCGGTGGCACGGCGTTCTCCCTCTTCAGCTACCCCGCCACCTACAACGACACGACGACGATCCAGAGCAACCTGTTCTTCTCGAACTCGGGCCTGGATCCGCTGGATCCCGCCGCGGCCGCCCTCCTCGGCACCAAGGGCAACATCGCGGGCGATCCGCTTTTCGTGGATGCCGCGAACGGGGACTACTATCTGAAAGCGGATTCGCCGGGCGTGGACGCCGGGCAGACTCTGGCGCTCGTCCTGGACGACTTCGCCGGCACGGTCCGTCCCGTCGGTGCGGCCTATGATATCGGCGCCCTGGAAGGCCAGCCCAACGCGCAGCCTACTTCCTTCAAGGTGCGGAATGTCACGGCCACGGCCTCCAGCTCGTTCAACGCCGACTCGGGACCGGAGAAGACGGTGGATGGGTCGGGTCTCAACGCCCTGAGCCAGCACGACACGACGGCCGCGAACATGTGGCTGAGCGCTACAGGGCAGACGTCGATCTGGATTCAGTATGAGTTCGACACCATCTACAAGCTGGACCAGATGTGGGTCTGGAACTCGAACAATCAGCTCGAGGCGCTCGTCGGCCTGGGCGTGAAGAAGGCGACGATCGAATACTCCACCGACGGCACCACGTGGACGGCGCTGGCGAACGCTCCGGAGTTCGCCCAGGGCACCGGCTTGGCCGACTACGCGCACAATACCACGGTGGACTTCGGCGGTGTCGCCGCCAAGTTCGTCAAGCTGTCGGTCACCAGCAGCTATAGCGATATGGGTCAATGCGGTCTGAGCGAAGTGCGGTTCTTCTACTTCGCCGTGCAGGCCCGGGATCCCAAGCCGGGCAACGGGGCCACGAACGTGGCGCTCAATACGGCGCTGACTTGGGCCGCGGGTAAAGAAGCGGCGGAGCACAAGGTCTACCTGAGCACCGACCTGCAGGCCGTGACCGACGGCACCGCTCCGGCGACGACCGTCCCGGAGACCAGCTTCAGCCCGTCGTCCCTCAACCTGGCTACGACGTACTATTGGCGCGTCGATGAAGTCAACGCCGCCCAGGCCATCAGCACGTGGCCGGGCCCCGTTTGGAGCTTCACCACCGCGAGCTACATCTCTGTCGATGACATGGAAAGCTACAACGACACGACCAAGCCCGTCTATGAGACTTGGATCGACGGCTACGGCACGAACACCAACGGCGCGCAGGTCGGCAACGATATGGCCCCGTACATGAACACGACCACGAAGAAGACCGGCGCCAAGTCGATGCCGTTCCGCTACAAGATCAGCGGCACCTACGTTCTGTCCGAGGCCACGCGCAGCTTCGCCACCGATCAGGACTGGACAGCGTCCGGCGTCAAGACGCTGCGGGTGTTCTTCTATGGCAACACGGCCAACACCGCCGCCGGCCTGTACGTGAAGATCAACACCACGAAGATCAGCTTCACGGGTGACGCCGCCAGCGTCTCGAAGGTCGAATGGACACAGTGGGACATTCCGCTGTCCTCCGTCCCCGCGGCCACGCTGAAGGGTGTCACCAACCTGACCCTCGGCGCCGCCACCGGCACCGGCGATCTGCTGTTCGATGACATCGCTCTGTATTGAGCAACGTTAGTGGTTAGTTCAAGGGCCTGCCACCGCTTTCACGGGGCAGGCCCTTTTTATGCGCTCTTTCGCGGTGATGGGGTCACCGCACGGGGGGACACTCAAGGGGCCTGTTGCAACCACACCGTCATGGGCGCCAGACCGCGGTTGTTCCAGGCATAGTACGGAATCGCGGCGACCGCCGGTGTGCCGGTGGCTTCGATCTTCAGAGCGATCGCGCCGTCCGCAAACAGGGGCTTGGGCTCGGTCGCGATGCGGAGCGGCGCCGCCAGTGACGCCGGCAGGGACTGGTCGACCGCTTCGACGCAATACACCACCGGGCCGCGCTCGAAGGCCACCTGCCCGCGGGTCGCGGCGATCTTCTCGCTGCCGTGGACCCGTTGTACTTCCATCGGGAAGTCCATTTCGACCACGTCGCCACTGCGCCAGGGGCGCGTAATCGCGACATAACCCTGCTCGGGGCGTGCCTTGATTTCCGCGCCGCCGACCCGCACGTGCCAGTTCTCGCGCGGAGATTCATAGGCGTACAGGTCGGTCGGGACGGGGCGCCCCTGGGCCCAGCCCGGAATCCGCAGGCGCAAGGTGAAGGTCGCCGGTTTTTCCGGCGTGACGGCGAGCTTCACGGCGCCCGACCACGGATAATCCGTCGTCTGCGTCAGCTTCACCGTCGTGCCGCCGATCTTCGCCTGGCCTTCGCTCTGAGCGTAGAAGTTCACGTAGAGCGCGTCATCGCGCACCGCGTAGAAGTAGCCCGTCAGCGAGGCGACGGTGCGCATCAGATTGGGCGGACAACACGAGCAGCCGAACCACGGCGCGCGGCCGGCGAAGCCGTGGTTGTTCTTGGCTTTGCCGTCATAGACGAGGGGGTTGGGGTAGAAGAAGCGATCGCCCGACGTGGACACGCCGCTGATGAAGCCGTTGAAGGCGGCCCGCTCGAAGACGTCCATGTATTTCGCGTCGCCCGTGAGGAGGAACATGCGGTGATTCCATTGCATCAGCGCCAGGGCGGCACAGGTCTCGTTGTAGGCATTGGCCGGCAGCTCGTACTCGGCGCCGTAGGCCTCGCCGTCCGACCGCGCGCCGACGCCGCCGGTGAGGTAGAGCTTCGTCGCGGCCACGTTATTCCAGATCTTCTGAATCGCGGCGAGATAGCGGGCCTCGCCCGTCAGTGCCGCGACGTCGGCCATGCCGGAGTAGAGATAATTCGCCCGCACGGCGTGACCCACCGCCGTATCCTGATCGACGACCAGCTTGTGCTGTTGATTGTACGTCGGGCCGCCGGGCCCGCGGGCATCGAGGAAGATCTGCGCGAGCTTCAGCCAGCGCGCGTCGCCCGTGACGCGGTAGAGCTTCACGAGGCCCATCTCGACGATCTCGTGGCCGGGCGCGATGCGGCGTTTGCCGTCGCCGAAGTCACGCCAGAGCAGCTCGGCGTTCTTCAGACACACGTCGAGCAGCGTGCGCTTGCCGGTCGCCTGGAAGTGAGCCGTGCCGGCCTCGTAGAGGTGGCCGCAGTTGTAGAGCTCGTGGCTGAGGTTGGGGTCCTTTTCCCAGCGCTGTTGGCCCACCCACTCGTGCCCAGGGGTGTCGGGATGCATCGTCCGGAATGTGTAGAGATACCCGTCCGGCTCCTGGGCTGCGGCGATCCGCGCGATCCACCCGTCGAGCACTTTCTCCAGCTCCGGATCGGGCTTCATGCTGAGCACGTAGGACGCGCCCTCGATCGCCTTATAGGCGTCGGTATCGTCGAAGGGATAGATCGTCGGGGGCTGGATCTGGAAGCTCTTTTCGCCCGCGGCCCGGCGGCGCATCACCTCGGTCGCGAGATCGAAGTTCTTCAGCCGGCCCGACTCCTCGCACTGGCGCAGCGCGAACGGCACCGTCACCGTGCGGTTGATCTCCTGCTTGGTTTGCCAGAAGCCGCCGGTGATGCGGACGGACGTGAACGGCACCGGCTGCACGGGATAATCTTTCGCTTCACCCGCCGCCGCGCTGCCGGACGCGGGCGCCGTGGCGGCTCCGGCGGCGAAGGCCATAACGGGGATGGAACTCAGGATGACGACAGCGATGCGGGCTCTCATAGGGCTCTCCAAACTGGTCTGCAGGTGCCGTTAAACAAAACCACACCGATCTTCATTCGATCATGCCATCTTAGGTGTCGGGCGCGGTGACAGCAAGCCTAAAGCACCCGGCGGGCCGCAGGCGGTTAGAAGTGATCCGAGACGATGAATTCATCGAGGGGCTTCTTGTCCTTGGTGGGCTGTTCGGCGGGAATGCCGACGGGGGTGACACAGACCTGGACATAGCGGTCGGGGATGTTCAGCACCTTCTTCGTGATGGCGGGAGCAATCGAATCGGTCATGTAGACGGTGCCGTAGCCGAGGGCGCGGGCTGCCAGCAGGAGATACCCCGCGGCGAGGGGGCCGTCGTGCTGGTTGTAGTCGGGATACTGTCTTTGGGCGTCCACCAGGACGACGATGTAGGCGGGGGCCGAGAAGCGGCCCTCCAGCCAGTTCGCCACTCTCCTGTCACGCTCTGCCTTGAGCGCGTCGCCCTGGAGCGAGTTCTCCTCCTTCAGTTGGGTTTCGATTCTGTTGACGCACTCGTTCTTCAGGGCGTCGATCACTTTCTTGTCTTGGATGACGACGAACTTCCACGGTTGCTCATTGCCGGCACACGGCGCCAGGCGGGCGGCGTCCACGATCTTGCGGAGATGCTCCGGCGGGATCGGGTCGGGCTTGAATCGCCGCACCGACCGGCGGCTCTTCATGACTTCCAGAAACGCCTCGGCGGACTGCTTCTCCGGTGTCTTCTCGGCCGCACCGGCCTGCGGCAGGAAAGTAAGCCCGGCTACGATGGAGGCACCCAGTTTCAAACTCTCTCGTCGATTCATGGTTCTATTCCTTTCTGTCAGCAGGGTTATTGGGATCCAGCAAGGCCGTCGGCACCTGGCGCCAGTAGATGTTACCGTCTTTCGAGAAGAACCAATACTTGCCGTCCGGCGAAATCTCCGGCGTATCATCAACGCCGGGGGTGTTCACCGTCGGGCCCAGGTTCTTCGGGGCTGACCAGGTGCCGTCCGGTTCTTTGAAGGCGATGTAGATATCGGTGGCGCCGCGACCGCCGGGGCGATCGGATTCGAAGAGCAGGTACTTCTCGTTGGGATCGACGGTGGGACGGACTTCGTTGTACTCCGTGCTGATTGGCGGTCCCAGGATGATAGGGGCGGCGTATTTCCCGTCGACCAGCCTGGCCGTATAGATATCCCCTGTCTGCTTCGCGAAGTCCCAATAAAGGAAGTACACCGACCCGCTGCGGGCGATGGAGGGATGGAATTCCATCATGAGGCCGCCACCTATGTCGATCATGCTCTCGGGCGGCGCCCAGCCCTCCGGCGTCTTCCTGCTCCGCCACAAACTGAAGAACTGAATGTCCGGCTTCCCGCGACTCGTCGAGAACCAGAGCGATTGGCCGTCCGGCGCGAAGACCGCTTGCGTGGCCCCATCGCCTTTCAGAAAGGCCGCCGGTTCCGGCGTCGACCACGTGTCCCCTTGCTTTCTCATGTGCATGATCTTGCTGTGGGGCCAGCCCGTGCTCCGAGTGAAAAACAGCTCATCTCCCTTCGGCGAGAGCGACAGGGACCGTTCTGTGGTCCCGTCGACCGAGATGACGCCGGGGGCAAATACTTTGGCAGTCGCACCCGGCGGGTCCTGATCCAGATAACGCCCTTTGAGATCCGCCGCCAGACCTGGCAATGCCGTCGCCAGGACTATCCAACCCATCATTCTCATCTTTTGCATTCCCATCTGCTTTCTCCGAGAGGGGTCTACTGTGATTCCGATTTACTGGCCTCGGTCGTGCTGCCATAGGCGCCGAGGTTCACACGCCCACCATTCGGCGTGGGCTCCAGTCCCAGGGCTGTGTTCGGATCGCCCGCGTCAATGCACGGGCTCGTCACGTCGTCGACGACCCATGAGCCGGTCCTGGGATTCCAGTGCCCCGCGCCGGACTTGAGGTGGTAGTCCCCCGGAACGTAGGCGTTCGGATCGGTCCAGCTTCCCCGCGTCACGAACAGGGGATCCGCATCGATGTTGCCCGGACCCATGCAGCCGCCTTGCACATCCGAGTACGATGCCGTGACATTGCTGCCCTTGATTTGGACGTTTCCTGTAGAGATGCCGTTGCCGTAGAGGATCGAGTTGGCCACGGTGATCCCGGCACCCTCCAAGGCATATCCCTGGTTCTGGATGATCGTGCAGTGAGTGACGTCCACCTTGCTGGAGGTGGGCACGCGTCTGCCGGCCGTCGCCAGTACGGAGCGGAGGCCCGGTCCTGCATTGCCCGCCACGATGCAGCGGTCTAGGCTGAGGGTGCTCTCCGCGCTCACCTCGATGCCGCAGTCCCGCTGGCCCGTGATGACGCAGGAACGGACCTGCAAGGTGGCCCCGGGGCAGACGATGCCGTCTACCCCGCCGGTGATCGTCAGGCCCTGGATGGACCGCACGGCGGTGCCTGCGGAAAGGCTGATCCCCCCGGTCAGGGTGGTCAGGGCCACGACCGCGGAATCCTGGGGATTGGCAGAGCGGATTGTCAGGGGGATGTTGGGCAGGGCGATATTCTCCGTGTAGATTCCGGGTGAAAGCAAGATAACGTGACCTGATTGTGCGAGTGTAATCGCAGACTGGATCGTGCCGAAGCGATCCCCGGTGGAGAGATTGAATACCGGGCCGTTGGGATCGAACCGAGGAATGGGATTGGACACCCAATAGATAGCGGCACTGCGATTGAAGAACAGATAGCGGCCATCGGCGGAAATGAAGGGGGCGTATTCCTGGACGCTCGTGTTGATGCCGGGACAGAGTTGATTCAGGTCGATCGGCTCAGTCCAAACGCCTTTTCCTTTGTTGAAGGTCACATATAGGTCATCATAGTTCATGCCGTAGATGAGATAGGTCCCATCAGGCGAGACAAACGGATCATTGTCGTCCCCGCCGGTATTCACCGGCGCCCCGAGATTTTCCACCTGCAGCGGTTGGCCGGGCTGCTGTGGATTGATCCGCCATACATCAAATCCACCCTTGCCTCCTGGACGTCCCGATTCAATGTAGGCGGTTCCGTCCGTTGTTTGCGTGTACATGCCATCGTATGAGGAGGTGTTGATGGGCGCAGGAAGGACCTGGAGATTGCCCCATCCTTCCGAGGTACGAACAACCTTCCAGATGTCGGAGGAGGAGTTGAAGTAGAGTGTGTTTCCATCGGCCGTGAAAAAAGGCTGGCGACAGGAAGAACCCGGCACAAAGGATACCAGTTCATGGGGCGTCCAGACGTTGTGGACACACTTCGTGTAGTACATGCGGGTACTGGAGTAGGACGAATCAACCGGCCCCGAGAAGAAGCACTCGTTGCCATCAGGGGAAAAGGCGATGCGGGTTACGCCGATGATGCCACCGGGCTGCGTCATTATTCCGGGTGCGAACACCTGGGGCGTTTCCCCCGGCGGCGTCTGGCCGAAATAGGGCCCCTTCACGTCTGCTGCAAGACCCGGTATGGCCACCCCCAGGATGATCCACCCGACGATTCTTGTCTTGTCTGTTCTCATCTTTCTTCTCCTTTGCTCGCCTCACTCGTGTTGCCGTAGGCGCCCAGGTTCACCCGACTGCCGTTGGGCGCAGGCTCCAGGCCGAAGGCCGCGTTCGGATCGCCGGCATCGATGCAAGGGCTGGTCACGTCGTCGAGGACCCAGGTGCAGGTCGTCGGATGCCAGTGGCCGGCCTTCGATTGGAGGTGCCAGTCGCCCGGGATGTAGGTGTTCGGGTCGGTCCACGTCCCCGGCGTCACAAACAAGGGGTCCGCATCCATATTGCCTGGGCCCGCAAACCCGCCCTGCGCATCCGAGTAGGATAAGGTGACATTGCTGCTCTTGATCTGCACGTTCCCTGCGGAAATGCCGTTGCCGCAGAGAATCGAGTTGCCAATGGTGATCCCGTCGCCGTCCAGGGCATATCCTCGGTTCTGGGTGATCGTACAGTGCGCGAGGTCGACCTTGCTGTAGATGAGGCGTCGGCCCTTCACAGGCAGCGAACACAGGCCCGTCCCGCCGTTGCCCGCCACGATGCAGTGATCCAGACTCAGCGTGCTCTCCTTGCTGACCTCGATGCCGGAGTCTCGATGGCCGGTGATGACGCAGGAACTCACGTTCAGGTTGGCCCCGGGGCAGATGATGCCGTCCACCCCGCCGGTGATCGTCAGGCCCTGGATGGACCGCACGGCGGTGCCTGCGGCAAGGCTGATCCCCCCGGTCAGGGTGGTCAGGGCCACGACCGCGGAATCCTGGGGATTGGCAGAGCGAATCGTCAACGGAATGTTGGGCACGGTGACATTCTCCTGGTACGTGCCGGGAGAGAGGAGGAGGACCTGGTCCGGCTGAGCCAGGGTGACCGCGGCCTGGATTGTGCCGAAGCGTTCGCTTGTCGAGAGATTGTATACCGGGCCGTTCGGATCAGGGCTCGGGATAGGATTGGCGACCCAATAGATGTCGGGCGGACCGCCGTAGTAACGTCTCCAGAACAAGTACTTTCCGTCCGGAGAAATGGAAGGCCCGTCGGCACCGCCGGTGTCGAAGCCCGGAACAAGGGTGTTCATGTTGACGGGTGTCCTCCAGCCGCCCTTTCCGTCGCTGTAGCAGAGAAAGACAGAGCCCGCCCGTGCGAACAAGAGGTAATACCCACGAGGATCGACGCATACATCGTAGTCGTAGTCTGAAGTGTTTATGGTGGCCCCCAGATTCTCGACTTCCAGCGACTGACCGGTCACCTGGCGCGTGCGCCAGATATCCAGCAATCCCTTCCCACCCGGGCGGTTCGATGGAAAGTAGGCGGTGCCGTCCAGCGTCTCAGAGTAGTAGACGGTATTGCCGTTGTTGACATTGATGGGAGAAGGAAGGAGTTGGGGACTCCCCCATCCCTGCGCGGTGCGATGGACAACCCAGATCTGCGTCGTCCCATTTGCATTGGATGAAAAGTAGAGCTTGTTTCCATCGGACGAGAAGAAGGGTTGACCGGTAAAGTCGCCCTGTTGTGGGTGGAAGGGCGCCAACGCAGGAGGCGTCCACACATTGTTGACGCATTTCGTATAATACAGATGCCAGGGATAGGCGTTATTCGGCGACGACCTCGTGAAGAAGCACTCGTTGCCATCGGGAGAGAATGTAACACGTATCTCAGACATGTTGGGCAAGGAAACGATGCCTGATGCGAAAAGCGTGGGCGTCAAGCCCGGCGGTTCTTGGCCGAAATAGGGCCCGACAGCCATATTCGCGGCGTGGAGAACGCCCCAGGTGCTGCAAAGCAGGACGATGATCAGTGTTGGAAAGCCTGTTTTCATGGTATACCTCCGGTAGATTATAGGTCCCATTGGGACGGCTGGGTGGGCCCGCGAGGTTCGGGCCTCTCGGGAACAATCATCCGGCAGCGGGGCGCGGGTTTCGCGATTTTTCTTTTTATCTCAAAAACGATAAAGAGTAGAAACCGGGGGGCCTGATCCTGGATTATGGGAATAGCACAGATGGGCTCGGACGTGATGAAGATCGATGTGAAAGTGATCGAGGCCGCTCAGAACGGCTGCAAACAGAGTCTGTCCGTACTCACCGAACAGGCAAAGGACAAGGTGTTCACCTTCCTCTATCGCATGACCCTTGACCATCATCTGTCCGAGGATCTGTGCCAGGAGACCATGTTGAACCTGGTTCAATCCATCGAGCGTCTCCGCTTCGACAATGAGGAGTCCCTCTGGGCCTGGCTGTTTCGGACGGCGCAGGGCAAAGTGCAGCATCATCGCCGGTCACAGGCGAGCCGACGCGTCGGGCAGCAGACGCTGGCGGGTTCTGACAGGACAGCCACCATGGCGATCGAGAGTGATTGGGGACCGGCGGCGGGACTCTTCCGCAAGGAGACGATTCAAGCCATCTTCGTCGCCATGGAAACGCTGCGGCTGGAGTACCGCAGCGTGATTGTGCTGCGCTGCATGAACGAGATGTCGTACGCGCAGATCGCCGCGATCCTGGGCGGGACGCGCCTGGGCAACAAGATGCTCTTCGTGCGTGCCAAGCGGGCCCTCCGGCATGAGTTGACGAAGAAAGGCATGGGCCGCTCGCACTTCCTGGGCGCACTGATTGCCTTTGCCGCGGTCACGGCATCGCGCTGCCCGAAAGAGGCGGGCGCAGCGCTGATCCGTACGGAACTGTTGCAGGATAGTGTGACAGGCTTCGTCGTGTCTGCGGTCGCCACCAAGGTGGGCCTGGCTGCGGTGGCGGTCGTGCTGGGGTTAGCGTTGATCACGGGAGTCATTGCAGGACGCCCGGGCGCGGCCCCCGGGTCGGGAATACCTGCCCGGTATGCGCACCTGACGCCTCTGCTTGCGGAAGAAGCCTTCGCTTATCCCTCATCTATCGTATCGACCTACAATCCCGGCCGGAGCGGCTTCGAAGGCATCGATGCATCGCGGGCCCACTCTCGGCCGTTCCCTGTGTCGTGTGCCGATGTACTGGTGGGCAAGTCGGAGAATCCTGATCTGCGTCTCATTCTGCCCGAGCGTCACTGGGTCGAGGTGAGGTTCGATGGTACGGTCGTCGACGGTCCGGGGCCGGACCTGTACTATACCGGCTGGTATTGTCCGATCATTCAGATTTTTCTCACGGATGGAGCGGGACGCCTCTACGAGCTGCCGCGGCCGACGTGTAATGGCGACTGCGACTGCTTCCATATCGTGCCGTTCGATATCGCCGGCCTCCGTCCGCCGTTCGAACCCAAAGGCATCCGCGTCGCCGGCGTGGGAAGCTGGTACCGCTACGCCGGCTTCGAGCTGACCTCCGTGCGGGCCCGTGTCCGCAAAGCGTGGTGACGAGATAGCGATGTAGGGACAGCCATGAAGAGAATCATCCTGGGTCTTGTGTCATTGGTGGGCGTGCTGAATAGTCCAGTTCTCCACGCCAGTGTTTCCGACCAACGGTTCGTCAAGGCTCGACCGCTGGCCGGGGACAGCGTGCGCCTGACGGGCGGGCCTCTCAAGCAGGCGCAGGACAAGATCGCTGAGATCCTGCTGAAGCTCGAGCCCGATCGGATGCTGGCCGGGTATCGTCTCCGCGCCGGTCTCGCGTCCAAGGCCAAGGGCTACGGCGGGTGGGACGCCGTCGATGGACGGCAGTTGACCGGACACCTGGCCGGGCACTATTTGTCGGCCCTCAGCCTGATGTACGTCAAGACGGGCAACGAGGAATTTCGACGCCGAGCCCAGTACATCGTCGACGAATTCGAGACCATCCAGAACGCCAATGGCGACGGCTATCTCGGCGCTCTGCTGGGCTATCGGCCTAACGCCGACGGCACCCCCGGGGCACGTGAACTCGTGGACGCGCGCGAGCTGCTCAAGCTCATGGAAGACAACGTCATCATCTCCAACGGCACCTTCTGGGAATACCTCAACGGCGTCTGGGCGCCCTGGTACGTCTTCCACAAAACCTGCGGCGGCCTGCGTGACGCCTACCGCCTCCTGGGTATCAGAAAGGCGCTGGCCATCGAAATCAAGTTCGCGGACTGGATGGTGCGCAGCGTGTCGCGGCTGAGTGACGCCAAAGTGCAGCAGATGCTGGAGACGGAATTCGGCGGGATCGGCGAGATCATGGTCGACCTCTACGCCGATACGGGCGACCCACGCTGGCTCCAGGCGTCTTACCACTGGGAGCAGAGGGCCTTCATCGAGCCGTTGCAGCGTCACGAGGATATCCTCGCCGGCAAGCATGGCAACACGCAGATGCCCAAGCTCATCGCCGCCGCGGACCGTTACGCCTGCACGGGTAACGCCAAGGACATCGCCGCGGCATCCTTCTTCTGGGACACGGTGGTCCATCACCACACGTTCGCCACCGGCGGGCACGGCCACCGCGAGTTCTTCCGCGAGCCCGATCGTTTCTCCAAATATGTCGACGGCCGGACGTGCGAAACGTGCAACGTCTACAACATGCTACGCTTGACGCGTCGGCTCTTCGAGTTCGGTCCCGATCCACGCTACGCCGACTTTCAGGAGCGGGCGCTCTTCAACCATATTCTAGCCTCGTTCGATCCGAATACGGGCGCCGCCTCCTACATGGTGCCGGTAGGGCTGGGCGTGCGGCAGGAATACGAACCCAACATGCTCGACGGGGAATTCACCTGCTGCGTGTGTTCGAGTCTGGAGAGCCACGCGTTGCACGCCGACGGTCTCTACTACGAGAACGACGATACGCTGTGGGTCAACGTCTATGCGCCGACGACCGTGCGGTGGGCCCGGGCGGGCCTGGCTTTTACGATGGAGACCGATTTTCCCGAAGGGGAGAAAGCCACGTTGCGCGTGACGGCAGGCGGACCGCGAGAATGCACGCTCGCGCTGCGCCGGCCGGGCTGGACCGGGGAAGGCTTCACGGTCACAGTGAATGGGGAATCCATCGCGCTGACGCCAGCTCCCTGGATGAAACAGGAGCGGCCCGGCCCGGGTTGGTACCGCGATGCGCAGAACCTCTTGGGCCAGCACCTGAGCGATTACGTCGCATTGCACCGCACATGGAAGGCAGGTGACACCGTCGAGATGACACTGCCCAAATCACTCCACCTGGAACCGACCCCCGACGATCCCAACCGCACGGCCATCCTCTGGGGTCCTCTGGTGCTGGCGGGCGACGTCACGCACCTGGCCCCGCCCGGCGGGATGCGCAGCCGGGATCGCAACACCCAGCCGTCACCTTACCCCGTCTTCCTGGCCGCGGGCCGACCCGTGACCGAATGGCTCAAGCCAGTGCCGGGGCAGCCGGGCACCTTCCGCACCGACGGCGTCGGCCGCGTGCCGGCTCATCCCGAAACATCCACCGACATATCCTTCGCTCCGTTCTATCGCACGCACCGCCGCACCTACGGCATCTACTGGACCCTGGCCACGCCCGCCGCGCCCGAGGAGCATAAGCCCTGAGATGCGGTGGCCCTGCAATCTGGCGTGACGGAACCCCATGGCATACGGTAAAATGTTGCCCATGATGTTGGTTCGTACGATTCTCACGGAGATGGCAGACATGAAACTGAGAGCTGATGCGCTGGTGCTGGTGTTGATAGTGGCAAGTCTTGCGGTGGCGGGAACGGACGACCTGGCACGCCTCACGGCGGGAGTGCCGTTCAAATTTGCGGTGCCGCCGGTGGCGGCGTTCCCGGATCGGAGCTTCGCGATCACCGAGTACGGGGCGGCAGGGGATGGGCAGACCCCGAACACCGACGCGTTTGCCAAGGCGATCGAGGCTTGCACCAAAGCCGGCGGCGGCAAGGTGGTCGTCCCGGCCGGGATATGGCTCAGCGGGCCCATCAAGCTGGCGAGCAACGTCAATCTGCACCTGCAGGCGGGGGCGACTCTTCTCTTCAGCCGGCGCTTCGAGGATTTCGCCGTGTCCGGCGCGGACGGGCGGCGGATGGTCGTGTCGCCTATCATGGGCGTCGGGCTGGAGAACGTCGCCATCACGGGGCAGGGCGTCATCGACGGCGCGGGTGACGCGTGGCGGCCGGTAAAAAAGGGCAAGATGACGGAGGGACAGTGGAAAAGCCTGCTCGCCTCCGGCGGGGCGGTGAATGCGGCGGGGGATATCTGGTACCCGACCAAAGATGCGGCGTCGCCCGGATCGTTGGCCTCCATGCGGCCCCGCATGATCGAGCTGGTCGAGTGCAAGCGTGTGCTGCTCGACGGGCCGACGTTCCAGAACTCGCCGGGCTGGAACATCCATCCGCTGCTGTGCGAAGACATGATCATCCGCAACATCACGGTTCTCAACCCGTGGTATTCACAGAATGGCGACGGGCTCGATCTCGATGCCTGCCGGCGCGTGCTGCTCTATCAGTGTCGGTTCGACGTGGGCGATGACGCGATCTGCCTCAAGTCCGGCGCCGGCCCGGAGGCTCGCAAACGCGGCCGGGCCTGCGAGGATATCGTGATCCGTGACTGCGTCGTCTACCACGGGCACGGCGGCATCACCATCGGCAGCGAGATGTCGGGCGGCGTGCGCAACGTCTACGCCGACAACTGCGTTTTCTACGGCACCGACCTGGGCCTGCGCTTCAAGAGCACCCGCGGCCGGGGCGGGGTGGTCGAGAATCTCTTCTTCAACCACATCTACATGCGCGGCATCCCCACCGACGCCATCGGCTTCACCATGAGCTACGGCGGCAATGCGCCGACGGAGGGCGCCGAAGCCGGCGGGCAGACCCCGGCGTCCGTCCCGGCGGTGAACGAGGGAACGCCCCAGTTCCGGAATATTCATTTCCGGAACATCATCTGCAACGGCGCCAAACGCGCCGTGCGGCTCGAAGGCCTGCCGGAAATGCCCATCGAGGGTATCGAGCTGACGAACGTCACGATCTCCGCCGACACGGGGTTCGAGTGCCGGTATGCGAAGAACATTCAGGTCGCCAACGCGAAGATTCTCCCCGGCCTTAAAGCGGCGAGCGTGTTCAGCGTCGCCGACAGCGCCGAGGTGACTATCGACAAAGCCGTTTGCCCGCCGGGCGCAGAAGCGTTCCTGAGACTCAGCGGTGCCAAAACGACCGGCATTCGCCTGGTCAACACGGATGTGTCACGTGCCAAAAAAGACATCGTGCTCGAAAAAGGCGCCACCGCCGGCGCCGTGACGCGTCAACAGTAAATAGAAACGAAGGTTGCCATGACAACATGCGAGAGAATTGCTACGGTGCTGGTCGTTGGACTGTTTTGTGCGGCCGCTCATGCTGGACGGCCGGCCGACCCGAATCGGAAAGCGGCGGCGTCAGCCGTGCCCCAGGCGAGTTCCAAGACGGTTTGGGATTACCCGTATAGAGAGCCGCCGATTCCGCCGGTGCAGCCGCTGATCGATACCGGTTTGCGTGACACCGCCATCACGCGGGGGCCGGGCAGCACGTACTACCTGACGGGTACGCTCGGTCCGGACTTCATGGTTGCCAACGAAGGGATTCGCCTCTGGAAGTCCGCCGATCTGAAGCAATGGGAACCGCTGGGGCTGGTCTGGAGCTTCGAGCGGGACGGAACGTGGCAGAAAGAGTGGACCACCAAGAACGGGACGCAGCGCCGGGCGGTAGCCCAGACTCTGGAGAACGGCCAGCGGCACGG
>CAYQXM010000072.1:0-28232 GCA_964421295.1 uncultured Pirellulales bacterium
TGGCGCAGGAACTCGCCTTGCGGCAGTTGCACCTTGAATCCGGGGATGGACTCCAGCTTGTCCAGAGTGCCGCCCGTGTGCCCAAGCCCCCTCCCCGACATCTTCCCGAACAGGGCGCCGCACGACGCCACGAGCGGCGCCAGCACGAGCAGTGACTTCGTGCTCGGATGGGGGATGAACCGCACGCGACCGATGACGTTGCTGATGGGCTCCACGTCCGTCATGCGCTGGCCGCGGCCGCTCGACCAGGGCGGCGTATACTGGTCGGCATTGGTGTTGCCTTGATTGCTCGGGTTGGCGTTTGGCTGCCCCCCGCCGCCACCGCCGCCGGAGGACTGATCCATCGAATAGTCGCTCAAGCCCTTCGTGGTGCGGCGGATCGGAGCCGGCGTGCCTTCGGCGTTGAACGTGGCGTTGAGACGTTCCGCCAGATCTTCCGCGTCGGCGTATTTGAGCTGCACGACATTGGGAATCTCGCCCATCTCCTGGCGGTCCAGCTCGTAGATGAGCTGCTCGACCACCTCGTAGGCGGCCGGGATCTTGCTGACGATGATGATCTTCTTCGTCCCCGTCACACTCTCGAACGCCAGTTGGCCATAGAGCGGGCCGACGATCTTTTTACGCTGATCCCCCAGCTCATCATAGATGAGGACACGGAGCAGCGAAGAGGCGCCATCCTCCTGCTCGGAGAACAGGTTGGTCAGCAGTTTGACCATGGCCACCGGATCGGAGTTCCGCAGCTCGATGATGTGAGGCCGAACGGAGGCCACGTCGAGCGGCGTATCCCATTCTTCGATCTGCTTTTCGATCTTCCGCATGTTCTCCGGCGACGCGATCACAGTGATCTGCTTCATCGTCGGGAACGAGATCACCTTGACGGTGTCGGTGCCGCCGGCACGGGAGCCCGGCCCGTAGTTGTAGTAATAGTAGTAGGCGGACGAGTTGCGTCCGCCGCCGGGGATGTTCTCGCCGTACAAGCTCTCGACGTTGGTCTTGATCTGGTCGGGGTCGGCATGCTTGAGCGGGAAGACCTTCGTCTCGAACGTGCCCACCGGCATATCGATCTGCCCGATGAGGACCTTGACCATGTCACGCAGGTCCTGGCGGCCGATGATCATGATCTGCCGGGACTGCTGCAGCGGCCGGACCATGATGCTGGGCCGCAGATTCTCGGCGCCCGGCATATTGGCCAGGGTTTGATCGATCTGCTGCGCCACCTCACGCGGGTCGGCGTAGCGGATCGAGATCGTCTCGTACTCCGATTTGACGGGCTCTTCACGGTCGAGCTTCGCGACCCACCCGCGCACCATCTCGATGTCGGCCGCCGAACCGCGGGCCATGATGGCCTTACGCTTCGGGTCCGCGATCAGCACGAGCGGTCCCTGCCCCGCGGCGGTAACCACCGGGCCCCCGGACGAGGGCCGGCCGGACGCGGTTGGGCGGCTGACCGTCGCGCTGCCGCGCTGACCGGTGGCGGTATCGCCCATGAGCAGCCGGATCAACTGGATGATTTCCGCCGGATCGCCGTGCTTGAGCTCGAAGACCTGGTCCACCGACCTGCCCGCGCCGGGGACATCGAGTTCCGCGATGGTCTTGCCGATCGACAGCAGGTTGCCCACGGTTTCAATCACCAGGAGTTGACCCGTCGCCTCGTCGGCGCCGACATAGCCGTAATCGGCCACCATCGGCTTGACGATCTCCACCATCTGGGCCGGCGCATACTGGGCCAGCTTGAAGAACTTCCGCACGACCTGGTCCTTGTTCTCGAACATCGCCAGCGGCTCGTCGGCGCCGACCGTCGGGATGACGCCCAGCTTGGCCTCCTTGATCGGCTTGAGATAGATCGTGTCATCCACCTCTTCGGCGACGAAGCCACGCAGACGCAGGGCGCTGTAGATCTTGGCCAGTGCCTTGTTGCGGGGCATCTTGTCCGGCGCGTAGATGGTGATCTTCTGTTTCATGGCGTCTTCCGTCGGAATGACGGTCTTGCCGGTCCAGGACGCGATTTTGTCGATGACATTCTTCATCTCGACGTCCTTGAGATTGACGGCCTCCATCTGCGTACCGCTGGTGGCGTTGGGATCGGCCGGCTTGCCTTTACGCTCGGCCCCGGGCCGCTCCGGTCGCTTTGCCTCCGACCCCGGCTTATTGGCGTCCGCCGGCCGGTTCGCATCCGACGGGGCATTCGCATCCGCCTTGGCCGTGTCGCCGGCGGCCTGATTGCTGTCCGCAGGTTTGTTCGCATCGGGAGTCGTCGACTCCGCACCCCCGGCCGTGGTCTGAACGCTGGGGGCCGGCGTATTGAAACCCACACGCCAGACAATGACCGCCGCCAGCCCGATCACCACGATCCACAGAAGCACCTTTGTCCGTTCCAACGTAGCCACCTCACTTCCATCATCTGCTGTTGAGTTGCCGTTCTTCTCCGCGCTCACCTCGGTCGATTCGCATCCTGAGTCGATGCGCCGCTGCTATTGGCATCGGGGGTCGTCCCCGCCGCTCTCTTGATCCTGGACTGTATCCGCTGGAGATCCTTCTTCTGTTCCACCGTCAAGCCCTGGTCGCGGACAGCATTGGCGTCACGCGGCGCACGCGAAGTCAGCTGCTGGGCCAGGTCCTTCTTGAACTGTTCTTTTTGCTCGGGCGTGGCCTTCTCGTTTTGCTTGAGTTTCTCGGCCCGCGCCGCCTGCTGTTTTGCCGCCTCTTCGGCCGTCAGCCCCGCCGCGTTGCGGGCGATCCTCGATGGCGTCGGGCTCGGCGACGCCGGCTGGCGCGCCTGCCGAATCACCAACCCCACGACAAGAGCCAGAAGAAGCACTCCCACGGCCATGACAATCTCGATCGTTGTACGACTCAGTTTCATGAAAACCAACCTTTCACTGAATATCTCTCCGGGGTCACTGGCCCGACATCTTCTGACGCATCTCATCCCTGATCCGCTGCCGTTCCTCCGGCGAGGAGGCGTTTCTCATCTTCTCCATGTAGGCGTTCATCTCCTCCGCGGGCAGTCCCCCCCGCCGCATGCCACTCGGCGGAGTCGACGTTCCTTCGGGGCGCGTGACGGTCGGTGGGCCGCCGCGACGCCCTTCCCCCGCCGCGCCACGCGGGCCACCCTCCGATGCTCTGGCGCCGGACGATTGCCCCGAGGCGTGGATGGGAAGGAACTCCGTCTCCTTGCCGTTCCACTTCACCCGGACCTTGGTGGGCTCGACGGCCACGATCACGGCCACGTTCGGCCCTTCGCCCACCTTGGCCCCCGCCTTATACCACTTGCCGTTGATCAACGCTTCGCTGCCCAGAATCCCCCCCACTTCCGTGACCGGATTGCGCGGCTTCTCCGGGGGGATGAACAGGTTCTTCTTCTTCAGATTCCCCGCAGCCGACTTGTCTGCGGCGACCCGCGCCTGCACCTCGGCGGGCGGCGTTGGCTTGTGGACCTCGATCTGCGGACGCGGCGCCGGGATCGCCAGCAGGCCCAGTTGGCCCAGACCCAGGGCCAACAGCAGTGCCGCTCCCGCCACCAGGACGAACGCCAGTGGATCTTTCCGCAAGTTGTTCTTCAGATCGTCCATCGACCTCAACGCCCCATCAATCGGGGAACTTATCCATGCCTTCCAACGCCGTGATCGCCTGCTGTTTCTGTTCGTCGGACATCTTGTTCCACTCTTCCGTGGCCTTCTGCTTCTCTTCCTCACTCATGGAATTCCACTTCTGGAGGAGCATTCCCCTCAGCTTCTCCGATAGCGGTCTACCGATGAAGGCCAGCGGATCATCGACTTTGGGCGTTGTCGCTTTGACCTCGACGACCTCCGCTTTCTTGCCCGGCTTGTTCGGCTCGGCGGCCTTGGCTTTGTTCGGCTCGGGCGGCTTCGACGGCTCCTTCGCTTCGGAAACTGCCGCGATGGGCGAGAACGTCTTCTTCTTGCCGTCCCACTCGGCCACCAGACCCGTCGCACTGATCGAGATGATTTTCGCGTCCCCCACCTTGTCGCCGGCTTTGTACCATTTGTTCTGAATGAGGGCCTCGCTGCCCAGAATGCCATCGACCTGCTTGATCGGATGCTGCTTGGGCGGCTCTTTCGCAAAGAGGTTCTTTTTCTTGAGGGCGTCGGCGTTCTTCTTCGCGGCCGCGACCGCCCCTTGCGTGTCATTCGGGTCTTTGGCGTTCTGATGGAACGCCCCGGCCAGATCCTGCCGGGCCTGCGCGGTGTCCGTCAGACTGCCGACCAGTTCCGCCAACACGAGAACCAGCAGCACGGCAGCGATGGCCAGACACGTGAGAATCACCCAATTGCCCCGGATCGTTTTGATAAGACTGGATTCCATGGAGTTACGACGGCTCCTTCGATGTCAGCTTCGTGACCGTATCCTGTACGAGCGTGGAGACGACCAGATCGACCTCCACTTCCTGCCTCTTCTCCGGCGGCTGCTTCGTGTCGCACTGGATCTTCAGCTCTTCCACACCCATCAGGTATTGATTCTCTTTCAGCACGGCCAGGAAGTCGAGCAACTGGTCGAGCTTGCACTTGGCCCTGCACTTGATGCAGAGGGTCTTGTAGGCCCCCACTTTCTTGCGCGTGCTCAGGAACGACAGGGGCTCGGTGTTGTTGATCCCGGCCTTCTTGAGCTGCTCGCGGAGCCGGTCCAGGAAGAGGAACTTCTGCTTGTCCTCCGTCTGTGGGATTTCCACGACCGGCACGAGCGCCAGCAGCGTCGCCCGTTGCTTGGGGTCCGGCAGGTCGCTCAGCTTGGCCTGCACCGTCTGCAGATCCGCCCGCACCTGGCGCCAGTGCCCCACCGCCGGGGGCCCGAAGTGGAAAACGAGGATGGCGAGGCCGACCAGAATGCCGCCCAGCAGTATATGCCTTTCCCGTGCGTTCAGTTTGCGTGCCATAGTCCCGGCGGCTACGCCGCCCCTTTCTTCGTGAAATTCTTGTAGTTCAGATTCATCGTGAACTTGACCTTCTTGGTCTTGCTGTCCCGCGTCGTGTTCGCCAGGACGTCCACATCCTTCAGGGCCTTGGACTTGCAGTTCATCAGGTTCCGCTGGAACTTCCGCATCTGCTCGTCGGTATCGGCCTGTCCCACGATCGTGACCAGCTGGCCCTTCTTGAAGTGGAAGCTGTCGAGCACGATGCCGGGATTGTCACCGGCGTTGATCTCCGTGAGCAGGTCCAGCAGGTCGGGCCGATGGGCGGCGATGTTCTTGAGCAGCACCTGCCGCTCCCGCGCCTCGGCGAACCCCGCCTGGTTGACCAGGGGACTGAGTCGCTTCAGTTTGATCACGTCGACGGCGTAGGAGCTGGCCAGAAACGCGAGCAGCGCCGCCGCCGCGATGCCGGCCGCCAGCCAGGTCGAGTGGCGGGCGATCTTGTCCTTCTTCTGTTGCTCGACGTGGCGGATCTGCTCGAACAGGTCGAGCCCGCCGGCCGCGGCGTCCAGCCCGAGCAGAGCCAGGCCGAGGGCACTGCGATACTCGTAGAAGTCGCGTATGCCGAAATCCGCCGGCGTCTTCACCCGCGGCGTCACGGGCAGGCAGGCCTTCGCCTCGAAGCCCGCCTCCTGCAGCGTCGCGACCACCCGGTCGATCTCGGGGCCGCCGTCCGACAGGACCGCGACGGGCCACGGGTCGGCCTCTTTCCAGCCGAACGCCGCCAGGGCCGTGCGCATGTCCTGCGTGAAGCGTTCGGTGACATCGACGGGCGCCGCGCCGATCCCGGACAGCTCCGCCAGACCTGTCTCCACGACGGCCGCGTTGGCGACGACGCCGTCCAGCACGAGACACACCTGCGTCTGGTGGGCGCCGAGGCTGAGCACGACGGCCCGCCCTTCCGAGCCGCCGAAGAGGGTCCGCCAGGCCCGGGCCACGCCCTCGCACGACAGCAGAATGCTCCGCGGCTGGAAGTCACGCACCTGCTCGGCGAACTTGATCAGCGTATCGCGCCGGGCCGCCGCAAGCGTGACGTCCACTTTGCCGTTCAGCGACGGCATCGGGCGCCACGCCACCTCCATCTGGTCCGGCGGCAGCGGCAGCAGGGATTCCGCCTGCATGCGGACGATCCCGCCTGTTTCCTCGTCGCTGACACGCGGGACATCCATCCGGTAGAACGCCACGGCGTTCATGTCGAGCCCGACCACGGCCGGCGCGCCGCTGCGGGGGCCGCTGCGCTTGCCGGCGGCATCCACACTGAAGCCGCACCGCCCGGCGAAGTCACCCCACCCGCCGTCGCCCGCCGGGGCGCGGCGCGCCCAGACGATTTCCACTGTCTGGTCGTGCTGACGCACCTCGACGGCCCGGAAATCCGTCTCATCGCGTGTGACCGCGATCAACACATGCGGTATTTTCGTACCTTTGCCCATCACTCGTTTGCTCCCTGGTACCAGTAAAGAATTGTGCAGGGGTTGGAACTGCGATCGACCACACACTCCGTCTGCAGCCGAGCTCTGCTCACCGCGGCCGCCGCCAGGCACCGAACCATGAACACGTTGGAGCGGACCGTCAGAAAGTCCGACGCCGCCTTGAATTTCGCCGGGGTCATCGACTGGACGCCGAGCAGGTCGCCGATGCTCTCAAAGCCGTAGGTCCGGCTGCCACGATCCCCGACGACGGCCAGAGCGATGTTCCGCGCCGTGTCGTCCCCGCCGAAGAGCGCCGTCAGCACCTGAGCGGAAGCCGTATTCACGTTGACCCGTCCCGGGATCTTGTTGCCCGTCGTGACGGTGATCCGATCCGCAATCTGCCGGTAGGTCTGGAGGTCCAGCGGCTGGGCGGGCTGGTTCGGGTTGCCGCCTCCGCGCGGCGGATTGTTGCCCTGGTTGGGGCCGGGGTTCGGGGGGCCGGTATTGCCGGAACCGGAATCGCTGCCGGCCTCTTTCGGGCTGTTGTCGTTGATCAGGTCACCGATGCTCTTGAAGCCGCTGCCCCGGTTCTGCACGATCCAGCGGGCCTGGGCGGCGGGGAGATTGAGCTGGCTCTGCAACTGCTGCTCGCTGGCCTGATTGACGTTCACGCGGGGCTGGCCCTGTCCGTCGGTGTTCGTATCATACGAGTAGCACGTCAGATAGGCGTACCAGCCCTGATCGAGGTACTCGTCGCCGTTGTCCAGCGGCGGACTCAGCTCGCCGTCCCGCTCGTTGTAGTCCAGCAGCCCGTTCAGGTTCGTGTCCTCGCCGTAGAGCAGCTCTTCGGTGACTCCCCTGACGCGGAGCATCTCGCGCATCGTGCGAAACGCCCCGTTGCGGATCGTATACGGATAACGCAGGTTCGAATAATACCCCGCCTCGCTGCCTTCCGTCTTGGGCTCGTCGTCGTTGTCACGCCAGTCCAGAATCGCGTCGGCGATATCCGATTCCATGCCCGGCAGCGTCATCAACTGGTCCTTCGTCACGGTATTGATATTGAGCTTGCCGGCCTCGTCGGTGACACGCACGTTGTACGCGCACCGTTCCATCTGGACATTGTTGAAGTCCTCCTCGTCGTCGCTCCACAGTTCGCTCAGGCAATCGGAGGCTCTTTCGTCCTCGTTCAGCACGGCGATGGCCGTCTCGACGCCGGCCCGGCAGGCCCAGCGGCAGCGGGTCGCGTCCACCGCGCCGGTGGCCATCTTCATGTTCAGCCGGCCCGTCTGGCTCACGACCGCCACGAGGGCCGTCATGACGATGACGATCCACAGCACGCTGACCAGCGCCAAACCATCACGGGCACTCCATCGCGCCGCAACACGGGTGGCAGCGGCAAGCGCAGCTTGCCGATGGTCTTGATGCGCACTGGGGAGCCATCGGCAAGCTAGCGCTTGCCGCTGCCACCCGCGCTCAAACCATCTTTGCAGGTTCTGCCACATGTATCATCGTCCTTCGTTCGATCCGGGTTGTCCGGACGGTTGTTCCGATCCCGGCGCCCCCGACCGCGGCGCGCCGCCGCCCTGTTCGGACGAGCCCGACCCACCCGGCCCACCGCCCGACTCCTGCGTCGCCTGCGGCATTCGCGGGAAGCTCACGGTGAACGTCTCGATGATCGGCTCGCCGCGCTGGCCTTCCTGGGGCACGACCGCCAGCGTGACTTCGAGCACCTGGGGCAACTCTTTCATGTCTTCGGTCCACTGGTTGACCCACTGCTTGCCGTCATAGAAACGCAACTGAAACACGTTGACGTTCCGGGCCAGGATGCTCAGCATGCCCCCGGGTTGCCTCTTCTTGTCGGGGTTGGGCCACCAGCGCCGATACAGCGTCTTCTGCATCGACTCGGCGTCCTCGTCGAGCTGGCCCTCCGTCGCCTTCGATTCTCCCAACAGGTACTCCACCTCGTACACATCGCCTTCGGGCTGATCGGGCCGGGCCTTCAGCCGCCCCACCGTATAGAACTTCAACGACGGCGTCTCGCCCGCATCCGAACCCTGCGCGTTGCCGATCAGGAGCATGTTCTGCGCATCGGCGTCCCGATAGAAGTTGGCCAGGTCCTGGGCCAGCATCCGCGCCGCGAAACGCACCCCGGACGTCGCCTGCGTTGTCTTCTCGATCATCTGAGACGCGTCCGTCGTCGTCTTCAGGGCCGTGACCGCCACGGCGGTGATCATCACGGTCAGCGTCGAAGCCAGCAGCACTTCGGCCAGTGTGAAACCTCCTTGGGCGTTCCCAAATCGGGTGGCAGCGGCAAGCGGAGCCTGCGCAGCTCGCCGATGGCATTGACGCGTTCCGAGAAGCCATCGGCAAGCCGACGCTTGCCGCTGCCACCCGGAGACCTGGAGTATACGCGCAGATAGGGAGCAATGCACTGTCATGACGGTCCTCCCGGCCCTGCCGCCCCCGGGGCCCCTTCCGCCGGCGTGGGCGTCGTCGTGGTGGTGGACGAGCCGGTGCTGTTGGTTCCGTTCAGCATGGTCTGCGCGACGAGCCGATACGGCTTCCGCCCCTCCAGCCACTCCACCGAGATTGTCACGAGGTACAGGTCGTCGATGCCTTTGTACTCCGTCTCGACGTTCCACCGATACCCCGGCTCCGCCTCGTCATAGACACCTTCCAGACCCTGGGATTCGGTGAACGAATCGATGCCGGCGACGTCCACCAGCGTCAGTTGCCGTTCCATGACCGCGGCCGCGGTCTCGTAATGGCGATTCAGACGGCTCTGCTGCAGGACGTTCGTGCTGATCCCCCCCAGGGCCACCACCGCGCCCGAGAGGATCACCGTGGCCACGATCGTCTCGATCAGGCTGAATCCCCTGTACGCTCTGGAATGGGCGAACGGGCGAATGGGGGAATGGGCGCACATCGACTCGTCGTCCTTTCGCCGTTTCGCCGTTTCGCCCGTTCGCCCATTCAGTTTTGTATTGCGTCGCATCATTCTTCCGCATCCAGGTCGACCACGGTGACCTTCGCCTGTTCGAGCGCCCCTTCGTAGAGCGCCGCCTGCCCCGTGGCCGCGGTCAGAACGATCGTATAGTGCCAGGTGCCGTCCCCGATCTGCACCACCGCCGACTCCGCGGCGCCGGTCGGCAGAAAGGTGATCTTCTGCTCCTGGGGCCCCTCGGAGGCTGACGCCGCCATGAACGTCGTCACCTCCACGTTTTCGAATTTGACCTCTCCTTCCAGTTCGACGGGCTTGCAGTAGTAATCCCGCACCGGCGTGCGCTGGGGCTGCCCGGTCTCGGCATCCGTCAGCGTCGTCACGAGGAAGAACCGGCCCTTGGTCGTATCCATCATCAACTCGTAGGCTCGCCCCTGTTCGATCGCCACGATCCGGGCATACCGCGCCATCAGCAGAAACTGCTTGGCCGTCTTCTGCACGAGCAGCTTCTTATACGTATTGGCGTACATCCCGCTGCCCACACTGCCGATCAGCACGATGATGGACACGACCAGCAGCAGCTCGACCAGGGTGAAGCCCCGACGTCCGCGGGGGCGCATCAGCACGTCCACGCCAGCGTAGACACGGCAGCCGGCACGCACCAAATCCGAAGCACGAAATCCGAAACTCGGAACAGGCACGAATCCCGAATCGCCGAATGCCCCAAACCCTGGCGCATGGCGGTGAAACCGTTTTGGATTTTCGGTTCTGGTCATTTGAGTTTGCTTTGAATTTCGGATTTCGAATTTCGGATTTCGCTCTGGGCCCCGATCCTGTCGTACCGGCGCCTCTGCGCCGCCTACTGGTTCACGATGTCGGCGTTGTCGCCTTCGCCGCCTTCCTGACCGTCGGCGCCATAGCTGATCAGATCGAAGCTGCCGGGGTTCTGCTGTCCTTCGGGCAGGTACTGGTACTGGTTGTCCCAGGGATCGGTCAGCACGCTCTTCTTGCAGTACGGCCCGTTCCACTTGCCTTCCAGGTCGGCCGGCGCGACCAGCAGCGCCTCGAGGCCGCCGTCGGCTTCCGTGGGGAGCCGTCCGCAGTCGTACTGGAACTGGGCGATCGCGCTTTCGATGTTCGTCATCTGGGCCCGCGCCATCTTGGCCTTCGTCTGCCCGAGTCCTTTGAACATGCGGGGCGCCATGATGGTGGCCAGCATGGCGATGATCCCGACGACGACCAACAATTCGACCAGTGTGAAGCCCTTACGTTTCTGTTTCGTCCACATCATGCGATTGCCTCTTTCACTTAAACCAGTCCGGCGCTCTCAGACGCCGGCATTCCCGACCTACATGCCCCCGGCGCCCAGTGACATGGTAACGATCGGCAGCAGGGCCGCCGCGATGATAAACCCGATCACCATAGCCAGAAGCAGAATCAACAACGCGGGGAAGATCGACATGAAGCGGCTGATCGCCGCATCCGCGTCCCCGTCGAAGGTATCGGCCGCATTGAGCAGCAGCTCGTCCAGTTTGCCTGTCTGTTCGCCGATGGCCACGATCTGGACCAGCAGCGGCGGAAATACCCCCGATTGTTCCAGCGGTTCGGCCAGCGACGAGCCGCGCTTCACCTTCTCGGCCACTTCATCGATCTGCCGGGCGAGCACCTCGTTGCCCAGCGTATCGCGCACGACCGCCAGGGCTTCGAGGATGGTCACGCCGCCCTTGGTCAGCGCGCCCAGCGTGCGGGCGAAACGGCCGACGGAAATCGTCCGCAGCACGCGCCCGAAGAAGGGAATTCTCAGTTTGAAGGCATCCCATTGCAGCCGGCCCGTGGTATGGGTCCAGCGAACCAACGCGCAGATGGCCAGCACCAGAATCGCAAGCCCTGCCCAGCCTTGCACCGTCGTAAAGACCATCCGGAGCGTCCCGCTGATCGACAGGAGGATGCGGGTGGGCAGCGGCATCACCGCATTGGCACTGATGATGCCCAGAATGCGCGGCAGAATGCCGACGACGATCACCACGGCCGACAGCAAACCCAGCCCCAGCAGGAATAGCGGATAGGCCGAGGCGTTCATCAGGTTTCCCCGGACCTTGTCCTCGCGGGCGAGGATCATCGCCAATTGCGTGCTGGTCTGTTCGAGGATACCGCCCGTTTCGCCGACCCGAATCATGGAAAGATACAGCGGGTTGAAGACCTTCTTGTGTTCCCCCATCGCTTCCGAGAGCGACTGCCCGGCGTTGACCGATTTGACCAGCCGCTCGAACAGCTGCTTCATGACGGGCTTTCGCTGTTGCTTGCCGATCAGCTCCAGGGCATTGAGCAGAGGCAGGCCGGCCCGCACGGCGGTGCTCAACTGGGTGGTGACCGCCAGGATATCGCGGCTGGAGATGCGTCCGCCGTGAAGACGCGGCATCTCGGCCCGCAACGCGGGGGAATGACCGTTGCCGCCCTTTCGCTCCGCGGCTTCGAACAACTCGGTGGCGAAATGGCCGCGCTGCGCCAGTGCGGCCACGGCACTGCGCCGGTCGGCGGCTTCGATGGTTCCGCTGATGTGGCTGCCGCCCCGATCGACACCTCTATATGAGAACTCGCCCAAGACCTACTCCAATAAGAATGACGCTTGCGTCTGCCGATATGCTTTTCCGCAGAGGCGGCAACGCCGGATCAGTCATCGTCATCGATCGTTTTGGCGACGCGGAAGACTTCGTCCGGTGTGGTCACCCCGGCGACCACCTTCGCAAAGCCGTCGTGCACCATGCTGACGTGATCGGACGGCGCCTCGCGCGTGATCTGGTCGGTGGTCGGCCGCGTGGCGATCAGGTCGCGGAGCTTGCCCGTGATGCGCAGCAGCTCGAAAATGCCGGTCCGGCCGCTCATACCTGTCTGGTTGCACTCATGACAACCCGCCCCATGATAGACTTGCTGGCCCGGCTTGAGGGTCATCGAATTGCCGAAGCTGCGCAGCAGATCCTCCTCGGGCTCGTAGGGCTCTTTGCAGTGAGGACAGATCCGGCGGACCAGCCGCTGCGCGAGAATCGCTTCGAGCGAGCTGGCCAGCAGGAAGGGCTCCACCCCCATATCGATCAATCTCGTGACCGCCCCGGCGGCGTCGTTCGTGTGCAACGTCGAGAAGACCAGGTGGCCGGTCAGGGCGGCCCGGATCGCGATGTCGGCCGTCTCACGGTCCCGAATTTCGCCGACCATGACGACGTCCGGGTCATGCCGGAGAATGTGCCGCAGCCCGGTCGCGAACGTCAGACCACGCTTGGCGTTGACCGGCATCTGGTTGATGCCGTCGAGGTGATATTCCACTGGATCCTCAATCGTGATCATCTTCACGCCCGGGGAATAGATCTTGTTCAGGGCCGCATAGAGCGTCGTGGTCTTGCCCGAGCCCGTGGGGCCGGTGACCAGGATGATGCCGTGCGTCTTGCGGAGGCACCGGCAGAAGTTCTCCAGCATGTCCTCATCCATGCCGAGGTCTGTCAGGCTGATCAGGCAGGCACTGCGATCCAACAGACGCATTTCGACCGCTTCGCCGTAGATGGTGGGAATGGTCGAGACGCGGATATCGATCATGCCGTTCTTGCCGGCAAACTCGATATGGCCATCCTGGGGGACGAACCGTTCGGCGATATTGAGCTCCGCCATGATCTTGACGCGCGACGTGATGGCGGCCTGCAGCCGCTTGGAGGACGGCGTTTTTTCGACGAGGACACCGTCGATGCGGTATTTGATCTTGACCTCGTGTTCGAAGGGCTCGATGTGGATATCGCTGGCCCGGGATTCGATGGCCTCGAAGATGATCAGGTTGACGAGGTTCACCAGCGACGGCTCGCGGGCCAGCTCGTGCAGCTTGGCCGGGGAGAAGTCGCCGTTCAGAAGATTCTCGTCGATCCGCTGGTCGGCGGGCACGAGGTTGTCCAGCATACGGGCCACATTGCTGCCGTAGAACCGCAGCACCGCGTCCTCAAGCTGGGCCGGGTCGGCGTAGTAGCGATGAATCGAGCAGCCGGTGACCAGGCGAAGGTCTTCCATCACTTGCGGCTGGAACGGATCGGTCATGGCCACCGCCAGCCGGCCATACTCCCGCCACACCGGCAGGTCGTTGTATTTGCTGACCAGATCGGCCGGAACCAGCCCGATGACACGTCGGCGAGATCCATCTGCTCGATGCCGGCCTGGATCGACAGGGCCTCATTGAGCTGGGCCTGCGTGACGTAACCCAAGTCGAGAAGAATCTGCCCCAGGCGACGCGGCTTGACCTTCTGTTCGGCCAGGGCCAGTCCCAGATTGCCTTCATCCAGGTAAGCCCGCTCACACAGCAATTCGCCCAGCTTCTTCCTGGTTACGCCGTTACCACCCGATCCCATCATCACACACCTAAGAACCTGGAAACCCGCTCACGACAGAATTTTATAACAAAAATACCCCGTTGCGTCAAGCCTCCGCCGACATGCCACATCCTACCCCCTTACCTGGACAATTCTCGTACGCACCGTCATACGAGCGAGAGTCCCGACCCTCCACACGACGTCATAGCAGCCACCCGAACATACCTGTTGCGCGGCGGTTGCTGACCTACTAAGTGAGACGTATACCGGCCCCTGTTTGTTACAGAGAAAACGTCGTTTTTTTGTTTGGAGACCCGCCTCTCTTCCGGCGTTAAGACCGGGACTTGTGCTGCTCATCAAAGCGGTCGTCCATGTTGTCTGAATTGCGCGTCTTGCCACCAGGCCTTTTGCCATCCCCTCTGAGCAAAAAAGCAGGAATACCCTCCCAAAATTTGGTTTGACAGGGCCGCTGCGTAGTATGAGAATATGTTCAGTGCCTGGGTCGCGCGGACGGTGGGCTTTCACATCTCCTGCGACGGGCGGAGAGAGTCGAGGATTGACCTGCTTCATAGGAGAAGTCGGCGCCGCGACACAATCCGCAGTTACAGGTTCGCCCTTCTGCGCGTCCGGGCCCTTTGTCGGAGCCAAACAACACAGGCACGTGGCGGCGTACGGAATAGTGCAAGAGGCACAGGGTTTCACTGGAGGATGAGCACGGATGCTTGGTCCTAAGAACGACGTGGGAGGGAGCTGCTCCCACGCCTGCTATCTGCCGCGGGGGCACCGGCTACTACTGGGGGACTCTACCGCATACCACCTCACCCATGACCACAACGCGCCGTCGGCGGCGGTCGGATCGAGGACTGTCTTGAGCTCGCACGGAAGGTCTGCAACGCACATGGAGGTCGGTTTATGAGACTGGATAAGCGAAAACCATCCGGGCGAGAGAAAGATGAGGCGGCGGTTCAGCTCCTTTCCAAGCTGCGGGAACAGATGTATTGCTCGAACGTGTCCATCGTGCGTCAAAGCGCGTTCAACCTATCGTGGATGCAGGAAGACGGCTTGGACATTCTGAAAGAAGCCTTGCTGGGCAACGGCCCCCGCCGGGCCAAGAGCGCCGCGGCCTACGGCTTGCGGAAGATGCGCGGACGCATGCGCAAGCTCGCCGAGGAAGTCCTCGTGCAGGGAATCAGCCATCCCGATCCGAAAACCGCCGAAATCGCGGGAAATGCTCTCGTCGTGCTCAAGCGGGGCAAGTCCGCCGGCCGACGTTTTGGACGCCCCAGGCCACGCGGGGGCAAATTCGAGATTCGCGAGATTCGCGATAGGGGCCGGCTCCAGGGACCGCGGCGTGAGCCTCAGCGGCCGCGGCGGCCCAATGATCGCATGTCCGGCCGACACTGAGAGTTGTCATGAGAAGTATAGTCAGCGCGTGCCTCACCATCGTTTCCATTCACATCGCGGCTGCCGGTGCGCTCGCCCAGGCGAAAGCTCCTGCTTATGATCGGGAGACGCCGGTCGTCCGGGTCTATGCCAAAACGCACAAGGCCGTCGTCAGTATCTTCGGACAGAAGACTGTCACACGCAGCGCGTGGCCCGAGTTCGACCTGCCGGAGATGTTCGGTATGCGCGGGCCGCAGGTCGAGCGACAGGTCCGGGTCCTCGGCTCCGGCTTCGTCGTCCACGAGGACGGTTATGTCGTCACCAATGCCCACGTCGTGGCCGATGTCAGCCAGCTGAAAGTCGTGTTCAGCGACGGACGCGAGTTCCCTGCCCAAATCGTCAGTGCCGACGCCGGCAAGGACCTCGCCGTCCTTGCCTTGAAGAATGTCACCGACCTCCCCTACATCGAGATCGGCCGCAGCAGCGACCTCATGATCGGCGAAACCGTCGTCGCCATTGGTAACCCGCTCGGCTATGCCAGCACCGTCACCAGTGGCGTGGTCAGCGCTGTTGGGCGCGACCTGCAAGTCTCCGACGACGTGTGGATGCGGGGCCTCATCCAGACGGATGCCTCGATCAACCCGGGCAACAGCGGCGGCCCCCTGCTGAACATCAACGGTGAGCTTATCGGCGTCAATACCGCCATCCGGGCCGACGCGCAGAACATCGGTTTCGCCATCCCGGTCGACACGCTCGTCGAGAACCTCAGCCAGATGCTCGTGCCGGAGAAGCTGCGACGCGTGCGTCTCGGCCTGACGGTCGGCCGGACCAAGACGGAAGGCGCCCAGACCGGCCTGGTGGTCGACGCCATCATGAAAGGCAGCCCCGCCGGCGAAAAAGGCCTCGCGGCCGGCGACCTGATCCTCCAGATGGACGATCAGCCCGTCCAGAGTCCGATCGACTTCTATATCCGCATGATGCACAAGGAAGTCGACGACCCCATCCGCCTGACCTACGTCCGCCCGAGCGACCCCAAGAAGGCCGGCCGCACGGTGGAATTGAAACTCGTCTCGCGGCCTCTGCCCGACGGCAAGAAGCTCGCCCTCGAGATGCTGCAGGTGCAGCTCCAGCCGCTGACAGCGGACGTGGCGCGCCGCTTCCACTTCGCCGCGGCTTACCCGATTCTGATCGTTACCGACCTGCCGTCCGATGGCGTCGCCGCCCGCGCGGGCCTCCGTAGCGGCGACCTCATCCTCCAGGTCAACAACGTCACCGTCCGCGACGTCACGGAATTTGCCCGCGTCATGGAAAAAGTCGCGCAGGGCGACAGGGTCCACCTCCGCGTCCTCCGCATCGCCATGGGCCCGTTCGGCCAGGTCGAGCGTCAGTATCTCATCGCCGTCGACGCCCAGGCTTCCGGCGGCTCGATTTGACGGCACCGGCACAGCCCCGCGTGTCTGACACGCCCGTCCTGTTGCCCGTTTGTCCCGATAATTCTCGGCATTACCCTTGACAACCACGTCGCGATATGAGAAAAAAGGCGCAATTCATGGTGGGCACCGAGCGCGAAAGTGAACGGCAGGCCATCAGCCGCCGTAGTGTAGAAAAAGAGAACATTGAAATCCCTTTCAACGTTTGTCCACGAGTGCTGAATTGGGATGGGGAATTGCGTCACCAGGAACATTGAAGAGTAGAATCATTATTGTGGCAGTAAGGAGACCCCACAATGGCTGACAGGAAGGGCAGAAAAGAGCCCGTTCAGACGATTGGCAGTGCACGATCCGGCAAACCCGAAGTCACCCCCTTGAGGCCGGCCAACACGGTGACCCCTCCGAGCACGGCACCCAGGTCCAGATCCGCGAAAGGCCCCACGCAGGAACAGATTGCGGAACGCGCCTGGGCTCTGTGGATCCGCGGCGGATGCATGCCTGGCCAGGACCGCCAGAATTGGCTCGAGGCCGAGAGACAACTGAAGGCCGAGATGGGCGTCCACTGACAAATACGTGCCGCCTCCCCCCCCCCGCCCCAAATACTGTGGGCCGGGTAAGTAGCGCGTGATTATAGAACGGGGAGTTTCCGTCCAACATGAGGTTCGTCCACAGACCGGCTTGGTACTTTGATCCCAAGCCGGTTCTGGGCCCCCACGGAGTATCCCCAACCTGTTCGGCCCGCCCCACCGGACGCGCAACAAGAATCATCAATAATCAATCGTAAATCGTCGATCCCAATGCCCCCTCCGGCCGCCGCACCCTCACCATCACCGGCACCTCCCTCGAACTCGCCACCCTCGCCGCCGCCCTCCTCAACGAAGCCGTCTAAGCAGCGTCCTTCAAGGCTCCTCCGCGTGCCCCGTCCCGCACAGATTGCGACCAACTCCGCCGGAGGCCACACGGCAATCATCAATTATCAATCGTAAATCGTAAATCCGGACGGGCCATAGGCTGTAGGCGCGACGCCCAACTTAGGACTCAGAACTCAAAACCAAGGTGTGAACAGTCGCCGTCGATCATTTCTGTCATAAGAAATCTCATCGCTCCCTCTGTCGAGGGGTCCGTTCTCCGATTTCGTCATAACGACGTTCGCTATGTTCGTGCCTCCTGCTGCAGCACAGAATGCGAGAAAGCCGTTGATCACGCCCACGAGGTAGTCCATAGGCCCGCCGCCAGTGTGCCCAACCCCAAGAAGACACACAACCTCGGCGATGGCCAAGGCCAACCACCGCGGGTTCCAATTGAGGGCTCTCTGTAGGCCGTTCGCAACGACGAATGTGGCAATGGTGGCACCTTGAAGTGTTAGGAGACTCTCGACTGATATGAAGTTCTGTGGCAGTTCCGCTGAACATAGAATGCTCATAGTTCACTCCCTTCTCAGGTCGCTCGTGATGACTCCAGACCCAGAGAGACACTTTTACGGCACACGGTTGTCCCCAATCCACAGAGACGAGAGTGCACCCGCTAACCATTCTTTCTCGTTTCCCGCGGCTATTGCCTGCCGAGCAAGCAACATGGCGGAATCTACGTCAGGTCGGTTCGCTATGATGCCTTGAAGCAGTTCAGAGTAGAAGCACTCCGCCATCTTGCAGGCTGCGCGATCATCGACTCCGAACTGATAACCAACGACCTCGCACGGCTTGCCAGCCGCAAGGAGTCGAAGAAGCCCGTTGTCGCCGGAGTGACAGCAACTCAAATACACTAGTGACTCGGGAGCTTGCGTCGCGAGCACAGATAGGCACCATTCTATAGGAACGGCATTCGGTCGAGCATTTCTTGCCCAAAAACGCTTATGGTCCTTGGAGAAGTACAGGCAGCCTCGCGGCTCGCCAGGCCGCCTGCACTTTGCGCCGTGCCCGGCATAGTGGATGACGTCCCACGTCTGAGACGCGATCCTCGCACGGACGACCTCACGCGTTGCATTCTTGCCGACGATTGTCTCCACATGCTGCAGGAGTCCACGCTTCTGTGCATCAACGCCGAGAAGAATCCGCTCGATTACTTCTATCTCTTTTGTGACATGCCTCAAGCCTCTGACTCTTGTGCACTGCAAGCCGCGAGGGCAAGTCGCTTGTCCACGGGGATTTGCGCCGATGAGCAAGACACGCAGCCCTCTACCTATCGGTGGGTGCCAACGTTGCCTGACGACCGCACCGTGAACAAGACGGACAGTGGGATGGGTAACACCGAGCCTCCGTTCAATCAGAGGCAGACTGGCTGCTTCAAAAGGCAAGACCGACCATGCTTCATCTGCCACCACGAGTACACGTGGCGTTCCTGTTTCTGAAGCCACCCGTTGAACGGAAGCATAAAATCGGTGTCCCGATGCATCGGGAAGAATGAAGGCCCCCATGTACGCTCCAATCCGTTGGATATCCTCGGATTTGAGTCCTCTGCTACGGCTACGGGCAAGGTCATCCAGCATCGTTCTGGCCCAAGTGGTAGCACGTCCCCATGAGACATCATCGTCGTAGCCTCCTCCACCTACAACCCAGGTGATAGAATCAGTTAGCACTCGAAGTACAAGCTCCAAGTCAATGTTATAGAAATGCGTAGTCGTTTGGGGGGCACGAATAGCCTCAGTAAGTGCGCTGGCTAGTGCTGCGGCAAAACGATCCCCGCGCCTCACCGCCACATATGCATTGACGGGCAGTTGCGTCAAATGCATCGCAAGGTCTCTGTCCAAAGAGGCGCCCACCGCTACAGTTGGGATTCCCTGCTGTGAAGCTGTCGCAAGCAAGGTTAGCGCGTTGTCCTTGAACGCCTGATCGGAGCAAAGCACCCATACAATTACAGCATGCACGCCTCGGCAAGCAGCGATCCACTGTTCGCGCGTCAGCGGTGTTCGCTCTACAACGCGGGCATGATCGGGAGGGATCGCACGCATAACAGCAAGACAGGCATCCTCAATACCGGGGGCGTCGGGCATGAAGCAAAGGACCATGCAGGTCAGCCCTCCTGCTCAGCCATTTGGCGCTGCCGCAATTCCTCGATTGCAGCTTCAAATGCCGCCAACCTCCCGACAAGCTGCGATGCGATGTCCCTCGGCGCCTGTCGGGCGATTTCGTTCAACCCGATAAGCTTTGGCTGGATGATGTCAAGCACTGCCGCCATGGATTTACGTATACTACGTAGTCGCACTATCTCATTCAAATGCGATATGAGTTCGATCGTCAGGCTTGTCATCTGGCAGGCCAACTGAAGAGGGAGCACATCGTAGAATTGATATGATTCAATGGAATGCTCACGTCCGCCGCCTGGTGATCGCCATACGCAAATGCAGGCCGGGCGGCAGCCAAGATGCTCAGCCATCAGCGAACTTCGCACAGGGAGATCTACGCCGAGATCATTGATACCCGCTTGGGTCAGATGCGAATTCAGAATTCGGAGGCTAATCTCCCCAACGCATTTTCGCCAAAGATCACCGCCTCGATCTAGAGAAGCCATCTTCACTATGTTTCCTGGAGCCCTGGCCGACTCCTGCCGAATCTCCATGGAACCGTTGGAACCGGCAATCACAAATGCGGCGCCATCGGAGAAGGTCACATCTGCAATGACCGGCAACACCTGCACCGGCCATGCACGTTCGCAGCCACGCGTATGAAAATCCGCAAGTACATTGCATATTTCCCGGTATGCGTTGTACCGTTCGTGTTCACCTGCCACGAAGTGCTCAAGGGGCCTGCTATGATGGGTAACCATGTTGCCGTCCCTCACTGGATACTGCCAGTCATAAGCTCCCTTGCACGAGCGTCTGCAACTGTGAAGGTGAGAACGGTTTGTCGATAACCGCGGTCGGTTTCATACGCCCAAGTGCGGCATCCCCTTTGACGGTCCCGCGGTGAATCGTCACAATGATGATTGGGGCGTCGGACAGCTTCGTCAATTTCTCGTACAGAGCTTCTCCGCGATCCACGTCGTCCTCAAACCCGCTATCCACTTCGGTACTAGATGGAGCAAGACCGAGGTCGAACAGGATAACGCGATAACGATTCGTTCGCAGGAGTCGGACTGCGGTTGAATCGTCAGGCGCAAAATCGCATCGAAATCCAACTCCACCCAGGGCAATTTGGTAATTGATCCATTGAAGAGGATCATCCTCAACGACCAATACATCGGCAGCCATGCGGTCATCCTTCATTGACTTTCCTTGCCATGCAGTTCCCGCAATTCCACTGTGAATACTGACCCGACCCCTCGTTCATTCGCGTCGAGTTTCACCGTACCTCCATGTATTCTTGCCAGGTTACTCGCAACGAAGAGCCCCATGCCCATTCCACGACCGTGCGAGACCCGCACTACATTGTCGAAGAGGGTCTTCGCTTGTTGTGGCGGTACACCATCTCCGTTGTCCGAGATACGTATCTCGATAGAATCTGGTCCTGTGCGGGAATTTACCACGTTCACCTGTGCGTTGCCTCTTGGCCCATGCTTCTTGAGTGCGGCGCGAACGGCGTTTGACAACAGAACAAATGCGATCTGCTCGACAAAGAGGCGATCCACGGCAGCGCGGAGCGGTTCGTTCGCAACTTTTATTCCGCAGCCGAGGCTGCTGACGACCGACCCAAACCATCCCGAGACTTCTCTCATGACTTCGTTGACATCGACAAAGCCTGCCTCCAGATTAACGGCTGGCCTAAGTCGGCAGAGCATTTCCCCCCATTTCCATACGGTTTTCCCATAGGCGGACAGCACTCGCGTGACTGCGTAGATGCCCTCCTCTGCTTGGCGACGAGACACCGGGTCACCGTTGTGCGTCAACTCATGTGCATAAGTGGGTACCAACGTGAAGAGCCCGAGCGAACTGTGGACGTAGGACGTCAGTAACGTCACTGCCTGCTGCTGAGCCTGCAGACGACCGATGCATAACGCAACTTGTACCCCAATGTTGTGGAGGACGCGCATGTTGTCGCAGGTGTCTCCAACAGCCTCAGCTTCCAAGCAAGCGCGTTTCCTGATCGGATGGCCTTTGTTGTCTATGGAGACCTTCCCATACAGTTCGGTACCTACCCTGAGAGGGACCTCGATCCACGGCAGGCTCGGATCCTTCTCAAGCTTCTCTCTGTACTTGTCGAACCTGGGCGCGGCATATACTCGCGGAAGATTGCTTGCGCAGGTTGTCTCTGAATATGGCTCACCGTGAATCGGGAGCGACCATCCGACAAACCCTTCCGGTGCCAAGCCTCGTGTTCGCCTGCCGACAAAGGACCGCTTGTCCGGCGATGTGAGGTAGATTCGGTACCGTTTGTACCCCAAAGCACAGATGGCCTCGCCCAGTGTGGTCAGAGCGGAGTCTATGCCTTCTGCCGCTTGAAGTCCCAATGTGGCCTCGCGAAGCACTTCTCGTGCAGTGCCGTCTTTCACACATTCAAGTGCACCGATCACCTCGTCAGCGTGCCGAATGGGAGCGCAATGTGTATCGAATCTTCGCCATTCAACTTCCGGAGGAATCTCCTCCGATCCATCGGGACGACGCCAAACGTATTCGGGACTCGTTGTGATACACTCTTGAGTTCTGCCGTCAAATGCCGCCTCCGATGGACAGGGGGAGCATGGAGATTCGCGGCGTTTGTAGGCATGGTGACAGACTTGGTCTATCAACTGACGATCTTCACCAAAGAAGCCCTGCATGACACCATTTGCCCACTTAATCCGTCTGTCAGCCTTCGAGATGATCGCCAAACCCTCTGGCATAGCCTCCATGACAGCCGCCCACACTGCATTCTGGGCATGGAGGTACCGGTAAATGATCGTCAGAAGGCCCGTGCCAGCAAGCAAGAAGACAGATCGAATCGTGAGCACATTTGTGAAAATTGCACCTATTGGACGCCTGTCTGCGACCGCGATCGCACGAGCACCGAATGTCGACACTGCGATGGCGACCAAGACACTCACAAGGACCCACAGGACTTGGCGGCTCGGCAGATAGACAATGGCCGTGACAAGCGGCAAAATGAACAAAAGGTATAGATCACTTTGAGGGTGCCGCGAAAGACAGTGAAGGGCGCTGATGCACACAACTTCTGCGCCCACTTGGACGGCCATCCAGCGTCGAGACTCACCCGTCCCTTCAACTTTTGACAAAGACCGCATGATCGCTCGCAGCTCGACCAAAACAAAGCATAGGAGAGCTGCTATGACGGAGGCCTTCAGTGCCAGTGGAGTGTAATCGCTCCAGTTATACCAGAACCGAAATCCGACACCCAAGATCGCCAGCGAACGCAGGACTCTCAGGCTATCCCAGATGCAGTCCACTAGTATAGTGGGATAGGGCGCTAACACGCCTGCCAAGAACGCGGAGTTTAAGAGGAGGCGTCTTGTATCCTTCCGTGCTGTCGACCACCATGAGAACAGTTCTGACGGCCACTTCGGGCCCTGGTCGGACTCATCTGTCCCCGATACCATATCGGCTCCTCCTTGATGCAGTGAGTCTATCGGCTTCCTCACTTCTGAAGGTTGTGTTCAATGTGACAGCAACTCCCATCGGCGAGTCTTCCTAAGGCGGTGGATCATACGAGGTGGTACTCCTTTTCTCCCAATCGTACGAAAAAAATGAGCAGACACTAACTCCAACCGTTCTTTACGATTCCGCGCGTTGCCTCTGCTATCGTAGTCACCTGCTTACTCGAAACACATTATGGCTCTCGGACGGGAGCAGAGCAAGGGAAAAAAGACAAAAAAGTGACAGCAAACCTGAGATGTTCGGTGTGTGACGCCTGATGGCGGAGGTGTCGGGACGACGTTCGATCTCCGTCAGGCTGTGAAATCGGCGGAGGATTCAGCGTGGAAGTGACAAGAGACAAGCCTGAGGGAGTTTTGAGTTCTCAGTTTTGAGGTGTGAGTTGGCGACATCCAATCTGGGGAAACCGGTGAAATCTGTGGATAGAAAGCAGTGTGAAGCGGGAAGTGTCAAGTTTCAAGTCCCAGCCGTGGGCAGAGGCCAGGGCGCAACTTGGGACTTAAAACTCAGGACTTGGGACGGCGGGCTTCGCCGGGGGAAACGAGCAGGCCCCACGCCTGCCTCGACATGGGGCCTACTGCGCTGTGAGACGCCTGTCGTAGCTGAGACTCGCTACGAGGGCACGTAGAGCCGTAGAGACCCGAGCGGCACATTTACGCGGTTGGAACGCAGACGGATTCTGCACGCCGTCGCCCGGGTGGGACTGAATGAGGGGTACTCCTTTCCCGCAAACACAGGTCGTCTCCAGTGTAACGAAGCCGGTGGAAATTGTCAAGAATAATTGCACGGCGGCGGGCACGTCGTGACGCGGCGGGGATGGGGAAGTTCTGAGTGTTGAGTTCTCAGTTCTGAGTTGCAGGTTGGCTGAAGTCTGACGGCGCTCGGGGCGGGGCCGAGTGCTGATTTTAGGTTCGGTCCCCTGGCGGGCCTGGGTGGTCCGGAGGATGGGCTCGTGCTTCGTAGCGAAGGTGTTTCGCAGAGGAGCATGGGACCCATAGGACCTGTGGGACGGATGAATCGCCATCGCGCGGGCGGTGGCTGGGAGTTCGGAGAGGGTTGAGTTCTGAGTTCTCAGATTTGAGTTTGAATTCCCGAAACCTGACGCCGGAAGTCTGAAGTCTTGTGGGCGGGACGCGGGGAACCCGGGGGCCTGGGGCGGCGTAAAGAGTGCGGGGGCAGTTGGAATCGTGGTTTTGGCCTTTGGAAAGATGGCGGCGGCGGGTATGATGCTCCTAAAAGAGAAGATAGGACCAACGAGTATCGCTATGACGAACTTCCTTAACCACGTGTTCCTCCTGGATGGGACGAGCTGGCTGACCGAGGGTCTGCCGGACGAGGCCATCGCGACCGATACAACCCTCATGGACGAGGACACGGGGGCGGGTGTCAATAATGTGGACCTGAAGTCGCAACCGATCATCGGGATTCTGCCGATCCGCAATACCGTGGCGTATCCCGGGACGATCATTCCGCTGACGGTCGGACGGGCAGAGAGCAAGGCGCTCTTGGCCGAGACGGGCCGGAGCGACGCGATGATCGGGTTGCTGACGCAGCGGAAGGCGGAGGTGGACAAGCCGGGGTTCGGCGATCTGTATTCCATCGGGACCACGGCGTCGATCCTGAAGACTATCAAGATGCCGCAGGGGTCGGTCAACATCTTCGTGCACGGGATCGCGCGGTTTCAGATCGTCGAGCGGATCGCGACCGAACCTTACCTGAAGGCGAAAGTCCGGATGCTCAACTTCAAGGTACCGATGACTAAGCAACTCCAGGCGCTCGTCGTTAGCGTTCGCCAGACTGCCAACCGGATGATCTCCCTGAGCCCCAACGTACCGGAGGAGGCCTCGGTACTGTTGGAGAATCTAGACGATCCTTCGGCGCTGGCGGATTACCTGGCGGCAAACCTGAATATGGAGACGGCGCAGAAACAGGAGTTTCTCGAAGAGCTCAATCCGATGAAAAGGCTCGAGAAGATCTCGGTCGTGCTGGCGCATCAACTGGAGGTGCTGGAGCTCAGTCACAAGATCCAGGGGCGGGTGCGGGAATCGATCGACAAAAGTCAGCGAGAGTACTTTCTGCAGGAACAACTCAAAGCCATTCAGTCGGAGCTGGGACAGCAGGACGTGCGAACGGAGGAGATCAGAGAGCTGAAGGACAACATCGCCAAGGCGAAGATGCCGAAGCCCGTCGAGGAGGAGGCCCTGCGTGAGTTGGACCGCCTCAGCAAGATCCCGCCGGCGTCGCCGGAGTACAGCGTGATTCGCACCTACCTCGACTGGGTCTGCGAACTGCCGTGGGCCGTCCAGACGACCGATCAGCTCGACATCCCGCGGGCGGAGCGCATCCTGAACCGCGACCACTACGACCTCAAGAAGATCAAGAAACGCATCCTCGAATTCCTCGCGGTCCGCAAGCTCAACCCGACCGGCAAGAGCCCGATCCTGTGCTTCATCGGTCCCCCCGGGGTAGGCAAGACGTCACTCGGCAAATCGATCGCCGCCGCGATGGGACGCAAGTTCGTGCGCATCTCGCTAGGCGGCATCCGCGACGAAGCCGACATCCGCGGCCACCGCCGGACGTACATCGGTGCCCTGCCCGGCCGGATCCTGCAGGAGCTGCGCAAGGTCAAAAGTCGCAACCCCGTCTACATGCTCGATGAACTGGACAAGATCGGTGCAGATTTCCGCGGCGACCCCGCCAGTGCCCTGCTCGAAGTGCTGGACCCGGAGCAGAACAGCAACTTCACCGACCACTTCCTCGACCAGCCGTTCGACCTGTCCGCCGTGATGTTCATCGGCACCGCCAACACCGCCGAGCCCATCCCGCCGGCCCTGCACGACCGCATGGAGATCATCGAGCTGCCCGGCTACACCGAGACGGAAAAGCTCAAAATCGCGAAAAAATACCTGATCCCGCGTCAGATCCGCGAGCACGGCCTCAAGAAGACCCAGCTCACGATCAGCGACGCCGCCGTCCACGCCATCATCCGCCACTACACGCGCGAGGCCGGCGTGCGCAATCTCGAACGTCACATCGCCGCCGTCTGCCGGGCCACCGCCACCGAGGTCGCCCGCGGCACGAAACGTCGTGTCACCGTCGCCCCGAAGGACCTCGCCAGGATCCTCGGTCCCTCGCAGCACGAATCCGAGCTGGCCCTGCGCACCGGCATCCCCGGCGTCGCGACAGCCCTCGCCTACACGCCCGTCGGCGGCGAGCTGCTCTTCATCGAGTCGGCCGCCATGCCGGGCAAGGGCGCCCTCCAGCTCACCGGCCACATCGGTGACGTCATGAAGGAAAGCGCCCAGGCCGCGTTCTCCGTCGTCAAGGCCAACGCGAAGTCACTCGGTATCGACGAAGAGCAGTTCAACAAGTCCGACTACCATATCCACGTCCCCGCCGGCGCGATCCCGAAGGATGGTCCCAGCGCGGGCGTCGCGATGTTCAGCTCGCTCGTCAGCCTGCTCCTGAAGAAACCCATCCGCCCCGACGTCGCTATGACGGGCGAGATCACGCTCCGCGGCCTGGTCCTGCCCATCGGCGGCCTGAAAGAGAAAGTCCTCGCCGCGCAACAGGCCGGCATCAAGACCGTCATCCTCCCGGCTCGCAACAAGAAGGACCTCCCCGACATCCCCGCCGAGGCCAAAAAAGGCGTGAAGTTCCACTTCGTCAAAAACACCGCCGAAGTCCTGAAAACCGCCCTGCAGAGTTAGACGCTGCAGGAGTGCTGAGTCCGAAGTTTTGAGTCCTGAGTTGCGGTGTGGGCGCCGCCCACGGCTGTCTTATCGCACGCCTCCCGCGTGCGGAAGCTCCAGGTTTCACTTGCAGGATGGGCTTCAGCCCATGCGGATTCGCCCAGTTGTCCCCCCGCAGGAAAAGAGTCGTTGACACTGTCCCATGTGCACGAGGTATGAAGATCGCGAAGGAACGATATCGGATGACGCCGTTGTAGAGACGCAATATCTTGCGTCTCTACGCCCTCGCAACTTGTTCCAGGTTCCCAGGCAACCCGCACCATCCGCCGATTTCACCGATGGCGCGGATTGGATGCCACCCATCGAGCGGGCGCATACGCTGGGGCCGGGCGTTATCCTTCTGCCAAGTGACCGCGCTATATGTTAATAACATATAGCGCAGGCTCAAACCGTGCGACTTCAACTCGGTCCGGGCCGGGTCGGACTGTAGAAGGGGTCGGAGGGGGTGGGAGTGCGGGTCGTCCCTTCGACCCCGCGATCAGGGGGCGCTATATGTCAATAACACATAGCGCAGAGGGACGAGAGGGACGGAGGGGCGTGCGCAGTTGGGCAGTTGCAGGATGGGCTCCCGGCAACGGCTCGGCCTCCCTGGCACGGCCTACGGCCTTTCCGTGGCTGGCCGCCGAGACGAGTCAGCCCCTGCGGATTCAACATAGCCCAGCCGCCCCGGCCGGGGATGTAGGGGCGAATCATCATTCGCCCTTCTTCCCCCGCCAAGAGAGCACTTGGCATCGTCCTGCGTCTCAGCCTTCCGACCTTCGGGACTCATGCGTTTTGCTTCTGCCAAGAGGACGGCGCTATATGTCAATAACACATAGCGCAGAGGGGCGAGGGGACGAAGGGGCGTGCGCAGTTGGGCAGTTGCAGGATGGACTCCCGGCTACGGCTCGGCCTCCCTGGCACGGCCTGCGGCCTGGCCGGGCTGCCCGCCGAGACGAGTCAGCCCCTGCGGATTCAATGTGTCCCGGCTGCTGCCAAGTGACGACGCTATATGTCAATAACGAATAGCGCATGTTCGGACGGTACGTCCCTGACTCGGTGCAGGTCGGGCCGCCGGAAGGGTCAGACGGATTGGGAGTTTGGGTTATCCTGTCGACGCCACGATCAGGCGGCGCTATATGTCAATAACATATAGCGCAGAGGGGCGAGGCCAAAAAGAGAGTTCATGACACAGTCCCGTTTCCCTGCAGAGCTGAGGGAAGCTGGAGTTTTGAGATTTGAGTTTTGAGTTGCGGTGTGGGCTTTGCCCACGGCCATCTTACCGCACGCCGCCAGGGTGCAAACAGCCAACTTAGAACTAAGGACTCAACACTCAGGACTCCCCATCGCCGCCCCCGGCTGGGATGTAGCCCCCCGCTACGCAAGCGCTTGTAGGTGCAGGCCCCCGTGCCTGCCCAAAGCCGGCCGCAGGGACGTCCACGCTGTAGAGACGCAAAATGTTGCGTCTCATATGTCCCGGCCCATGGCGTAGGTGTAGCGGCTGTGTTTCGGATCAAGCATATTTTGGTTTCCAGAGACGATTTTGTT
>CAYQXM010000073.1:0-20818 GCA_964421295.1 uncultured Pirellulales bacterium
TCCGCGTTCGACGGTGGCGACGACGACGGAGATTTACGATTATTTCCGGTTGCTCTTCGCCCGGGTGGGTCAGCCGCACTGCTGGGTGTGCGGCCGGCCGATCACCAGCCAGCACTCCTCGCAGATCGTCGAATCGATCTTCTCGCGCCCGACGGGCACGAAAGTGCAGATCTGTGCGCCGCTGGTGCGGGGCAAGAAAGGCGAGCATAAGGACATCCTCGCCAATGTGCAGCGGGAAGGCTTCGTGCGGGTCCGTGTCGACGGCGGCATTTACGATATCAAGAACGTGCCGAACCTGGACAAGAACAGGAAGCACGACATCGCCGCGGTCGTGGACCGGCTGATCATCAAGCCGGAAGTCCGCATCCGCCTGGCCGACTCGATTGAAACGGCCCTTAAGTTGGCGGAAGGCATCATCCTCGTTCTGATCCAGGAACCGAAAGACGACAAGGCGAGCGGCGGGGACGGGCACTGGGATAATGTGATCTACAGCGAGAAATTCGCCTGCCCCGAGCACCCGGAGGCGTGCCTGGAAGAGCTGTCGCCCCGGCTGTTCAGCTTCAACAGCCCTTACGGCGCGTGCACGAGCTGCGACGGGCTCGGGACGATTCTCGAATTTGACCCCGATCTGATCGTGCCGGACAAGAGCGTCTCGCTGGAAAACGGGGCCATCGACGCCTGGCGCCGCGGCGGCAAGCGGATGAACATCTTCTATAACCGCCTGATCAAGCGCTTCTGCCGGATCGTCGGGCTCGACCGGTCCATACCATACGAACAGATTCCGAAGGAGCTGAAGCAGGTTCTGCTGTACGGGACCACGGAGGAGGATCGGGAGCAGTATGGCGTGTCGTTCGAGGGCGTGATTCCGAACCTGACCCGGCGTTGGAAGAGCACGACGAGTGATTTCGTGAAGGCGCGCCTGCACGGCTATCTGTCCGAGCAGCCGTGCCAGACGTGCAACGGCACCCGACTGCGGCCGGAGGTGATCTCGGTGACGGTCGGCAGCAAGAACATCAGCGATTTAAGCCGGCTCAGCGTCGACGATACGCAGCAGTTCTTCAACCATCTGCAGCTCGACGCCGAGCAGACCGCGATCGCGGCACAGATTCTCAAGGAGATCAAAGTCCGGCTGAAGTTCATGATGGACGTTGGCCTGGGCTACCTGACCCTCGACCGCATGAGCAGCACGCTCGCCGGCGGCGAGGCGCAGCGCATTCGCCTGGCCACCCAGGTCGGCAGCGGCCTGGTGGGCGTCTGCTACGTGCTGGACGAGCCCACCATCGGGCTGCACCAGCGCGACAACGACCGGCTGCTCGGGATTCTGCGGCAGTTGAGTGAGATCGGCAACACCGTGATCGTCGTCGAGCACGATGAGGACATCATGCGTGCGGCCGACCACATCATCGACATCGGCCCCGCCGCGGGACAACACGGCGGTGAGCTGATTGCGCAGGGGACGCTCCAGGACATCATCGCCAATCCGCGCTCGCTGACGGGCGAGTACCTCAGCGGCAAAAAGAGCATCAAAACGCCCGCCAAACGCCGCAAGTACAACCTCCGCAAGTGCCTCGAGGTCAAGGGCGCGGCCGAGCACAACCTTAAGGAAATCGACGTCAGATTCCCGCTCGGCGTCTTCACCTGCGTCACCGGCGTCTCCGGCTCGGGCAAGAGCACGCTCGTCAACCACATCCTGCTGCGGGCCCTCAAACGCCGGCTCTATCAGTCGAAGGACCGGCCCGGCAAGCACAAAAATATCCTCGGCATCTCGCAGGTCGACAAGGTCATCGAGATCGACCAATCGCCCATCGGCAAGACGCCGCGGAGCAATCCCGCGACCTACACGGGAGCCTTCGACCAGATTCGCAAGCTCTTCGCCATGACGCGCGAAGCCAAAATCCGCGGGTACAAGCCCGGCCGGTTCAGCTTCAACGTCAAAGGCGGCCGCTGCGAAGACTGCGCCGGGCAGGGAACCAAGAAGATCGAAATGCACTTCCTGCCCGATGTCTACGTCACCTGCCAGAGCTGCAAAGGCACGCGCTACGGTCCCGAGACGCTGCAGGTCACGTACAAAGGCAAGAACATCGCCAACGTGCTCGACATGCAGGTCGAGGACTCGCTGGACTATTTCGCGAACTTCCCCGCCATCATCCGGATCCTTAAAACCCTCACCGACGTCGGCCTGGGCTACGTCCAACTGGGTCAGGCCTCGACCACCCTCTCCGGCGGCGAGGCGCAACGCGTGAAGCTCTCCGCGGAGCTGGGCAAAGCGACCACCGGTCATACGCTCTACATCCTCGACGAGCCCACCACCGGCCTGCACTTCGCCGACATCCAGAACCTGCTCAACGTCCTGCAGCGGCTCTGCGATATGGGAAATACCATCATCGTCATCGAACACAACCTTGATGTCATCAAGACCGCGGATTATATAATCGACTTGGGCCCTGAAGGCGGTGACGCCGGTGGCACGGTCGTGGCGTCCGGCTCGCCCGAGGAGATCGTCAAGAACTCGCAGAGCTACACCGCCAGGTATCTCAAGGCGAAGTTGGAAAGTGAAACGTAGGACCGAACGTTGATCGGTTGCGGTTGCGAAGCTCGTCACGGATAGCGTCTGACGTCGGACGAAACGAGCCGCGCAACCGAAGGACGAAGGACGCATTGATGGTGGATACGAACACTGTTGCCCGACACCCGTGGGAATTTCAACTCGGCTCCGTCGAAGACCTCAGGAACCTCAGCCGACGTCTGGGCGTCTCGGTCGACGGCATTGAAGACGTGTCGATTCTGGCCCAACCCGTCCCCGTCAACGATCTGGTGATTCCAAACTCGCTGTCGGTCCACGCCATGGAAGGCTGTGACGGCGACGCGCAAGGCCGGCCCAGCGCCCTGACGGTGCGCCGGTACGAGCGTTTCGCCGCGGGCGGTGCCGGACTGCTGTGGGCCGAGGCCATCGCCGTGCGGCCCGAAGCGCGGGCCAATCCGCGTCAGTTGTGGCTGCACGAGGGCAGCAAGGACGCCTTCGCCGCGATGGTCAAACGGGCCAGAGCCAAGGCCGCCGAGGCAAACGGCAGAAAGCATCGGCCGTTCCTGGTCGCTCAACTGACCCATTCAGGCCGGTACAGCAAGCCAAAGGGCGTCGCCGAGCCGATCATCGGGCAGCGCGATCCTTACCGCGATTGCCTGATTCCGCAGTGGCCCCCCACGCTGGAAGGTAAGAGCAAAATCCCCGACAACTACCCCCTCGTGACGGATGAGTATCTCGACAAGCTGCAGGACGCTTACGTCCAGGCGGCCCGCCTCGCCTTCGAGATCGGCTACGACGCGGTGGACATCAAGGCCTGTCACGGCTACCTCATCAACGAGCTGCTCGCGTGCCACACGCGTCCCGGCAAGTACGGCGGCTCCTTCGAGAACCGCACGCGGCTCTTGATCGAGACCATCGACCGGATCCGCGCCGAGCTGGGCGACAAGGCCCGCGTCGTGACGCGGCTGGGCATCTACGACGCCATCCCCTACCCCTACGGCTGGGCGGCGGACAAAGACGACTACACGAAGCCCGACCTGACCGAGCCCAAAAAGCTCGTCGGCCTGCTCCAGGAACGCGGCGTCGGGCTGATCGACATCACGATCGCCAACCCCTACTACAATCCGCACGTGGGCCGGCCCTTCAATGAGCCGATCGTGGGCGGATACTCCGAGCCCGAGCACCCGCTGACCGGAGTCGCCCGGCTGATCAACCTGACGGGCCAGATGCAGAAGGCCTATCCGAAGATGGCCCTCGTCGGGACCGGATATAGCTGGCTCCGCACGCTTTTCGCCAACGTCGGTGCCGCCAACAAATCGAAAGGGCTGGTCACGATCGTCGGGGCCGGACGCATGGCGTTCGCGTATCCCGATTTCGCCCGCGACATCGTGACCAAGGGCCGAATGGACCCCGAGAAAGTTTGCATCGGGTGCAGCGCCTGCACGCAGATCATGCGTGACAACGGCACGACCGGTTGTGTCGTGCGGGACAACGCGGTCTACGGGCCGATCTTCAAGCACGGCCGGATGAGCGACCGGGACAACCTGAAGCGGCTGGCGGGCAACTGCCGCAAATGCCAGGAGCCGACGTGCCAACTCGGCTGCCCCGCCGGGATCGACATCCCGAAGTTCATCGACCTGTTCCTCGACGGCAAGGAACGCGAAGCGTACGAAGTGATTCGCCAATCGAACGTATTTCCGGAAGTCTGCGCGTGGCTGTGTCCCGTCGAGCAGCAATGCCAGGGCCACTGCCTCCAGGGTTTCATTGGCGATGGTCCCCTGCCGATTGCGGACATTCAGCGCTATCTGGCGGAGCAGGCGAATAAGAACGGCTGGTCGAAGCTGCGTATCCCCGAGAAGGAAACCGGCAAAAAGATCGCGATCGTCGGCGCGGGACCCGCCGGTCTCGCTTGTGCGGCGAGGCTGCTCGAATCGGGCCACGCCGTGACGGTCTTCGACAAGGGCGAGGACCTGGGTGGCACGATTGAGTCGGCGATTCCCGTCGACCGGCAGAGCCGCGCCCTGTCGAACGAGCTGAAGGCGATCTTCGCAGAAGTCCCAAAGTCCCGCTTGCTCCTCAAACGCGGCATCGCCCTCGACGCGACGCGTAACCTGGATGCGATCCTCAAGCCGGGATTCGACGCCGCCTTCATCGGCCTGGGCCTGCCTCGCGCCACAAGTGTCACCGATACGAAACTCGATGGCCTGTGGAATGCGATGGATTTCCTCAGGCAGACCAAACAGGGCACGGGTCCGAACCTGTCCGACAAACGCGTCGCCGTCGTGGGCGGTGGCAATACCGCCATGGACGCCGCGTGTGTGGCGGCCGGGCTGGGGGCAAAGGACGTCTATCTCACGTACCGCCGGTCGTTCAAGGAAATGCCTGCCTGGGAGGCGGAACGACAGCGGGCCATCCATCTGGGCGTACATTTCCTGATTCTGACTCAGCCGTTGGAATACACGAGCAAAGACGGCAAGCTGACCGGCATGAAGGCCTGCCCCACGCGTCTGGGCGATCCCGACGCCGGCGGCCGGCGCCGGCCGGAAGCCATCACGTCCAGCCCCTACCACTTGGCGGTGGACATCGTGATCGAGGCGGTCGGGCAGGCGGCCAGTCCCGACATCGAGCAGATACTCACCGGCGTGACGATGAAAGACGGCCTGATTCAGACGAAGGACGGCTCACGCGCTACGTCACGCCAAGGCGTCTTCGCCGGCGGGGACCTCGTTCGAGGCCCCGCCACTGTGGTAGCCGCCGTGGCGGACGGACTGAAGGCGGCGGAAGAGATCAACGCGTTTTTTAAGTGACATGGGAAGGACATGAACATGGCGAACAGACCCGTGGCGATGGTCACCGGCGGCAGCCGAGGCATCGGCGGTGCGATTTCTCTCGAACTGGCCAAGCTCGGCTATGACCTGATGATCGCGCATTTCGATTTCAACGACCAGGGCCAGCCGGATGAGACGAATGCCAAGGCGACGCAGAAGCAGGCCCAGGCCCTCAAGGCCAGGTGCGAAGTGATGCGCCTCGATGTCAGCAACAAGGACGAGCGTCAGAAGCTGGTCGAGGAAACGAAGGCGAAGTTCGGCCGGTGCAATATGCTGGTCAACAACGCCGGCGTCGCCCCCAGCAAGCGCGTGGACCTGCTGGAAGCCACCGAGGAGAGCTTCGACCGCGTCATGAGCATTAATCTCAAAGGCCCCTACTTCCTGACCCAGGCGGTTGCCAACTGGATGGTCGAGCAAAAGAAGCAGGACCCGGCCACGCCGTGTCGCATCGTGAACACCAGCTCGAATTCCGCCTACACCAGCAGCCCGTCGCGCGGGGAGTACTGTGTCAGCAAGGCCGGCGTCAGCATGATGACCGCCCTCTATGCCGACCGGCTGGCCGAGTACGGGATCGGAGTCTACGAAATCCGGCCGGGTATCATCAAGACCGACATGACGAAGGTCGTGACCGCAAAATACGATAAGTTGATCGCCGAGGGCATCACGCCGATCAAACGCTGGGGCCGGCCGGAAGATATCGCCCTGGCGGTCGGTGCGATCGCCGAGGGCCGACTCGACTTCTCCACCGGCGAGGTCATCAACGTCGACGGTGGTTTTCACCTCAGAAGACTATAGGAGCGAGGAGGAGTATCGTGCCAACACTGAAGATCGGCAAACAAACCGTGACTATCCACACGCTGAACACGGTCATCGTGGGAGCCGGGGCGGCGGGGATGAATTGCGCGGTGCACCTCTACGAATTCCTGAGCGGCAAGGGCGTCAAGGATGCGCAGAAGCGGATCGCCGTCGTCACGGGCGGCCTCAAGCTGGGCGCCTCGCGCATGAGCGGCTCGGATAAGCAGACCTACTACAAACAGGGCACCAGCCCCGAAATCCCCGACTGCGCCGAGCAGTTCGCCAGGACGCTCACCGCGGCGGGGTGCTGTCACGGCGATCTGGCGCTGGCCGAGGGGATCAGCTCGCTGCGCGAGTTCTATCATCTGGTCGAGGCGGGAGTCCCCTTCCCCACGGATGCGATGGGCACCTTCATCGGCTACAAGACCGATCACGACCCCGCCGAGCGGGCAACGAGCGCGGGGCCCAAGACCAGCAAGTTCATGAGCGAATGTCTGCAAAAGCAGGTCGAGCGTTACGGCATTCCCATCTTCGACAGGCAGGAAGCGGCCCATCTGCTCACCACGGGGACCGGCAAAGCCAAACGCATCATCGGCGTCATGACGGTGGACAAATCGAAGGTCTCTGCCACCCAATGGGGCGTGACCATCTTCCTGGCGGCCAACGTCGTTCTGGCGGCGGGCGGTCCCGGCGCGATGTACAAGACCAGCGTCTATCCGGAAGGCCAGATCGGCATTCACGGACTGGCGTTCAAGGCGGGACTGGCGGCCGAGAACCTGACGGAGTCGCAGTTTGGCCTGGCCAGCACGAAGTTCCGCTGGAATGTCTCGGGGACGTACATGCAGGCCCTGCCGCGGCTGTTCAGTACCGACGCCAATGGCAAGGACGAGCGGGAATTCCTCGTGGACTTCTTCCCCTCGATGAGCAAGATGGCGACGGACATCTTCCTGAAGGGTTACCAGTGGCCGTTCGATCCGCAGCGAATCGAGAACCTCCAATCGTCGCTGATCGACGTGCTGGTCTTCAACGAAACGCAGAAGGGCCGGCGAGTCTTTATGGACTTCCGCAAAAACCCCATCGGCAGCGCCACGATGAAGCCGTTCGAGATCAAGGACCTCGAACCGGAAGCGTACGATTATCTCGCCAAGGCGGGTGCGTTTCAGGCGACACCCATTAAGCGTCTGGCCCACATGAACCCGCTGGCGATCGACATCTACAGCGAGCACGGCATCGACTTGTACAAGGAACCGCTGGAGATCGCGGTCTGTTCCCAGCACAACAACGGCGGCTTCGCCATCAACAAGTGGTGGGAGTCGAGCATCCCGCACACGTTTGTCATCGGCGAAATGGCCGGCAGTCACGGGGTCAAGCGTCCCGGCGGCTCGGCTCTCAACGCCGGACAGGCGGGCGGACTCCGCGCGGCCCTTTACATCGCCAACGTCTACGGCGGTGACATGCCCTCCCCTGCCAAGTGGCAAAAGGAAATCCGTGCACAGACGAGTGCCTTGGTCGAGAAGCTCGACGGCTGGAAGGTCTCCAAAGGCTCAACGGCGGAGGCGATCATCGAGACGATCCAAAGTCGCATGACCACCTCCGGCGGGCACATTCGCGAGTTGCGTGACGCTCGCAAGGCATTGAGCGATGCCGTCACTCTGTGCGGCGAGATCACGAACAACGGCATCGCATTGAAGAAAGTCAAATCGGTCGCCGCCGCGATCCAGGCGGAGCAACTGGCCCTGGGCAGCGCCGGTTATCTCAAGGCGGTCGTCGAGCTGCTCGCCGCCGGCAGCGGCTCGCGAGGCTCACATCTGGTCCTCGCCGAGGACGGCACCGAAATTCACCAAGATGTCACCAACCCGGCGACCGGTGCGCCGCTGAAGTTCAAGCCCGAGAACAAAGACCTCCGCGATTCGATCCTGCGCGTCGAGTTCGACACGAAATCGGCGGACCTGTTCCGGTGCTCGACCGTCGCGCCGCGGCCGATGCCGAAAGACCGCAAGTCCTTCGAGCCGGCCTGGGCGGATTATCGTGAAGGCAAGATATACGAAAAGGGAGTTTGAAGTGCAAAGTTTGAAGTGTAAGGTAGCCCTCTTCAAACTTCACGCTTGAAACTTGAGACTCTTTTGGGAGTTCCTATGCCAGTCGTAAACCTGAGACCCGCAGCGGAGTGCAAGTACGATATTCTTTCGTTGGGCGAGGTGATGATCCGCCTGGACCCGGGGGACGAGCGCATTCATACGACTCGGCAGTTCAAGGTTTGGGAAGGCGGCGGCGAATACAACGTCGCCCGCGGCCTGCGCCGCTGCTTCGGCAAACGGGCGGCGGTCGCCACGGCGGTCGTCGACAATCCCGTGGGCCGGCTGCTCGAAGACCTGATGCTCCAGGGCGGAGTGAGCCTCGAATACGTCAAGTGGGTCCCCTTCGACGGAATCGGACGCAAGGTGCGCGTGGGCCTGAACTTCACCGAGCGCGGCTTCGGCTGCCGAGGGGCGGTCGGGTGCTCGGATCGGGCCAACAGCGCCGCGGCCCAGTTGAAGAAAGGCGATATCGACTGGGAAAAGATCTTCGGGCGTGACGGCGTGCGCTGGTTTCATACGGGCGGCATCTTCGCGGGGCTCTCCGAGACGACGCGCGATGTCATCATCGAAGCCGTCACTGTAGCCAAGAAGCATGGCACGATCGTCTCGTACGACTTGAACTTCCGCAATTCGCTCTGGAAGGACATCGGCGGGCAGGCCAAAGCCCGGGAGGTCAACCGAGCCATCGCGTCGCACGTCGATGTCATGCTGGGAAACGAGGAGGACTTCACGGCGGCGCTGGGCTTCGAGGTCAAAGGGCTGGACAAGGGCTTCGGTACGCTCGATCCGACGAACTTCAAGAAGATGATCGAGACGGCCGTGAAGGAATTCCCGAACTTCAAGGCGGTCGCCACCACGCTACGGCACGCGAAAACCGCCTCGATCAACGATTGGGGCGCGGTGCTCTACGCCGACGGCAAGTTCCACGACGCGGCCCACTGCGACAGCCTGGAGATCTACGACCGCGTCGGCGGCGGCGACAGCTTCGCCTCCGGCCTGATCTACGCATTGATGGAAGGCAAGTCCCCGGCCGAGGCGGTCAACTACGGGGCCGCACACGGGGCGCTGGCCATGACCACGCCGGGGGACACGACGACCGCGAGTCTCAGCGAGGTCGAGAAGCTGATGAAAGGCGGCGGCGCGCGGGTGGATCGCTGATATGATGGCACAGACAGTCAAATGGGTGGGCGGCGCCGACGGCGACCTGGAATTGATCGACCAGCGGCGCTTGCCTCACGAATTCGTCACGCTGACGGTCCGGGACACAGGGCAACTACACGAGGCCATACGGACATTGGCCGTGCGCGGCGCCCCGGCGATCGGCGTAGTGGCAGCCTACGGACCTGTCCTGGCTTTGCAGAAACTCAGCAGCCGGGCCGATACCACCGACGCGCTGGAAGAGACGCTCGCCGCGTGTGACTACCTGGCGACCTCGCGACCCACGGCGGTAAACCTCTTCTGGGCCCTGGACCGCATCCGCCGCAAGGCTCAGCAAGTAGCCGCCGAGCCAAAGGCGACGGCTGTGAGTCTGCATGAGGCACTTCTGGCGGAGGCGCACGCAATTTACGAAGAGGACGTGGAGATGTGCCGGCGGATCGGCGCTAATGGCGAGAAGTTCATCACCGACGGCTCCGCCGTGCTGACGCACTGCAACGCGGGGGCGCTGGCGACGGCGGGACAGGGGACCGCCCTATCCGTCATGTTCGAGGCACAGAAGAAAGGCAAGCGCTTCAAGGTCTACGCCGATGAGACACGACCGCTATTGCAGGGAGCACGCCTGACCGCGTGGGAACTCCAACAGGCGGGGATCGATGTGACGCTCATCTGCGACAACATGGCGGGCTGGCTGATGAAGCAGGGCAAGATCCATGCGGTCATCACCGGCGCCGATCGTATCGCCGCCAACGGGGACAGCGCCAACAAGATCGGCACGTACAGTGTCAGCGTTCTGGCGAAGCACCACGGCGTGCCCTTCTACATCGCGGCGCCCTCCAGCACGTTCGATCTGAGCATTCCCGACGGTGCGGCGATTCCCATCGAGGAGAGAGCGTCCGGAGAAGTGACAGGATTCGCCGGCGTGAGGACCGCCCCGGAAGGCGTGGCGGCCTGCAATCCGGCGTTCGACGTCACGGACGCGCAGAACATCCGCGCGATCATTACGGAAAAAGGTGTGATTGAGGCGCCGAACGCCAAACGCATCAACGCCTTCTTCAACCGTTAAGCGACCGCTTCGACGCCCTTGACCTCGGGAATGTGTTCCTTCAGGATGCGCTCGATGCCCATCTTCATGGTCATGGTCGCGCCCGGACAACCCCGGCAGGCCCCCTGCAGGCGGAGTTTGACCGTCTTATCCTCGCCGACACTCACGAACTGCACGTCGCCGCCGTGGCCCTGCAGGGCGGGTCGGATGGATTCGATCACTTCTTTGACCTGGTCCTCAAAACTCTTGGCAGCATTGGCTTCGCCGCAACCGCATGATTCACACATAGTTAATCTCCAAAGTCATCAAGAGGAATTATTATAAGCTGAATTCCGTTACCATCCAACCCTTTTTGGCCTTCTACTGTATAGACTGAAAAGATTTGACAGTACGCCCCGCATTAGCTACGTTTTGTCGAGGAGTCAGGCGTCAAGATCATCGAAATGCACTGGAGAATGTGAAAATGAGAACGGTAGGTTTATGTGCGTTGCTCAGCGCTTTGATGGTTGCCGGCTGTGCATCGACTAAAACGGAAAGCCACCCGCTGGCCGGGTATGACTTCAACAAGGCCAAGTCGATCGCGGTTGTCGAGGTCAAGGGTGTGTACGGGGAGGCCACGAAGGGCAAGTTCATGGACATGTTCAACATGGAGTTGCTCAAACGCGGCTATGCTCCCGTTGACCGCGCGAGAGTTCAGACGTACTTGAAGGAGCAGCAGTTCCAGAGCTCCGGCATGACTTCGGGCGAGAACGCCGCCAAAGCCGGCAAGCTCCTCAATGTGCCCGCCGTTATGGTGATCAACGTGCCCAAGTACAAGGATGACAAGATGGATCTGACCGCTACCATGGTCGAGGTCGAGACCAGCCAGATCCTCTGGGTGGGCACCGGTACCGGCAATACCGGCAGAGGGCTGGCGACGGTCGGGGGAGCAGTGCTGGGCGCCGCGGCCGGCGCCGTGCTGGCGGGTGGAGACACGGGCGACAGAGTGCTCGGAGGCATTGCCGGCGGCGCGGTCGGCGGTATAGCTGGCTACGCGCTGTCTCCCGAACAGGAAGAGCAGGTGCGCAAGCTCGTCGCGGAAATATGCGAGGGCATGCCTTCCCTGATTCCGGTGGTCCAGAAGAAGTGATCGGTCTCCTTGCAGGAGACGGGTGTGCCAATAATCAAGGCGGGCAGTCCGAGGGACTGTCCGCCTTGTTATTTGTGGAGGAATGAAACGGGTCTTACGACCTGCTCGCCGCCAGCGTTGCTTCTACCTGAGCCTGTTCGCCGGGACGGAATGGCAGAGGTTCCGCGAAACAGATCGCGGCCCGACGCAGGATGCTGTTCACCGCTTCCACGCGACAGACGCTCCCCGACCGGACGAAATCGACCATATCGAAGGACTCGTCGGGACCATAGCGCGGAACGCTGAACCGGGCGGTGACCTGCTGGCCGGGATGGAGGCACGGGCCGTCGCTGTAATACGTGAACGCCGCCCCGCCGCTGGAGACATCGGCCATTTGGCCCTGAGTCAGATCGCCGGCAAAATCCTCGGCAAACCAAATGGGCCAATGATAACGAAGTCTTTCTTCTCTTCTTCTATCCTGCTTGTCGCTCATACCACTGTCTCCTGACAATGATGGCTCATCAATTCTTGTCAGGGGCTTCTTCGGCCGGTTCGGAGAGTGACTTAATGCATTTCGGATTGATGATTGCGGATTGCGGATTCGCAATCACGTCCGGTAATCCTTCACGCAGAGTCACCTATTCATTTGTCGGACCAGCTCGGCGAACTGGTTGCCCCGCTGCTGGTAGTTCTCGAACATGTCGTAGCTGGCACAGGCGGTGCTGAGGAGAACCACGTCTCCAGCGGCGGCACGCTGGCGTGCCCTTTCGACCGCCTCGGGCAGCGAGGTGGCGAATTCGATGGGCACCGCCTCTCCTCGTGGCTGGGCGGCCCGGATGGCGTCGGCGATCTTGTTTGCAGTCTGACCGATCAGGACAGCGGCTTTGGCTTTCTGGGCGATCTTGACACCCAGTTCGTCGAACGGCAGGTGCTTGTCGTACCCGCCGGCGATGATGACTTCCGGACAATCGAACGCCTCCAGCGCCACGATGCTGCTGGGCGGCGTGGTCGCTTTCGAATCGTTGTACCAGCGGACGCCATCGACCTGCGCGACGAACTCGAGCCGGTGCGGCAGCGCTTTGAAACTCGGCAAGGCCGCTTTCATCGAAGCGTCACCTACACCGAAGCTTCGCGCGACCGCCAGCGCCGCGGCCAGGTTGGAACGGTAAGCGCGGCCCGGCAGGCTGTAGGCACTGCGGATCGACTCACTCACGTCATCGGCGGAGAACTTCACACAGCGCCGCCCGGACTGTTGGCTGTATTTATCAAACCACTGCGACGCGATCGGGTCCTCGGCATTGAAGATAGACACCGCCGGGGAGCGCGGATCGAGCCGCTGGTGTTGGAAGAGCCCCTCCTTCGCGGCGCAGTACGCTGCGAATGTGCCGTAGCGGTCGAGATGATTGGGCGTCAGGTTCGTCAGCATCGCCACCTGCGGAGCGACGTGCAGATCGGACAGTTGCTCGACCTGAAAACTCGATATTTCCAGGACTACGACGTCCTCCGGGACGATCCGGTCGAGAATCGTCAGGAGCGGCTGGTCGCCGATATTGCCGCTCAGCCAAACCTTACCGTAAGACCGGTCAGGTCCGGCGTGTTCGAGCAGATGGGCCGTCAAAGCGGTGGTCGTGCTCTTGCCGTTGGCGCCGGTGATGCCGACGATGCGTGCGGGACAGACCTGAAAGAAGACCCCCATCTGCGATGTCACCAACCTCCCCTTGCGGCGGGCGATCTCCAGAAACGAATTTGTCGGAGGGACCGCCGGGTTGGCGACGACGACGTCGGCCTGCTCGAAGTCAGCCGGGTCGTGTCCACCCAGGTGAAACTCGATATTCGCAAATCCCTGCAACCGGCGGACGGAGTCGGTTAGTTTCTCCTGCGGCGCCAAGTCTGTGACAATCACGCGGGCCGCGTGTCGGGCGGCAAACTGCGCCGCGTCGAGCCCCCCGCCGAAACGCCCCAGCCCCATCACCAGAACCGTTTTGCCCGTCAGCATCGAAACGTCCATGTTGTTCATCGGTCTCCTTCCTTGACCCCCTCGTAGATGGAAGCAATGCCACCCGTCAGGGGCGTGGCCGCTGTTTGCGTGAAACCCTCCTGCTCCATCAAGTCCCGAAACGCATCGGGTTTGTGGAACGACTCTATGGATTTGTCCAAGTATCGATACGCCTGCCGGTCACCGGAAAGGATCGCCCCGACCAGCGGCACGACGAGCCGCAGATAGACCAGATGCACTCGTCTCATCACGGGGCACGCCGGCAGGGAGAATTCCAGGATCAAGGCCCGGCCGCCGGGCTTCAGGATGCGGCGTACTTCGCGAAGAGTGGCAGCGGAGTCGGGCGTGTTGCGGATGCCGAACGCCATCGTGACGACGTCGAAGCTCTCGGGTGCAAACGGCGTTCGCGTCAGGTCCCCCTGAATGAAGCGTACGCGCTCGGCAACCCCGGACCGCTGCGCTTTCTGCCGGCCGATTTCCAGCATTTGCCCGGCCGCGTCGAGGCCGATGGCTTCCGTGATGTTCGGACGCCGCTGCAAAGCGGCGAGGAGCATGTCCGCCGTGCCGGTGGCCAGATCGACCAGACGGATGGGTTGAGTTCTCTCGATGCGTTCCGCCGTCCGGCGGCGCCACGAGAAATCGCGGCCGAGGGACAGCAGATGGTTGAGCAGATCGTACGTGGGGGCGATACGGTCGAACATCCGGCCCATGGCGTGGGTCTCACAGGACAGGGCTTCAGGGCCCCGTACTTGAGCCAGATCCTTCGCTCCGCTCAGCATGACAACTCGACTCTTAGAGCTTGCTCTCCATGGCACGCGAGAGTTCGACTTTGGCATCGATGACCGCCTGCTCGACGCACTTCTTCCAGTCGTCGCCGAACTGATCGCGGTAGTTGGGCCGCTCATGGGCATAGATGATCGAACGCGAGGCGTTGATCAGCGCGCCGGTGCCGTCGGTCTTGCAGAACCGGATGCAATCGGTGGCGCTGGCGCCCTGCGAGCCGTAGCCGGGGATCAGGAAGAGAATCTTGGGATATTTCGCCCGCAGCGAGGCGGTGACTTCAGGGGCGGTGCCGCCGACGACCATGCCGATATTGCTGTAGCCGCAGGCGCCGACCCGGCCGGACTCAGTGGCAATGCCGTTGACCAGCTCTGCCATCTTTTCATAAAGGGCCTGCCCCTGGGCATCCTGGAAATCCTGCAAGGCCGCCGCGGATGGATTGCTCGTGCGCACGAGGACGAACACACCCTTGCCCTGACTGTCGGCCATCGTCGCGAACGGCTCGATGCCGTCGGCGCCGGTGTAGCCGTTGACCGTGATCGCATCCGGGGCGAGCATGTCTTCCAGACCCGTCAGCTCGGAATTCTGGAGGTGAGCCGCCGCATACATTTCGGCGGTGTGACCCACGTCACCGCGCTTGACGTCGCCGATGACCTCGAGGCCCAGATCGTTGGCCTCGCTGATCAGAGAGTAATAAGCTTCGAGCCCTTCCCAGAGGTACTTCTCGAAGAACGCGACGTTGATCTTGATGGCCGGAACCATCGGAGCGACGATGCGCATGGTCTGCGTGCAAAAATCGAAAATCGCATCCACTGCGGCACCCGCGTCGAATTCGTCGTTCATCTGACGATGGCTGGTGATGGCCGGGGGAAGCCGATTGTACACCGGGTCCAGACCAACGACCAAAGCGGTCTTCTTCTTCCGCGCCGCCTCACACAACCGATCCGCAAAGTGGTTTGCCATATGTTCTAGTGACCTTCTCTTAATCAGGGAATATCAGTCTTTCTTTCAAACGTTTGCACCACTATAATCACCTCAGCGCCGCCGGGCAAGACAGAATTCCTTTCCTTACGGTATTTGTGGGGATGCGTTGGAACAACTGAAGGACGAAACGAAGAAAAAGAAACCACGATGGAGGAAACTGGTCCGGTGGCTGGTCGTCGACCTGCTGGTCGCGGCCATTTTCATACTCCTGCTGCTTTATCGGCCGGGTGGCTATCATCCGTTTGGATCGCTGTTCGATCCCAACAACGATGGGCGCGTCAATCCTTATGTGTCGAAGGAACTGCTGCCCCAGTTCAACAACGGCATCCAGGCGCGCAAGCCGTTCCGCATGACGGTTCTCGAAAAGCCTCTCAACGAGGTCGTGGCTCAGTTCATGTGGCCCCAGGAGGCCGGCGGGGTCGTGGTCACCAAACCGCAGGTAACCTTCGAGCCGAATATGGTCGTGCTGATGGGCACGGCGACCATCGAGGGGGCCGACTTCATTGTAACGGTCGAGTTGCAGCCGCAGTTCGACGAGAAGGGCCTGCTCACCATCAACGTCGAGAAGGTCAAGGTCGGCGCCATGAATCTCACGCCGGTGGCCAAGATATTCGGCAAGCAGAAATTCGAGGAGCAGATGGCCAGGGACGACGTCGACAAGGAGGACATTCGAACCAAGATCGCTGCGTCCCTGTTCACGGGTGAGCCTTTCGATCCCGTCTTCGAATACGACCACAAGAAGGTCCGGGTCAAGAACGCCACGGTCTCGAAGGGCCAGATGGACGTGGAATTCGCCCCGGCAAAATAGATTCAAAGCGGTTCCGCACCTCTGACTTTTCCCTTTTCCCTTTTGCCTTTGCTTTTCAGTCTTCCGGCAGCGGCTTGCCTTTGGTCTCCGGCGCCCAGAACAGGACGATGACACCCAGGAAGTAGATGCAGGCGATCAGAATCGAGCCGACGCGGAACGGCTCGGCGATGCCGCCCTTGCGAAGTGCGTCGGCGAGATAGGCTGTCCCGAAGATCGCCAGGGCGCTGACGACGCGACCGACGTTATAGCAGAAGCCCACGCCCGAACTACGCAGGCGAGTGGGATAAAGTTCCGGGAAGTAGATGGCGTAGCCGCCGAAGACAGAGAGGCTCCAGAAGCCCAGAATCGGCAGCATCCAGTAAAACTCGCTGACATTCCGGAGGTACCGGAAGACGAAGGCAGTCGCGGCGAAGGCGCAAAGGAAACAAATCGCGAACGCTGGTTTTCGGCCGAGACGCGCGGCGATCATGGTGAAGACATATACGCCGAAGAAGGCCCCTATCTGCTGCAGCATCATGCCCTTGCCGACGTACTTGTCGCCCGCGGCATCCCGAATCAGTTCGGGTGAGAAGTACGCCGCCGCCCACAGACCGATGACGCCGGACACAGCCAGCGTCAGGCCGACCAACGTGTTGCGGCGAAACCGCGGAGAGAAGAGATCCCGCCAGGCGCCCATTTGTCGGTGAAGGTCTTCGGATGCTTCGGTCTTGGCCTGTCGCCAGCTCTCGGGCTCTTTCAGGACTTGCTGCACGGCGATCACCAGTAGTGCAGGGAGTATGCCGACGACGAAGATCCAACGCCAGTTCTCGATGCCGAACGATACGCCTTGCGCGTTGAGCACCATGGCGACAGACGCCCCAATGATGTTGCCCACGGCCGAGAGTGCCTGGAGCAATCCCAGAGCGTGTGGTCGTGCCCCGGCGGGCATGACTTCCGCTACGAGGGACACCGCGGCGCCGAACAAGCCGCCGATGCCAAGGCCAACCAGGAACCGATAGGCAATGTAGTCCAACCATGAGACGGCGAAGGCGGAGATGCCGGTGAAGCCGGCGTAAATCGAGATGGTGATCATCATGGTCTTGACGCGGCCGATGCGGTCGCCCATCAGACCGAAGAAGAAGCCGCCGACGGCCCAACCGAGCATGACCATCGCCAAAGCGACACGACTGTAAGAATCGACCTTTGCCTTCTGTTCATCGGTCAGGGCCGGGGCCCCCGCGACGTTGACTTCGCGGCCGTAGAGCAGGCTTCGTAGCGCCGGCTGGCGCGTAATGATGAAGAACTGCTGGTCCATGCAGTCGAACAGCCACGTCATCGAGGCAATGGCCAGCACGATCCAGTGATACCGACTCAACTGCCGCCACCAGGGCCGCGAATCCACCGACCCGGCGTGGACCTCAATTCTCTCGCCCATATCCAGCCCCCAAAATCAAATTGCGGATTGCGGACGGGCATCAGACGCCGAATCCGCAATCCGCAATTGTCAATCTGCCATCATTTAAAGCTGCTTCTTGAGCTTCTCCACGTTCGTGCGAATCTCCGCCGGGAGATGGTTGCCGAACCGGCCGAGGAATTCTTCGATTTCCTTGACTTCGCCTTGCCAGCCCTGCTTGTCGAACTCGAAGAGCTTCTCCATCTTGTCCTGCGGGATGTTCAGGCCGCTCAGGTCAAGGTCCTTGAGGTGCGGGACCAGGCCCATGGGCGTCTCCCTGGCATCGACGCGGTTGTTGACGCGGTCGAGGACCCACTTGATGACGCGGATGTTCTCGCCGAAGCCGGGCCAGATGAACTTGCCCTGGTCGTCCACGCGGAACCAGTTGACCGAGAAGATCTTCGGCGGGTTCTTCATCTTCTTGCCGACGTTGATCCAGTGGCCGAAGTAATCGCCCATGTTGTAGCCGCAGAACGGGAGCATGGACATCGGGTCGCGACGCAGGACGCCGACCTTGCCGGCGGCGGCGGCGGTCGTCTCGGAACCCGTGCGGGCTCCCATGAAGACGCCGTGCGCCCAATCGAAGGACTCGGCGACGAGCGGGACCAATTGTGTCCGGCGGCCGCCCAGCAGGATCGCGGAAATCGGGACGCCCTGCGGATTGTCCACTTCCGGCGACAGCGTCGGCGAGCAGTACAGCGAAGCCGTGAAACGCGAATTTGCGTGCGCCGCTTTGCCTTCCTGCCCGGCCACGTAGGGCCTGCCCTGCCAATCGAGCAGGTTCTTCGGCATCGGGGCGTCACAGCCTTCCCACCAAGGCTCGTTCTTGTCCACGTCGAGGCCGACGTTGGTGAAGAGGATCGGATAGAACTTGCCGGCCTTGAGGGTGCGAACCATGTTGGGGTTGGTCTTCATGGAGGTGCCGGGGGCGACGCCGAAATAGCCCGCCTCCGGGTTGATCGCGTAGAGCCGGCCGTCGGGACCGACGTTCAGCCAGGCAATGTCGTCGCCGAGCGTCCAGATCTTGTAGCCGGGGAGCGCCGATTCGAGCATGGCCAGGTTGGTCTTGCCGCAGGCAGAGGGGAAGGCCGCCGTGATATACGTGATCTTGCCCTGCGGGTCCTGGACGCCGATGACGACCATGTGCTCGGCGAGCCAGCCTTCGCGCTGACCGAGGGCGGAGGCGATGCGCAGCGAGAAGCACTTCTTGCCCAGCAAGGCGTTGCCGCCGTAGCCGGAGCCGATGCTCCAGACGAGGCCTTCATCCGGGAAGTGCATGATGAAGCGTCGGTCCGGACTGAAATCACCGACGGAGTGCAGGCCCTTCACGAAGTCCGTGCTGGAGCCGATCTTGTCGACGATGTGCTTGCCGAGGCGGGTCATGACGCGCATGCTGACCGCGACATAGCTGATGTCCGTCAACTGCACGCACTTCTTGGCATACGGTGAATCGGGGTGTCCCATCATGTAGGGCAGCACGTACATCGTCCGGCCCTTCATGCAACCGTCGAAAAGCGGGGTGACCTTGGTCTTCGCCTCGGCCGGGTCCATCCAGTTGTTGGTCGGGCCGGCCAATTCCTTCGTCTTGGAGCAGATGAACGTCAACTGCTCGGTCCTGGCCACATCCGTCGGATGGCTGCGATGGAGATAGGAGTCCGGCCAGTTCTTGTGGCTCAACTCCTGAAAGACTGGTTGGCTGCCGATCTTCTCTTCCTCCATGCCTACTTTGATCAACCAACGCGCTTCTTCATCCGAGCCGTCACACCAGTGAATCCTGGCGGGCTTGGTGAGTTCTGCTTGTTCCTCGACCCATTTTTCGAGCGGTGTTGCCATGCGAGTTCTCCGGTAGTCAATCTTCGATGATCGTCCGCCAACGGTCGTTGACTCCGGACGACTATCGACAGAAAAGCCACAAGACTCTACCTGTGGACTATGACAAGCGTCAACGGAGTTGTGGAAAAAAAACGCGGTCAGAACAAGTTCATTTGACGAACGGTCTTGATGAAGGCGTGGAGGTTGTCGGTGGGCACTTCGGGCGGAACGCCGCCGCCGCAGGAGAGAATGACATGGCTGCGGTCGGCCAAAGGCTCGGTCGCGGCTTTGACCGCCGCGGCGACATCCTCGGGTGTGCCTTGCGCCAGCACGTCCCGAGGCGGGATGTTGCCGAGCAGAGTTACGGCCCCGCCCGTCAGCTCTTTCATCTGTCCCAAAGAATGCTCGAAGCTGAAGTTGAAGAGATTGATGCCGATTTCCCGGAGATACGGGGCACAGACCAGACCCTGGGCGTCGTTGTGGAAGAAGCGCACCTGGGCATCGAAACTGCCGAAGGCACGCTTGAGGTGCGGCATCGCCCACTGCTTGAAGTCCGCGTCGCCCAGGAAGCCGACGATGTCGTCGAGAACGAAGATGCCGTCGATGGAGGGGAAGCACTCTTTCTGATACGCGAGCCAGTCGGTAGTGAAATCGGTGATGAGCGTCAGGAGCCTGCCGATCGGCTCGGGGTCCGTGTACAGCGCTGTCAGGAACTCTGTCGTCCCCATCAGGAACGACGCAATATTCAGCGGCCCCCTGGCGACGGCGAAGCGGATGCTGTGGCCCTTCTCCTCGATCGCCTCCTGGTGCAGCTTCAACCGACGCACGACAAAGGGCAGAAGCCCATCGGTTCGGGGATCGGGCTTCTCAATGCGCTCGATGTCCTCGATGCCGCGGATGATCTTGTCGGCAAATGGCAGCTCGCGCTCGGCCCACCGGCATCGGGTGCCAAAAGCCGAAGGCTCGGTACACATGCCGAACTCCGACCAGAAGCCGGGGAGGAACATGGCATCCGGAAACGTGCGAATCGCCTCGAAATTGGCCTCGAGCCAACTCCGCTCGCTGGCATAGTAGTCGAGGGTCGTCATCCCCGCCCAGCCGGGCAGCCACGGGCTGTCGATGATGAATCCGACGGGCAGTGGGTCGAACACCTCGCCTTTGAGAACTGCCAGCAATCTATCCCATTGTTCGTGTGTCATTGTGTCTCCTATCATAGGGGCGGGAGAAGTAAAAAGGCAAAAGTAAAAAGGCAAAAGTGAAAAGGCAAAGGTAGATCTTCGTTATATGATATTTATGCATTTTCTTCTGTCTTCCCTTTTCCGTCTTTCTTTTTCTGTCTCCGGTCTCCGGTCTTTCATTTTTAATTTTTCATTTTTAATTTTTAATTGAATTCGTTTGTGTTATAAATCGTCATGCTCGTTTCAAAGAATAAAATGTACATTTGCTTTTAAATATTTAACTATTCGGATGTTA
>CAYQXM010000073.1:20828-27828 GCA_964421295.1 uncultured Pirellulales bacterium
TTTCCTTTTTACTTTTTACTTCCGACCCACCTCCTGCTACGCTTCCCTTCATGGCGGCCATTGACGTGATGTCTCTAACGAAATGGTATGGGAAAGCGCGTGGGGTCGAAGAGGTGACCTTCTCCATCGAGCCGGGCGAGATTTTCGGGTACCTCGGCCCCAACGGCTCCGGCAAAACCACGACCATTCGGTGCCTCATGGGCTTCCTGCGCCCCACGAAGGGTGAGGTCCGGCTTCTGGGTAAGAGGGTCAGGCCCGGCCGGGCCACCCAGCACGCGCGCGTCGGCTATCTGCCGGGCGAATTCCGCACCTGGGGTATGAAAGGCAATCGTTCGCTACGCTTCCTCACCAAGTTGGGCAACCGTGATGGCCGCACGGAAACGCGACGGAGAGAGTTGGCCGCCAGGCTCGAAGCCGATCTGGGGCGGCCTGTGCGTGACCTGTCAAAAGGCAACCGCCAGAAAGTAGCCGTGATCGGGGCCCTGCAGCATCAACCCGAGGTGCTGATTCTCGATGAGCCCACCGCCGGCCTGGACCCGCTGGTCCGGCAGATCGTCATGGACCTGATCCGTGAGGCGGCCCAGGCGGGTGCCGCGGTCCTGCTCTCGTCGCACGACCTGACCGAGGTCGCGGCGATCTGCGGTCGGGCGGCCATCATTCGGGAAGGCCGACTGGTCGAGGTCGCACCGATCTCCCGAATCGTGCAACAAGGCGAGCGGCGGCTCAAGGTCTGGTTTGTCGACAGTACCAAGATCATCGATGTCCCGACGGAGCAACTGCCGGACGTGCGTGTGATCGAGCGTCAGCCCGGCGTGCTGCACGTCGCCTATCAGGGGCGGTGCGACAGGCTGTTGAAATGGCTTTCGCAGTTCCCTATCGACCGCATGGCGACGCCGGAGACGTCGCTGGAGGAAGCCTTCATCCAATACTATCGCCAACCGCCGCGGGCCGACGGCCGGGAGGCCCACCATGAATGACATGCTTTGGCTGCGTTCCCTGTTCTCACTGCTCTGGTTCTGGTGCCGGCGCATTCTGCCGGGCTGGTGCGCCATCGCGTTGATCATCTTCCTCATTCAAATCGCGCACGCCGGCATCATTCACGACAACGATACCGTCAAGGCGCTATTGCAGTTCGTTGAGCGTTTTCCCTTTGTGAAGGCCGCACTCGGCGGAGACAGGCTCGCGAATGTAACGGGGCTGCTCCTGATCAGCTACGATCACCCGTTCGTTCTATTTCTTTGCCTGCTATTCGCCGTGGGGACCCCGACCGGGCTCCTGGCCGGCGAAGTGGAGAGAGGAACCATGGAGTTGATTCTGAGTCGCTGTGCCACCAAACTGCAAGTTTATGTCTGTGCCGGCATCCTGACGATGGCAGGGATGTTCGCCCTGGTCATGACGATGTTCCTGGGGACGGTGGTCGGTGTGACTCTCTATGTCTTCAAGGATCCGGTGCCTCTGGACCTGTTCTTCCGCATCGCGATCAATGGCGGCCTGCTGGCCAGCACAGCCGGAGCGTTTGCGCTGCTCTTTGCCGCCTCGTTCGGGCGATTGTACGCGGCCATCGGCGCGTCGGCTGCCTTCCTGGCGGCCAACTACTTCGTCTCGTTGATCTCCAAGTGGTGGCCGGTCGCGGCGTCTCTGCGTAAGGCGTCGCTCTTCTACCTCGTCGACAGTTCCGAATTCTGGAAGGGTTGGCCGCTTGAGAATATGGCCTGGCTGACGGCCATTCTTCTGGCCGCAACCATCGTTGGCGGCATCATCTGGCACCGCCGAGACCTGCCCCTGTAGCGTCGCAGCCCTGCGGGTCGGGGGTGTCCATCAAAAAGCTATTGCAGAATCGTGGGAACCCCTTATAATACCGGGTTGTCTTTTGTTGGGGTTCACCTGATGGGCAAGGGGTTCCAGAACACGTAAGTTGTGTTCTGGAACTACAATAGAGCATCCTTGGGAGATCGTGTTCATGGAACAAACTGCTGAACTGGAGATCAATCTGTTCGGGGATCAACTGCCCCCGCTAGAGGCGTTGAAGACGCTGTCGCTGAACATCCACTCCAGCGAATCCAATCGGCTGAAGTTCGCGGCGCAGCTTGAAGCCAATAAGAACGCCACGTCGCTGGCGGCGGGGATCGCCTTGTCCATGCTCGGTCGCCACGAGGAAGCCATTCGCAAGCTGCAAAGTGCCCGCGACTGCAAGGAGAAGTACCTGTACCTGGCCTTCTCGCAGCGGGGACGTCGGAAGTACGACGAAGCCGTCACCAGCCTGAAGAAGACCTCGGACCTCGGCGCCGAACCCCTGATGGTTCATCTGGAGAAGGCGGCGACGTATCGGCAGGCAGGCAATCTCGATGCCGCCGCCAAAGAGCTTGCGTCGTGCACCAACTTCGAGAATGTCAGTGCCGAGTACCACTATCAGCTTGCCCGGCTGCAGGAAGCCCGCGGCGAGTACGGTGCGGCCGTAGCCAACTACAAGGCGGCTCTGAGCCTGTCGCCCAATCATTCGAATGCCATATTCCACCTGGCCTACCGCTACGATCTCTCGGGCCAGGAAAGCGACGCGATCGAGCTCTATCAGGGTATCACGACCAGTTCGCCCGTGCATGTCAGCGCTTTGCTGAATCTGGCGATCCTGTACGAAGATCGCGGTGACTTCGAAAAGGCCGAACAGTGCGTCGATCGGGTGCTCGAAGGCCATCCGAATCATCTCCGCGCTACCCTGTTCAAGAAGGATATCGCCAGCTCCAAGACGATGTACTACGATGAGGAGAAGGAGAAGAAAAAGAGCCGCAAGAATCAGATTCTCGAAACGCCCATCTCCGATTTCGAGTTGTCGGTCCGCAGCCGGAACTGCCTGCGCAAGATGAACATCCGCACCCTCGGCGACCTGCTCAACATCACGGAAGCCGAGCTATTGTCCTATAAAAACTTCGGCGAAACCTCTCTGCGTGAGATCAAGGCCGTCCTCGAGTCGAAGAGTCTGCGGCTGGGCATGGCTCTGGAAGACAAGCAGATGCGCACCCAGGAGCCGGCCGCACAGGGATCGCCGGAGGACCAGGGCGTTATGGTCAAATCCGTCGATGATATCCAACTCTCGGTGCGTTCGCGCAAGTGCCTGCAGAAGCTGAACCTCCGGACGCTGGGCGAGTTGACCCGCACTACCGAGGCGGAATTGCTGGGCTGCAAGAACTTTGGAGTCACCAGTCTGAACGAGATCAAGAAGGTGCTGACCGGCTTCGGTTTGTCGCTTCGCAACCTTGACTGATGGATCGATGAGCGCGGATTGCAGATTCCGGAATGCAGAACAGACACCTCGTGCCGGTTGCCCGGTGCGAGGTGTTTTCTATTGGACGTTCTGGGGTGCCGTCGCGACGGCGATTCTGGTCACGGGATGCGAACCCCGCGAGATCGTCCGTCCCACGCCGCAGATGGAGGCGGAATCACAGTTCTGGGTCCGCGTTCTGCTTCTGGCGGATGCCAAGAACTGCACGATCACAGCGCCGACGCCCATCCGGATCAGTCAGGCCGGCCCGCTTCCCACGGTGCAACTGACGCGCGCCCTGATGACTGTCGCCAGCCCCGCCAAGGTCGCCGTGACCGGCGGACGCCTGTCGCTGAGTACGATCGCCGCTCCGGGCGACGACATCATGCTCAGTACCGACGACAATCACGTTCTCAGCATCAACAATCAACGATACCGCGGGCAGCTCCGGCTGACCGTCAATCCGGACGGACGAACGTTCAGCGTGATCAACGTCGTGCCGCTGGAGCCTTATCTGGCCGGGGTGGTGGGCGCGGAAATGCCCGATTACTGGGAGCCTGAGGCCCTGAGAGCCCAGGCCATCGCCGCCCGGACGTATTGCCTCTACACGAAAAGACGCAGCGGTCGCAGCCGGGATTGGGACGTTTCCAGCACGCAATCCAGTCAAGTGTACAAAGGGGTGAACGCCGAGACTTCGCTCGTCTGGAGAGCTGTGAACGCCACGAGCGGCAAGGTCCTGACGCTCCGAGCCGGGCGTGCTTCTCTGGACAACCTCTTTCCCGCCTACTTCAGTGCCATCTGCGGCGGGCACACTGAAGACGGTGAACACGTTTTTGGCGAGCTCGCCGCCCCCGTGCGCGGTGTCCCCTGCCCGTATTGCCTGGACACATCGAGACTGACGCTGTTCTACTGGCAGCCGGAGCAGTTTGACCGGGACGTTGTCACCAAGCGGCTCGTCGAGAAGTACCCCAAGCTGGAGGCCCTCGGGACCATAAAGGATGTCAATGTCGCCGAGAAGAGCGACTACGGGCAATTCTCACGCATAACGAAGGTCCGCTTGGTTGGCGAAACGGGCAAGAGCGATTTCGTCCGGGGCGAAGACCTGCGACTGGCCCTCGATCCGACCGGACGGAGACTGCAAAGCACCAACTGCCTCATCGTCCCGTGGGGTAACGGCTGGAAGTTCCTCCGCGGCCGGGGCTGGGGTCACGGCGTCGGGTTGTGTCAGTACGGCGTGCAAGGGCTGGCCCGCCGGGGGAAGAGCTACAAAGACATCCTCCGATACTACTATCCAGACGCCGAAATCTCGAACCTCTATTGAATCGAATGTCTCCCTTTTCCGTACTCAAGACCGATCCGAACAGTGGCGCCCGGCGTGGCCTTCTGACGACGGGGCACGGCGTCGTACAGACACCCGCTTTCATGCCTGTCGGCACAGCCGGGTCCGTCAAGGGGATCACGCCCGAGCAGCTCGATTCCGCCGAAGTCCAGATCATCCTGGCCAACACGTATCACCTCATGCTGCGCCCCGGCGCTCAGGTCGTGCAGGAGATTGGCGGACTGCATCGGCTGATGGCCTGGAACGGGCCCATCCTGACCGACAGTGGAGGCTACCAGGTCTTCTCTCTCAGTGAATTGACCCGCATCGACGACGAAGGAGTCGAATTCGCCAACCACGTGGACGGGGCGCGGATTCGCCTGAATGCCGAGACGGCCATCGATATTCAAAATCGCCTCGGCGCCGACATCATCATGTGCTTTGACGAATGCACCCCGTTTCCGGTCGAGCCGAAGCGACTGAACACAGCCGTGACGAGGACTATCGACTGGGCGGCAAGGTCGAAGGCCGCTCACAAGCGGGCGGACCAATTGCTCTTCGGCATCGTTCAGGGCGGTGTCGATATCGAGTTGCGTCGCCATTGTGCCGATAAAATCGTGGCTATTGGCTTTGATGGCTACGCGATCGGCGGGCTCAGCGTCGGAGAAGGCCACGACCTGATGGTACAGACGGTCAGCCAGGTCACCCCCCTGCTTCCGGCCGACCATCCCCGGTATCTGATGGGGGTGGGCATGCCGGCCGACCTGCTCGCCGCCGTCGGCAAGGGCGTAGACATGTTCGATTGCGTGCTGCCGACCCGGAACGGGCGTAACGCCTTCGCTTTCACCCGGCAGGGTCCTCTGCGGCTCCGCAACAGCATTCACACCCGCTCCACCGAGCCCATCGAGGCGGACTGCAACTGCTATGGCTGCCGGCACTTCACGCGGGGGGCGATCCGCCATTTCTTCAACTGCGGCGAGATGCTCGGACCCATCTTATTGTCACTGCACAACTTACGGTTCTTCCAGCGGCTGATGTCCGATATCCGCAGACACATCGAGTGCGGAGACTACGCCGGGTGGGCCGCCGAGGAGATGCGGCGGTGGACCGCTTCGCAGTAACCGGAGAGTTCGCCCGGTTTTACGCGCAAATCCTGTTTGACAATCCTTGTCCCTTGGTATAGGCTATTTGGTTTCTATAGTTGAAGCCATGAAAGGAATCGGACATGGATAATCTGTGGGTAATAGCTCAGGCAGGACCGAATCAGGCCCCTTCGCGGGTCGCTTCGGAACCCTTGACCTCACAAGGTCAGCAAGGCACGGCTACGGTTCAACCGGACCCCAACAACGTGGCCCCCAAGGGGAACACATCGCCGCTGATGAGCTACCTGCCGCTGATCGTCATCATGATCGTGCTGTTCATGCTCATGATCCGCGGCCCCCGCAAGCAGCAGCGTGAGCAAAAGCAGATGCTGCAATCTCTCAAAAAGAACGACCGCGTCCGGACCATCGGCGGCATCTACGGGACCGTGATCGAGGTCAAGGGCGACGAAGTCGTGTTGAAAGTGGACGAAGCAAACAATACTCGCATACACGTGAGCGTTTCGGCTATCGGCAAGAACCTTTCGGCGGAAGAGAAAAGTTAGGCAAACTTGGCAGGTAGTCGAAGAAAGAAGGAGCAACCCTGGAGAGGGCTCCCAAGGTCCGAATGGATCGGATTGTGGGACCCGCGCAACTGAACAGGAAACCTTGATATGAGCAAGAACTTGACGGCGAAAACCCTCCTGATCCTCGGTCTGGTAGCTCTGGCGGCCTGGACATTGTACCCCCCGAGCAAGACCCTGAAACCCGGCATCGACCTGGCCGGCGGAACCAGTCTCATTTACGCCATCGACACGACGGGTCTCAGTGGCACCGAGACGATCGAGATGGCTCAGAGGATGATCGACGTCTTGCGCCGACGTATCGACCCGGGCAACATCCAGAACCTGGTCTGGCGTCCCCAGGGCAACACGCGTTTTGAAATTCAGATGCCTCTGGCCAGCAAAGAGACGCAGCAGCGCCGCAATGAGTACGTCGCGGCCCGCGATGCGCTGTTGGCCAAGAACATCAATCCCGCCAATGTTCTCCGCGTGCTCCAAATGCCCACGGAACAGCGGGAAGCATCTCTCAAAGGATTCGGCCAGAGCGATCCCAATCATGAGTCCCTGCTGAAGAATATGGCCTCGGCCTACGATCAGCGCAAGGCCGCCCAGGACAAACGCGACAGCTTCGACAAGACCCTGGAACAAATCAGCTCGAAGCTGACCGCTGCCGGTGTAGACATGAACTCGGTTCAGGCTCAGCGCGGTGTCTGGGCCAGGCAGACCGACGAGCAACTGGCCAAGACCTCGAAAGACTTCCTCGGCGCGAAGAACGAAGGCCAGC
>CAYQXM010000074.1:0-27159 GCA_964421295.1 uncultured Pirellulales bacterium
CTGCCTTCCGGGTCCGTGGCCTGGCGCTTTCCGCTGGCCGTGACGGCCGGCGGCTCGTGGTCTTTCCGCATGTCTGTCTGCATCTTCTCGGGTCTCCCCATCCAACAGTGAGGTCAGCCGACAAGAGATCGAATCAAGTCGAGGTGCACCGTCGTCAGCGAGGCGCACACCCAGTCGGCCTGCGCAAGCTCTTGAGCGGGCACGCTGTTGGTCACCGCAATGCACCGGGCCCCGGCGGCTTTGGCGGCCTGCACGCCACTGGGAGCATCTTCAAACACAACACAGCATGCCGGCGGGATTTCGATCTTCCGGGCCGCCAATAGAAAGATTTCCGGGTCCGGCTTGCGTCTCTTGACCTGCTCGCCGCTGACCACGACCATCCGCCGATACGGCACCCCCGTCGCTTCCAGCATGGCATCAGCCAGCGCGCCGGAGGCCGAGGTTGCGACGGCCAACCGGAAGTCGCCGTCCCGCAAGGCCGCCTCAATCAGTTCCAGAACGCCGGGGAAAGCGGGAATGCCTTCTCTGCATATGGTTTCCGCCAGATACTGCTCGCGCCGCGCCGCAGCCGCGGTCACCTGCGCGTCCGTCAGGTCAAGACCATTGACCTTGGCCCCCACGCGTGTGTAGGCCTCCGCCCCCCGGCCGATCCCCTCGGCGAAGTCCTCCGGCCGGACGCCCTGGAGGCCGAACATGTCCTCCAGCACGCGGATCGTGACCCGGGCATTGAGCGGCTCGGTATTGGCGATCAGTCCATCAACGTCGAAAATCAATCCATACATGGGAAAGTCAAAAGTAAAAGACAAAAGTCAAGAACGACGCGGGCATTCTAACGCCATTTGTGCCCACAGTGAAGACACTGCGGCTTGTGGACGCAGAGAATTTCGCCGCACACGGGACAGGTCCACCGGTCCTTCTCGTTCCTGACGAATTGACGGACACCAAGCTCCTTGATCTGTGCGAGATTCTCGATCATGCTCATGCCGTACTTGGTTCGATATCGTTTGTCCAGACACTTGAGCCGGTCACAGGGAAGTGTGTCGCACCCCATGCAGTACCTGGCCTTGCGTTGCGCCAGCCTTTCGCAATTCTTGATCCGGCACGTGACCACGGTCTCTGCTTTGCCCCTGTCCTCCGCCCGGCAGCCGGGACACGCGTTCTTCCGGCGTCCATAGGCGATGCAGAGCCGACAATTCATCCCGCACGGCGCAATCAGACTCGTGTCTATTCCGTTGCCCTTCTTCGCCGACATCAAACATCAACCATCAAACTTCACACATGGCAGTTCTACTCATACGCCAGCTCGTTCATCTTCTCCGCAAATCGCGACCAGTCCAGCCGCTTGCTCTTGCGGCGGTTCTTGCCCCACCAGTACAGCGACCCCTGGCCTACCTGAAGCTCGCCTATCTTCATCCCTTCGGCCCGAATCGTCAACCGCAGCGACGACTTCGCCCGCACCAACTCCACATTCTTGATCTCCGCGTGGACTTCATGCTTCCGTTCCATATTCACTCCTGCACCGTCCTATGTCCCGGCCCTTTCGGTTGCCACGTGTCTGCAGCCCGTGGCAGCAGACCAAGTCTCCTGTATCCCTAGGCAAATTCCTCGTTCTCCCGCTGCGGCTCACCTCTGACCTTTGTCCAATACTCCTGCCGAGCGTCGGGATCGATTCTGACCTTCTCTCCAGCCCACGGATAGCGGTCCTGCCCATTCTTCTTGGGACCGGAAACCCAGTAGACGTCGCCCGTGGCGATGTCCCAGTGATTTCCGCACCCCTTAAGGCCCCGCTGGAGCTTCTTGTCGCGCCAGTAGACCATCCTGCCGGTTTTTGAGAACGTGACCTGCGAAATCCACGCCGGCCCGTTATCGTCATGCCCGCCGCTATGCGTCTTTAGCTCAATATACATGATCCTGGGTTTCATTGCTCCGCCTCACCTTAAGCAGAATCAAGGCACTCACAGTCAAACAAAGAGTAGCGTTGTCCCTTGGCCGGGTCAACATGCAGAAGCTCTCCCGCCGATTTTTCTGCCGCGTTTCGGAGGGCTGGCGCATTTATAATGGCGATGGTACCTGGTACGCATGTGATTCGGAGCCGTATGGAGATGATTGAAAGGCAGCCGGAGCCTTCGGATGGGGCGGTCGGCCGGATCGGAGACGGTCCGGCGGACTTCGTGCAGCTCTATCGCAGGAGCTACGACGACATTTTCCGCTACTGCGTGCACCGTCTGTTCGAGCGGCACACGGCGGAGGATGTCACGTCCGAAGTCTTCCTGAAGGCGGCCCGGCATGTCCATCGCTTCATCGGCCGCGACGAGGGCCAATTCCGGAGTTGGCTCTATCGCATCGCCACCAACGAGATCAACAGCCATCTGCGCAAGACGTCCCGCCGCGAACGACTGCTGTGTCGTATTCGTCAGGGCCCTGACGAACCCGCAGTCAACAGCGCGAATGCCGACGCAGAACAGGCGGACCAGGTCAAACAGGCCGTGCGGAGACTCAAGCCGGCGTACCAGACCATCATCACGTTGCGTTTCTTTGAGAACTTGAAGCCAAACGAAATCGCCGAGGTGCTCGGGTGCAGTGCCGCCACTGCCCGCAGTCGGCTCGCCCGGGCCATCGCTCAGTTGCGGAAGAAGCTCAAGGCCGCCGGTGTGGAGCCGCCGGTCGGAGGTGATCCCGATGCATAGCCACGAGAACGACGTTAGAGACCTTCTGGGTAGGGTCCGGTTCGACGACTCTCCCGATCCCCGTCACCGTGATACCCTGGAGCGGCGCATAGTGGCGGCCCTTCCCCAAGCCCCTCGGCCCTCCTCTGCCTGTGCAGAGATGTGGAGAACGATCATGAGAAGCAGATTCGGCAAGATCAGCGCGGCCGCCGCCGTGCTTGTTGTCATCGTGGGGATGGGCGTATGGTCATCGCGCCCCGCCACCATGACCTCTTTCACTCTTCTGACGCGAGCTTCCGCCGCGGAGCGGGCGCTATTCTCGGGACGGAGCCTCGTCCATCTCGCCAGCGAGATCACTGTGTCCCCCGGCCCCGCAACGAATCCTGACACCCTGCTCAAGGACCTGGAGGCCGGTGCCACCGAAGAGAAGAACATGGCCTTCATCAAGAGCTGGCTCGCCCAACGCTGGTTCCCGCTCTACTCGCTGGGAGCGGACGGAAAAGTGCGTGAACACCGCCTGGAGGTGGCCGGCGAAGGCGGCGCGGCCGTAACGGTATCCGATTTAGTCTGGTACGAGCCCACAACGGGTCGGTTTGTGCGTCTATTGAAGAACGGCGACCGAGTGCTCTTCGCCAATGCATACGACGGTACGTCTGTCTACACTGCGGAAAAGAGTACGGACGGAAGACTCGGGATAAGCCAGGAGCCGGTGACAAGTGATTTCAAGATGCCCGATAACCCGGCGGACTTCATGGGAATCGCTGCCGGCGTGGGTGGAGCGTTCCCGGCCGAGCACCTGCCGCCCATCCAGGATGTGACGGTCGATCCGCGTCGCGATGGAACCCAGGTCCGAACCTACAGGCTGGGTTACGCCGACCTGTCGGGCAAAGTCGACACGTACTTCCTCCTCAAGTGCAACATCGACTCCGATGTCATCGATGAGATCGACTGTGTGGTGGATGGTGTGACGACCCGCATCCAGCGGCGTGTCCCGGCCGGTCCAACGGAGGCCCAACAGTACTCCTGGAATCTATCGGAACTCGCCGCCCAATTGGACGAGCACCGCACGCCCGATGGAAATCTGCGGACCGACAAAGGAGGCCAAGTCATCACGCCAGGACAAATGGTCGAGCGGGCTGGCAACGCCACCTATGTGTTCAGCAAGACCCCCTCGTGGACCCGCGACGGCACGCTGTATGACCTGCCTGATGACAGCAGCGCCCCGGCCCGGATGTTCAGCGCGATATATCAAGGTACAGATGGCCGGGATGTCGTACTGACTTTTGGCGAGTCTTTCAACCGGTACTTCGGAGCCCTGCTGAAGGAGATCGAGAAAGCGAAGCAGCCGATCCCGTGGACATATGAAGCGACGAACGGTTTCAAGGTCATGCACCAGACGGACCGCAACACGGAACTGTGGTGGACCGAGGTGGCACTCAAGAGTGCCGGGTTCGAGCCCAAGGCCAACCGCATCGGCTACATCCTGATGTCCCCCGCGAAGACGTTCATGGTGCTGGCTGTCAACGGCCCGGTCAGCGACGAAGAACTGCACGCCACGATCGACAACCTCGTCCCGGCCAACCAATACGTTCAACCTTAGCGTTTCCCGCCTCCGATTGCATGTGATTACAGGGCCGAGCCGCGGTGCTCGGCCTTCTTCATGCGCTGATGGCAAAAAAATGTCCCCGGCCGTAGACTAATTCCGGTGGGCCGGTCGTGTAAAAGATGACAGACGATCGTTTGACAGACAGCTCGGCGGATACGCATGGAAGACAAGCTTCTGATTCTCAGATTCAGACGGGGCAGCACGGAAGCCCTGTGCCGGATCTATGAGAAGTACGAAGGTCTCATGCTCACCGTGGCCGTCGGTCTGCTCAACAGCCGCCAAGCGGGCGAAGACGTCGTGCATGATGTCTTTGTCGCCTTGGCTCAGTCCCCGGACAAGCTCAGACTGGTGGGCAGTCTGCGGAGTTACCTGACGACCTGTGCGGCCAACCTCGCCCGGGATCGCCTCAGGGCCATGCGGCGGAGAGCCCGGAGCGTGGAGACTCACGGACCCCAGGACGAAGACGGCGCGGCCCCGTTCGCCGAGTTGATGCAGGATGAGACTCTCCGGCATCTGGCTGCCGCCTTGGTACAACTGCCCGAGGAGCAGCGGGAGATTGTGGTGATGCACGTGACCGGCGGCATGACGTTCCGTGCCATTGCCGCCGCACGGGGCATCTCCACGAATACGGCCTTGAGCCGGTACCGATACGCCATCGAAAAACTGCGGTCCATGCTCAATGGCGAGGTTCAACCATGAAACCCAATAAGAAGATAGAGCAGTCGCTCAGACGATTGAGCATCCAGCCTCGCGCCCCGATGCACGAGAAGACGCTTGCGGACATTGTCGAGACGCACAGCGAGTACAAGGTGACACGAGACGCCGCGAGCCGGCCGGAGATGTGGAGAGCCATCATGAGGAATAGAACCCTGCGATTTGCCGCAGCGGCGGTGATCACCGTCGCTTTTGTCGTACCCATCAGCTATGGGACGGGCAATCTCATCAAACGCCTCACCGGAGGGTCTTACGGCACGGATGAATGTAGAGGACCATTCCAGCTCGATACGGACATACGGGTAGAATTGCAGACAGGGACGAAGGAACAGCCGAGAATCGTATCCGCGAGAAGTATCCGGTTCTTCGTCGAAGACGCGCAGATTCGCGCAACGCTACGCTGTGGGGTCGAGACTTGGCCCAGATATGAATGGCGGACGAGAATTGAATTGCTGGACGCCTCTGGTAACAGACTGGCTCACACGGAACAGGTGAATGCCAATGCCGGCGTCGAAATGCCGGCCGGCCGCCAAACTTCGTCCCAGAGCACGCATTTTTCGCTCGGGTCAGCCGCCCGTGTCGCGGAAGTGCGGGACTTCAAGGTCCGTTTCGAGAGAGCTTCGGAGAAAGAGACGATCACCCCGGAGGCATGGGCGGAAGGCGGCGGACTAACCGTGATCCACGGTCGCGTGACCAATGCCAGCGGCCAACCCATACCCGGCGTTGTCGTTCAGATACGCGGAACCAGGCCCGCCGGGCAGACATACGGTGCTATTTGGATGCGCAACGTCGTGACGGACAGGCAAGGGTCTTACTGCTCGGATGATACAAGAGGATCCTACCGAATCAGTGCGATTGTTTACGAGTCCGTCGCGTCCTCAAAAGGGTATCGCCATCAGTACCGGCGACTGGGCAAGGTGTGGGAAGGAAGTCAGACCATCAACTTCGAGTTCGACCGATTTCCCACGGGCGGTGGAGTTCTCTCGGGTACAGCAACGGATCCGAACGGCTCCGTTATGAAGGAATTCACCGTCGATATCCGACTCAATGTCGATCTCAATGATGAGTCCGGGAAGGACCTGTACGCGTACAGCATTCGAGAGCCTCTGGTTACGTCCGACGGCCAATTCAGAGTGGCTAACCTGTCGGCCGGAACCTATGAAGTCGCGATCACGCCGACAGCCAGCCGTGTCATTAGCGCCGCGGCTTTCGCTGGACGCCGAAGCTACGTGTGCGACTTGCGCGAGGGGCAGGAAATGAAAGTTGGGCCCGAGCAGGCCAAAGAGAAGGTCTGGTATGGCCGGGCCCTTTTCGAGGACGGAACACCGGCAGTCCTGAGCGTGCCGGAGTTCAAGACCCAGCTCGTGGCATGGGGCCCCCGCATAGGCATGACAATCGGGACAGCCGATCAAGACGGGTATTTCGCAGTTCCAATACCCGACGAACGCGCGAAGCAGTTCAAGTCCAAAGACGTTCGATTGACGGTGATCATCGGTCCTGCGGACGCGTTGCACGAAATGCACCAGGGAACGGAGTTCCCTTTGGAGTCGCTGTCTCTGGAGCGTGGCAAAGCGGGCACACTGAGGATACCTCGCCCGCGGGTCTGCTACGGTCGAGTTCTGTACGAAGACGGCAAGCCGGCCGTTCCGCCTGTGGCCCCATGGTCCGACGCGACAGTAAGTATCAACCTGCGGAGCGTGAACAGATCGATAGGCGGTCCGTACCTGGGGAACACTTTCCGGCAGGTGGATAAGGACGGGTACTTCAGCGTGTGCCTGAGCGAAGACCTGCTGAAAAAGATCACGGATGGACAGGTGGAACTGACGATATCCCACCCCCTCTTCTCATCGCGTGACGAGGAGAGAATAAACGCTTTCGTCGGACGCTACCCCGTCGACATGCTGGCCAGCGAGCGCGATAGCGCGGCAGGATACGCGATCTCCTTTGCGGCGATACCTTCGGAATGGCCGAATCCGCAGCCGTACCTCGAATCCGGCTATCGCATGAGAGATTTTGCCGCCCTGTTGAAACGTTACGCAGATGCTCACACGGGCAACTACCCAGGTGCCCTGGAACAGGTGGACACGCCCAGGGACGATCTGGCCCGGCTGGGCGAGAGTATCGAATATGTCCCGCCTCTCGCAGGCCCGGCCTCTGCTGAACCGGCCGAGACTGTCTTGGCTTATGACAAAGACCTCCTCAAGAAAGCCCTGGCGACACTCGTTCTTTTTCGCGATGGACATATCGAGTACTGCTGGCCGAGACGACTCAGTGTCCTTGGCATCAGCCGGACCGATCAGACCACCAAATAACCGCAAAAACTGTCGGGATTCTCCTTGACAATTCCGGTTCCCGTTTGTACAAAATGGGCGTACTGTCAAACGGAGTTGACAACACGATGCACGGAGAAGGGATTCGGCGTGCAGCACACTTACACATCGCGCTACGACCTCCCCCGCTTCAGCTCTGTTCCCAGTTACCGTGACAGCAACGGAGTCGCTGGGTTCCATGCGTACCTGCGTGGATGGTTAAGGTGCGTCCGGACGGAGCGGTCTTCCGGAGAAGACCGGGCTCTGATGAAGTGAAACATTCATTTACAGGGAGGTAAACTATGAAGAAGTTTGCAGTGCTATTGGCGTTGCTGGTTCTGAGCACCAGCGCCTGGGCGCAGGACACGGTCGGGACATGCGTCTACACGACGTGCGGCAACACCTATGGCAATCAGTGCGGCAATCCATGCTGGAATCCGTGTCTGAGCGTCCCGAAGATGGACACCGACGTGTACAAGTACGATTGGACCCGCGAATCGACCAAGGTGGTCTGCGGACCGGTCGTCGGCGTGAAGAGCTGGCAGAACATAGAGGGCTTCCAGGTCACCGGCCCCATGGGTGACTTCGGGAATTTCCATGGTTGCGGCGGCAGCTTCACCTGGAGTTGCGGCCAAGGGCCGGGGATTCCCTCCATGCCGAACCTTTGATGGATCGATTGCTCACCGGAACTCCAAGGGCAGCAATAGAGATCGTTCTACCGGCCGTGGATGAGCATGCGATCCACGGCCGGTACGTTGTGTTCTCAGATGCACTCATCACCGGTCCCATCGGCGTCCCCTTGCCTAAACATCGCTGGAGCGACGCGCGAGACTCCCCATCCATATCCCGTACGCACCACAAATCCCCTCTGTGCCCCAACCATCGACACAATCGGTTGAAGCTCATCACCCCCTGCCCACTACCTGGCGATTCAGAATTGACAGACTAAAATACCGGGTCAGGCGTTTCTACTTTGACAACTGGTTGTCGAATGCCTGATGATTCGGGTGCAGATGATCGAAGACAGACTACTGGTGTGGCAATTCAATCGTGGCGACCCGGCGGCTTTGTGCCGGATCTACGAGAAGTATCGCGATGGCCTTCTGAAGGTAGCAGCCGCCCTGCTGAACGACCCCAGCGGCATCGAGGACGTGTTGCACGACGTCTTTGTGAACTTCGCCCAGTCGGCGGGCAAATTCGAGCTGAGAGGCAGTCTGAAAGGCTACCTGGCCATCTGCGTCGCCAACCGTGCCCGGGACAGGAACCGGCGGAGGCAGCGTCATGCCACGGCCCGCCTGGACGAGATGTTGCCTCCACACACGGACAGTGCAAGTCCCGAACAAACAGCCACAAGCAGAGAGATGGCCGGCAATCTGAGCGACGCGATGGCCAAACTGCCGGATGATCAACGGGAAATCGTGGTGCTGCACTTGCAGAGCAAACTCCCGTTTCGGGAGATCGCCCGGCTGCAACAGGTATCCCTCAATACGGCGTTAAGTCGCTACCGATATGCACTGGACAAGCTGCGCGCGAGTCTGGATGGGAAAGTGGATCATGACTGACCTGAGAGACACAAGACGAATGGTCGAGACGTACCTGGAGAGCCTGCCGACGCCGAATGGCATGCAGGTGGACGAGAAGGTGCTGCCGGATGCGTTGACGGCCCAGCAGAGAACAAGACAACAAACGGCCCGCCCGGGCCCTGAAATATGGAGAATCATCATGAGAAGCAAGACTGTCAGACTGGCGGCTGCCGCAGTTGTAGTCACCCTCGTGTTTGTCACGTTTTTCGGGAGATTGACGCAGCCCGCATGGGCCTTCCAGGATGCGATCGAAGCGATGAAGAGCTACCCGGCCATCCATGCGCTGGGTGCCTCGCACACGGGTGCAGCCGAGATCTGGATCCGGGCCAACAAGGACGCGACCCGATCTACGGACGTCGTGGTTAGACGCAGCGAGGGCTCTATCACCTGGACCCGCGATGGCGCCACCTACCACTATGAGCCCGCCCAGAACACCGTGTATTTCGAGGAGGCCATCACGCTTGGCGTCGGACAGTGGCTTGGTCCCCAACTGCTGGAGACGCTCGCCACCGCCCAGAACACGCAGATCATATCCGCCAAGGACCCAGCCACGGGGCGGGATCGCGTGATCCTGATGGCCAGCCTGACGGATGTCCACGGGCCCCAGTCCTTCCTGGTGGAATTCGACGCCACCAGCAGGCTGCCCGTCACGGCGAAACAGTGGCAGAACCTGGATCGCAGTGGCCCTCCGAGTTTCGAGATCTACAAAATCGTCTACTGCGAAGCCCTGCCGGACAGCGTATTCGATGTTCACATACCTGACGACGCGAAGCACGTCGAGAAGCCGCTGGAGATTCCCGCCGAAGCCGTCACGATCCTGAGCGATCCCAAGGACGGGATGCTGATGAAAGGCATGACACAGCAAGAGGCTGCGGAAAGAACCGTGCGGACCCTTTACCAGGCGGTCATCGATCAGGACACGAACACACTCAAGAGCATGAGTCCTCTGTGCCGGAACTGGGGCGATGAGTTCCTGCGTAAGATCATCTTGAAGCCGGACAGGGACGACCGGATCATGCAGATTCTGGAGATCGGGCAGATCAGAAAAACCGGGAGTTCTCCGCTGGGCCCCATCGCATCGGTGCCGGTTGTGGTTAAACTCAAGAATGGCAAGAAGGTCCAGGAGCAGATGATCGTGCAATTCCGCGAGTTGGGAGGCACGCCCTCATGCGTCGTCCACGGCTCCTACGGCCTGCCCCGCGAAATCGAGTAGTTGAGCCACCTGTCCACGAACATTGTGAGCCGGTCCCATTCGGACCGGCTTTTTCTCTGCGCCCACAGTGGCTTCCATTCGTTCCAGGAGGAGTTTTTTCCTTTTCTAGACGAAAGCAAGCAGTTTGATTGTGTTATGAGTGAAGAACGGTCGTTCAGGAGTCTTTGAGGCATCGATGCTGAATGATGTGCTGCTCATCTGGAGGTTTCGCTCGGGCGACAGCAGTGCCCTGGCGAAGATCTACGCAGATCACAGGCAGGACCTGCTGCGGATCGCCACCGGGTTGCTGAATCAGACGAGTCTGGCCGAGGATATCGTACATGATCTGTTCGTGCAGTTGGCCCAAGCGCCAGCCAAGATCCGGTTCAGCGGCAACCTGCGGAGTTTTCTGGCCACGTGCGTCGTCAATCGCGTCCGCAATGCCAATACGGCCGCACGACGGCGGCAGGCGAATAGCTTGGACGACGTCGGCGAAATGGCGTCGGATCATCCCGAGCCCCAGCGTTGGATCATCGCGGACGAACGGGCGACCAGGCTGAACGCCGCCCTGGCCCAGCTCCCGTATGAGCAGCGGGAAGTCGTCGTCCTGCACCTGCAGGCCGACATGAAGTTTCGAGATATCGCGAAATCCCAAGACGTTTCCATCAACACGGTTCAGAGCCGCTACCGGTATGGCCTGGACAAGTTGCGGTCCCTTTTGGACGGAGAGGTCTGATATGAAATCGAAAGACGAAATCAAAAGGTTTGTCGCCGAAACAAGAATCGGCACCGACGAGAAGAGGGATCGGCAGGTCCTGAGCGAGGTCCTCCAGACGCACGAGGACTTCAAGCACGGGCGGTCACAACAGAGATCATTACAGATTTGGAGAACCTTCATGACGTACCCACGAGCGAGAATTGCTGCCATAGTTGCCGTGGTCCTGCTCCTGATCGGCGCCTTCAGCTTCGGCGGAGGCACCGCAGCGGCGCATGCCGTCGGATCCACGCTTTCGCGTCTCAAGCAGATGCTTACGGACATGCGGACCCAGAGGGCCCACGAGGCTATGTCCCCGGCCGGCCCGACAGGTCGCAGAGGGATGGGCGCCAGAAGAGGCGGAGCGTCTGGACGAGGATCAACTTTCGTCGGCACCTGGATCGCGTCGGAGTTCTGCGTCTCTTCAATCCCCGGCAGCACAGAGGACTTCCAGCGATTCCTCAAGGAGCAGAAGATAGAGCCGGTCCAGGCTTCGCCCGAACTACAGGTGAACTACGCCCCACTCGACCCGGAACAGGTCGAACGCATCGTGGCTTCCCTGCAGAGCACGGCGGTCGCCTCGTCGCGGGTCATGGCACGCGAGGGTCAGGAAGTCACGATCGGCAGCCGTAATCTGGCGGCGCTCTTGGCGTGGCGTTCGACCCTCACGGGTGACAGTCGCCGCGTAGAATCCAGCGTTTCCTTCCAGGACAGTCAGAATGGCTTCGAGATACCCACCTTCACCGTGGAGAGCGGCGGAGGCGTACTGATGTACGGTGAAATATTCAGACCCGCCTGGTCTGCCGACATCATCATCCTTCGATTCCGCGAGGAGACGCACAACCCGTAGGCTCCGCCCATAAGAAAGGCCGCCGAGTCCTGGACCCGGCGGCCCTTGTTTGCTGCAAACGAAGCCGGGACTACTTCGGTGTCACGCGGATGAGGACGACGCCGTGGACGGGAACCTCGGTGGAGAACTCGCCTTTGAAGGTGCCCAGGTCCTTCTGCCGCCACAGGTCGCGGACGGCGGCCGAGCCATTGATCTTGAGGTCGGCCAGTTTCACCGTGACGGTCTGCGGGGCGTAATCGAAGCGGTTGAACAAACCGACCGCCATCGAGCCGTCCTCCATCGTCTTGGCCCAGACTTCGGTGTCGCCGTCGCGGGCGATCCGGCTCGCCCCCTGGCCCAGGGGGTCCTGATTGACCTCCAGCACTTCGTCGTTCGTCAGCAGGTTCAGCGTGAACTCGTCGCACAGCTCGATCGGACAACCGATCAGCAGCGGCGAGGCCACCAGGCACCACAGGCTGATGTGCGTGTACTGCTCATCCGCCGTCAGACTGCAGTCCTTCACATTCGCACCCCAACCAACTTTGCCCAGAACCAGCATGTCCGGATCGTTCCAGTGGCCAGGCTTGGCGTACTGCGCGTGATCCGACTCGCCGAAGCCCAGCGTCGAGATGCTGCTCCAACTGTCGCCGATATCGCCGGTGGTGCGCCAGCAGTTGCCGCCCACCTCTTCGCCCCACGTCCAGACATTGCCCCAGCCGTACTGGCAGAGGCTGTAGACGATGTCCCGGGGGACCTGGTTGAGGCACTCGCGCATCAGGATATAGGGCTTCTTCAGCCATTCGAGGTTGGGGTCACGTGGGGCGACGGACGAGTATCCGCACCAGTCGTATTTCAGGTAGTCGAATCCCCATTCGCCGAACTTCTTCGCATCCTGCAATTCGTGCTGCCAGCTGGCCACGAGTCTCTGGCAAGTCGTCGGTCCCGGGCCGATGTAGATGCCGGCCTTGAGGCCGAGCCCGTGGATGTAATCTGTCAAAGCCTTCATGTCGGGGAACTTCGTATTCGGGATCAGATCGCCCTTGGGATCGCGAACGGGCGGCCCGGTGTTGGGATCTCTCGCGTAGAACCCGCTCTCCCCTCGCATCCAGACATCGTCGATGTTGATGTAGGACCAGCCGTGGTTGATCAGGCCGGTGTCGACCATCGCCTTGGCGCTGGCACGGACCTTCGCATCACTGACAGCCGGGCCCCAGCAGTTCCAACTGTTCCATCCCATCGGCGGCGTCAACGCGATCGTGGGCCCGACGACAATGCGGAAGTCCCGCTCGGCGGCGCCCCGCGCGTTTTTCGCCGTCAGTCTCACGGTGAACTTGCCTTCCTTTTCGAGTTTGCCGGTGATCTGTCCGGTCTTGGAGTCCAACTTCAACCCCGCCGGCAGATCCTTGGCGCTGAACTCCATCGGCCGCTCGCCCGTGGCCGTCACGGTGAACAAGAACGGATTGCCCGGCCGGACACCAAAGACCTTCGGGCCCGTCAACTTCGGCTCAGGACCCGCTTTCGGCGTCAGGACATACTTCTCCACCACCGGTGCCGCGGCGATGGGTACAGCCACAGGAGCTTGGTCGCCACTGTACTCAATTCTGGCCATCGCCCAGTCGGCGTGCATATTGTAGCCCTCGAAGATCAGCCGCAGATTCTGGACCCCGGACAGGCTGATATCGAGCTTATTGGGCTCACTATTGCCTCCGACAGGCCCGCTCTGCCAAAGGACCTTCTTGTCGCCCAGAATGACGAATCTGGCAGGCGCCCTTCTTCCCCGTCGCGTTCCGGGCGAAGGCTGGGCGACGCGGGATTCATCGTCGATCCCCACAATCGCCGTGAACCGGGTCGCTTTGCTCCCCAGATCGATGTTGAGCTCAGACGGCGCATTCATGGCCACGCCGCGTTCGTACTTGGTCCCCTTGATCACGAGGTCGTTGCCGTCGATGGATTTGTTGGCTTGCGCCGCAATTCGTGCCGGTGCCACCTGCCCACTCCTCGGGGCCACCGTGCTGCGGATCTGAGCCTTGCTCACGTCCAGCGTGTCCAACCAGATCGACTTCGCGGCACCGCCGTCGGAACTAGCCGCAGCAACGGCTTGAGCCGTTACGCCAAGCGCGAGGACCGCTCCGACCACAAGAATCTTTCTTCCCATTTGCCTTTCTCCAGAGACATTTCAGTTTGACCAAGCGTTACAAACGCAACCCTCACATGTCTACCCCCGCCGGCAGCAAACGTCAAACGGAAACCAGACCAGCAGAAAACGATGGCCGTCTGAAGCGAGCCCGAGTATATTCTGCCGGCGCAAACGAACACAATAATCGGGATCGATGGCCATGAATCAAGACAAACGTGTGAACAACGCCGGTGGAGATGAGGAGCAGAGGGACTGGCTGGCGGAAGTCGTGCGCATAATGGCGAAATTGCGGGCCGAGGATGGGTGCCCCTGGGACAGAGAGCAGACTCACCAAAGCTTGAAGCGCTATCTCTTTGAGGAATCGGCGGAATTCCTGGATGCCCTCGACGACAAGAACGACGAGGCTATGCGGGACGAGTTGGGCGACGTGCTCATGCAGGTCGCCTTTCATGCACAGATCGCCGCAGAGCAGAAACGATTCGACCTGCAGGACGTCGCGCGCGGGCTGTGCGAGAAACTGATCCGCCGCCATCCGCATGTGTTCGGCCAGGCCCAGGCAGACACGCCGGACAAAGTCGTAGTCCAATGGAACCAGATCAAGCAGCAGGAACGTAAGGACAAGGGCTCTGGTCCGGAGCCGCACCAGAGCGCCCTTCACGGCATACCGCGTCACCTCCCTGCGCTCTGGAGAGCACAGAAGGTGCAGGACAAGGCGGCCAAGGCCGGATTCGACTGGCCGGACGCCCAGGGCATACTCGACAAGATCGAGGAAGAGTTGCGGGAGGTCCGACAGGCCATGACCGCGGGGGACAAGGCCGCCACGGGCGAGGAGATTGGCGACCTGCTCTTCATCGTGGCCAAGCTCAGCCGCTTCGTTGGGCTGCCTCCCGAGGACGCTCTTCATAGGACCATCGACAAGTTCTCGCGAAGATTCGTCTGCATGGAACAGTGGCTGCAAGAGGAAGGCAAGACCATAGAATCCTGCTCGCTGGCCAAGCTTGAGGTCCTGTGGCAGCGAGCGAAATCCGAGGAGCATGCATCTGGCTCGTGACATCAAAGCCATCGTGTTCGATATGGACGACACGCTTGTCGTGGACATGGCTGCGGCGGATGCGGCGTTCCTGGAAACGGCCGGGCTCGCAGCGGATCGTTATGGCATCGACGCCCAGGCTATGGTCAAGGCCGTGCGGGAACAGGCCCGCCCCATCTGGCACGCCTCCCCCGCGCGAGACTACGTCATGAAGGTGGGGCCAAGCTCCTGGGAGGGACTTTGGGCGAGATTTGAAGCCAACGATCCCAACGTGAGAATCCTTCATGATTGGGCGCCCACCTACCGCCTCGCCGCGTGGTCGGCGGCTCTGGCTCAATTCAACATCCACGACCCGGCGTTCGCCCAGACCCTTGCTGATGACTTCCCCACGCGTCGCCGCCGGCAGCACCGTCTCTTTCCGAAGGCTCTGACCGTCCTTGACGCCGTCCGCGGCAGATTCAAGCTCGGACTCGTCACCAACGGCCTCTCCTGCCTGCAGCGGGAGAAGCTCGCCGGCGTGGGCATCGCCCCCTACTTCGGAGCGATCGCCATCTCCGGCGACCTGGGCATAGGCAAGCCGCACGCCGCTATCTTCCACGCCGTGCTCGACCCGCTCGGCGTCCGCCCCGATCAGGCCATCATGGTGGGCAACAGCGTCAAGGGCGACATCGGCGGCGCCCAGGGCGTCGGTATGAAAGCCATCCTGATCGACCGCGGCGACCCTCACGGCCCGGACGACACGATCTACCCCGACGCCGTCATCCACGACCTCACCGAACTGCTGGACTATCTCGAATAAGACAGCCGCCTGGAGCCGACACCTATGATCATTCATTGTGACAACGGATGGAGCGTCACTGTGATCGGATCAGAGACTGTTCGAGCACCCTCATCATCGACCGCCTCAGCCGTGATGGTGTAGACTCCATCATACCGAATGAGAGACCAGCTCACCTTGGGACTCCAGCCCTCGGCTGAGTTATTCGAGTTGGTCCCAATCCCATAGTACAAACCGTCCCCATAGTCATGTCGCAGGTAATAATAGACTCGCAGGAGCGTCCCATCAGGATCCGACGCGTCTACGTGAATGGCGATGGGTGTTGGATTCGTCAATTCGGCACCGTCTGCGGGTGAAGTCAGGCGGATTGTCGGTGGCTTGTTGACGAAGTCCGATCCGTCCATTAGCCAGTGCTGCATCAAAATAGCCGTATCCAGATCATCGACTTTGCAGTCGCCGTTGATATCTCCGGCCATTTGCACCTGGCAGACGGGCCCTCCGAAATACGTCCGGCTGGCCTCGACCGTACCGCCATAGGCTCCCATGTTGATGTACCCACCGTTGGGGAACGGCTCCGCACCGACAGGTGCATTGGGGTCGCCTGCATCGATACAGAGACTGGTGGCATCGTCATAGACCCAATCATCCAGGATCCTATCCCAGTGCCCGGCCTGGGACCTGAGATGATAGTCCCCTGTGACCCAAACATCGTCCTTCGCGTCGTCTGGCGTACCGTTGGGATCCCAGCAACCCGCGTCGACAAAGCATGGGTCTGTGTCGATATTCCCCCGGCCCGGCCAGCCCCCCTCTATGTTGCTGTAGGTGGCGAGCACTTCAGGTGTTTTGTACATCCCGTACGGTCGGCTGGCGAATGGGTCCGGCCCATCCCGGATAATGCATTGATTCAACTCGATTCGATTCACGAGGAAATGATCGCAGAAAACTGAATTGGCCCGTCCGCGGTTACCCACAAGAGTGCAATTGGACAGCTTGACGAATTCTCCTCCCGAGAGAATGGCACCTGCGCCGCTGGTCGAGTTGCCGGAGTTGCCGGCGAAGATGCATCTGTTGGCTACGATGGGACCGTCAGCCGACACCGCTCCAGCCTGGTAGCGTGCCGCGTTGCCGACGAACTCACAATCTGCGAGAACTACATTGGTCCCGCCAACTGCCCCGGCGTTGCCAACGAACTTGCAGGACTGCGCGCTCAAGTTGCGGCTGCTAACTGCCCATGATGAGTTGTTCATGAAGCGGCAATTGACCAGATCAAGGTTTCCAGAGGTGTGAATCGCCCCCTGAGAGTTCTCGGTGAATGTGCAGTCCTTGAATGTGTAATCGCCCTGTGCAAGAGTACAGGCGGCATAGATGCCCATACGCGTGAATGTGCATTCAGTCACTACGCAGTTGCAGTCTGGCGCGCTGATCGCACTGCCCTTTAAGTCAACGAAAGTACAGTGAGCCACGGCGATGTCAGCTTCTCGAATGGCCAGCGCATGACTCAGGTCGCCCGTGAAGGTGCAGTTGGCCACAGTCAGATTGCCACTGCGGGCACTTATCCCACTGCCCCCTGCTCCGGTGATAGCAAAGCCGTCGACCATCGCAGTAGAGCCGGGTCCGGGACCCGTAACCACATGCCACGGATAGGGCCATTCAAGAGCGTCGTTATAGTCGCCGCTGAGAATCGTGGCGTGCGATTGCACATCGCGAGCCTCCGGGTCGGCTCCTGTCGATCCGGCGTAGCCCCCCTTCAACGTGACACCATTAATCAACTGGAATGTCGCGTTCTTCATTCCCTCCGCATCCTGGGTGGCGGGTCTGGGCTTGTAGGTTCCCGTTGCGACGCGAATCTCGATGGGCTTGTTCGCATCGGCGGCGGCGGTCAGGGCGTCCTGCAACTCCTTGTAGGCGTTGGCCCACGATGAGCCGTCGGCCGTACCTGCCGCGGCGGTGTCCACGTAGATGATCCGTGTCGCGGCCTGGGCCGAGTTTACCATACAGGCGCACAGCGTGAGCACGAGGAACAGGTTGGTGACCTTTTTACACATCGTAAGTCCTCCCAAAACGCCCCGGAGGGAACGCCCACACGGGCCCGCCACCCAAGGCTCTCCACGTTGGTCCTTGACCTCCACAACGTGAAGTCCGAAATCGGGGCGAACGTTACGGAAAATCCGTGGAATCGTCGCGGCCGGCGAAGGATTCCCGCGACGTGGCTCTTTCCGGTGGTGTCCGCCGGTTGGGAAATTTATGGCGGGTGGGGCAAAAGTAATTGGCAGAGGTGGTGGACAGGGTTATACTACCACCTCAATGTGATCCAGCCGCTTCGGCTCGATGCGCCGCAGTGCGTTTGGATGCACCGCCCGTGGCGGCGGTGTCATATGGATGTGCATTCACTTTGGTCGTTTGGACGATGACTCTGACACAGATTTTGCAGCCGGCGTGTATTAGGGTTCCACTGGAAAGTACGAACAAAGAAGCCGTCATCAAGGAGTTGGTGGGGCTTCTCGCCGCGAACGGGCTGGTTCAGGACGAGCAATCCGTGGTCGATGCCGTGCTCGCCCGGGAGAAGACCCGCAGCACGGGTATCGGCTCCGGGATTGCCATTCCGCACGGCAAGAGCAAGGGCGTCAAGGAACTCGTCATGGCGCTGGGGATTGCCCGCGACCCGATCGACTTCGAGAGCATCGACAACAAGCCCGTGTCGACCGTGATCCTGCTGGTCTCGCCGCTGGATCAAACCGGCCCGCACATCCAGGCATTGGCCCGCATCAGCCGGTTGATGCTGCACGAGGAATTCAAGAAATCCCTCGAACAGGCCTCCTCAGCCGAGGCCGCCTACAAGCTCATCAGCGACCACGAGAACGAGTAAAAAAAAAGGCTGTAGGCTTTAGACCGTAGGCCGTGGAGCCTAAAGTCTACAGTCTACAGCCTCCAGTCTACTGTCATCCTTTTTCCCACAGGATCAAGCCCAAGTCGTAGGCATTGACCTGATCCGGATGGTTGGGCAGGACTCTTACCGCCACGCCATGCTGACCGGTAGCCATGCACGCCATGCGGCCGGCGAACCAGTGCTCGCCGTCTTCACCGTTCTTCTGCTCATGGGCCATCGGAATCGGGGTTCCGTCCTGAATGTTGCCCCAGGAATCAGTGGGACCGTGATACAACTCGACCGACACGTCCTCGGGACTGATGCGACCCAGCTTGACCAGAGCGCGAACACTCAGTTCCGAGCCCACCTTCAGCTCCGGTTGCCGCGGGTTCAACTGCTCGCTGTCGGAGCTGTTGCCGATGTTCATCAAAACCTGTTTGACCGCGAACCCCGGCCATGCTTCCCGCATCGTGGACTTCCACTGCGAGAAGGCCTTGGCGCGCGTCATCGATTCCGCGGCCAGATGATGATGCCGGGCCGCCGCCGGGTTGTAGAACCGTCGCGTGTACTCGGCGACCATGCGATGCGTGTTGAAACGCGGAGCGACCCAACGGATGGTCGATCGCATGCGCTGAATCCAGGCACGCGGCAGACCGTCGGGGCTGCGCTGGTAGAACAGCGGGCCCACTTCATTTTCGAGAATGCCGTAGATGGCCTGGGCCTCGACCGTGTCCTGATAGTCGGGGTTCTGGTAATCCTGCGCGTCGCCGATCACCCAGCCGCCGTCGGGGGTGTACCCTTCCGGCCACCAGCCATCGGCCGTGCTCATGTTCAGCACGCCGTTGACCGCGGCCTTCATGCCGCTGGTGCCGCTGGCCTCCATCGGACGGCGCGGGTTGTTCAACCAGACGTCGACGCCCTTGACCAGAAAACGGGCGACATCGATATCGTAGTCTTCCAGGAAGAGGATGCGGCGTCGCACCGCCTCTTCGCCGGCGTACTTCACGATGCGGCGGATGATCTCCTTGCCACCGGCGTCCCTGGGATGGGCCTTGCCGGCAAAGATGAACTGAATCGGCCGCTCCGGATCGTTCAGCAGTCGGGCGATCCGCTCCGGGTCTTTCAGGAACAAGTCCCCGCGTTTGTACGCCGCGAACCGGCGGGCAAAACCGATCGTCAGAACGTCGGGAGCCAGCACTTCCTCGGCCAGCTTGAGCTCGCCGTAGCTGCGTCCCCGCCGCTGCAATTGCGTCGTCAGCCGCTTGCGGGCGAAGGCGATCAATTGCTCCTTGCAGCGTTGATGGGCGCTCCACAGCTCCTCATCGGGAATCTGGTTGACCTGTTCCCACACCGTCTTGTCGAACACGGAATCCGACCAGGTGGGTCCGCAATAGCGGTTGTAAAGGCTGCCCATTTCGTCCGACAGCCACGTTTTCAGATGGATGCCGTTCGTGATCGAGGTGATCGGGATTTCACGAGCCGGAACGGCGGGCCACAGCGAACCCCAGACCTCGCGGGATATCTGGCCGTGCAGCTTGCTGACGCCGTTGATGTAGCCGCTCAGGCGAATGGCCAGAACAGGCATCTTGAAAGCTTCGTTCTCATCATCAGGCAGCATCCGACCCAGGGACAGGAACTGCTTGCGGTTGGCGCCCAGGTGCGGGAAGTAGTTGCCGAAGTACTTGTCCATCAAGTCGACGTCGAACTCATCGAGGCCGGCTTTGACGAGCGTGTGAACCGTGAACACGTTGCTCGCCCGCGTGGCTTCGATGGCTTCCTCGAACGTCATGTTCTTGGCATTGCGGAGCTCGCGAATACGCTCCAGGGCCATGAACGCGGCGTGACCTTCGTTCATGTGACACACCGTCGGCTCGAGGCCCATTGCGATCAAGGCTTTGAGACCGCCGATGCCAAGGAGGATCTCCTGGCGGATACGCAACTCGCGATCGCCGCCGTATAGAGTGCTGGTGATCATGCGATCGACCGGGGAGTTCACGGCGATGTTGGTGTCGAGCAGGTACAGCTTGATCCGGCCAACCGAAATGGTCCAGATCTGGGCCTGCACCGTGCGCCCGGGATACTCGAGGCTGATCGTGAGCGGCCGACCGCTGTCCTTGCGGACCAGCTCGACCGGCATGTTGAACAGATCATTCTCGGCGTACTCCTCCTGCTGCCAGCCGTCCACGTTTAGACGCTGACGGAAGTACCCTTTCTGGTACATCAGGCCGACGCCGACCAGGGGGATGCCCAGGTCCGAGGCGCTCTTGAGATGGTCGCCGGCGAGAATGCCCAGGCCGCCGGCGTAGATCGGCAGACATTCGTGGAGCCCGAACTCGGCGCTGAAGTACGCGATGAGCGGCTTCTCCATGCCTGCTGTCACCTTGCCGTACCAGGTCGGGCCATGCAAATACGACCGCAACGTTTCTCCGGCTCGCTTGAGCTCAACCAGGAAACTCTCGTTCTTCGCCAGCGCTTCCAGACGGGTCTGGGACACGCTGCCGAGCAGCTTCACCGGGTTGTGCCCGCACGCCGACCACAGCGAGGCGTCGATGCGTTTGAACAACTCGACGAACTGGGGGTTCCAGGCCCAGAACATGTTCCGGGCGATCACATCCAGTTCCTGCAATGAGTCCGGCAACGCCGGTAGAATCGTGAAACTACGGACGCTTGGCATTTCTGCTCCTCACATTACTCCATTGGCTCAAAAAGAGGCTCTGCCGGGACCCAAGAGCCTGTCGCTCCGTGACATCGGCAAATCCCTTTACCTGCTTAACCACGAAACCCCCAAGTGCTGTATTCCCCGGCGGACCCACGGGTCCGATATTCCCAGAACTGCGAACCCTCAAACTCTGCCAATAAAAAAGGCCTGTTGTTGCGCAGGCCTTTTCTGTTAAACGCCAGCTTACCTCCACCTGTGCCGTAAGAAAGCCTATGAAGGGAACCCATTACTTTCAGGTGGGAAGTCGTTGCCCGCGTTCAGAAGTCCTATCGAGTAGGCTTTTCCGACCCGGCGGGATCCGATTTCCCTCAGTACGGGTATCGGTTCCTCAACTGCGTGCTTTCTTACCAACACCGCAGGGGTGAGCCGCAATTCTCTTATAGCAGATTCACGCTCACCGGTCAAGGCAGCGTACCCTTCCTTGACGGAGCTACCTGGTTTACGCTCTGCACATTACAGAAGTATTATCGGCTATTTACCGTTTCTCTCTGAAGACAAAAACGGACCTTGCAGCAACCGCCGGGCCCTCCTACGCAACCTGCAGCGGCACTGGGGAGAATGCCTGCGACGATTCTCACTTTCTGCCATGAACCCGCACCCGGTCCCCGGGGGTGAATCGAGCGTCGTACGGGAGATCATAGAGCGCATTTCCTCGGGAAGCGATTTTCGCGGAGGACGGAGGGTGATGGGTGGTCGGTGCTGTCGTGTTGCTTGCCCTGCGTAGAATGCGCGTGGGGCCGTTTATCTCTATATCGGGCGGACATACGGTACGCAAGTATTGCCGCTCCAGACTAAAGGAACAGGAACATGTCAAGAGAAACGAAGAGGGAAGCGAACCGTAGATTCGGGATCGTCGCCGTGCTGATCTTTGCGGGGGTGGCATGGGTTTCTCCTGCGGAAGCCGCCTTCACCGCGGTGGCGATAGACACCCTGACCAATGCGAATCTCCGCACCTACACCGGCGGCACAGACTATCCCGTCGCTCCGACATCGCTGGCTGTCGGAGGTGTTGACTTTGATTTAGCTCCCGCCGGCACGACCTCGAATAGCCTGGGAGTCATCCAACTCCTGTCAACCGGACAGACGGCGACCATCACAACCGATATCGCCAATCCGACTGTTGTCTACACGCTGATGAACTCGGCATGGGGAGCCTCGGGGGCCAAAATCGGGATTCTGGAGTTTGTGGGCAGCGGTGGAACCATTGCCGGTCTTGACCTCGTCGAAGGCACGAATGTCCGCGATCACTTCAACGGCAGGTTCAACAACACCGCTACCCAAGTCGTTTCTGCGACGTTCGGAAGCGACCGGCTGGACCGGCAGACTTTCATCTTGCCCAGTGCGTTTGCGGGCCAGACATTGATGGAGATCCGCTTCATCGACACCGGCACAGGCAGCTCCACCGGCACGGGCCAGCCCTTCCTGGCGGCTATTACGGTCCAGACAGGGACAACCACCCCCATCCCGGCCCCTGCCGTTACCCTGCTGTGCATCCTCGGGTCCGTCCTCGCCGGCTGGAGGTTCAGACGCCGGAGAACCATGTAGCGGCGGCGCAGGCACCGTCATCAGAAGGTTCTGAGTTCAGCGCCGACGGTCCTGTTCAGGCTGTTCAGAATCGCTGCTTGATAGGCGTCCACGGCCTCGTGGGTCAGCGTTCCATCTTCGTCGCGGAAACACAACGAGAGGGTCACACTCTTCTTGTCGGCCGGAATTCCCTTGCCGCGATAGATGTCGACGAACGCCACGTCCTCCAACTCCGCCGGTGATCCGGTCTTCACCGCCTTGGCAATATCCGCCCAGAGCGTGTCCTGCGGAACGAGGATGGACAAGTCGCGATCGACGGCCGGGAAACGCGGCACGGGGCGAATCTTGATGGGTCCCGCTTTCAGTTCCACCAACGCCTCGAAGTTCAACTCGGCGCCGCAGGGATGGACGTCTTTAAAATCGAAAAGGGTCTTGGCGGCGTCGGAGAACACGCCTGCCTCACCGACGACCTTGCCACCGGCAACGATTCGGGCCCCCACCTCTGCCCAGGGCAGATCGGTCGGCACAAACTCGACCTCGGCATGTCGATCCACCGTCGCCACGACCGCCTCGACGGCGCTGCGGAGCAGACGGAAATCGCTGTCGCAAACCAGGCCGACCTTCATCGCTTCCGCCGGCAAGGTGCCCTTCTTGGTCGAAGCCGACGGAACAAACGTGTCGGCAATCTCGTAGACCCGGCACGGCAGGTTCTTGGCGTTGACGTTGGTTCTCAGCACGCCCAGCAGCGAGCCCATAAGGGTCTGCCGCAGCAGGTTGGCATTCTTGCGGGAAACATCCTTCACGCTCAGATGCCGCGCCTGATCGCTGCCCGTGAACAACCTGGCTACGGGAGCATCGACGAACGATACGTTGACCGTCTCATAGAACCCGCAGGCCCCCAGCGCGGTCCGAACCGTCTGGGCCAGGCGCTGACGCGGATCGGCCGCGATCGCCTCGATATGAATCTTCTTGCGCGTCGGAACCTGGCTGTACCCATAGACGCGAATCACTTCTTCGATGAGGTCCACCTCGCGATCGACGTCACCGCGCCAGGATGGGACCGAGCAGGTGATCTTCCCCTCCGACTCGCGGGGCTGGAACGACAGCGAGGTCAGAATCTTGAGGACGGCTTCCTTCGACAAGTCAACGCCCAGCAACGCCTTGAGCCGGGACAACCTCATGGTCACTTCAATCGCCTTGTCGGGCTTCAGCGGATACTCATCGACCACACCTTTCGCGATCCGGCCCCCGGCCACCTGAACGATGAGCTGGGCCGTCCGCCGCGACGCCCAGTCGATTCGTTCGATATCCACGATGCGCTCGAAACGGAACGCGGCTTCCGACGGCAGCCCCAACGCGCGGGCGGTCGTTCGGACGCAGAGTGGATCGAACCACGCGTCCTCGAGCAGAATCGTCGTGGTCGTCGGACCGACCTCCGTCTCCAACCCGCCCATGACACCGGCCACGGCCACCGGTTTTCTGGCATCAGCGATCACCAGCATGTCCGACCGCAGATCGCACTGCGAGCCGTCGATGCTGACGATGCGCTCGCCGCCCACGGCCTTGCGCACGATGATCTTATGCCCTTCGAGGGTCGCATAGTTGAATGCGTGCGGCGGCTGCCCCGTCTCCAGCATGGCATAGTTCGTGGCATCGACCACGTTGCTCACGCTACGCATCCCGGCCGCTTCGAGCCGGCGGACCATCCAATCGGGCGATGGCCCCACCTTGACGCCCTCGATAACGCGGGCCGTGTACCGTCCGCACAGCTCGGGTTCGCGGATGTCGACCTGAACGTAGGACGAGGCCTCCTTGTCCATTTCGGCAAAGTCAACCTTCGGCAGCTTCAGCTCCTTGCCCGTGACAGCCGACAGCTCGCGGGCGATGCCGATGTAGCTGAGGCAATCGCCCCGGTTGCTCGTGACCTCGACGTCGATGACGGCGTTATCACCGATGGTCTCGATTCCCTCACAGGGCAGTCCCAGGTCGCGCAGAATCCCCGCGATCTGCTCCGCATCGAGCCCCGTTTCTATGTACTCACGCAGCCATTCCCAAGATATCTTCATCGATCCAACCCTTATGAGCATCTCTTTAAAGGCCATACACTACTTCGGATGTCCGGACTTGTCAATCCGCGGGATTTGGGGTAGGCTGTCGCCGAATTGGGTGAATCGGCCAGGCGATCGCTGGGGTGGTATGAACGATTTTGAACAACTTGCGCAGATTGTCGAGCGTGGCTATAGTTGCATATATACCGTCACGTTCGAAGAGCACTACGCGCTGGAGATAGTGCGGAAGACCGCCGAGAAGCTCAAGAGGGACATGTGGGTGTGGTCGGTGGCCGAGGGGGTGCGGGATGGGTTGCTGGACGGCAGCCCCAGCATCGCCAAGACGGATACGCCGGCCTCGGGACTGGCCAGCATGGCCCAGGCCAAGCCGGGATCGGTCTGCGTGGCACTGGACCTGGCCGAACACCTCAACGGCGGCAAGGCCCTCCGCATTCTCCGTGACATGATCGACAGTTTCGGCAGGACCGGCATCAGCATCATCCTGATCGACCACTCGGACAAGCTGCCCGACGTCATCAAGAGCTGCGGCCGGCGTTTCGACATCTCGCTCCCCGGCGAGCAGGAATTGCACCAGATCGTCCGGGCCACGCTCCAGCGTCTGCACCGCTTGAAGCCCATCGAGGTGGACATCACCCCACGAGGATTCGACACGATCGTCCGCAACCTCCGTGGCCTTACCCGGCGGCAGGCCGTCCGCATCATCAGCGACACGGTGGCCGCCGATCAGAAGTTCGAGGATGAGGACATCAATGTCATCATCGCCAGCAAACGCCGCATGATCCAGCAGAATGGCCTGCTCGAATACGTCCAGACCCCGCTCGACCTCAGCGAAATCGGCGGCATGACCCGGCTCAAGAAATGGCTGGAACAGCGTAAGGATGTTTTCAGCTCCGAGGCCCGCAAGTTCGGCCTGACCGCCCCCAAAGGCGTCTTGATGCTCGGCGTCCAGGGCGCCGGCAAGAGTCTCTGCGCCAAGGCCATCGCCACCGCCTGGCACCAGCCTCTGTTGCGTCTGGATCCATCCACGCTCTACGCCAGTTACATCGGCGAATCCGAGCGGAATCTGCGCGACGCCCTGCAGCAGACGGAGATGATGTCGCCGGTGATTCTGTGGATCGACGAGATCGAGAAGGCGTTCGCTTCCGCGGCGAGTCATAATGCCGACGGCGGCCTGTCGCAGCGCATGTTCGGCACCCTGCTGACGTGGCTGCAGGAACGCGAAGCTCCCGTCTTCGTCGTGGCGTCTGCGAACAATATCGATGCCCTGCCGCCGGAGCTGTTGCGCAAGGGCCGTTTCGATGAGATATTCTTTGTCGATCTGCCGACCGCCGACGTGCGGGAGCAGATCTTCGCCATTCATCTGCGCAAACGCAGCCGCGACCCGGCGCAGTTCGACTTGAAGGCATTGGCGGACGCTTCCGAGAACTATAGCGGCTCGGAGATCGAGCAAGGCGTGATCGCGGGTCTGCACGAAGCGTATGCGGATAAGACGGCGTTGGATACGCAGCGTCTCATTACGGCCATCCGTGGCTCGCCCCCGCTGTCGGCCACGATGGCCGAGAGGGTTGCCGATTTGCGGCAGTGGGCACGCGGTCGCTGCGTTCCGGCTGATGGATGAAGATGGAATCTGCAGGAGTGTTCATGGATAAGCATTCAGTGCGGTTGATTGTGGCGGGTGGCTTACTGGCGGCGGTTCTGGCCGGCTGTGTCGAACGGAAGCTCACCATCAACACCGAGCCGCAGGGAGCGATCATCACGCTGAACGACCAGCAGATCGGCACCTCGCCCGTGACCGTCTCCTTTAATTGGTACGGCAACTATCAGGTTCGGGTCCAGAAGGATGGATACGAGACCCTCGATACGTCGCGCCAACTGAAAGCCCCCCTGCACGACTGGCCCCCGCTCGATTTCTTTGCCGAGATTGTCTACCCCGGCGTGATCGTGGACAGCTACGAATGGTCTTTCGACCTCGCCCCCAAGCAGTACCCCACGCGCACGGAGCTGATCGAAAATGCCCAGGCTCTGCGTGACGAAGTCAGGTAGCAGCCACCCCGCGTGAAGTGTTTGCGAAGTCTCCGACATTGGCTCCGAGTGTCTGTGAAAACACTCGGGCCACCTGAGCGGGTACCGGGAGTGCGATTCAGATCGGCCCCCGAAATCTGGGCCTCGCGACAAGGCCGGCGTCAATCGGTTGCGCGTGGCTCCACGTCAGGGGGTAGAGACGCAACGCGCGCCTCTCCCTTCGCCGGACAGGATTTTGTCTTCGGGGCAACGTGACAACGGCCGGAATGTTTCCACAGACGCGGCTCTGATTTCCTGAGATTCTGTCAGGGCAAACGCATCTAAATTCGCAGGACTCGCAGGAGGTAGTTCTCGTCCCAAC
>CAYQXM010000075.1:0-27082 GCA_964421295.1 uncultured Pirellulales bacterium
GCCCTCCGCCGGCCCCTCGAAGCGGCAGCGGACCATGACGAACTTCATGTCCTTGTCGCGCGAGCCGTCGTGCCACATCGCGGCCTCGGACTTCGGGTTCATCTCGGTCAGCTCGCTATCCTTCATATAGCACCAGCCACGCGGGCAGACGAAATCCACCGAACCGCAGACCTTCAGCCGCGCGTGATAGTAGCGCCCGTTCGGACTCGTGTGGTTCGCGGAGTCTTCGGAGAACTGGCCCTTGCCCGTGCGCCACAGCGCGATCGTGTCGTTGCCGTGACTGAGCACGTCGGCGTCCTGGATGACCGTCCGATCGCCGCGACCGCCCACGGCGAACGCATGGACGCCGAGCACGCCCTGGGTGTTCCTGATCGTGAGGTTTTCCAGCACGACATCGTCGCCCAGCACGTTCACGACGGTCCCCCCGGTAGCCTCGATGCGCGTGCCGGCGCGGCTCTCGCCGCGGAGCGTCACACACGACGCACTGATCTGAACCTTCTCGTTATAGACCCCGTCCTTGATCAGGATGATCATGCGCTGGCGATTGTCTTTCGCAATCGAGGCGACAGCCTGTTGCACGGACGTGAAGTCCCCGCCCCCGTTCGCCGCCACGACAAGGTCCGGCTTGGACCACACGCTCCGTTCGTTCGCCCCGGCGGTTAACGTCGTGAGGAACATTGAGGCCATCACAGTGGCAAGAAACAACCCTTTACACATAGTCACACTCCACTTACACATAATTATCCCCCAATATGCGGTTATCTCCGGCTTGGAGAAGGTAAGGACGAAACGAGGTCAATCAGGGCTTTGTCGTGGTTGCACCGGACGCGGCAGTCGTTGTCGAAGATCATGGTGGCTCCTTTTTCCGGCGTATAGGGCGCCCATTCCGGCACCTCCTGCCCATTGGGATTGCCGGTCTTCACGAAGTTGATCCAGGCGGAGCTGATTCTGTCGGCAAGTTTGTAGGCCTCTTCGCCTCCGCCGGTCATCGTGCGCGCCAGGGCGATGTTGTTGAACATGAAAGGCAGTTCCATGCCGTGGCAGGCGCCGAGACTGCCGTCGTTGACCGGCGATTGCCATTCGAACAGATACACGTAGACCGGCGCGCCGCCCTGGGCGTGCTTCACCGCCGCCTGTTTGACCACATTGGTGCGGACGGTGGCCGTCAGAATATGCTGCGGCTGCTTGTCGTCCGGGTAGGCTTGTTTGTACGCGGCGATGTACTTCTCGGCGTTGGCCTCTCCGTAGCGCTCGGTGAGAGTTGTTTTTACCTGATCGAGGGTCTTTGGCGTGATGATCGCACGGTTGCCGTAGCCGAACTCGTTGAGGTTGGAACCGATGATCATCGGGACGTTCTTCGAGAACTCGGCCGGCGTGGGATCGAACGGGTTCTGGGTGATGTACTTGCCGTCCACGGTCGGGCCAACACCGCCTCGGACGCCGGGGCGGCCGGCTTCTCTCTGGGCCGTCGCAACCTTTCGATCGGCGGCGACGAGTTCGTCATAGGTGAAATCGTTCAGCTTGTTCGCATCTTCGGGAGCGATGCCGAGCGCTTTGACAAAAGCCAGTCCGTAGGCTTTGCTGGCCTCGCCATTGCCGACAGTAAGGGTGGAACCGCTCTGCACGATGGCCCCGTGGAACAGGCCCGCGGCCGAGGGCATGGCCATCAGCGTGGAGACTTTGCCGCCACCGCCCGACTGCCCGTCGATGGTGACGCGGCTTGGGTCGCCGCCGAAGTTGGCGATATTGTCGTGAACCCACCGCAGTGCGGCCACGAGGTCCTGCATGCCGAGATTCACGGACTCGGAGTACTTGCCGCCCAGGCCCCGCAGATCGAGATAGCCCAGCACGTTGAGTCGGTGATTGACCGTCACGACGACGATGTCACCCTTGCGGGCCAGGGAACGCCCGTCGAAGAAAGGTAGTTGATTGGCCGAACCGGCCGAATAGCCCCCGCCGTGAATCCACACCCATACGGGGCGTTTCTTGCCGTCGTTGATGCCGTTCGTCCAGACGTTCAGGACGAAGCACTCTTTCTCATTCATCGGCTCCGCGCAGAACAGGAAACCGAAGTTGTAGTCGCCCTGCCCGCCCCAGCGTTGTCCCGTCCCCTGCATGGCCTGCGGACCGAAGATGGTGCACTGGCGCACGCCGTCCCATTTGTCGGGCGCCTGCGGCGGCATGAACCGGTCAGCCTTCGCGTAGGGTATGCCTTTGAAAGCGTAGACGCCGTCGTCGATGTAACCGCGGACGCTGCCGTACTGCGTCGATACTACGGCGATCTTCTCGCCTGCCTTGATCGGACCCGGGTGCTGCTGACCGTAGCTATTTGCCGCTAACATCGTTACGGCCAGCATCATCGTGAGAGCGTGATTCATGCGATAGTCTCCAAAGTCATCTGAATTCCTGTCATGCCGTGCGTGAGAGCACCTCTGTGATACGCTCCAGGCAACGAACCAGGGCCCGGGCTTCCTGCTGACTCAGGGGAGCGAGCATCTCCTCCTGCAACGGTCGAAGCACCTTGGCCGATCGAGCGTAGACCCGGCGTCCCGAGGCCGTCAAAAGCACCCGGTGGGCGCGTCCATCCGTCTCATGTCGCACGCGCTTAACCAGCCCTTTCCTCTCCAGCAGCACCAACATCTCCCGCACGGTATTGGGATCGGAGGACGCTCGTGCGGTGAGTTCTTTTTGCGTCGTGCCATCTTCCCTAGACAGGAGAGCCAACAGCACATATTGGTCCGCGGTGAGGCCCAAGGCCGACAACAGGGACTGCGTCTGCCGATGCATCAGCGCGTAAGTCACCCTCAATCCACGAGCAACATCTTTTCCCGTGACCATAGGCACCTCCGTCTGCTTAGTACGTATACGTATTAAACAGACCTGCCGGAAATCACGCAAGATATTCGTGGAATAAATCTCGTGACCGCCCGGCGCGTCCGGGCCGCCGCCCCCGCATCATCCAGCGCCGGCCCTGATGACTCGCCTTTCTAACCGCCCTGTACGGAACCCAGACACAGTCTTAGTGGCATTCGGGTCTTACGCCCCATTCTTCCCCCGTCACGGTGGTGGCGCGCCAGGCCGAAGCCCTCCGCCGGCCCCTCGAAGCGGCAGCGGACCATGACGAACTTCATGTCCTTGCCGCGCGTCTGCCAGAATCTCTGCGGCGCTGACCCGAGCGTTAGCGGTGCGATCTGCAAGGGAAACCGTCGCGGGCGAAGATGATGTCCGCCATCTGGTCGGTGGGCGGGGTCTTGTTGAAGACAAAACTGTCAGGGGTGTACATAGCCTGATTGATCCAGTCGACGAGGTACTTGTCCTGCCATTTGTGCATTTCCGCATGGCCGTCGCCGAAACTCAAGGTCGTGCGTCTGCTGTGCCACATGGCGATCGGATCGATCCACTGCAGCGGCTGGAATTGGAATTGCCAGGAGCCTTTGTTCTCACCTCTCGGGTCGATGTCCTCCAGGAAAATGTACTTCATCGAAGCGTTTCTGATCTCCGAGTACTTCTTGGCCGGCTTGTGGTCCTTGCCACTGTCAGGGTAGGTCGTCTCCCCATTGGCGCCGTTGGCAATGGAAAAGCTGCGATAGGCCGTCTGCCGCGGGTCTTTCATGCGTCGGTCCGCGGGACAACGATAGACTTTCTCCGTCTTGCCGACATAGGGGAACAGCGCTCCCTTCTTGATGGCGCCGTCGATCTCCTGTTGCACGGTGCCAGCCCCCGACGGCACCGGGTGGGCCCAGGCCTGTTGGTCGCCATTGATCATCGCGCCGACGAGCTTGTCGTCATTGGCGTCCTTGTACATCATCCAGGCCAGCGAAAGCGTCCGAACATTCCCGACGCACTGCATTCTCACGGCCTGGTCCTTGGCCATACGCAGGGCCGGCATGAGGATGGCCATCAGGATCGCGATGATCGCGATGACCACCAGAAGTTCAATTAGAGTAAACCCTTTTCTGTTCATATGTGTTCTCCTACCTATTGAATTGTCCGCCTACATGCGCCTGTGAAGTCCCTATTTGACTCCATCCCACTGAGCGTTCTGCCCCTTGGCCAGGTTCAAGTCCCGAGTGACATTGCCGTAGCGCAGCCGGCAGGTCCCGCCCACAAGGGAGCGTACCGTGACGCTCGTCAGCTTGCGGTCCTTCCACGCGACGTCCAGCTCGAACCCGCCCCGCGCCCGGAGTCCCTTGACGGACCCGGCGGGCCAGGCCTGGGGCAGCGCCGGGAGCAGATCGATCTCGCCGGCACAGCTTTGCAGCAGCATCTCGCCGATGCCGGAGGTGCCGCCGAAATTGCCGTCGATCTGGAACGGCGGGTGCGCATCGAACATGTTCGGATAGGTGCGCTCGGGCCGCAGAAGCATGGCGAGGATCTTGTAGGCGTGCTCACCATCGTGCAGACGGGCCCAGAGGTTCAGCCGCCAGCCGATGCCCCAGCCGGTGGCCTCGTCCCCGCGCGTCTCGAGACTCTTGCGCACGGCCACCGCCAGCTCCGGCGTGGTCCGCACGTGAATCTGATCGCTCGGATACAAACCGTAGAGGTGCGAGACGTGCCGATGGTGGAGGTCCGGCGCCTTCATGTCCCAGTCCTCGAGCCACTCCTGAAGCTGACCGGCACTGCCGATCTGATTCGGCGCCAGGCGCTGCCGCGTGGCCGCGACTTGCTTGCGGAAGTCCTCATCGACGCCGAGAATCTCCGCCGCCTGGATGCAGTGAGTGAACAGGTCGCGGATGATCTGCATATCCATCGTCGGTCCGGCGCAGACGCTCGTGCCGAACGGGTGCCGGTTCTCGGGTGATATCGAGGGACATGTCACCAGCCACTTGTGCGTGGGTTCCTCGACGAGCGTATCCAGGAAGAACTGGGCCGCCCCCTTCAGGGCCGGATAGACCTTGGCCAGGTATTCCTTATCACGCGAGTAATCGTAGCGATCCCATACGTGCAGGCACAGCCAGGCCCCGCCCGTCGGCCACATGCCGTATTGCGGACCGTCGATCGGAGCGGTGGCCCGCCACAGATCCGTATTGTGGTGCGTGACCCAGCCGTTGGCGTCGTAGCAGACCCGGGCCGTCTTGGCACCCGTTTCCTTCAGGTCCATAACCATCGCCACCAGCGGCTCGACGCACTCGCCGAGGTTCGTGGGCTCGGCGGGCCAGTAGTTCATCTCCGTGTTGATGTTGATGGTGTACTTGCCGCCCCACGGCGGACTCATGCTGTCGTTCCACAGGCCCTGCAGATTTGCCGGCTGCCCCCCCGGCCGGGAGCACGAGATCAACAGGTAGCGGCCGAACTGGAAGTATAGCGCCGCCAACTGAGGATCGTTCGCCTTGTTGGGGTCCTGAATCCGCTCATCCGTCGGACGCTGTGCGCCGGCCGTCGTACCCAGATCCAATGCCACGCGCCGGAACAGCTTCTGATGCGCCGCCACGTGATCCTTGCGGAGCGCCTCGAAGGACTTGCCGCTCGCCTTGGCGATCGTGTCTTTGACCAAGGCTTCCGGGTCGCCCGTGACATCCTTATAGCTCTTGTAGCTCGTCGCCGCGGCGATCAGCAGCAGGGCCGCGTCCGCGTCCTTGACCTCGATCTGGCCCTCGCCCGCAGTAACCTTGCCGCTGGAAGCCGTGACCAGCACGCGAGCCTGGTACTTGAGCGCTCCGGCGATGCGCTGCGACGCGCCGTTGACGCCCGTCATAACCAGCGTATTCTGTGCTTCGACCGTCACCGTTGCTTTCTGTGGTGTCTTCATGCCGGCGACAAATGTCACTTTGCCCGGCTTATCCGCGGTCAGCCGCACGACGATCACCTGATCGACGGGGCTGGAGAAGACTTCGCGCGTGTAGCGCACGCCGTTGATGGTATACGTGACCGAGGCGACGGCCGTATCGAGATTGAGGTCCCGGCGGTAGTCCGTCGCGTCGTTGCCGTCCGCGAATTTGAGCAGCAGGTCTCCGACACATTGGTATTGCATCTGCCTGGAGGGAGTACCGAGCATCTTCTGGCCGATCAGATTGTGTGCTTCCTGGTACTGGCCGGCGAAGATCAGCTCGCGCACCTTCGGCAACGCCGCCAGGGCCTGCGGATTGGCGGGATCGTACGGTCCGGCGGCCCAGAGCGTATCCTCGTTCAACTGGAGCCGCTCTTGCGCGACGCCGCCGAAGACCATCGCACCGAGCCTTCCGTTGCCGACAGCCAGGGCCTCGACCCACTGCTGGGCCGGTTGGCGGTACCACAAACTCAGCGGCTCCGCCGGCGGCTGCGCCATAGCCAGACTACCTGATACAGTCAGAATCCACGCCAGAACTGCACGATGTGTGTTGATCATGAAAGGAACCTTCCAAAAAGAGTCATTTGATTGCGGCATATTCAATATAGTTGCACAGCAGCTTGCGGGCCACGTCGGCCGGACCTTCGCCCGCCGTGAGGTTGCCCGTGATGTCGAGCGTCGAGACGACGATCTTCCCCTTGCCGCAGCGAACCACGCCCACGGCCGTGCCCAGATTGATCGGCGCCGGTGGCGTCGCCAGCGGCGTATGGGCATGGAAGGCCCCCGCCGCGAGGTCGTCGCCTTCCAGCAGCAGACCGGAGCGGTTGAGACCATCCTTCACCACCGCCTGGTACGGCCAATCCATCGGGCCGTTGACCGGCAGGTCCTTGAAGAGCGGATGCGCGCGAACGAAGTGCACGCCGCCCGCCCAGGTCTTGCCCACGCGGAAGGAGCCACGGTATTTCACTTCCGGAGCGACGGTCTTCGCCAGCTCCAGCCAGGCGGCGGCGTTCTCCAGAAGGATCAGCGTCGTGCCCTCGTCCCGCACGCGCTGGAGCAGCTTCTGCGCGCTGGGCGGCGCGATCGTGACGGGGACCGTCCAGAGCAGCCGGCACTCGGCATCGCCCGTCGCCTGTACCCATTCGACCTTAAGGGACACCGGCTTATCCGCGGCCAGCAGCACGGCGGTCGGCTGCGCCAGCGCCGAACCGCCGCGGTTGCTGGTGGGAACCGTATTGCCATCGACGACCAACGTCGCGGTACCGGTTCCCTGGAAAGAGAACGTATACGTCCCGGTCGCCGGGGGCACGAGCCGGCCTTCCCAGCGAACCGAGTAATTCGCCAGAGCGGGCACCGCCTGGTCAGGCGGTGCGCCGTCCGGTGCGTAAAGGTCGACGGTGTCGTCGACGCGTGTGTGGGCTTTTTGCGCGAACCGCCGGTCGGTGAAGAACGTGGTGACAAGACCGGGTTTGGTGCCGTTCGGATCGAAGAGACACGCCGCCGGGATGAGGGCCGATGCGGCGGCGTCGGGAGCGACGGTGGCCACCACCCAATCCTGATGCGGCAGGTTGTCGGCGTATTCCGCGACCGAAACGCCTTTCTGGCGGGTCAGGAACTGCCGCACGCGACCGATGCCATCGAAGACAGCGCCGGCGCCCGTGATCTTGTCGCTCTTCCAGTCGACGCAGAAGACATCGTCACGCCCTGCGGCGACCGGTGCCCCGGCGGAGGCGAGCAATTGCGCCTGGACATAAAGATTGCCCACGGTCCCGGCGGCGGGAATCTCGACCGCCTCGGCCAGGAGCTGGCCGTAGACGTCACCGCCTGTGACCGTGACATCCAGGGTCTTGGTGAAGAGCTGTTTGCCGGCCGGGTTCGTAGCGGTCACCGCCAAGCGGTGCGCGCCTTTCACGTTCTTTTCATTGACGAGGTAGAAATCGACGAGCACCTTGCCCGTGGACGGAACGACCTGGCGGCGCGGCATCACGGCGACGTAAAGCGGCTGATTGTAGTAGGCCATGATGGCCGGGTCGCCCTTGGGATTGCGGAAGCAATCCACGACGCCCGAGTGATTCTCCAGGATCTCCGATTCCCAACCATTGATGCAATACCCATCCGAATCGTTGTTCAGCCGGATGATCTGGATGGTGCGGCCCTGGTGCTCCAGCGAGATGTTGCCCATGGCTTTGCACAGCGAATCGACCGTGGGAAAGGCGCTACGCAGATTCTTGGCGTCGATGAAGGCATCGAACATCTTGTACCATTCAAGGTACATGCCGCCATCCCAGCCCAGATGAGATTCGTGTGACAGCTCCTCCTTGATCAGTCCCAGCCGCGGCGGCGTGGAAAGCGCCCCTTCCTCGCCCCAGAAGTTGATTTCCTGGGGATCGCGGATGAGGTGGAAGTAGTCGCTCGGATTCTTGTAGGCGTCCTGCATGTAGACGGCCGGACCGCCGGCGTGATGATCGTCATACCAGCCCGTCTTATAGAACTGGTCATCGAACGGACGGTAGTGCCACTTCGTGCTGATTTCGTTCTGAAGGCCCAGCGCCGAACGGAGGCCGGAGCTGCGCGTGATGACACGGCTCGGGTCCAGGCCGTGCATCTCTTTCATATCCGCCGCATAGACTTCCAGCGCCGCGGGATTGGGTCCGGTTTCGTTGGACATGTTGTAGATGATGAGGCTCGGGTGACTGCGGTCGCGCTGCACCATGCGCAGGACCTTCTGGCGGGCCATCGCCCGGGGAATGGCACGCTGAATATTGGCGCCGTTGTCGTAGTTGCCGGGCTCCTCGTAGTACAGCAGACCCAATTCGTCGGCCTTCTCCAGAATGATGGGCTGGCCGATCGCACGGTGGAAGTTGAGCATGTTGAGGCCCATCTCCCTGGCCACGCGAATCTGCCGCTCGGCGATTTTGTCCGTCGCGATCAGGCCGCTGATGGGGAAGAATCCCCAACTGATGGCGCTGCGCAGGACGATACGTTTGCCGTTGAGGCGGAACATGGCCTCGGTGCCGATCCCCACGGGCTCGAACCAGCGGAACCCGAAGGTCTGCCGTGCGACGTCGTATGTTTGCTCGCCCGAGGCGAGTTTGACTTCGCACACGTAAAGGTTCGGACTATTCGGATCCCACAGCCTGGCCTGCGGACAGGACAGCTTGACCTTGACCTCGTTCGTCCCCGGCGTGAGAGTCACATCACCCTGCCGCTGGACGATCAGCGGTGTCGCGGCCGGGTTCTTCTTGTCCAGAACGCTCACGATCACATCGCGGCGTACCGCGGCGTCGGTCGTGTTGCGCAGAGCGACTTCCACGTTGACGTCCGTGATGGCGGGCGTGTTCTGCACGTAGATGTCGTCCACGTAGACCGGATCGCAGGCCACCAGTTTGATGCGTCCGGTGATGCCGCCGAAGCCGTGGCCGAAGAGAATCTGGTTCTTGCCCCAGTTGATGAGGCCTTTGTCGTGCCAGTCGAAATTGCCACCCGGATCGGTGATGCGCAGGGCCAATTGCACCGTTTCGCCCGGCTGGGCGGCATTCGAGAGATCGACCTCGAAAGGCGTGTTGCCGATCACGTCGTAGCCGACCAGCTTCTGGTTGACGTACACTTCGGCCCGCTGGCGCACCGCTTCGAAGCGGAGGAGAAGACGCCGGGGCGCGGGCGCCGCCGGAATCGCCACGGGGCGCGTCCACCATGTCACGCCGAGGATATCCCCCTCGGGCCCGGGGATTTTTTGCAGGTATTGCTCGGCCGTCCCCGGGATGGCGGCGTCCTGGCCAGTCTCAAGCTCTTGCCAACCACCGGTGGGCGGATTGACAGGCACCTTCGCAAGGTCTACCGGCGGTAGGTAGAGTTCATCGGCCTTCCATGCCGCCGCTTCATCGTGCCAGATCTTCCAGCCCGGCCCCGAGAGATCCACCTCCGCGCGCACGGCCGCACATGTTACGCGCGGCATCATGCCGACGACGAGAAATATCAGACTGGAGCACAGGAGCAGGCGTGTGGTTTTCATCGTGTTTCTCTTTCCTGGATTGAAGGGGTCGAACGTGATACAGGGGCGGCATCTAACGCGGATTCCAGCCATCCGTACCTTTCAGGATGTTTTCCACCGAATATACTTTCGCCTCTTCATCCGTCAACTGCCTGGTCCATTTGAAACGGGCCGCGGCGTTGGCGCCCGGGCCGGCGCTCTTATATTCGGCATACCGGGCGGTCTTTTCGTTCTCCGTCTTGCCCCAGTTGTTCCAGCCTTCCGGCTTGAGGTGATCCCCCATTTCGCACCGGATATAAGCGACAGCGCCGTAGGGTCGCCACGGACGTCCCAGGTCGGCCATGGCTTTCTTCGTCGGCGTCACGGGAGTATTGGCGTCGGCCGGATTGACCCACGGCGTCGGGTCGCCCGTCAGCTTGCAGTCCAGGAACACATACCCGAACGGATGATCCTGGTCCGTGCTGGCCGCGGTGATGTGCCCGCCGTTGCGGCTGCGAATCTCGCAACGATCGAACACGGCGGTCGCTCCGCCGAAAATGAAGTCGACGCGACCGGCAATGAAGCAGTCCTGGTAGTACTGCCGGCCGTTGTTGGCCATCAGGGTGTCCTGCCAGCCCAGCATCCGGCAACGATTGAATACCGCGCGGTCGCCGTCCACGCGCAGCGCCAGGGCCTGGCCGTGGTCGCCGGAGGTGTTCTCGAACGTGATGTTCTCGGCCCGGAAATCGTCCGCCAGCACGATGACACCCGTGCCCTTGAACCGCAGATCGGTCTGTGCCGGCGTCTCCTTGACGTTCAACGCGTAGGTTAGAACGGTCCGTGCCGCATCTTCACCGACAAAATGCACGTATGGCTTATCCTTGGGGACGATGATCTGTCCCTCGTATCGGCCGGGCTTGATGAGAATGACGAAGGGCTTGGTTCCCCCCGTCGGAGCCGCGGCGATGGCGGCCTGGACCGTCGTGTGCGTGCCCGATCCGTCGGCGGCAACCACCGCATCGTACTTCGCTTCCTTCGCGACGGGATTCGCATTTGCAGGTTCGCGGCGCAGAACGGACGCCAGCTCCGGCACGGCCTGGCGCAATTCCTCCACCACGAGCCGGGCAAACATCACGTAGCCTTTGTCGTTCAGATGCGTACCGTCGTAGACGGGTTTGCCGTTCTCCGTCGCCTTGATCGGACTGAACTCCAGGCACTTCTCCCGCCCAAGCGCTTCGCACAGTGCGATGCTGCGCGCCTGCAGGTCCACCAGCGGCACGTGCTTCTCGGCCGCGATCTTGCGGACTTCCTCTGCGTACGGCGCCAGGCTGGATTTGATCTTGCCGGGATTGTCCTTGTCCCACTGGCGGCGCGTGAGCGGCGTGACCAGGACCGGCGTGGCGCCGCTGGCGCGGGCCTCTTCGACGTAGCTGATCATGTTGCTGACAAAGGTCGGCATGTCGGTCGAGCGGCCGGGCTTGCCGGGCTCGTTGTTATGACCGAACTGAATCAGGTAGTAGTCGGCCTTGAGCGCCAGCGCCTCCGTCCACCGCCCTTCGCGGCGGAAGCTCTCCGAACTGCGTCCGCCTCGAGACGTGTTGATGCACTCGGCGCCATCCGTGAGGAACTGCTTGAAACCGAGCCCCCAGCCGGCATTGTCCGTCACGGTGGAATCACCGACCAGAACAATCTTGATCTTGTGTCCGGCGGCGCCGGTCGGCGTGTTCGCACGCACTACGGCGGGCGACACAATCGACACGACGCTCAGCAGCCACATCATGGCGCGGTTGGCGGAAAAGGCCCCAGCGGGAGCAGGTCTTTCATTTCGATGATTCATTCGCATTTTCCTTTTTTCCATCACGGTACCGCATTCGACCGCCGAAATTAATCCCGAACCTCTGCGTCTGGGCCCGAACAAGATGAGGGGCCCGCGCCCAATCCGACGCGGGCCCCGGCCTGCAATGTGTGTGTGGCAATGCAGGAGGACTTTGACTGCGTTACGGCCGATCACGGAACCGGCTTGGACAAATACTCCACTTCTCCGGCGGACAGCGCCCGGTTGAACACGCGGATTTCATCGAGCATTCCGATGAACCCGCCTTCCGTGCCCGTGTTGCCGGCGTTGGCGCGGGCGCCGATGTACGTATTGTGCGTCGTCGCCGCGATGCGGGCCCCGGCGGTCGTGGTCACTTCCGCGTCCCGCAGGCCGTTCAAGTAGATACGCTTGATGTTGGCGACGTTGTCGTAGACGCAGGCGACGTGCACCCATTCATTCTGCGGCATGGCGGCGGCGCTCTGCATGTCGTCGTTGCCCACGCCGCGGGTCGTGAAGCACAGGCTGGTCGTCGTGTTGTACCGGCGGATCTGCCAGCCCACGTTGTCGTCGCCGCGGTTGGCCATCATGACGTGACCCCATTGCGTGGTCCACGAAGTGCTGTGGACCCACAGCGAAACGCTGAAACTGCCGGTCGGATTGAAAGCGGCTTTCTTGCCGAGGTCCACCGCGTCGGTCCCGCCGTTCAGCTTCACGGCCGTGCCGAAGGACGACAGGCCCGTATCGTACGTGGGGAGGCCGACGAGCGTGCCGTCGTTGCCGGAGCCGGAGCTGTCCAGCGTGTTGTTGTTCATCGCGTAGTAGGCGAGCAGGCCCGTGGTGCCCGGGTTGACGGGGGCGACGGGGACTTCCGGAGCGACACGATACAGGCGGATATCGTCGACGAGCAGCCGGCCCGAGCCCGAGCCGGTGACGCCGAAAGTGAGCGTCTGGATGCTCTTCAGCGTGGCCGCGGAGAGCGCCGACAGATCGATGTTCCAGGTGTTCCAGCGGCGCTGCTGCACGTTGCGCGTGTCACCACTATAGACGATCTTCGTGCCGTTGATCTTCACATACGGCTGCACGGCGGCGTTGGTCGGATCGCCGAAGAAGTACAGCGTGAGGAACTTCGCACCGGCCTGGCTCCAATCCTGGGCCCCGGTGAAGGTGCGCGTGGCCTCGGAGGTGGTCGCGGAGTTCTGACCATAGCGGAAAGGCAGGGACTGCGCACCGCCATGAACGACCGTCGTTTCGCAGAACGTGCTGTTGGCCGACGTGTCGTAGCCGACCAGGGCGCCGTTGGTGCCGGTGCCATAGCCGTCGAGCCACACGTTATAGATGCAGTTGGTGGTGTCGTTGTAGCTCTCGAAGCCCTCGACCGGCATGTAGTCGGATACGGTGAAGTTCCAGACGTCCCCGACCCACGTGCTGACGGTTTCGGCGGCATTCACTTCGTCGATCCGCCAATAGTACTGCGTCCCGAGGGTCAGGCCGGCCGGCGTGTAGCTGGTGGTGGCCGCGGTACCCGACAGTGTCAGCGTGTTCGGATCCGTACCGAGATAGACCTGGTGCGAGACCGCCTCGCGTCCGGCCCGCCAGCTCAGTGTCGCGTCGCTGGCAACGCCCGTCGCGCCGGCGGCCGGCTGGGGTTGACGTGCCCACACCGGAATGTAGAAGAAGCGCACTTCGCTCAGGCCGTATTGACCCAGCGGCCCCCAGCCACTGGTGACGGTGATCTTGACGAACCGGGCCGAGACGCCCCCAAAGTCCACCGTCGTGTTGTGCACGTAATCCGCGGCACCCGTGGCCCGGGCAAACTCCGGGACATTCGTCAGCGCCGTCCACGTCGTGCCGTCCGTGGAGTATTCAACCGTGGCCGTCTTCACCCCGAAGCCGGCGATTTTCTCGATCGTCTGATTCGAATTCCAGACCCACATTTGCTGCAGCTTGTACACCTTGTCGAACTCGTATTGAATCCAGACCGGCTTCTGATTCCGCGCACTCAGCCACATCGTCGCGTCCGCCGTCCCATGCTGGTCCGCGGCATTGACGCCGGAGCCATCGACGGTTTTGCCGGGTCCGCAGTTGGCGTTGTACGAGCTGGACGCCGTCGCCGCGACGATATTCGCGCTCGCCAGCGCGGAGCCGACCGCCTCGACCGTGAAGCTCCAGGTCGCGCTCGGGAAAACCGTCGCCTCGGTGGGCGGCGCGTTGACTTCATCGACACGCCAGTAGTAGGTCTTCCCGTATTCGAGAACGCCGGCCGGATCGTACGTGTTGGCGTCCTGCTTCTGAGACACTAACACACCTATGTTAGCGGAATTGACATCGTCGAAACTCGTTCCGAAGTAGACATTGTGCGTCCGCGCGAACTGGCCCGGCTTCCAGCCCAGAACGATGTCACGAGCGACATCCGTGGCCTTGTCCGCCGGTACGGGGCTGCCGGCTCCGCCACCGGTGGGCGACAACCCGCGCATGGCGTCGGCGATTTCGGCATCGGTCAGCGCATGATTGTACAGGCGGACGTCGTCGGCCATGCCGCTGAACGAGTAGCCCGGGCTGGGCGCGTCGGTGCCGATCCGGAAGAACTGCGTGGAGACACCGATGGATTGCGTGATCGCAGTCGTCGAAGTCAGCACGCCGTCCGTGTACAGATTCAAGGTATTGGCCGTGTCGTCGAACACCCAAACCAGGTGGGTCCAGATCCCGGCGGCCGGAATCGTCGGCCGGGCGTTGTCGCGGCTGAGCAGACGGCCGTTGCCGTCCTCGATATCGACTTCCATGCGGTCGTTGACGATGGCGCAGGTGAAGCCGCCGCCTGTCACGCCGTCGCCGCCGACGACCTGGCGGTTGCTGACGATCTTGTGATCGCCCGACGTGGCACGATTGATCCACGCCGCGACCGACAAGGCGCCCGTCGACAACGAGCCCGTCTTGTCGGTGGAGATGGGGATGACGCCGCAATTGACGTACGTGTCGGTCCCGTTGAACTGCATGGCGCCCTGCAGGCGACCGCTCACCCACAACGCCGCACCACTGGTAGTGCCGTGGTATCCATTGCCGGAAGAGTCGGCGACATTCGTTCCCCCGCCCTCGTCGAACTTCCACCAGCCGACAATCTTCGCTCCCACCGGGCTCGCCAGGATCAGTCCCGTCAGGACGAACACAACCCAACTTATCGACCTGCTCTGCATAATAGTCCTCCTTCAATCCTTACCGGCAATCGACCTCGGAAAAAGCGGCCCGGCTTGCAGTGACAAACCGGGCCGCGTACTTCACCGTGAAACAGCAAGACGGGCCCTGCTGCGATTACGGCTGGGACAGGTAGTCCGCCTCGTCGGCCGACAAGGCCCGGCCGTAGATGCGGATATCATCCAGCATGCCGTTGAACCAGTTCTCCGGGGCCGTGTTGCCGCTGTTGGCACGGCACCCGATATAGGTGTTGTGCGTCGAGGCGGCGATTCCGGCGCCGGTGGTTATCTGCGTCGAGTCCAGGATGCCGTTGATGTAGATGTACTTCCGGTTGGCGGCCTGGTCATAGACGCAGGTGAGGTGCACCCACTGATTCTGGGGCATCGCCGCGGTGCTCGCCATATCTTCGACGCCCGAACCCGTACCGCGGGTCGTGAAGCACATGCTGGTCGTGCCGCTGTACCGGCGGATCTGCCAGCCGGCCGGGCTCTCGCCGCGGTTGCCGACCATGGTGTAGCCCCAACTGGTGCTCCAGGCCCTGGCATAGGCCCACAGCGATACGCTGAAGCTGCCGGCCGGATTCCACACGGCCTTGTTGCCCAGGTCCACGGCATCGGCGGTACCGGCGAAACTCATGGCCGAGCCGAACTTGCCGGCGGCGTAGGTCGGCGCCCCGACCAGCGTGCCGTCGTTGCCGTTGCCGGAAGCGTCCTGGACGCTATTCTCGAAGTTGTAGTACGCGAGCAGACCGGTGGTGCCGGGATTGGTGGGCACCGGAATCGCCGGAGCGACGCGATACAGGCGGATGTCGTCGATGAGCAGCTTGCCGGCGCCGGAGTTGCTGACGCCGATCACCAGGCTCGTGACACCCTTGAGTGTGGTAGCGGCGACCGCCGACAGGTCCACGTTCCACTGATTCCAGCGGGCCCGCTGGATGTTGCCGGCGTCACCGGCATAGGCGATCTTCGTGCCGTTGATCTTCACATAGAGCTGCGCGGCGGCGTTGTTCGGGTCGCCGTAGAAGAACAGCGTCAGGGTCTTGATGCCGGCGTAGGTCCAGTCCTGCGCCGCGAAGGTCTGCGTGACCTCGGACGTGGCCGCTGCATTCTGACCATACCGGAACGGCATGGACTGTTTGCCGCCGTGGATGGTCGTCTTCTCGGCGTACGGGGCCATGTCGTATCCGACCAGAGCGCCGTTGGTGTTCGTGTTATAGCCGTCGGTCCACGTATTGAAGATGGCCTTGCCCTCTTCGTCCGTGTAGCTGTCCATGTTATCCACGACGACGAAATCGAGCGTCGTGAAGTTCCAGGTCGCACTGGCCCACGTGCTCAGGGCCTCGGCGGTATTGACCTCGTCGATTCTCCAGTAATACTTCGTTCCGAGAGTCAAACCGGCCGGGATGTAGTTCTTGTCGGAAGTCGTAGCCGCCGGCGTCAGGGCGTTCGGATCGGTGCCCATATACACGTTGTGGGAGGCCGCCTCGCGTCCCGCGCGCCAGTTCAACGTCACGTCAGGGCTGACACCCGTCGCGTTGGTGGCCGGCTTGGGCTCGCGTGCCTGGACCGGCGTGTAGAAGAACCGCACTTCACTGAGGCTGTACTGAGGCCACCCGCCCCAGCTCGCCGTCGGCGTGATCTTGACGTACTGGACCGCGACACCGCCGAAATCGATCGTCGTGCTGTAGGCGTAATCGGGCAGGCCCGTGGCCTGGGCGAATTCCGGCACGTTGGCCAGAGCCGTCCAGGTGATACCATCCGCGGAATATTCGACCGTGGCGGTCTTCACGCCGAAGCCGAGGATGGGCTCGACCGACTGGTTCGAGTTCCACACCCACATCTGCTGCAGCTTGTAGAGACCGTCGAACTGATACTGAATCCACTGCGGACCCTCGGCGCCGCTGAGCCACATCTGGGCGGGCTCGGTGGAATGCTGATCGGCAGAATTCACGCCGACGTTGTTGACCGTCTTGTCCGGCCCGGAGTTGGGATCATAGGAGCTGGACGCGGTGGCGGTGATATTCCGCATCGTGTAGACCAGCGTCTCGACCGTGAAGCGCCAGGTCGTTCCGGTGAAGATCGTGGAGTTCGTGGGCGGTGCGTTGACTTCATCGACGCGCCAGTAGTAGGTCTGTCCGTACGCCAGAACGCCGGCCGGATCAAACGTGTTGGCATCCTGGCCCGCAGCGACGAGCACCCCCTTCGGCTGGGCGACGGTGGCCGTGTTCACATCATCGAAGTTGGTGCCGAAGTAGACATTGTGCGTTTGGGCGAACTCTCCGGCCTTCCAACCCAACACCACGTCACGCACGACGTCCGTCGCCTTGTCGGACGGACTGGCCGAGGTGGCCGCGCCCCGATCGCCACCCTTCATGACGATCTCGAGGTCGCTCGCGGTGAGGGCTTTGTTGTAGATCCGGACGTCGTCCAACAGGCCCAGGTAATAGCGCCCGGCGGTGACACTGGGCACTTCCTGGCCGAGGCGCAGGGTGCTGGTCGAAGACACGAGGCTCTTGGTCGTCGCCGTCGTCGAGTCGAGCACGCCATTGATATACTCCCGGACCTGGTCGGCCGAATCGTCGAAGACGCAGGCGATATGATACCACGTGTCGGGCGAATTGATGACCGTCCCGGTGGGCGTGCCGCCATTGCGGGTCAGCAGTTGACCGGCGGCATCATAGATTTCCATCTCGACCTTAGTCGAGCTGCCCGACGCGTTGCCGTACACGGTCATCTTGAAGCCGGTGTTGCCGTTGCGGTTACCGAGGACCTTGTGGTCCCCGCCGATGCCGGTGCTGGGCCGATTGATCCAGGCGCACAGGCTGATGCCACCGGTGCCGTTCGTGCCCAGGTCCAGCGTCCCGCAGTCGGCGTACTGGTTGGTGCCGTTCAGGCTCCAGGCCTGGCCCAGTTGACCCGTGGCATACGTAGCCGCGTCCCCGAAAGCCGTACCGTCGTTGGCGGCGCCCGTGCTGCCCGCATTGGTCAGATTGCCGTCCATCTTCCACCAGCAGAGAAGGCTGGGGTCGGCCGCTTGGGCCACACTCCCCAGAACCATTCCCACCACCATCATACTCATCAACAGTCTGTGCATACGTCCTCCTTCAAATAGAGAAAGGTTCGGCGTCCGCCAGAGGACAGGGCACAACTGCACGTGTGACCATGCCTCGTCTTCCGATCGAACTATTCAATTGCTGTCGTACCTCCAACCCCCTCCAGCCCGCCCGGCCGGGGCGAGGCAGAGGGCCATAATTGTCACGTATCACTCCGGCACGGGGGCCTTTCGAGAAGGCCGCTCACGTGTGAAAGACCACGGCAAAGAAAGGAAAGAGACTGTCACGTACCTCCTCCTGCATGGGGCGCCACGCCCGGCGCGGCGCTGACTTCCAGACGCGGCTCGGCGAACAGACCCCAATCGTAGCTGGACTTGCCGTCGCAGTCCGTCGTGACGAGCGTCAGGAACCGTTCCTCTCCGCTCAATGTCACGGAGATCTCCCGCGGCGACGAACTGACTTCCATCGCGCGGGCCTCGAAACGTTTCTCGCCATCGACCAACACCCAGAAATCGACGTTCTTGGGCTTGACCGCGGCGTTGGCATACTGCCGCACGTCCTCCGACAGGCCGCACAGAGCGCGGAACTCCACGAGCTGCAGCCCGGGCAAATCCCGCCGCAACGCCGCCAGATCGAATGTGATGCCGGCATTGCTATGCACGGCGATCGCCGGGTACTCTTTCGTGCCGTAAGCTTGTCCATTGAGGACCAGCCCGTGATCGCCCCCTTCAACGGCGATATGGTCGCCGTTGAAAATGTCCTCAAAGAACCCGCCCGAAGTCGCGGGGCAATCCCGCCAGGTATTCCCCTCAGAACTCACCTGCACCGGGCCGGCCTGGCCGTTGGGCGAGAAGACGCCGTCGACGTACCGCAGATGCGAAACGCGATGATAGCGGTTATCCGTCGTTCGCATGGGCGTCGTCGTCTTGCCATCGACGATATAGCGTGTCCCGTCGGTCCCGGTGCTGATTTCCAGCCATCGGCCCACCTTCCCCGTACCGCAGCCGTCGCCACCGCCGAGGATATCGGCCAGATCGATGGGCCGGCCCCTCCAGACGCAACCGGTCTTCGGGAAGAACCGACGCACGAAAGCCGCGTCATCCACCTGAATGCTTCGGACCTGTCCGGCCGCATCGATGCTGTTGGCCTGGCCCGCCGTTATGATTTGGCTCTGGCTTTGCCAGCCGCTCTGCGCCGGCGCTAACGACACCTGGCCTTTGAACATGTGCAGATCGCTGCTGCGGCCGGAGTCCACCTTCAGGCCGAACTCGGTGCCCAGATCCACGACACGACCGCACGGCGTCTCCACGGTGAAACCGCGCGCGGATTGGCCAACGGTCGCGAACAAGCGGCCCGACTGCAACTCGATCCGATTGGTGGACTTGAGACGGAACTGGGCCGGGGCTTCGATCACCGCCTCCGCCCCGCTATCGAAAACGACGGCCACCATGCCCCGCGTCAGCCGGAGCGGCGCTCCGCCACGCGCCAGACGTCCTCCTGATTCGAGGGCAGTGGCATCGGCCCATGCGACCCGCAAGCTGCTCCTGAGGGTAGCTACGTCGGGAGGAAACAGGCGTCGCCCGATCTCGGCCACCGCGCACACGAGCAGGACGGCGGTGACACAGAAGGCACTCACCAGCAACAAGGTTCGGTTCGTCTTCCGCGTACTCTGCGCCGGTTCCGTCTTCTGCGGCGGCTGCGGACCTGGATCCGGCTTTTCGATGTCCATGGTCGGGGCCGTCTTCTCATACTCGGCAATCCAGTGCCAGAAATGGTCATCCCAACTGAATCCGGAGTCGTCCGGCGCCGGCGCAGACGGAGGCACCGTCAGCGCTTCCTGGGTCTGCTCGCTCGTGAGAGAATCGTAAATGCCGCGGTGGACGAAGGCGGCCTGGGCAAAACGCTTGGCATGAGCCCGATCCTGTTTGATCCACTGCGACAATTCCTCGGCGTCGTGCGGCGTCATCGACTCCGGGTCTTCGAAATATCGGCTGATCAGGATTTCGGGATCGGTCATGGCGTCGCCTCCTTGCCGGACATCTCCCTCATGATGCAGTCACGCAGCGCCAAGCGTATGCGGTGCAGCGTGATGAAGATGGCATTCTGCGTCATGCCCAACTGTTCGGCGATGCGGCTCGTGCTGAGTCCCCGGCTGTACCGCATCTCCAGGATTTGCTGCCAGCGCACTTTCGCCTTCTTGATGCACGTACGCAGCGCTTTGCGCATGTCGTCGAATTCCGCCGAGTCGTGTTCGTAGACTTCCGCGACCGTCCCCATCGCTTCCGCATCCAGGACCGACCGTTCTTGTGCCTTCCGGCGCCGATACATCAGGATCTTGTTCCGGGCAATCCCGATCGCCCAGGCGACGAAGGAACGTTCCTTGTCGTAGCGTTCGTAATCCTGAACGACGGCCACCGCCACCTGCTGGAGGATATCGTCGGCGTCCTGAAACTTCGGCACCATGGAGGAGATAAAAGCGGAAACGGCCGGGTAGGCCCTCGTCCAGAGGACGGTGATCTCTTCTATCTCTTTCTTGTCTGATCGAACCATGGCACGCTGCGAAAGCTTCTATGACCGATACGATCCTGCCAACAGGATCGACGATGATCTACCCTTTACTTTGCACAGACTGGCTTTTCCTTTCAGGAATACCGGCTTCAGGACGTGCCACAAACGCGCGTAAGACAAGAAATTGAGCGGATTTGCGCAATCTCCATTTTCCTTGAGTCGAGAGAGGGGAGAACTGCCCCGCCGTTACTTTTCTCCCCCTCGCTGCCTTCTTATACTTGAAGGGTACACTTGATGTGATTCGCCCCTTTGGGCCGCAACTCGGCCCGAAGGGCTCGGCAACAGGAGTACACTATGAAGACCCTAATATTGTCCATCACGCTGGCCGCCGCGGCGTTGGCACCCGCCGGCTGTGCCGTGGTCGCCACCCATCCGCACCATTATTACTACTACGATGAACCCGAAGTCATTGTCGTCGCGCCCGTCCCGCCTCCTCCGCCGCCGGCCTTCTTCTACTACGGCCCCGGCCCCCGTCATGGTCCTCCCCATCACTGGCGCCGCTAAGTAAGGGCAAAGCCTCCAATATCGACTCACCTCGGCAGAATCCGCTGAATCTGCACGGGCGAATCTGTTGACACCGGGCACAGGGTCTGGGCATCATGGGATGCATACCGAGCCGGTGGACCGGCTATCAGGATCGACAGGAGCACCCGATGAGCAGACTGGCGTTGTGGGTCGCGGCTCTGCTGGCCGCGGCGGGTTGTGCGTCGACGGAACGGATGGTCTATGTATCGACCTCGTTCCATGAACCCGCCAACGAGGGACTGAGGTTCATCTACAGCCATGATGGATACCACTGGAAGGCCGTGCCCGGCACGTGGCTGACGCCGGAGGTGGGGACGCAGAAGGTCATGCGTGATCCGTCGATCCTTCAGGGCCCCGACGGGACCTACCACCTGGTGTGGACGTCGAGCTGGCGCAACGACTACGGCTTCGGCTACTCGTCCTCCCGCGACCTCATCCATTGGACGCCCCAACGGCACATCAATGTCATGGAGGCCTACGACGCCAAGACCGGCAACGTCTGGGCCCCCGAGCTGTTCTACGATGAGGACACGCAGGAATTCAGCATCGCCTGGTCCTCCGCTATCCCGGGGCGGTTCGACGGTTCGCACCGCCAGTACTACAGCACGACGAAGGATTTCCGGACCTTCACGCCCGCCAAGCTGTTCTACAACCCGGGGTACAACTCCATCGACGGCGCCGTCTTGAAACGCGGCAAGGGCGACTACGTCCTGGCCGTGAAGGACAATCGCAAGCCCGGCTACAGCACCATCCACGTCGCCTTCGGCCCGACGCCCGTCGGCCCCTGGAGCCGCGAGTCGAAACCGTTCACGCCGGAATGGGCGGAAGGGCCCACCTGGGCCAGGGTGGGCGACGCCTACCTGATTTACTTCGACCTCTATCGCCAGTATAAGTACGGCGCCGTCAAGACGACAGACTTCGTGACATTCACCGATATCACCAATGACATCAACGTGCCGGCCAAGCATAAGCACGGCACCATCTTCATGGCCCCCGCACGCGCGGTCAGAAACCTGCTCGCCGCGGCCCCGCCGGAGGCGGTCACGAACACCCTCGGCATGACGCTCGTGCCGATCAGGGCGGGCTCGTTCGAGATGGGCGTCGATTCCACGCCGCTGCCGAAGGAGCTGTTGGCCGGCGTGCACGGAATTCAGTACGACCGGCCCTCGCCCGAGGGGGACTACGATGAAGTCCCCGTCCATCATGTCACCATCAGCCGGCCCTTCCTGATCGGTGAGACGGAAGTGACCGTCGAGCAATTCCGCCAGTTCCGGCCGGAGTACCAGGGCGACCCGTGCTGGGCGCCCTACGCCTCGGGCGTGAGCTGGAATGACGCGCTGGCGTTCTGTGCGTGGCTCAGTAAGAAGGAAGGCAAGACCTATCGCCTGCCGACCGAGGCAGAATGGGAATACGCCTGCCGCGCGGGCACGCGCACGGCGTTTTCCTCCGGGGGTGCGCCGGCAGCGGTGGGCGTCGCCAACGCCTGGGGTGTGAAAAATATGCACGCGACCGTCGCAGAATGGTGCCTCGACTGGCACGGCCTGTATCCCGCCGAGCCGCAGACCGACCCCGTCGGTCCGGAGGCGGGAATCGCTAAAATCGTTCGCGGCGGCGGCCTCGACTGGCGCTCGTCGCCCGCCGACGATGGCGGCAAGAAATTCCCCGCCGAAATGGCCTACCCCAAACGCTCGGCCAGCCGCGCCAGCGTCTCGCCCGATTTCGCCTCCGCGACGGGGAACGTGGGCTTCCGCGTCGTGCAGGCGGAAATGCCGCAGACCGCGCCGCTGCCGCGTAAGCTGCCCTTCTTTCAGGTCGCGGTCAAGCAGCAGGCCTCGGACTTGAAGAGCGGTCCCGATATGACCAAGCCGTTCTATCACACCCGGCCGATGTTCCCGAACCTGGGCCAGCGCAACATGCGTACCGTCGGCTGGAAGCTCGGCCTGGAACCGGCCCTGGGAGCGGTGTACCACAATTCGGCCGTCCAGGTGCTGCCCAATGGCGATCTCGTCGCCGCCTACTACAACACGCTGCGATACGAGAACGATCCGGACCAGACGATCCTGACCATGCGTCTCCGCTACGGCTGCGACGAATGGGACATGCCCTCGCCGTGGCCCGACTTCGCCGATGTGGCCGACGCGGCGCCGGTCTTCTGGAGCGAGCCCGGCAGGCTCTGGCTCTTCTGGGGCGCCCCGCGCCTGCTGGGCGGACCGCCCTTCCAGTACATGATCTCGACGGACAACGGCGCCACCTGGAGCGAGGTGCACATGGCTTTTCCGACCGGACCGGTCGGTAAATTCACGCCGCAGCCGATCAACAGCGTCATCCGCGACAAGAACGGCACGATCTTCCTCCCCACCGACAGCCGCGGATCGGCTTCGGTCCTCTGGGAATCCACCGATGAGGGCAAGACCTGGCGTGACACCATCGGGCGCACCGGCGGACGTCACACGACCTGCGTCCTCGCCCAGGACGGCACGACGATCATCGGCTTTGGCGGCAAGGACTCCAACGTCGAAGGGTTCATGCCCAAGTCCGTCACCACCGACGGCGGCAAGACCTACACCGTGACCAAGACGGAATTCCCGCCGCTATCGAGCGGGCAACGCCCCGCCGTCACGCGCCTCGCCTCGGGCCGTCTATTCTTCGTCTCGGATTCCCCGCCGCGCTACAGCGGCTCGTTCGTCGCCCTCAGCGACGACGAAGGCGAGACTTGGCACCGCCGCGTCCTGCCCGACATCACGACCGTGGGTTATGCCACGGCCGCCCAGGCCTCCAACGGCGTGATCCACATCGTGACATCCAAGATGAAACCGATGCCGCTCCATATCGAGCTGAACGAGACCTGGATCCTCGGCGATCAACCCAGCGTGACCTACGACACCAACACCGTGCGCGATGTGCGCCCCTTCACCGAGAATTATCCGAGCGGCAAACTGAAAGCCACCTGGTCCGGCGGCCTGACCGGCGACAACCGCTTCGTGCTCGACGGTGAACAGGTTTTCTACTACGAGACCGGCGCCAAACAGTGGCAAACCACCTTCGCCGCCGGCCGGAAGACCGGCACCGAAACCTACTGGTCCCCCGCCGGCCACAAAGAATGGGAGCGTACTCACGCCCCCGACGCCACCTGGACCTGGCGACTCTTCGATACCGCTGGCAAGACGCTGATCGAGTCAAAATGGAGAGCCAAGGACCTGACCGACGCAGGCGTCGCCGATTGACGGCGGCGCTCCCCGCTAAATAGGGACAGTCCCTCGCTGTTGGTTATTACCGGAAAGCGTAGGCTGGTGCCATCCTAGCATCACAACGCCCCGCTCCTAATCACCCTGGCCTTTCAAGGTGAGTTCTTCAGGAGCTCAACCAGCTTGTTTTCAAGCTTGCGGCTCCACCATTCGGTTCTCTCCTTGGTCTCCGCCTTGATCCCGACCTCGGAGTACTTCACCTGCCCGTCGCGTCCGAGCACGATGGTGGTTGGGTAACCGTAGAAGCGGTCGATGCCCTTGATCGTCGCCATAACGTTCACCACCTTCGGTGATCCACCGAGAAGAACGGGATAATTGACCCTGGCTTCTTCCAGCAGCTTCCGGAGCTCTGCATCTCCTTGCTCCTGTTCGAAAGCGATCCCGACGATCTCCAGACCCTGGGCAGAGTACTTGTCCTTCAGACGGACCAGATGAGGCATCTCGATCCGGCACCCGCCGCACCAGGAGCCGAAGAGGTTGATCAGAGTGACCTTGCCCTTGAACCGCTCGGACGATAGCGATGTCGGCGGCCCATCGAGGCCGGGGAGCGTGAAGCCGATTCGCTTCTGCACGCTGAACTCCGCGGCGTCTCTGGCAGAATCTGCGGCGTCCTCGAACTTCCGCCACTCGGGCGGCATCTCCTCGTACTGCTGCGGGTTCAGGCGGAACTCCACGGAGGAGGCTGTCGCGCGGATCCCCGTCCACACCTGGATGTGATTGGGATCGGGAACGGCCCAGAACGCAATGTTCGCATCCGCCGGGACATTGTGGATGTCGAACAGGCCGTTGGCGTCGGTCTTGGGATAGCCGTAAGCGCGGTACGGCCCGAAGTCTCCGGACACGAAGGCGAACTCCAGGCCGCCGGCGGGCTGTCCGTCAGCGTGAACGATCCGGCCCGTGAGACGGCCCGTGACCGGACGGACGACAAGGTCTTTGACATGCACCTCTTGGCCCGGCGGAACATCGAAACGCTCGGATTTCGCGAACGTGGATTTACGCGGGGCGACGTCCACGTAATGCTCATAGCCGGCGGGGACCCGGAATTCATACCGTCCGTTCTCATCGGTGACCTGCTCGCCATTCTGGTACGGGAAGTCACTCCCGCGTTGCCGGAAGTAGAAGCAGCGCACCGGAATGCCGGGTACAGGTTTGCCCTCCGCCGTGCGAACATAACCACTGACACCGGCGGTCGCCTCGGTGCCGGATGATGGACTGCTGCCGGCTGTCGCCACGCAACTCACGATAAACCCGAGAATCAAGCCACAGAGCATAGCTATCTCCCTTCTGCACCATTCATCACATTCTATGTCCGGATACGGTTCTGCACGAGACAAGAACGTGACCTTGCTGACGACTGAATCGCTAATGCGCTGACTGGGGACTGTCCCTCGTTAACTACTTCGTTCCCATCTTCCTTCGGCCTCCAACACGTCGACTTCCTGAAACACCGAAGTTCATTGTACAAGTGATAAGTAACAAGGAAAGGGGAAAAAGTGAGGGGGAGATCAGGTTTCGGGCGTCAGGCGTTAGGCCTTGGGGCCCGCTGTCACCCCGAGGGAAACTGGGGGAACCTAGGGACAGACCCTATTTATTATAATCCGGAGACCGGTGAAAGTTACCATCCTGACCCGATTGGCCCACATTGGGACTATCGGGCACCAGATGGAACATGGTATCGTATCCTCCCGGATGGAACTATAATACCTAAGTAGTGGAGACATAGACATTGATATGAGGGAAGATTGGCGACTTCAAGGGCAAGAGAGATTCCTGCAAGGAGCTAGGCTCTGCCGAAAGAAGTACACGCAGTATAGAGATGACTGGGAACATGATCATTGCGAGTTCTGCGGCAGGAAATTCTCTGAACGACAAGGTGATACGACCGAAGGATATGTGACTACGGATGGTTACCATTGGATTTGCGATGGTTGCTTCGCAGATTTTAGAGCGAGGTTCGACTGGAGGATTGCTGAAGAACCTGACAATGCGAAGTAGATTCTCTGGCATTCTTCTCACGGGCTTGGCCGCCATGGGGACCCGTTGGGTCAGGGGCCGTAAGAGACTATAAGGAAGCTAGGGACAGACCCTATTTATTATACCATGAATGCGGTCAAAGGATCGACTCTGTTTCTCAGTACGGGTTTAGAGGAAACTAGGGACAGACCCTATTTATTATCGGCAGCGCAATCTGTCTCGGCCCCGGTACCGCCATTGGTGGCGCGGTAGGTGCTGTAGTTGGAGGATTTGGCGGAGGGATGGGTGGCGGTTATGTGGGACACAAGGCAGGGGAAAAGGCATGGGATGGCTATTATGGTGACTAAAGCACGGCGCATTATCACATGGTGGCGCGAGAAGTACTACCCACCGTCAAATGTGTGGGTTGAGATCGACGACAGGGGCATATGGTTAAAGGCCAAGCGTTGGCCGTTCCGGCCATGGATGCGTCTTTTGCCATGGGAGGATGTCAAAGAGATACACGCAGAAATGCGGGACTGCTACACGATGCATGTGCTATGCCTTGTTTTCATGAAGGCGGATGGCAAGTGGGTCCGCGTTGATGAAGTCATGAAAGGTTGGACTGACTTGGTGGCGATCCTGCCGCAGCGGTTTGCAGGATTCGATCTGGAGAGTTATCGGCGTATTGAGAGCCTTGCACCTTCAACGGGGAGTGCTCTCTGTTGGAGCCGAGAGAAAAACGTGGAATAGGCCATGGTTGGCTATGCCTCCTCGAAGGCAAGGGTGGGGCAGTGTCAGAAGAGCGATGAAGACAAGGCGAGCATCACGAGGGAAACTAGGGACGGAGACTAGGGACAGACCCTAGTTATTATGGAGACTAGGGACAGACCCTATTTATTATGGGAAACTAGGGACAGACCCTGGGAAACTAGGGACAGAGGGGCTGTTGAAAAAGTCCCTTGCTGTCGCTAGGATGGGAGTATACCAAGATTCG
>CAYQXM010000076.1:0-26463 GCA_964421295.1 uncultured Pirellulales bacterium
CCGGCGATGCGGCCGGCGTCTCGAAGGCCGAGTGGACGCAGTGGGACATTCCGCTGTCCTCCGTCCCGGCGTCGACGCTGCAGAGTGTCACCAGCCTGACCCTCGGCGCCGCCACCGGCACCGGCAATCTGCTGTTCGACGACATCCGCCTGTATCCCGCCGCTCCGTGATCCGGAGGGCGTTTCGTTGGGAAAGATGAACGATCGTATTCAACAGTTACTGTGGCGTCATGAGAGGGTATCGAAGTGAACAGAGAACAACGGAAGAGGAAACTCAGTGAATGTGTTTTGTTGATCGGCATCGCCCTGGGCCTGACCGGTCCTGCGTGCGCCGGCCTGCAAATGACGGCGCACTGGCCGATGAACGAAGGGTCCGGCACACGCGTCGCCGACGTCGTCGGGGGTCATGACGGCGAATTGGTCAATGGGGATGCGAGCGGCGCCAACTGGATCGAGGGCACGCTGGGCGGCGCCATGTGCTTCACAGTGGGCACTCAGCCGCGCGTCGTCGTCCCGCACGTTGCGGCGCTGGATTTCGATGATGTCGACTTCTCGATCTCGATGATGATCCGTTATCCGGCCGCCCCCGCGACGACGGAGCACGAATTCATCGTCAAAGGGACGACCGGATCGGCCGCCAACCCCGGCACGGGGAAACGCTATACGGTGTTCGACAAGGGCACGGCCATGCGTTTTGAGATCGACGACAACGTGGTCAAGACGGGGCTGTCCGTTTCCAACGCGGCCTTCATTACCGGAGAATGGGTCCATCTGGTGGTGATTCGCGATACCGTCAACAATCAGTTGTCGATGTATGCCGATGGCGTGCTGCAAGGAACCACGCCGGACCTGACCGGTGGAATCGCCAATGGCGAAATCATGACCATCGGGAACTCCACGAATTTCAGCAACCCTTGTGAAGCCTACATTGACGATGTACGCATCTTCGCCAAGGCCCTGACGGCGGACGAGGTGGTCGCGATCTACGGAAGCTTCCGGCCCGAAGATGGGGCGACGGATGTCGACCGTGACGTCGTCCTTTCCTGGTCCAAGTCCGAATCTGCCGTTGCCTGCAACGTGTACTTCGGCACCAGTCGCACCGAGGTCGGCAACGCCGGCGCCGGCAGTCCGCTGCTGGTGGGCCAGCGCATCGAGGCGGACACGTTTGCCGCCGGCCGCCTGGAATACGGGCAAACCTACTACTGGCGTGTGGATGAAATCGGCGCGCCGCCGGAATCGAAGGTCCTCCAGGGCGAAGTGCGGAGCTTTACCGTCGAGCCGTTCTCGCGCAAGATAACGGCAAGCAGCATCACCGCCACGGCCTCCAGCGTGTTCAATGCCGACTCGGGGCCGCAGAAGACCGTGGATGAGTCCGGCCTCAATGCGTCCGACCAGCACGACACGACAGGCGCGAACATGTGGGCGAGCGCGATCGGTCAGCAGCCGCCGGTCTGGATTCAATACCAGTTTGACAAGATCTACAAGCTGGATCAAATGTGGGTCTGGAACTCCAACCAGACGCTCGAACCTCTCGTTGGCTTCGGCGTGAAGACGGCGACGATCGAATATTCCGTTGACGGCGTCAACTGGACGGCACTGAGCGGTGTGCCGGAATTCAAGCAGGCGCCCGGAGAGGACACCTATGCCCACGATACGGAGATCAGCTTCGGCGGTATCGCGGCCCAGTTCGTCAAAATGACCTTCACCGCCAGCTGGAGCACGCGGGCACAGTACGGCCTGAGCGAGGTGCGGTTCTTCCATGTCCCGGTGGCCGCACGCGACCCTGATCCGGCTTCCGGCGCTACCGGCGTGAGCCTCGATGCGGCTCTGACCTGGAGACCGGGACGAGACGCGGCCGAGCACCTGGTCTATCTGAGCACCGACCGGCAGGCCGTGACCAGTGGCGCCGCGCCGACGACCATCGTGACGCAGGCCAGCTACCGTCCGTCTCTCAACGTGGGCGTCACCTACTACTGGCGCGTCGATGAGGTCAACGCGGCTACGGCCGGCGCTGCCTGGGCCGGCAGCGTCTGGAGCTTCACAACGATCGATCATCTGGTCGTGGACGACATGGAAAGCTATAACGACACGACCCAGCCCGTTTACAGCACCTGGATCGACGGCTACGGCACCTCAGCCAACGGCGGTCTGGCCGGCAACGATGTGGCTCCGTACATGAGCACGACCACATTCCACGGCGGCCGCCAGTCGATGCCGTTCCGCTACAGTATCACCGGCACGTATACGCTCGCCGAGGCCACGCGCACTTTTGCAGCGGCGCAGGATTGGACCCGGTCCGGGATCAAGACGCTGGTGGTCTACTTCTACGGCGCGGCGGCGAACTCCGGCCAGCTTTATGTTAAAATCAACGGTACCAAGATCCCGTACGGCGGGGCCGCGACCGACGTCGCCAAGGAGGCCTGGACCGCATGGGAGATCGACCTGACCTCCCGGGCCACCCTGGTCGGCAGCGTCTCGACGCTGACGATTGGTGTTGACGGGATCGGTGCCGCCGGTACGCTCTATGTGGATGATATCGGACTGAAATGATCTGTGCTCGAAAGTGAAACGTTGCGAAACAGTCAGTGGCTGGACACATCCAAGGCAACGCCCGCGAACGACGGGCCGGAAGGAGTAATGAAGATGTACCACGAATCGTGCAAAGGTGAAAAGACTTTACGCAGGGCAGCGCTCGCCCTGGTGCTGGCTCTGATCGGCCCGGCGTTTGGCGCCAATTACTTCTGGACCGGGGCGGTCAGCACGGACGCGGCCGATCCCGCCAACTGGGTGAACGACGGCGGAGCCTCCCTGGCGGGAACCCTGCCGGCGGACAGCGATGTCGCCAGCGTCGGACGTGACTCCAGCTATGCGGTGGTCACCTGTGTCAAGCAGCCGATCCTCGCGGGCGAATGGAAGAGCCGGACCGCGACCGCCGGTGCGGGTTGGTGGATTGTCGTGGGAGCCGATAACAGCTTCACGATCGGCGACGGCGCCCATATCGAATGGAGTCACCAGGACGGCGCCCTCCGCAACGGCACCACGGTCCGCGTGACCGGCCAGCGCGCGGGCGGCGGACCGAGCCTCGTCATTGCCACCCGCGTCCGTATCGGCAACAACGGCGACACCATCGCCACGGCCACCACTTCGCTCATCGTCGAGAAGAACGGCTATGTGCGGTTCGACCCGGCGGCCGTGAAGTCAGGCAGCACCAACTGGCAGATCTATATGGGACAGGCCACCAAGGCCCTCATCGACATCCGTGATAACGGTATCGTCGAGCTCGTGCCGAACGCGGCGGGCACGACCGTCCCGCGGTTCGTCTTCGCTTCCGCCGATCCGGCGACCAACAAGATCGTCCTCAGCGGCAATGGCCAGTTGATCCTTACGGGCGATCATGCGGGGATTGCCCAGGTGGCGGGTACCGACACGTCCCTGCAGAGCCTGATCGACATGGGGCTGATCGCGCCCAGCAACGCGGGCGACAAATTGATCGTCAGCGGGACCAATCCGACGACCATCAAAATGGCCCCCCAGAGAGTCAGCAACCCGAAACCCGCCGCTGACGCGGTGAACGTGGACCGGTACGCGGTTCTGAGCTGGTCCGCCAGCGTCTTGACGGACAAATATGATGTGTACCTGGGCACCAACGCCGCGGATGTCAACGCCGCCAGCCGGACCAATCCTCTGGGTGTCCTGAAGAGCCAGAGCCAAACGGAAACCTATTACCCCGTCAGTGGGCCGTGGATGCTGGAGTACGGCCAGACTTACTATTGGCGCGTGGACGAAGTGGATATTGCCGGCGATCCGACGATGCTCAAGGGCACGGTCTGGAGTTTCACGGTCGAGCCGTTCACGATTCCCGTTTCTGCCGCGAGCATCACCGCGACGGCGTCCAGCTCGTTCAGTGCCGACTCGGGACCGCAGAAGACGGTGGACGGGTCGGGTCTCAACACGTCGGATCAGCATGACACCGCGGCGGCACACATGTGGACGAGTGCCGTCGGTCAACAGGCGCCGGTCTGGATTCAGTATCAGTTCAACGGTGTCTACCGACTGGATCGCGTGTGGGTCTGGAATTCGAACCAGATGCTGGAGTCGCTCGTCGGCTTCGGTGTGAAGACGGCGACGATCGAATATTCCGTCGACGGCGTCACCTGGACGGCGGTGAGCAATGTGCCCGAATTCAAGCAGGCGCCCGGACTGGACACCTATGCCCATGACACGGAGATCAATCTGGGCGGCATCGCGGCCCAGTTTGTCAGAATGACCCTTACCAGCAGTTGGGGTGAGCGGGGTCAGTACGGCCTGAGCGAGGTGCGGTTCTTCCACGCTCCCACGGCCGCCCGCGACCCCGATCCGGCCGCTGGAGCTACGGATGTGGCCCTGGGTACGACCCTGAGCTGGATCGCCGGCCGGGAAGCGGCCGAGCACAAGGTGTACTTCGGCACGGATCAGCAGGCCGTGACCAACGGCACCGCCGCCGCGACAACTGTGACGCAGACCAAATACAGTCCGTCCCTCAATCTGGGTGTGACCTATTACTGGCGCGTGGACGAGGTCAACGCGGCCCAGGCGATCAGCACATGGGCCGGCAGCGTGTGGAGCTTCACGACGGTCGACCATCTGGTCGTGGACGACATGGAAAGCTACAACGACACGACCCAGCTCGTCTATCAGACCTGGATCGACGGCTACGGCACGAACAACAATGGCTGCCAGGTCGGCAACGACATGGCGCCGTTCATGAACCTGGCCAACGTCCACGGCGGCGGCAAGTCGATGCCGTTCCGCTACACCGTCAGCGGCAGCTACACGCTGGCCGAGGCGACGCGGACCTTCGACGCGCAGGACTGGACCGCCTCCGGTATCCAGACCCTGCGGCTGTTCTTCTACGGCAACACGGCCAATACGGCCGCCGGGCTGTACGTGAAGATCGACGGCACGAAGATCAGCTATACCGGCGATGCGGCCGGCGTCTCGAAGGCCGAGTGGACGCAGTGGGACATTCCGCTGTCCTCCGTCCCGGCGTCGACGCTGCAGAGTGTCACCAGCCTGACCCTCGGCGCCGCCACCGGCACCGGCAATCTGCTGTTCGACGACATCCGCCTGTATCCCGCCGCTCCGTGATCCGGAGGGCGTTTCGTTGGGAAAGATGAACGATCGTATTCAACAGTTACTGTGGCGTCATGAGAGGGTATCGAAGTGAACAGAGAACAACGGAAGAGGAAACTCAGTGAATGTGTTTTGTTGATCGGCATCGCCCTGGGCCTGACCGGTCCTGCGTGCGCCGGCCTGCAAATGACGGCGCACTGGCCGATGAACGAAGGGTCCGGCACACGCGTCGCCGACGTCGTCGGGGGTCATGACGGCGAATTGGTCAATGGGGATGCGAGTGACGCCAACTGGATCGAGGGCACGCTGGGCGGCGCCATGTGCTTCACCGTGGGCACTCAGCCGCGCGTCGTCGTCCCGGCGGGGTGATACATGATCTCCGTGGGCACGATGTTCCCGCGACCTGAATTCACACAGAGGGCAATCAGCATGGCGACAACCGAAACAAGGCTTCCGAATCGGTTCCCCCGACGCAAAATGGCGTCTCCCTTCCTTGAAGCAACTTCCCCAAGACCCATTCCGTCGGTCAGATTGTGTACGATCGCCATGGATCCTCCAAGAAGAACTCCCTCATTCCATGTTACCCACCATCCTTCTCGAAGCCCGCCAGCAGACCCGATATGTGCAAGCCATATCAATTGTACCCGGTATGGGCATCCGGATCAAGGCATAAGGATTCTGACAGGCCGGTTGACGGTAGGGCGTCGGGTGTGGTAATATAGTTTTTATAGGCCCGTGTACCTGCTTAGGAGGACACCCGGAAATGGGCTTCTGCCTTCGGAAGAGGGGAACTCGCAGGTTTGCAACGAGTGCTCCCAGAAAGACATGCGGCGAAGAGAGAGCAGATAGCGGGCGGTGCGCCCCGCACTCGTCTGTTTTCGACCTCACATCCACGGTTTTGCGTATTTCTGATGAATGGACACTTCCATGACCAAAAAACTGATCTGTTTGAGCTTTGTGCTGGGTGTTGTGCAGGCGAACGTCGTCATGGCGTTGGATCCGAATTGTGTCGGCTGGTGGCCGTTCGATGACGGAGTTGGCACGACAGCCGCCGATTCATCCGGCGGCGGAAACGACGGTATTCTCCGGGGCAATACGAAATGGGTGAACGGCGTAGTCGACGGTGCCGTGTCCCTGGGCGGTGCCGCCGGAGACTACATCGATTTGCCGATCGGTCGGGTCATGGCGTCTCTGACGACCGAGTGCACCATCGGCACGTGGGTGAACTGGACCACCACGAACAGGCAACTCGCCTGGCAGCGCATTTTCGACTTCGGCCAGAGCACGTACGTCAACATGTTCCTCACGCCCAGCATCGCCTCAGGCGGCGCCATGCGTTTTGGCATCAAGACGGGGCCCGTCGCCGCGGAGGACCAAATCACCACCTCTGCGGCGCTGCCTCTCGGCTGGCACCACGTGGCAGTGACGATCGACAACACGATGACGACGATGACCCTGTATCTTGATGGTGAGGTTGTCGGCTCCAACGTCAGTCTCAGAAACAAGCTACGTGACATGGGCAATACCGGCAGCAACTGGTTGGGTCGATCGCAATACAACGATCCGTATTTCCAGGGATACCTGGACGACTTCTGTATGTTCAACCGGGTGCTGTCCCAGTCGGAAATCAAGAAGTTGCAGACGGGCGGCGGATTGGAACTTGAGTCTGCCTCCAGGCCGGTTCCCGCCCATAAGGGGACGGACGTGTTCCGGGACGTGGTATTGTCGTGGACCGCCGGAACGACGGCCGAAAAGCACAACGTGTACTTCGGGGACAGCCTCGATGCGGTGGAGAATGCCGGGGTCGGCAGCCCATTGCTGGTTGGGGTGGGACAAACCGCCACGTCGTACAATCCGGGGCGTCTGGAATTCGGCCGGAGTTACTACTGGCGCGTCGATGAAGTGAGTGCTCCGCCGGACAGCACGGTGTTCAAGGGGGACGTCTGGAGCTTTACCGTTGAGCCTGACACGTACCCGATTCCCGCAACGAGGATCACCACGACCGCATCCAGTTCTGCCACCGGGCGGGGACCGGAGAAGACGATCAATGGCTCGGGACTCAATGCCGCGGACGGGCACTCGACTTTGCAGACGGACATGTGGCAGACGGCCAAAGGGACATCCCTGCCGGCCTGGATTCAGTACGAATTCAACCAGCCGCAAAGGCTGGACAGGATGCAGGTCTGGAACTACAACGGCGAATCGCTCCTGGCGATCCAGGGAGCGAAGGAAGTCGCCGTCGAGCACTCGATGGACGGCACGACCTGGACGCCATTGGCCGGTGTTCCCGAATTCGCGATGGCCCCGGGTGCAGCGGGATACGTTTCGGACATCACGGTCGATTTTGGCGGCGCAGCGGCGAAGTACGTCAAGATCACGGTCAAGAGCAACTGGTCCGGCGGTTTCTCCGGCCAGTGCGGACTCAGCGAAGTCCGCTTCATGGTGGTGCCGGTAACGGCGCGGTACCCCAGCCCCGTGACAGACGCCAACGAGGTCCATCCGGGAGCGGTCCTTTCGTGGCGTTCGGGGCGGGAGGCGGATCATCACCTGGTCTATCTGAGCAACCAGGCCAGTGTGGTAAGCGACGGCACGGCTTCCATCCGTACCGCCCACGAGAGCCAGATCGCCGGCGTGCAGCTCGACCTGCGGCTGGGGCAGACGTACTACTGGCGTGTCGATGAGGTCAACGATGTGACCACTCCATCCGTCTGGCCGGGCGACGTCTGGTCGTTCACCACCGTCGCGTACCTCGTCGTGGATGACTTCGAGTCCTACCGCAATACCTCGCCGAATCTGCCGTTCGAAACCTGGATCGACGGACTCGGCTTCACGGATCCCGCACCCGGCAGACCGGGCAACAACACCGGGGCCATTGTGGGACACGATGCGAGCAGTCCGCAGTATGCGGGTTCCATCATGGAGCCCAACATCGTCAACAGCGGGCAGCAATCCTTGCCGCTGTACTACAACAGTGCCAACTCCGCTCTGAAGTACTCTCAGATCGACCGGACCTTCGCCCCGGCGCAGGATTGGACGCAGTTCGGGGTCAAGACGCTGGTGCTCCACTTCCATGGTGCGGCGGCCAATTCCGGCCAACTTTACGTCAAGATCAACAATACCAAAATCGCGTACAGCGGCGCGGCGACCGACATCGCCAAGGAGGCCTGGACGGCGTGGGAGATCGACCTGACCTCCCGTGCAGCCCTGGTCCGCAGCGTCTCGACGCTGAGCATCGGCATTGACGGGACCAGTGCCGGCGGTCTCGTTTACATCGACGATATCAGGCTGAAGTAGCTTGTGGAGTGATTGGTCGGGAGCCAACGCGCTCCTGCACTTGCAGATTTCTGGAGGAATACATATGTTTAAGAAGATGCTGCTACTGGTGACGGGGGTGCTGTTGAGTGTGAGCGGTTCGGTGCTGGCCACCGACGTCTGGTGGCACGGTGGGGTCAGTGCCAATGTGAACGATCCGGCGAACTGGACCGACCGTAACGCCGCGACAGCGCCGACAACGCCCACCGGCGATCCCTACGACATCGTGCGTATCGGGGCCTCGTGGGATTCGGAAGACCTCAACAACAACGGCGTGCTGGATCCGGGTGAAGACCTGAACGGCAACGGCGTGATCGACGATCCCGATCCCAACTCCGGCGTGGGCTACGGCGGGTGGTATGGCGGCGGCGGCGGGGTCGTGTTGGCTGTGAATCCCGTGTTGGACACCACCTACGTGTCGCGGACCGGCACGGCCCGGGGAGGCTGGTGGTTCGTGTTGAATACCCCCAACATCCTGACGCTGAAGAATGGTGCGTTCCTGATCATGAGCCGCCAGGACTGCAACCTGCGCAACGGAGGACGACTCGAAGTGCAGGGGCGGTCCGCCACGGACGGACCGAGCCTGGTCATACCGCGGCGCTTCCGGATCGCGGAGAACGGAGCCATTGTCGAGGCGGCGGCGGAGACCTCACAACTTCGCATCAACGGCACGGGCTGGGTGCAAATGGATCCCCAACTCTCCGGCGGCGGCGTAGGGTTCTACATCGGCCAGACGATAGCCAGTCTCCCCGTAGGGCCGCGCGGCGAAATCGTCATCGAGAACAAAGGGCGTTTAGAGCTGATGACAGCGGACCCGCAGCTCTACATCGATTTTGGCTCCACGGATCCTGCCCGCAATCAAATCATCATTCGCGACGAAGGTGAGTTGTGGCTGTCGGGCGATATGGCTACCATCGGCCGTGTGGGAGATGCCGACACGACCACCTCGCTTCAAGACCTGATTGCCATGCGTCTGATCGCGACCAGCAATGCGAGCGACACGCTGACCTTCAGCGGGACCAACCCGACGATCGTCAAGCTCGCCGCCCGGAGAGTCGGTGATCCGAAACCCAGCGACGGCGCGGTGAATGTGGACCGGCACGTCGTTCTCAGCTGGTTCGCCGGCACGATGACGAACAAGTACGACGTCTACGTCGGCACCAATGCCGCAGACGTCAACAACGCCACCCGGGCCAATCCATTGGGCGTCCTGAAGAGCCAGGGCCAGACGCAAGCCTACTATCCCACCGATGGCACGTGGACGCTGCAGTACGGCCAGACCTACTACTGGCGCGTGGACGAAGTGGATGTCCCGCCGAATCAGGAAATCCTCAAGGGCAAGGTCTGGAGCTTCACGGTCGAGCCGTTCGCGATTCGCATGCCCGCCGCAAGCATCACAGCAACGGCCTCCGGCTCTGCGACAGGCCAGGGACCGGAGAACACAATCAACGGCTCCGGCCTGGATGCCAACGACTTCCATTCCACCGTCACGACGGACATGTGGTTCAGTGACGCCACCACGCCTACCTGGATCGAATATACGTTCGATCAGACCTACAAGATTCGTCAGATGCTGGTCTGGAACTACAACGCCTCCGATTTCCTCACGGGCTTCGGCCTGAAGGAAGTCACGATCGAATACTCGGCCGACGGCACGACCTGGGCCGCTCTGGCGGGCGTACCTGCCTTCGAGCAGGCGGCCGGCGAGGCCGGCTATGCGGCCAATACAACCGTGAACTTCGGTGATGTCGGCGCCAAGAAAGTCCGGATCACCGTCAAGAGCAACTGGGGCAACAGTCCTCTCTTCAGCAGGTACGGCCTCAGCGAGGTGCGGTTCATGTACGTCCCCGTCGCGGCCCGGTTCCCCAGTCCGGCGTCCGGAGCCAAAGACGTGGCCGTCGACACGACCCTGAGCTGGATCGCCGGCCGGGAGGCGGTTGAGCACAAGGTCTACCTGGGCACCGATCAGCAGGCGGTGGCCGGTGGCACCGCCGTCTCGACCACCATCCAGCAGACCAGCTACAGCCCGTCCCTCAACCTGGGCACAACCTACTACTGGCGCGTCGATGAGGTCAACGCCGCCCAGGTTCCCAGCACTTGGGCCGGCAGCGTGTGGAACTTTGCGACCACGAGCTTCCTTGTCGTCGACGACATGGAGAGCTACAACGACACGACCAGCCCCATTTATGGAACGTGGGTCGATGGCTACGGCACGACGACCAACGGCTGCCAGGTCGGCAACGATCAGGCCCCGTTCGTCAACAAGACCACCGTCCACGGCGGCACCCAGTCCATGCCGTTCCGCTACAACATCAGCGGCGCCTACACGCTCTCCGAGGCCACGCAGACCTTCGCCATCGCTCAGGATTGGAGCGTGCACGGCATCAAGACCCTGACGGTGTTCTTCTACGGCAACACGGCCAATACGGCCGCCGGGCTGTACGTGAAGATCAACGGCACGAAGATCAGCTTTGCCGGCGATGCGGCCGGCGTCTCGAAGGCCGAGTGGACGCAGTGGGACATTCCGCTGTCCTCCGTCCCGGCGTCGACGCTGCAGAGTGTCACCAGCCTGACCCTCGGCGCCGCCACCGGTACCGGCAATCTGCTGTTCGACGACATCGGTCTGTATCGTTAAGCCGCAGGCCGCGCATGCCCGGAAGGGGGCGCAAGGCTCAGGGGCTCGTCGTAGAATCACGTGTCTCACAGAAGACCTCACCCGGCGTGAAAGGGAGGTCGCCGTGACGTAGCAAGGACAAGACGTATCGTTTGATTCACTACAACCATCGTATTTCTGGAGGTGCAACCATGTATAGGAACCTGTTGTTCGTGCTGGTGTGTGTGGTTTTGTGCGTGAGCGGCATAGCACAAGCGGGGGACCAGGACCCCAACAAAGCCGCCGCAATGGTAGTCAACGCCACCGATTTGTCACTGGGTTTCGATCGGGCGATCCGCGATCGGCTCGTGGCGTTGGGATATGACGTGACGCTCGTTTTGGGCAATGACGTCAAGAACAGCGTGTTCAAGACCGCCGATGCCAATGCCTTCGACCTGGTGCTCATCTCCGAGTCGATCAGTTCCAGTGCCTCGGATAAGCTCATCGGCACCACGGCGCCGGTGATGCACAACGAGAGCTACGGCTGGGACAACTGGTTCCTCACGACCAGCGTGAAGACCCAGTGGACGGCGCAGCCGGTCAATGACGTGAATATCGTCACGGATGTCCATCCGATCGCCGCCATGGCCGGCGTCCACCCGGGGCTGATGCCGTTCTTCAGCAGCGGGGCCAAGTTCACGACCGAATTGGCCAGCGCTATCGCTCCGGGCGCCAAACTGCTGGCCAAGGTCACCGCGGACGGCAACGATTTCGCGATTGCCTTCGTGGTCGAGAAGGGCGCCGCCCTCGTCAAAGACAAGATCGCTGTCGCCCGCATGGCCGGGTTCTCCATCCCGGCGGACGCCCCCCGTGACGCCAACGCCATGACCGTGCAGGCCTGGGCCCTCTTCGACGCCACGATCCGCTGGCTGGATCCCGTTCCGGTTCAGGTCGAGGTGGCGACAGAGCTGCTCGTCGATCTCAGTGCGGCCGATCCCAGCGCCGGCACGGCCGTCTGGGACAACAAGGGAACGCTCGGCGATTTCAACTTCGTCACGACCTTGCCGGCCGGCTCGAAGGTGACGGGCGTCGGCGCGCTGGGCGTGGACGTGATCCTGGAACAGTTCGACGGCGTCCCCGTCGTCCAGGTCAACAGCGCCAGTGCCACCGTGGCCGCCTATGTCGGCCCGCAATCGGTGCCCGGCATCGAGGCGGACGGTGACCGCTCTATCGAGGTCTGGGTCGAGGACGATGTGCTGCCTCAGGCGCAGAATATCATCTGCTGGGGCCGCCGCGGCGGCAACGGGCTGAACGAGGCCTTCGGCTACGGCACACGTCCCAACTTCGGCGCGACAGGTCACTATGGCGATGCCTATGACTGTGGCTGGGGCACCAATCTGAAGGATGGCAAGACGGTCATGGCCAACCAACTGCCCGCGGCGGGGATCCTCCACCACCTCGCCTATACCTACGAGGGCACCACGATGAAACTCTACCGGGACGGCCAGTTGGTCGTGACGCGTCCGATCGGTGAGTACCCGATCGGCACGGGCACGCTCGACACGCTGCACACCGCAGCGGGCCAGACCATCAACCTGTTCGTGGAGAACAACGACGCCGCCGGCGCTTTGGCCAGCAGCAATTTGCCCAGCGGCCTGCGGGTCAACTCGATCCGCGTACACGACGGCGCGCTGACCGACGCCCAGGTGCTGAACAACTACCTCGTCGGCCCGGCCAAATAGTCGCCTCGGTCCAACCGCGTGCGCCACCGGGTCCAGCGCGAATTGAATGGAACGAAGAAGGGGAAGCGTCCACCGGACGTTTCCCCTTCCCTTTTGCGCCTGATATGTCATGGGTCGACGGCAGGCCCTTTCTCTACGCGGATAGAGCCGGGACGGCCGTCTTCAGGTCATGGGTCGTCGATCTCTCGGAACACTTTTGCCGACTATCTATATCCTGCCGGAACCATGACCGCTGCCCGGGGTCGTGCCACCACCCGGAGTTGTGCTACCGCCTGGAGTGGTGCCGGTGCCCGGAACGGAGTTGGCATCCGGAATCGTGCTGCCCGTACCCGGCGTGGTGCCCATGCCTGGAGTCGTACTCGTGCCGGGGGTAGTGCTCGTGCCTCCGGATCCGGAGGGAGTGCTGCTCCGATCATACGGGTCGGAAGATCGATTTCCATAGCCGCTGTGATTCGCATGAGGGTGTGCCCCTGACTCTGCACGCCATACGCAAGCACACCCGTCCTGTTTATAGGTATAACCCTGCATCCCACCGCGTCGGAGCGGAGGCGGGATTAGTGCTGGAAATTGCGCGAGGCTTGGGCTAAGTTGGGTGACAGAAATTCCTTTGACACGGTCATGGAAAACAGAAGGAGCCCAAGCGACGCTATGCGCAAACCGATAGGATTCCTTGTTTGTCTGTTACCGGCCCTGGCGGCAGGTCTACCCCTGGCCGTGGCAGCGTCGGACCCGAACTATGCCGCGCTCATCAAGAAGTCGATCCTGCGGGACTATCCCGGGATGCTGCACGACCCCAACGGCGCCCTGGCGTATCCGTTCATCACTCCCGGCAGCGTGTATGCCCGCGAGCTGTGGGATTGGGATTCGTGGTTGTCGGACGTGGCGCTCTGTCAGATCGTCATCGACCAGGACCCGAATGCAGACCGACAGAAAATGCTCTCCTATGGCCAGGGGTGCGTGTTGAACTTCCTTCAGGCCGCAGACGCGAACGGTGCGATTCCCATCCGGATTCAAGTGAAACCCCGCTCCGCGGCGCAGGCACGTCTGCCGCTGATTACGAGCAGCTCCAATATGCACAAGCCGGTGCTGGCTCAGCACGCGGCGTTTCTGGTCAAGCTCGATGACGGCAATGCGCAGTGGCTGCGCGAGAAATTCCCCACGCTGCAGGCGTTTGCGAAGAACTACCGCGACCACCAGTTCCACGCTGCCACCGGCCTGTACTTCTGGAAAGACGATCTGGCCATCGGCGTGGACAACGACCCGGCGACATTCTTCCGTCCGCCGAACAGCTCCGCGTCGATCTTCCTGAACTGCCTGATGTACAAGGAGCTTCAGGCGATGGCCTATCTGGCGCAGTGCCTCAAGTCGGACAAGAGTGTCAGCGACCTCTATGAGCGGCAGGCGGAGGAACTGAAAGCCGCCATCCAGAAGCACTGTTGGGACGAGCGGGACGGCTATTTCTATTCCGTCGATCTGAACCTGCGCCCCGTCACCAACGAGCCCGGCGTCTACCTGGGGTCGCGCATGGTCCTGCACAAAGGTCACCCCCGGGACTACGCCTGCCTGATCCAGCGCCTCGAAGGCTGGAGCGGATTCCTCGCCCTCTGGAGCGGCGTCGCGACACCCGAGCAGGCCAAACGCATGGTGGAAGAGCACCTTGAGAATCCCAAAACGCTCGGCGCCCCGTACGGCATCCGCACCCTCTCGAAGATGGAGAAGATGTACGGTCTGTATGCCAGCAGCAACCCTTCCAACTGGAACGGGCCGATCTGGGGCATCTCCAACTACATCGTCTTCCGGGGCCTGGTGAAGTATGGCTTCACCGACGAAGCTAAGGACATGGCCCGCAAGACGATCGCCTTGTTCGGCCAGGACTATGTCACCAGCGACGCTCTGCACGAATACTACGATCCCGACACCGGCCGGCCCATCATGAACAAAGGTTTTCAGAATTGGAACTATCTCGTCATGAACATGATCGCCTGGAGGGAAGGGCGACGCGTCGTTGAGGAGTACTAAGAGTATGGAACGGACAAACAGGTGTGTGCGGCTGGTCGTGACAGTGGTGGCGTTGCTGGTTGGGGGAGTCTCCGCGCGGGCGCAGGACAACGTCCGCGGCGGGGCGGAGCCGATCGTCGGTTCGATCGATCCGGCCAAGCTGGCCTACGACATCCTGGTCGATGGCACCCTGGCGCAGGACGATCCGAACCAGCGGAAATTCAAGACGCTGCCGGCCGCGTACGCGGCGGCGCCGGCGGGTACGGAAGGCAAGCCGACGGTCATCGGCATCAAGCCCAACGTGTATCAGCTCCCGAGCCGTGCGCCGCGCACACCCAGTCTGAGCATCCGGAAGGACTATATCACGCTGCTGGGGCTCACGAACAATCGGCGGTCCGTGGTGCTGGCGGACAACCGTGGTCTCATGCAGGGCGCGGAGGACAATGGCTATATCGTGGTCGTCAACGCCACCGGATTCACCGCGAAGAACCTCACGATCCTCAACTACTGCAACACGGACTACGAATACCCGGGCGATCCGACGAGAAACCTCGTCAAACGTTCGGATGTCATCACGCAGGCGGTGGCGCTGCAAGCCTCCGGGGACAAGCACGTGTACGAGAATGTCGCGCTCTTGAGCCGGCTCGACACGATGTTCCTCCTGACGACCCGATCCTATTTCACAAATGTCTACATCGAAGGCACCGACGACTGGATGGGCGGCGGACAAATGAGCGTCTGGGAGGATTGCACGCTCGTCTATCCCACCGGCAGCGGCGTCATGTCGGCGGCGAACGTGGTCTTCCGCAACTGCCGCTTCGAGGCGACGCGCGGGATGCAGTTCTACAAGGCGGAATACGGCGGCGCGCAGCGGCCGGTGACGCTGATCAATTGCGTCCTGCCCGTGACGTCGGCCCAGGCGCCCGTCGCCTGGATCCGGGGCAAGGCGGCGCCGCGGCCGAGCCAGTATTCGCTGACCTATCACAACAAGGACGCCCAGGGCAACCCGGCCGTCATCTACGATTCGGACACCGGTACGCCCACGTTCGCCTACACGCGGGAACTGTCCGACGACGAGGTGCGGGCGTTCAATCCCTGGAATCTCCTGCGGGCCGCGGACGATTGGGACCCCGCCGGGGCAAGGGCCAAATATGAGGCGATGGGCGAAGGCAACCTCGTGTATCGCCTGGCGCTGACGGGAAGCGGAGCGACGATTCGCACCGGCGGACCCGGCACAAAGATCAGCGCGGCCGTGGCACCGGGACGCGTCGTCAATGCGACCATCACATGGTCCGCGAAATCCGACCTCGTGTCACTCAGTCAAACGACGGGAGCGAACGTGGTCGTCACCGCGAAGAATACGACGGACGACTCCCAATGGGTTCCGATCATGGCTGCGGCGCCGAACGGTTTCCGCGTCACGGCCTATGTCAATGTTGAGCCCAAGTACATCGATCCACCCGCCATCACATCGGCGCCGACGATCAGCGCCCCGGCCAACGGCACCGTCAGCGTGGCGTATACGCTGGATTTGGGCGGGCGCGAGGACCAGTCACTCATCACGTGGTCCATCTGCGACGATGCGTCGGGCTTGAAGTTCAGGGAAGTGGCCGTCAGTCGCGGCAATCAGCCCGCCAGAACACTCGCGTTGCTGCCGGGTTTCGCCGGCAAGTTCCTCAAAGTAGCCGTGCAGCCGAAACACAAGATCAGCGAGGCAGGACCGGCGGTTTCTGCCACGGCGGCCAAGCCAATCGCGGCATCGGACATCCCTTCGCCCAATGTTTCGATCAATTTCCGGAACTTCGTGCCTGCTCCGAGTGATTCCTACACGAGCGGCCTGTGGGCGGTTCTGGGTCCATGGACCGTGGTCGCGGCGGAGGAATTGGTCAATGGCTACGGCGCACGCTCGGGTAATCGCGAGGCCTCGCTTCTTTACCAGGACGACACGGAGCGGGGTGACATGCAGATCGATCTGGTCATGACGCCCGACAAGACGGCGGGGCAGGGGTTCTCCGTCCCCGGCTCACCCTCCGAGATCGGCCCGCGCAATCTGCATTCCGACGTCTACATCAAGTACGACCCGCGTACGAAGAATGGCTACGCCCTGCGTTTCTGGCGCACCACCCAGGACGCCAAGAAATGCATGTTCCAATTCTATAAGATCGCCGCCGGCATCGGCACGACGCTCGATGACAAACAGGTGCTCACCGGCGTGTTCAAGCCGAACATGACCCTGACGCTCAAGGTCGTCGGCAGCCACCTCACCGCCGGTGCGACGAACAGCGACGATAGTGAAACACTCCACCTGGAGGGCACGATCACGCCCAACCATTTCGGCGGCGCCGGTGTCTTCTGGCCCGGCGGCAGCGCCAATACGTACAGCAAGATCGCGATCTCCTATCCGGGACAGAAATAGCCGCGGCGCTATTTCTCCTCCAGCTTCAAGCCCGCTTTCTTCAAACCCGCCAGCGCGCGGGGGTGGCCTTCCTCGTAACCGTACCACGCATCGACCACCTTACCCTGTCTGTCGATGATGTAGTTCAAGGGAACGCCGCCCATTTCGTAGTCGCTGAAACCAACCTTGACGGCTGCCTCGGAGGAATCCAGGATCGTCGGGAACGTTGCCCCATTTTCTTTCAGGAATTCCAGGGCGATTTTGCGGTCGTCGGAGCAGTTGAAGCCAAGGATTACGAGGCCCTGGTTGCCATACTTCGCATGCAATGTCTGGAGATGACACATCTCCTCTCGGCAAACGGGTCAGCCAGCCCTCCAGATGTAAAACCAGACGATCTTGTCCCGGAAGTCCGAGAGCTTGACCTTCTTGCCATCCGCCAGGGGCAGCTCGAAGTCGGGCGCCGTGGTCCCGGGTTTCAGCAACGACTCCTCGGGATCGGGGTGGTGCCACGGCTGCCAGCCTGGGGGCGGGGTCCAGGCGAACTTCTCCGCCGGCAGGGGCGCGTCCATGACGATCTGGGACCACGTCTCGTACATCGTGATGTCTCGTGCAACCCGGACGACCTCCTTGAGCTTGCGCGGGAGATGATCCCTCGGCGACAGCCACAGATACCAACTGCGCTGGTGTTTCATGAAGCTCACTTCGATGCCGTCGCATAGCTCGTCTGCGACCTTCTCCGGCTCGATCTTGGCGACCCCGTCGAGATACCGCTGCAGAGAATCCGTGTAGCCGAAGAACGTGCTGGGATCGAGCACCGGCATATTGACGCCGACGCCGAGATAGCCCGTCTCATGACCGATGGAGTGCTTGCCCGGCGGGGCGGGTTTGGTCATGTAGGCGTTCGACTTCGTCTTGTTGTAGAGCGCGTTGTTGGAATCGGAGCCGAAGCGGGGCCGGTCGCCCGACCAGAAGAGCCACAGCGTCTGGCCGTCGCCTACGATAGTGGCGCTGCGTTTGTCATCGGCGCTGACGCCTTCGAGACGGAACTGATTCGGCTTCTGGAGCCGGACCGTGTAGGTGCAACGGTCCAGTTCCTTCCCGTTGCTCTCGAAGCGATACTCGCTCTGGTACGACAGGCTCTGGGGCCGGCGGAACGCCTGGATCATCGCGTCGTACAGCGCTCGGGCCTCGGGGTCGTTCTGGAAGACCGCTTTGTCGGTTGCTTCCTGGCCCCATAGACACGTACAAAGGCCGAACATCACCGCGATCCACGCCGGACTTGCGCTCGTTCCATACTTCATGGCTGCTCCCTTTCACCAGACGGCCACTTTGTCTGATTCCGCTGTGGCTATCGACCCAGACTGTCTCGAAAACCACGGTCCTTCTGTATAAGACGGTTTCCGCCCCTGTTTGTTATCTTGCTCGATCTCAGCTTCGCGTCCACGCCGGTTGCAGTTTGCCCAGGCCGCATGGTAGGCTTAGCCGCAGCGTTTTCAGGTAAACACTTGGAGCAGGCCGGCCCTCTATAGGGGCAGAGATCTCAACGGTCCGCGGTGGGCCGGGATGGAAACGTTTCAGGTAAGGCGGTACGACATTGTCGCAAGGGTCATTTGAAACTCTGGTTCAGCAGTACGGCGGACGAGTCTTGAACACCGCGCTGCGCGTCCTGGGCGATGCACACCTGGCCAATGACGTGCACCAGGAGGTGTTCCTGGCGGTCTGGCGGCGCTGGACCTCCTTCAACGGACAGGTCAACTGGACCGCCTATCTGTACCGCGCCACCGTGCGGAAGGCCCTGGAAGCCGCAAAACGGCGGTCCGTTGTAGGGACGCAAGATCTTGCGTCTTCCGGTGGCGTCACCACGAATGGGCCGGAGGGTCAGTGCCGGGCCAACGAATTGCGTCAACGGCTGGCGGCTGCTCTGGCCCGGTTGCCCGAGCGACAAGCGGAGGCCTTTGTTCTGATCCGCCTCGAAGGGCTGGATGCGATCCAGGCGGCCGCCGTCCTTGGGTGCTCCCCGGAAACGACCCGCGTGCACCTGCACCGGGCTATCAAGCGGTTGAGCTGGGAACTCCGAGAATACCTCGGTTGAGTACAGAGGTTAACCATGAACAAGCACCAACAAATCAGTGAGCTTTTGCCTGCCTACGTGCTGGGCGAGCTGGACGGCCCGCAGGCCGGCGTGGTGCAACAACACCTGGCCCAGTGCCCCCAGTGCCGTGAGGAGGTCGGACGGATCGAGACACTGCTCCGGCAAACCGAGCAGTGGCAGGATCTGTCGGCCGACGAGGCGATGTGTCAGTCCGCAGGCCGGAACGTCCTGTCTGCGGCAAGAAACGAAGAGATGCAACGGCCACAACCGGGACCAGAATCCCGTGTGGCCCTGATCTGGAGAATCGTCATGAAAAACGGATTCACGAAACTTGCGGTCGCGGCCGCCATCATCCTGGCCGCATTTTTGGGCCTGCGCCTGTTTACCGGCGACGGCACCGGGAAGCTTTACGCCAGCGTGGTGGAGGCACTGCGCAATGCCCGGACCCTGACGTACAGCACGGTGACCAAGACGGGCCTGGACAGTATGCAGACGATACGGACGGACCTGGCCTTCAAAGAGCCGAGCCACCTGCGGGTCGCCCAGGCGGACGGACACATCACTGTGATGGACTACACCCCCGGCAAAGGCAAGATCGTCGGCCTCGTGCCTGCTACCAAGACTTATTTCGTCGTTGAGATGTCCAATATACCGGACAGTGCCGGCAAGGACCCGTGGAACGCCGTGGAGCTTCTCCGGACGCTTCCGGCCCGGGCGGATGAGGCCCTGGGCAAACGAGAGATCGACGGCAGGACCCTCGCGGGATTCCGCGCCAAGGACGGCGACACCACGACCACCGTCTGGATCGACCCCAAAACCGGCAACCTGATTCGTGCCGAGATCGAGTATGCCAAAACCCCCGCCATGAACACGATTCTGACCGACTTTGCGGTGGACGTCGACCTCGACGACGCCTTGTTCAGTCTCACGCCACCGGAGGGGTATAGCCCCGTGCAGGCGACGGTGGACGCCGGCACGATCACGGAGAAGGATTTCATCGAACTCCTCCGCATGTGGTCCGTGTGGACCAAGGACGGGACCTTCCCGCCGACCGTGCAGAGACCGGAGTTTTTCCGGGTGGCGATCCAGATGGGCAAGGACGGGAAGCTCAAGGGACCCGATGCCCCCGGGTACGAAAGCCGACAGCGGGACATCATCCTCCGCGGCATGACCTTCATGGGAATCGGGGCCGGTGACTCGTGGCGCTACGCCGGGCAGAACGTCCCCTTCGGCAACCCCGCCACGCCGATCTTCTGGTACCAGCCGCACGGCTCAGCCACCTGGCGGGTCATCTACGCCGACCTGCACGTCGCTGACGTAGCCGCGGCGGACCTGCCGAAATAGATGTGACCTGAACGCGCTGTAAATGTTCAAGGGCCGGATCCCTGGGTCCGGCCCTTGTCTACACCATACATACCAGATGTGGTGACATCTGCGCCTCAGTTCTCCACGATTCCCTGGATTGGGTAGTCCCAGGCATCGGTTCGGAATGGTGCGGCGGGGAGGCCGGCGGCGTTGTAGAGGTTGCACCCGACGCCCTCGGGGTAGTCGTAGAACGCGTAACGGACCGCCACGGGAGCTGTCACCTCATCGCTGCTGACGACGATCGAATCGCCGTCAATCCTGGCCTGGGCGTCGACCAGCTTCTTATCCTCACCGGCGACCTGGAATCCCTTGAGCGTCCCGCCCTTGGCGACCAGTCCGCCGCCGGTGTGCGTGAAGGTGACGCGGATGGAACTACCTTCGACCTTCATCGAAGCGTACATCGGTCCGCAGCTCTCGATTTTGCGGCCGTAGGCATCAGCCAGGGCCAGGCGTGCCAGACGCTCGCAGACCGGCTCCTTGTTGACCGGGTGGACGTTCTTCTGTTCGCCCGTGTCGATGGCCACGGCGAAACCGGTGTGCGGCAGGGACAGGATTTTGGCCTGTTCCTCACGGATGCGGGGATTGTTGCTGATGTTGGACTGGCCGGGGAGCTGGACCTCCAGGAAGGTGAAGTCACCCTGTCCCCAGCGTTTGCGCCAATCCTTGATCAGGGTTTGCATCGTGTAGCCGTAGAGATTCAGGCCCTTGGTGCCGAAGCAGATGGATTCGCCCTGGTACCAGATCACGCCTTTGATCGCGTACGGGATGACCGGGGCGATCATGCCGTTGTAGAGGATCGTGGCGAAGTGCTGATCGCGCATCGGATCGCTCACCTGCTGCACGGGCCGACGCGGCTTGTTGATCGGCGTCGGATGGAGCGGTGCGGCAACGCCTTCCGGACGCGGATCGGCGCGGAAGTACTTCACATTCTCATCCAGCGCGTCCACCATGAACTTGAGCTGCGCATCGGCCGTGAGGGTTTCGCGCGAGATCCACGCCTCCGCCACGCTGGCCCCTTGCGCCAGCGTCAACACGCCCACTGGTACGTTCAATTCCTTGTGCAGATTGCGGGCGAACAGATAGCTCACCGCACTGAACGCCTTGACCGTTTCCGGACTGCACACGACCCACTGCCCGACCACGTCAGTCTGCGGCTCGTACGTCATGGCCAGCTTCGCCGTGAAGATGCGGATCTTCGCGAAGTTGGCCGCGGCGATTGTTTGATCCGCATTGGTCACACCCAGGTAGGGCCCGCTCTTCGCCACCGGCATCTGCATGTTGGACTGTCCCGACCCGATCCACACCTCGCCTACCAGCACGTCCTTGATCGTGACGGTATTCTTGCCCGCCATCGTCATCTCGACCGGATCGCCTGAGGCTTTGAGATTACTCAGGCGGACCATCCATTTCCCCTCCGCTCCGGCCGTCGCCGTCTGCTTCTGCCCGCCGATGCTCACCGTCACCTGCTCCCCCGGTTCCGCCCACCCCCAGACCGGCACGGCCATCCCTTGCTGCAAAACCATATGATCGCTGAACAGCGTCGCCGGCTTGACATCGCCCCATAGCGGCGTAGCGTTGAACAATACCGGCAACAAAAGGGTCAACACACTGACAATCTTCATCCGAGACGAGTGAGCCATGCACGTTTCCTTCCAAAGAAAAGACCATCTTCATAACCGCCCAGATTCTATCGCCGCACAGCCGCCAACGAAAGGTGCAACGCCGTGGCGATTGTTTGCGCTACACAGTGAAATGCAGCTCCACCGCCCCCGGCGGGGGGGCAGCATGTACAATTGACCAAATATTTTCACTATTTTGTGAAAATTCACGGAACGTTGGGCGGCGTACAGCGTCTATTATCTTAGCAGCACCTAGCTAAGGGAGAACGCATGACGCCGCGGAACTGTCGGACCTGTATCTATTCATATTTCAGCTTCGAAATGGCCTGCGCGAGTTTTTCGCCCAACTTCCCGCAAAAGCCGCTCTGTGCCAACCACCCCGATGCGCCGGGCCAGTTGCGTCCGGCTCCGCGCGAGCCGTGCCGCAACTACCGTCCCAAGCCCGCCCCGACCGCCCTCGCGACCGCGGGGGAGGAGATTCGCCAGATCCCGCTGACCCGCGGCAAGTTCGCCATCGTGGACGCCGCCGACTTCGAATGGCTCAGCCAGTACCGCTGGTCCTGTCGCGGCGGCGGCAACCCCTACGCCGCCCGCTTCCACAAGGGCAAGGTCATCTGGATGCACCGCGAGATCATGCAGACCCCGCCGGACAAGGTCTGCGATCACATCGACACCATCGGCCTGAACAATCGCCGGACCAATCTCCGCAACTGCGATCGCCGGGACAACGTCCACAACCTCTCGAAGTCCAACCGCGGCTCGTCCTGTTTCAAAGGCGTCTTCTGGGACAAGCGACTGAAGAAGTGGTGCGCCAAAATCTGCTGCGACAACCAGGTCCACCGCCTCGGCTATTTCGACGCCGAGATCGACGCCGCCCGCGCTTACGACCAGAAAGCCCGCGAACTCTTCGGCCCCTTCGCCTACCTGAACTTCCCCGACGCCGCGTAGCACGGGCGTCTCGCCCATGAGTATCATGGCCATCCCCGCCCCTGCGGCAGGACTTCCCGCCGTGCGGCAATTGTACCTGACCCCGCTGTTAACCCCAGGCTTGTTTCAATGCCTGCCCCCGCAGGTGCCACCAAGCATGCATAAGCCACACACACGCCTGCGTGCTCTATATCTTTGCTGCATAATGCTTTATGGATCAACGTGTGAAAAATAGCTAAAAATTACATAATTACTGTTGATTTCTTAGCCGAATAACGTATGATTAATTAAGGAGAACCTATGGCACCGAAGAAAACAATGACACTGAACATGACGGACGCAGAGATGGAGGTTCTTGAAGAACTTGCCAGAAGGAAGGATCTCTCAAAAACCGCTGTTATACGTCAAGCTTTGAGACTCTACCAAATGGTTGACGTGCGCCTCAGCCGAGGCGAGAAATTCTACTTCGAGGACGAGAAGGAAAAGAAGAAAGGCGAATTGGTCGTGCTCTGATGGCCCAGACAATTCTGATCCTTAATCGGAAGAAAGGCGAGTTCATCCCGGCGACTTTTCACGACGATCTCACAATCGATCAGATGAACGAAGCCGAGACACAATGGAAGCCTATTCGCAATGCCGCGATACAACGCATGTTGGCGGCGGGGAAGACGAAGACTGAGATTCAGCGTCTCTTCCAGCATCACCATTGGGACTGGTCACAAAAAGCTGGTTTGTTGGCGAATGGGCTTCTGACGCTCCGATGCTTCGGAATCGAAATGAACAATCAATGGCAAGGGTTGGCCATGCTTGAATTGGCCATGCATTTTGCCCAGATTGAGCCTGATCGAGGCAGACCGTTGGTTTGCGTTGAGTTTCTGGAGACTGCCCCTTGGAATATTGCTGACTTAGTGAGTGAACCACAGTATGGACTGATTGGCGCGCGTATGATAGAGGCCGCGATTCGTCTGAGTCTTGGCGAGGGTTTTCGCGGACGTGTTGGCCTTCTATCACTGCCTCAAGCCGAGGGGTTCTATGCGAAGAAATGTGGAATGATACGCGTTGAGGAGGCGGGGCGCCATGGAATGGCATGGTACGAGCTTACACAAGAAGGGGCGGATATCTTCTTAAAGGGAGGTCGATCATGACAATACAATTGAACAACGACAAGGCTTGGCTTACGCAAATGGCAGAGCAGGAGTCCTATGGATTTGTTTCGGCTGGTGGACTATACGCAAGAATGCTGGATGACGAGAAGAAGCAACAGATGCAATCTCAAAAGAACCTATGCATTCTTGGGCGCCTTGTTGAGCTAGCACGTCGACGTCAAGGTATGTCCATCTCTGATGTATCTGAAACATCTCGGCTTAATTTGGCACAGATTCGAGCTATTGAATTGGGTCAGGAACTGGAGCCAGAACCAAGGGTTCTCTATAGACTGGCGAAGGCTCTTAATATACCGGCTGGAGGATTGATGGAATTGGCTGGTTTGATGCAGTCGAGAGGCAAATCGCTCTCCGAAGCCGTGGTTCGTTTCGCAGCAAAGGCTGAGCCGACAGCTAAGCTTTCAGGAAATGAGCGAGAAGCCTTGGAAGAGTTTGTGAAAGTCCTGGCGGAGTATTCGGATTTGGGAGAATCGTGTGGAGAATCAGTTCCTTAGCCAAGAAGATGCTGCAGAAATCGACCAAGCTGTTGCGAGAGTACTGTCCAATCTTGGAAACCCGGACCCACCTCTGAATCTAGGCGAGGTTCGTGAACTGCTCCGACTGGATAAGGTCTATTTCTCTTCAACTGACCACGGTATCCTCGAAGAGACTGTTCATCGCTTGAAGGTCGCAGGAAAGCAAGTCATCAAGCGTCCTTCCCTACTCATAGACGCGATCAAGAAGTTCGATTTGAGTGCATTGTGGCTTCCCGACCGCAAGCGCATTCTGATCGATGAGGACATGGCCCCCCTGAAAGAACGTTGGGGAGAGGCCCACGAGATAGGTCACAGCATAATAGCTTGGCACGAACCTCTAATGCATGGCGACTCCCAGAGAACACTGAGTGTTTCCTGTCATCAGCAAATTGAAGCGGAAGCCAATTATGCCGCGGGTCGTCTTCTCTTCTTGCGGAATCGCTTCACTGACGAGGTCCGAGGCGGCGACATCAACTTTAACAGGGTTCAAACACTCCACGAGACATACGGCAACACCATTACGGCGACATTATGGCGCACGGTGGAATCGCTCGACATACCCGCGGTAGGACTCGTCAGTATTCACCCCCAAGATGAACCTGAGAGCGATCAGAGCCCAGTCCGATACTTTCTACGATCAACAACTTTCGCTCAACAGTTTGCAGGCGTGACTGCTGAGCGACTCTTCTACGGGCTTCGCGAATTCTGCTTTGGCAAACGAGGCCCAATCGGGAAAGGCGAAATTGTCCTAAATGACGTCGGGGGCACAGCTCATCTTTTCTTTTTTGAGAGTTTCCACAATTCGTATGAGACTCTGACACTGGGAACTCATGTAAAGGACAATTAAAGTCCAGTAGATGGGTTGCTGCCCACCAATCTGTGTGAGGAAGCCGTGCCGACGTTGTACGGGGCTGCCGAGGGAATTTGAGGGGCTAGGCCCCTTTGTCACTCGCCGATGTAGGCGGGCGGCATTAGACTGGAAATGCCAGATGAATAGAAAGGGCAATCAAATGGGCGAAGAACGACAAGCACGACGGGGCGCGCGCGACTCACAGACCGGGCAGTTCATTCCGCTGAAAGAAGCTGACAGACGGCCAGCCACGACGCAGAAAGAAAACATCCCGCTCCCCGGACACGGCGACACAGGTCGTGGCGGGAAGAAGGGGAAGTAACCAGCGGGCAACGAAGCGTTCCAGGTAACTAGGGACAGTGGGGCTGTTGAAAAAGGTTCTGGTTTTGGGTCGTCCCACGAGCAGCCACCTGAGAACGAAGTGACGGATTTGTGAAGATCGTGCCCTCACCCGAATGGCAAGGTGGTCGCACCCACGGGACCACACGCAAATCAAAAGGGCCGCCAGCCGCTTGAGATTCATCACGGCGGCCGTCAGGTACACCTGGATCGAGATGTTGACCAAGCCACGACGCGCCGCCCGGCGCAGACCGTGTTGTGTCTTGGCCTCCCCGTGAGCCCCTTCCACCCGCCAGCGGTGACGCCGATAGACCGCGCGGTCCTCCGGGAGCCATTTCGCCTGTCGACGTCGCGCGCGGAGCAAGGCTTCGTACCCGCGACAGATCAAGATCAGTCTCGTCTGCGCGGAGGCACTGAAGCACTTTGCGCGCAGCGGACAATT
>CAYQXM010000077.1:0-26289 GCA_964421295.1 uncultured Pirellulales bacterium
GTTGGCTAGAGCGCCTGCTCGACACGCAGGAGGTCAGAAGTTCAAGTCTTCTACCGCCCATTTCCGCAAATCTTTTTATTACAATCACTTGCGTCAATGACATCCCGCATCAGGCTGCCCCGCGCCCCCTCGTCGGAACAGGCTGTCGACCCGTGGCTACGTGACAGGCTTCAGGCTGGACATTAAGTTCTTGATTGCACCCTCAGCGTCGCTATATTCAGTTTCGCCGGAGGAATGAAAGAACCTCCTACCAGGGTGTGGTGGGAAACCAGGCACAGGAATCGTTTATGAGTATCGTGTCGGCTCGGGAGATGCTGTTGCAGGCCACCCAGGGCAAGTACGCCGTGGGAGCTTTCAACGTTACGAACATCGTGCAAATGAAGGCCGTCGTCGAAGCTGCGGAGCGAAGAAAGGCCCCCCTCATCATCCAGACCTCCGTTACGCCGACCCAGTTTCTCGGGGTCAAGCTCCTGGTTGCGGCTTACCGCGCGATGGCGGCATCCGCTTCCATTCCCATTTGCCTGCATCTCGATCACTGCACCGACGTGGAGCTGTGCCAAGCCGCCGCGGACGCAGGGTATACGAACGTCATGATCGATGCCTCGAAGCAGAACTTCGAGGAGAACATCCGTATCACCGCGGCCGTGGCCGACTACTGCCATCGCGTTGGCGACATCACCGTCGAGGGCGAGCTGGGCACGGTCTGCGGCGTGGAAGATCAGGTCAAGGTCACGGAGAACGAAGCGGCGCTGTGTGACCCAGCCCAGGCGGAGGAGTATGTCCGTCGCACCGGCATCGACCTGTTCGCACCGGCGATCGGCACCGCTCACGGCGTGTACACGACCAAGAACCCCAAGCTGCATTTCGACCGTCTGGAGAGGATTTTCCATCTGTTCAACGGCAGCAAGCCCACGGTCCCTCTGGTCATTCACGGCGGCACCGGGCTCCAGGACGACGTCGTCAGGAAGCTCGTGGCCCTCGGCGGCTGCAAGTTCAATGTCTCGACGGAACTGAAGTACACGCTCATCGACGCAACGTACGACTACATCAGCACGCACCGGAATGAGTACAATCCGGGACGCATCGACAGCGCCGTCCACAAAGCAACGATGCAGACCATCGAACGATGGATCGACGTACTCGGGTGCGCAGGAAAGGCACGGTGAGCGGGTCATGCCCGAGATCAAGGCCATCTTCTTCGATCAGGACGGGGTCATCGTCGATACCGAACGGGACGGCCACCGCGTCGCCTTCAACCGGACATTCGAGAGCTTCGGATTCGACGTGCGTTGGGACGAGCGGAAATACCACGAAATGCTGCAGATCGGCGGCGGCAAGGAACGCATGCGGCATCAGCTCCATAACGGCGGCTTCGGCAAGCCCGTCGCTCCCGACCAGGAAGACTCTCTGATCGCCCGGCTGCATCAACGCAAGACCGAGATCTTTATCGAGATGATCGAACAAGGGCAATTGCCGCTCCGCCCCGGCGTACACCGCCTCATGCATGAGGCGATGCAACAAAAGCTGATATTGGGCGTCTGCACGACTTCGGCCGAGAAAGCAGCCAAAGCCATTCTGCGCAGCCTGTTGCAGGATATCCACTTCGATCTCGTGCTGGCCGGCGATATCGTCAAACGCAAGAAACCCGATCCCGAGATTTACCTGATGGCGCTCGATAAGACCACGCTGCGGCCCCAACAGTGTATCGTTGTCGAGGATTCGAGCAACGGTATCCAGGCGGCCAAAGCGGCCGGCATGTTCGTCGTCGCCACCGTGAACGATTACACGCGGCAAGAGGACCTGAGCGGCGCCGACATGGTCCTGTCGTGTCTGGGTGACGCACACGGCCAGCGGGCGGAACTGATCGCCGGCAAGAAGCCGTGGCAGACCGACGGGGTTGTTCATCTCTCAGACCTGGTGAAGTACTTCCGATGAGAGTGCTCCTATGAACGCGACTTGCAGAGAGAAACTCACGGGCATCTTCGCTCCGATAGTCACGCCCTTTGCAGATAACGAAGATGTCGATCTTGCGGGTCTGAAGCACAACATGGCCTTATACCGCAGGACGCCGCTGCGAGGTTATCTCGTCCTCGGCTCCAACGGAGAGAACAAGAGCCTCAGCGAAGACGAAAAGCATGCCGTTGTGGATGCGGCCATGGAAGGCCGGGGGCCTGGACAGATTGTGATCGTCGGTGTCATGTACGAGGCCCAGCGTCACGCGGCACGATCTCTTCAGCGGATGGCCTCCGGGGGCGTCGATTTCGCACTGGTGCAAAGCCCATCCTATTTCAAGAAGCAACTGACGGACGATTGCCTGTATCGCTACTTCTCAGCGCTCGCGGACGAAGCCTCCATCCCCTTGCTGCTCTATAATTGCCCCGGCTTCAATGGAATGACACTTTCGTTCGAGCTGATTCAGAGACTGTCGCAACATCCCAACATCGTCGGAATGAAAGACAGCACCCCCGGCTGCGATCTCAGGGTCATGGAGCTGGACTGCGACCATTTCTCCGTGATGGTGGGTTCCATCGGCAAGCTGCGCGGCTTTGTCGAGAAGGGCTCGATCGGTGGGACCGTATCGTTCGCGAACTATTGCCCTGACCTGTCCGTGAAGCTTCACCAGGTGATCATGAAGGGCGAGGCCACCGTCGAGAGCCTGGACCAAAGACTGAAGGACATCAACAAATGCATCGCCGGACAATTCGGCGTACCCGGCGTCAAAGCCGCGATGAACCTGCTCGGATTCCACGGGGGGATTCCCAGAAGGCCCTTGTACCCTCTGAATGCGGACCAGATCAGCGAGGTCAAGGCCGCCCTCGTCGAGCTTGGAGTGCTGACCCCGTGACAGATATTCTGGCCATCGATGTCGGTACGACCACGTTCAAGCTGGGAATCTTCGACCCCAGTCTCGAACTCAAGTGCAGTGCGACCCGCGACTATGCGGTTCACCTCTACGATCAGGGTAAAGCCGACATCGACCCTCAGCAATGGTGGGACGCGTTGAATTCCTGCTGCCAGGAACTAAGGCCGCATCTGGCGGAAGTCGGGACCATCTCGCTTTCGGTGACCACCCCCGGATTGACTCCGATGGCCGAGGACGGCACCGCCCTGGGCCCGGCGATTCTCTTCTTCGACCGCCGCTCTCAACAGCAGGCGGAGATGATCCGCAGATGCTGCGGCGAAGATTTTTTCCTCGCCGAGGCGTGCAACCTCCCTGTCTCGGGCGGCTCGTCCCTCTGCTCGATCCTGTGGATTCGCGACCACCAGCCGGACATCTGGAAACGTACGCACAAGTTCGGGCACACCAATACGTACATGGTCCGGAGGCTCACGGGACGGTGGGCCATCGATCCTTCCACGATGTCTATCACCGGTCTCTATGACACGCGTGACAATCAGCTCTCCTGGCTGGACAAGGTCCTGGAGCATGCAGGAATCGCTCCCGAGAAGTTGCCGCCGCTCATGCACAGTCACGCCCCGGTGGGAACTCTCCTGCCGGAAGTCGCGGATGAGCTGGGCCTCCCACGCGACGCCGTGGTCCTCTGCGGCGGCAACGACGCCATTCTCGCGGGTCTCTCGGCGGGGATCAACGAGCCGGGGCAGGTGATCGACATTGCCGGCACGTGCGAAATCGCCGCCGTGTGTCTCGACCATCCGGTCGGATCGCCCCACTACAACATCCGCTGCCACGTCCTGCCCCACCGCTGGCTGACATTCTTCGTGCTGAATACGGGCGGCAAAGCCCTGGAGTGGTTCCATTCCGTCTTCTGCCGGGATATCTCCAAGGACGAGTTCTATCAGACCTTCATCCCTCAGACGATTGCGGACTATCTGTCCCGGGCCGGCCCGCACGACGAGGGACTGCCGGACTATGTCCCATACCTCCAGGGCTCACGCTACAGCTTGAAGAATCTCACCGCGGGCTTCTCGAATGTCACACTCGAAACGGATCGACAGCAGATGCTGCTGGGCCTGCTGCGCGGAAACCTGCGCTATCTCGGCAGCCACCTTGAGGAAGTGTCGCAGTTCCTCGCATTGCAGCGACCCATCATCACGACCGGCGGAGGCGCCAAGATTCAAGGCATGGACCTTCTTAAGAAACGATGGATGGCCCCGTCGGACTATCGCTATCAGGACCAGTCCTCACTGCTCGGCGCCGCGATGCTGGGAAAGATGTACAAGGATCAGATATGAAACTATCGACGGTTGCCCAAGACATACTCAAACCCGGGCCCAAGTCCATTTACGACGTTCAGACCAAAGCCGCCGGTCCCGGCGGGAAACTGCCCATGACGGCGGACTTCTTGCGGAATTCACCCTGCGGCCACGTTTTCGGGTGGATCGAGAACGTCGCCCAGGGATGGCCGGCCGATGACTTCGGCAAGAAACAGTTCCTGATCCTGAGCATGAACGGCGGGATACGCGCGCCGGACGGGACGCCCATCGCCCTGACGTACAGCACGGGACAGTTCGAGCCGGTCCTGCTGGCAGAAGCAGCGGCCGGGGAGATCAAACGACTCGGCGCCATACCGTTCGCCTCGTTCGTCACCGAGCATTGCGACGGCCGGACCCAGAGCAATTCCGGCATGATGGACAGTCTCGCCTATCGCAACGACGCCGCCATCGTCCTGCGTCGGCTCATCCGCTCCTTACCCACCCGGCACGGCGTCTTGGGTATCGCCAACTGCGACAAGGGCCTGCCCGCGATGATGATGGCGATGGGCACTATGAAAGACCTGCCCTGCGTCCTGATTCCCGGCGGCGTGACACTGCCTCCGGTCAAAGGTGAGGACGCCGGGAAAGTGCAGAGCCTGCCCGCCCGCTTCGCGCGAGGCGAGGTCACGCTGAAATATGCACAGGAAGTCGCTTGCACCGCCTGCGCCTCCCCCGGCGGGTCCTGCCAGTTTCTCGGCACCGCTTCGACGTCGCAGGTCGTGGGCGAAGCCCTGGGCCTCAGCGTGCTGCACTCGGCGCTCGCTCCTTCGGGCCAGGCAATCTGGCTGGAATTGGCGCGTTCCTCCGCCCAAGCGTTGCTGGCTCTCGAACAGAAAGGCATCACGGTCAAAGATGTATTGACCGATGGCGCTATCCGCAATGCCATGGCCGTCCACGCGGCGTTTGGCGGCTCGATGAACCTCCTGCTCCACCTGCCGGCCATCGCCCATGCGGCTGGCTTGAAACGCCCGACCGTCGATGACTGGATCGCCGTCAATCGACAGATTCCCCGGCTGGTGGACGTCCTGCCCAACGGCCCAAGAAATCACGCCACCATCCAGGTGTACCTCGCCGGTGGCGTTCCGGAAGTCATGCTGCGCCTGCGCGAGTTGAACGTGCTGGACCTCGACGTATTGACCGTCACGGGCGACCGCCTGAGCGTTCTGCTCGATCACTGGGAACGTTCGGAACGACGCGCCCGGCTGCGGGCCCTTCTCCAGGAGCGGGACGGCATCGATCCGGAAGATGTCATCATGACCCCCGCTCGCGCACGCCAGGCAGGTCTCACCGGGACCGTGACATTCCCCCGGGGCAACATCGCCCCCGACGGCTCCGTCATCAAGAGCACGTCCATCGATCCCAGCGTGGTCGACGCTGACGGTGTCTATCGTAAGCGCGGGCCGGCCAGGGTTTTCGTCCGCGAATCGCAGGTTCTGGCGGCGATCAAGTCCGGCGGCATCCAGTCCGGCGATGTGATCCTCCTGATCTGCGACGGTCCCCTCGGCAGCGGCATGGAGGAGGTTTACGAGGTGACCGCGTCACTGAAGCACCTCACGTGGGGCAAGCATGTTGCCCTGATCACCGACGCCCGCTTCAGCGGCGTCAGCACCGGCGCCTGCATCGGTCATGTCGGCCCCGAAGCCCTGGCGGGCGGGCCCATTGGCAAGATCCTCGACGGCGACATCATCGAAATCGTGATCGACCGCAAACGGCTGGACGGCCGGGTCAACCTGATTGGCCAGGCAGGCGATCCGCCCGATTCGTTGAGCATCGAGCGCGGCAATCAGTTGCTGGCCAGGCGTCAGCTCCGCCCCGACTTGGCGCCCCTGCCCGGCCTGCCGGAGGACACCCGGCTCTGGGCCCTCTTGCAGCAGGCCTGCGGCGGCACCTGGGGAGGCTGTGTCTACGACGTCGATACCCTCGCACGGGTCTTGAACGCCGGCACGAAAACGTTGGCCCAAAGCAGAGAGAAAGATTGAAGAGATATCGATGCATAACGGGACAAAGACATTGATCGCACTGACAGTCATCCATTGCCTGACCGGGGCCGTAACGGCCCACGGTCAAACGCCATCCACACCCCTGCACCAACTGTTCGAGAACTACTACGAGGAACGTCTCGTTCTCTTTCCTCTCGACGCAACGCTGAATGGGGATCATCGCTACGATGACCATCTGGCCAACGACATCAGCGACGAGCACCGGAGTCGGCTGGCCGGCCTGACGGAGAAGTATTCCCGTCTATTGGCCGCGGTTGAGCGGGAGGGCCTCAGCGACGCCGATCAGCTCAGTTGTGACATTCTCAAGAGCGACCTGGCCCGGATCGACGCGGGCCTGAAGTTCCCCGAGCACCTGCTGCCGGTGGGCCGGATGGACGACCTGGCGACCACGTTCGCCCGGCTCGGCTCCGGCACCGATATTCAGCCATTCAAGACAGTCCAGGATTACGAGAGGTTCCTCGGCCGCATGCGTGACTTCACCGCCTGGGTCGACACGGCCGTCGCGAACATGCGGAAAGGAATCGCTGCCGGCATCGTGCAACCGCGCGTCATCATGGTCAAGAGCGTCTCCCAACTGGAGGGACTGCTCGTCCCGGACATCCAGAAGAGCGTGTTCTACGAGCCGATCCGGAACATGCCTGCGGATTTCAGCGACGCTGACAAGGCGCGCTTGACGCAAGCCTACACGGAGGCCATCCAGAACCATATCGCGCCCGCCTACCGCAAGCTGACGACCTTCCTGCGTCAGGAATACCTGCCGAGATGCCGGGACACGATCGGCCTTTCCGCCCTACCCAATGGCCGGACATGGTATGAGCACTGTGCCCGGCACTACACGACCACCACGCTGACGCCCGAGCAGATCTTCGAGCTGGGCACGTCGGAGGTGGCCCGCATCACCGCCGCGATGGAAGCCCTGAAGAAGAGCGCCGGGTTCGCGGGCGACCTGGCGGCGTTCTCGAAGCACCTGGACGAGACCACGCCCGTGTTCCGCACCAAGCCCGATCTGATCCGTGCCTACAGTCAGATTCGCACGACCATCGACGCGAACCTGCCCAGACTGTTCGGCCGGCTCCCGAAAGCTCCCTTCGAGATTCGCCCCGTTGAGGAGTTCTGCGAGGCCACATCCTCAACGCAGATGTGCCCCGCCGCCGCTGATGGCTCACGTCCGGCCGTTTTCTATGTGAATGGCGCCGGGATCGAGAAGACGCCGCTGTCCGTCTCCGAAGCCATCTTCCTGCACGAAGCCGTGCCGGGACATCACCTGCAGACCGCTCTGGCGTTCGAGCAGCGGGACTTGCCGAAGTTCCGACAGTTTGGCACCTACGACGCCTATGCGGAAGGCTGGGCCCTCTACGCCGAGAGCCTGGGCGCCGAACTCGGCTGCTACCGTGACATCGGCCAGCGTTTGAAGTCCCTGGGCGAGGAAATGCTCCGGGCCCGCCGGCTCGTCGTCGATACCGGCCTGCACGCCAAAGGATGGACGCGCGACCAGGCATTCAAGTACATGATGGAGACCCCCGGCTTCGCAGCGGCAGAGGCGGAGCTGGAAGTCGACCGCTACATCGGCTGGCCCGGCCAGGCCCTGAGCTACAAGTGCGGACAGATCGCGATCACCGCCCTGCGGGCCAAAGCGAAGAAAACGCTGGGGGAGCGGTTCGACGTCCGATCGTTCCACGACGAGCTTCTCCGCGAGGGCTGCCTGCCGCTGGACATCCTGGAAGCCAGAACGGACCGCTGGATCGCCGCTCAGGTCAAGTGACACCGATGCGTCGGACTTCGTCAGCGATCGCGCGCACCCCGGCTTCAACCACAGGCTCCGGCTGAGCGTAACTTACGCGGAGGCATCGGTTCGTATGATCCCACGCCCCGGTCAAACCGGGGAAGAAATGTTGACCAGGGACGACGACGACATTGCGTTTCTTCAGGCGTTCATAAAGTTCCTGGCTCGTGATCGGCAAATCGGGCAACCACAACCACACGAAGAAAGCCCCTTCCGGCTTGTGTACGTGGTAGCTCAGGCCTTTGAACCGCGCATGGATGCAGTCCATGATGTGACGGGCCTTGCTCTCGTAGAACGGACGCACCGTGTCACGGGCCAGGCGCATGATCTCCCCTGTTTCGATCATGCGGGTGGTCAGGGCCGGACCGACGCCGCCGGGAGCGAGGCTCATCACCGCGTTGACGCGGGCGACCCTCTCGGCAATCTCGGGCCGGGCAATCACGATCCCCGTCCGCACGCCCGGCAGGCCGAGCTTGGACAGACTCATACAAACGATCGTATTCTCGTTCCACAGCGGCCGAGCGTCCGTGAAAACGATGTTCGGAAAAGGCACGCCGTAGGCGTTGTCGATGATGAGCGGAATACCCCGTCCCGCCGCCAGATCGCTCAGCTTCTGCACCTCGTCGTCCGTCACCACGTTGCCCGAGGGGTTGGTCGGTCGGGAAATGCAGATGGCACCGACATGCTCATCGATGCGCAAGGCATCGAAATCGATGTGGTACTTGAAGAGATGCTCGTCGAGGTGCTCAATGCGCGGTCGGAACGCCGTGAACAGGTCGGGTGACACGCCCACATCAGTGTAGCCGATATACTCCGGGGTCAACGGAAACAGGATCTGCTTGCGTGTCCCGTCCGGGTATTCGCCCGCGAAGAGATTGAACAGGACGAAGAACGCCGACTGACTGCCGTTAGTCAGAGCGATGTGCTCGGGACCGACGGCCCAGCCGTAATCGCGCCGCAGCAGGCCGGCGAGAGCTTCGCGGAATGCCGCATCACCTTTAGGCGGATCGTAACTGCCGATGGCCCGCTCGAAGCGATCTCCCGCGGCGAGGACCTCCATCATGGCCCGCCGGAAACACGTCTCCACCTCCGGGATACGAGCGGGATTGCCCCCCCCGAGCATGAAGACCTCGCCCTTTTGCGCGACGGCCGCACCCAGATCGTCCATCAATTGCCCGATCCCCGACTGCACGGCGATCTTGCGACCAAATTTCGATATGTTCATAGCTCCAACCAGAAGAAACACCCTAAAGCCGCACGCCCTGGCGCACCGCGAGGAAGTATAACCACCTGTCCTGAACCGGGTGCCTGAGGATTTCGTGCGCCGCCCGGGCGTAGAGTTCGACCTGGCCCCGATACGCCTCGGCGCGCCGCTGGAGGGCCTCCCCGCTGACGCGGTCGGTCTTGAAATCGATGATGACCAGCCCGCCCGGCGTCCGGACAACAACATCGATCAGGCCCTGTACGACCGTGAAATCCTCGCTGGCCACGCGGAAGATGTCCCCCTCCGCAGCCGAACTCCCCGTAGCTGCCTGTGACGTCGGCAGCCGGAACGTGAAGGGCCATTCGCGCCAGACGGTATTGCGCTGATGGCGCACGAGGTAGCCCAACTCGCTTTCAAAAAAGGCCACAATCCCGCCCGGGTCAATCCGCTCGGCGACCGCGGGCGTCATAGCGCCTTCCGCGACCAGGCGGTCTTTCATTTGCAGGACCGTTTCATGAGTGATCGGCTGAGCCAGGTCAAGCGTGGACAGCACCAGATGGGCCGCCGTGCCGATTACGCGTGCGTCTTCCGGAGTCTCCCCGCCGGGTCCGGCTAAAGCCGCCGGGCGACGTTCGAGTGCCCGGGAGAAGTCCAGGCGGGTGAACTCATCGCCCCGATGCGTCAATTCCGTCACCGACCGTTTGGCCGGCTCATGCACGGCGGCGGCAAAGCCGTACGACCAGTTCAGCCGGTCCCTCAGCCGCGACCACAGGCGGATATCCTGCGCCTCGGGCGAGGGCGAATCGGCATGCGCCCCTGCAACCGCAGAAGCTTCCGTCTTACGCCCGCGCAACTGCAACACAAACTGCGAGAGCCGGCGCAATTGCTCTCCGCCGTAGACGGCCAACGAGAACAGGCCGCCGCCGGTCACCCGATCCGCCAGACCCGTGTTGAACGCCTCGTGCAGGACCTTCTGGTCCGCCAGGCCGTACACGACCCATTCGAGGAGCGTGCCGGAGTCCTTCAACAGCCAGTCGGGAATGGTCCCATCGGCCAGCCAGAAGCCTCTCTCCAGCATCTTGACGCAAGTAGTCCCTTTCTCCGAAGCCGTAAGAATCAGGCGGTCGCGGGCCCGCGTCATCGCAACGTACAGAATTCGCATTTCCTCGGCGAGTGCCGTGTTTTTGCGTTTGTCCCCGATCACCTGATGCGCCAGCGAGCTGAACTTGGCATTGGAGCGTGGCTCGACGATCTGCAAGCCCAGTGTATGCTCGGCGTCCGTCACCACATCCGCCCACATGTCACGGACATTGAATCGGCTCTCCAGCTCGGCCAGGAACACGACGGGAAACTCCAGGCCCTTGCTCTTGTGTACGCTCAGAATGCGCACCGCGTTGCCCGGCGCGGCGGACTCGGCCGGCGCCCAGTCCTGCCCCGCTTCCTGGAGACGCTCCAGGAAGGCGACGAAACGCGTCACGGAGGGCACGCCCGCACTGCTGGCGAAGCCCTCGAACTGCACGGCCCGGTCGTGCAGCTTGAGGAGATTGGCTTTGCGCGTCGCACCGTTGGGCAGGGCCAGGACGAAGGCGAGGTACCGCGTCTGATGATAAATCCGCCAGAGCAGGTCCGCCAACAGCCCCCGCCGAGCCAGCGTCCGCCATGCGGCCAGGGTATCCAGGGCCCGTTGGAGCTTCTCGCGCAGCGTCGCATCCGGTCCGGCTGCCAGATAGCGCATGACGCAGCCGTGGAAATCCGTTTCGGGAGCGGCGCCGCTATCCATACGCAATTGGGCCAGCTCGGTGTCGTCGAACGAGAAGAACGGGCTACGCAGCACGGCCGCCAGATCGATGTCCCGCTGGGGATTATCCAGCACCTTGAGCAGGCACAGCACATCGCTGATCTCCGTCGTTTCGAAGTACCCGGCGGTGGCGTCGGAACTGACCGGAATGCCGGCCAGGCGGAGAATCTCGACGTAGTCGTTCGCCTTCTTCGCCAGCGACCGCATCAGGATGACGATGTCACCATAGCGGACGTTGCGGAGGGCCTGCGTGTCTTTATCGTAAATCTGCAGGGCCGGCATGGACTCGGAACCGACCAGCTCCTTGATCCGTTGCGCGATCATCCCGGCCTGGCGTTGGCGGCCGTGAATGCGATCGAGCGCCGTCGCCGAGTCGTCGCCGTCGTTCTCACCTGGCGCCGCCTCATCGAGCATGTGCATTTCGACGACGGGCCCGCTCTCGTCCGGCGGAGCCGCCGGAACCTGCGTCTCGGGCGGGTGCAGCCGTGCATCTTCGTCATAGTCCACGTGGGCCAATGTCGCCGTCATGATCCGGCCGAAGACTCTGTTGACGAAGTCGAGAATTCCGCGGGCGGAACGGAAATTCCGATTGAGCGGAATGCGTACCCCCAGCAGGTTGTCCGCCGAGGCGCCGGCCGCCCGCAGCCGCTCCACGAAGATCGTGGGCTCGGCCCCACGCCACGAGTAGATGCTCTGCTTGACGTCGCCGACGACGAAGACATTGTTGCCCGATGTGAGCGTGTCGAGGATCGCCTGCTGCACCGGGTTGATGTCCTGATACTCATCGACGAAGATGTATTTGTAGCGGTCGCGGAGGGCCAGGGCCGTGGGCGAGGGCGTGCGCTGACCGGTCGCGGCGTCTTCGACCGTCAACAGGCGATACGCATAGTGCTCGAGGTCGGCAAAATCCAACCCGTTCAGCGCGGTCTTGCGCTGGGCATAGAGCTGGTTGAACTTCTCGACGATCTCCACCAGGACCCGCGTCTGCGCGCCGGCGGCGCGACCGACAGTATTCAGGTAGTCGGGATTCACGACAGCCAGGTCCCGCAGCCGCAGGAAATCAACTGTGGCATCGTCCCGCAGTCCCTTGATGAGTTCCCGCAGCTCTTCGGGGAACCCCCGCAAGGGGGTGGCCCTTTCAACCTTCGCGAAACTCCGGATGCTCTCGACGGCGCTGTTCCAATCATCGGCGTCGAGCCGTTGCAGACACTCGCGGAGAGGTCGGATCAGCGATTCCTCGACTTCGACACCCCACCGCCCGCCCGGCGCGTGAGTATCATGCAACGTCTTGGCCTTGTAGAGACGCATGAGAATGGCTTCGACGCGTCCTTTCACGATGTCACGCTGCGCCATACCCAGGGGGCCGGCCAGAGGGTCTGTGCTGTCGGCCAGCTCATAGGCCCGGCGGTACCACTGTTCGCGGGAGACGACCGTATCCACGAAATCGTTGACGCGGATGATGTTGCCCAGGAAACCCGAGGCATCGCGCAGGTTGCGCCGGCGCAGGAGCTGGCCCAGTCCACCAACCAGTTGGCTCTGGTGCCATGCCCATTCGACGGCCCGGTCGAGGACCTCCACTTTCAACAGCATCGACTCGTCTTCATCGATCACGCGGAACGCGGGGTCCAGCGACAGCTCGTGGAAGTTCTCGGTGATCAGCCGCTTGCAGAAGGCGTGAATCGTGCTGATGTCGGCGCCCTGGAGCAGCGTCAACTGGCGCATGAGCCGGCGGTCGTGCGTGCGGTCGAACTCCTCGCGCAGCCGCCGGGCAATGCGCAGCCGCATCTGCTCGGCCGCGGCGTCGGTGAACGTCAGGACCAGCATGTTGGCGACGCTGGGACACGTGGCCGCGTCGGCGACCAGGCTCACCGCGCGCGCCGAAAGCACGGCGGTCTTCCCCGTGCCGGCCGAGGCCGTGACCAGCACGTTGCGTCCCCGGGCACTGATCGCCTGCCCCTGCTGGGGCGTCCACTCTACCGCCCGCTCTTCGCTCATGCCGGGTCACCTCCCCCCACGATGTCCCGCTTGCCCTTGGGATCCAGGAAATTATAGTCGTTGACCTGCCAGTCGAAGCGGCACACGGGCAGATAGTCGCAGAGCGTGCAGGGCCGCTCATCGTGATAGCGATACGGCTTGACCTCGATCCGGCCGCTCATCCGGTCTTCCGCCAGCTCGACGACCTTACGCTGGACCCACGTCAACAAGGTCCGGAAGTGCTCCGGCCGGAGGATATCCTGGGACTCATACTTGCCGAAGGGGGTTCCATCCTTCGTGACGAAGAAACTGTAAAACTGGCTGGTTCCCGAGGCGCCGGCATCCAGCGCGTTGTAGAACATGCCGTTGAGCGGCCCGCGGGCTTTGCGACGAAAGGCCGGACCTACTTCGCGGCTCTCGGCCAAAACCCCGGTCTTCACCGGCACATCGACCGGGATGCACACCGCCCCCGCCACATCGTCCGCCACGTGGCTCTCCGTGCCAAGCACGGCCAGCATGTACACGGGCAGTTGCAGCCCCAGCCCATAGTAGATTTTCCACCAATGGAGCGTCGCTCCCACGGTCGAGGTCTTGTAGTCGATGATGAGGGCGGCCCTGGTGCCGCCGACGCGCGCCGTATCGAGGCGGTCGATCCGCCCGTTCATCGCCAGGACGCGACCCCGGCCAAGAGGGATCTCGAAGGGACCGAGGTTCTGCTGCGCGTCGGGGACATCGCCAAATCCCACCTCCGTCAGGTGCGGACGAAAGGCCCCGGCCCGCAGCATACGGGCCAGTTCCAGAACGCATTCTTCCAGCACCCCGCCGGCGTTGCGCAGGATGAAGTCATTGTGGACGGAATGCGCCCTGAACTGCGCGATGAACGGCTTGCGTGCACTGACAGCATCGATCTGTTCATGCAGCACATTCACCAAGTCCCTCTCGTCGGCGTCGGCGAAATTAGAGCCTTTGACGACCAGTGCCTTGTGCAGCGCGTCCAGTACATCATGGTAGAATGCGCCCAGGTCCAATGGCTCCAACCGGAACTCCCGCCGGGGCTTCAATTTCAGCGTCGAGTGGGCGAAGTGCTTGAATGGGCAGGCGGCAAAGGTCTCAAGCTGTGTCACCGAGCTGCGCATCCGGGCCACGAGAAAGCGTCCAACTACGGCAGGTCCGAGCACGGCATGATTCTGATACTCCAGGGCGGACGCGATCGTTCCGGCCGTCGGTCGATAGGCTTCATCTGTCCGCATGGCGGCTAGGACGCCCTGGAGTGAAGCCTCGTCGGCCACCGGTGCGAAGACGTCACGTCCCAAGCGGGCGCACAGCCATTCGGCCATCTCGGAAGGCTCGTAGAGGTCCTCGATCTGCGGCTGGATGTCTTCGACGGACTGCTCGCGCAGGTCGTCAAAGAGAGCGGTCAGTTCATCGAGGAAGTGCGAGCGGACAACCGGGCCGCCCTTCTCGTCGACGGCCGGGTAGCTGATGCACAGGAACTCCGAAGGCCGGGTATAGGCGATGTAGGCCAGGTACTCCCGCTCGGCCAGAGCCTGAGAGGAAGACGGTGCCACGTGGAATCCCGCCGCCTCGGCTGCTTCGCGATCTTCATCGGACAGCACCCCGCCCCCGGCGACCGGCACAGGAAACTGCTTCTGCGTGGCGCCCAGCAGAAAAACCGCCTTAAGATTCGGATGGCGGCTGCGCTCGATCGAACCGACCAGCACCTGGTCCAGGCTCGGCGGGATGAATGCGAGGGTCATCTGCGAAAAGGCCAACGCCAACAGCGACGCATAATCCGCCGCCTTGAGATGGTCGTTTCCGAAGACCTCCGTGAGTTCATCGAAGACGTCAACGAGCCGGTCGAAGAATTGCCGGTGCTCGTCCACCGCGGACAAGTCATGCGCCTGTTGCGCCGCCTCGACCCACTGCGTGACTTTGCGATGGACCTGCAGACCGTCCAGGAAGGCGAAGACGGCTCGCGTGAACTCCGCCGCGGTCAGGGGCTTGTTCGTATCACCGTCAGGGCACACGGCCGCCCGCAACTCCAGCAAGGGCCGGGCCGCCCGGGCACGAATCTCGTTGATGCGGTGCTCGTCGAAGAAACCTGCACCCCCCTGGAACTCCCACGGTTGGGGATCGGTCCAGTCCCGCCCTTCCACCCCGAAGGCCAGACAGTAATTCTCCAGCAGATCAACTTCGGCCCGGTCGAGGGGTCCCAGATCCGTCTTGAGACAGGCGAATACGTCGCCCCGCTCGAAGCCTTCCGTCACGGCCGCCAGTGCCGTGCCGAGCAGTTCGATCACGGGGTGACGGGCGAGCGGTTTACGCTTATCGATGAAGAACGGAATCTGGTAATCGCCGAAGTAGCCGCGCACGTAATGCTCGTAACGGTCCAGATCGGAGGCCACGACCGCGATGTCACGATAGCGATACCCTTTGTTCCGCACCAATTCCGCAATCTGGCGGGCGATGGTCTGCACCTCCGCCCTCACGCTGGGCGCCGAGATCAGACGAATGGAGTCACCCACGTGTACCCGTTCGGCCCCCGGGATGAACAGGTGGCGTTCTACATGCGCCAGGGCGGGGGCTTTGGCGAATCGGTTCACGTGTTGCAGCCGGACGTGCGGACGCAGCTCGATGTGGGCCCGGCCGATCGCCTCCAGAAGAGCCGCGTGGGTGCGTTCGGTCGGCTCGAAGACGTCGGTTTCGGGATGGGGTACGGCGGAGCCCCCTTCCGTCACGTGAGCGGGGTCCATCGAGAGAGCGATGTGCGCCCGGTCCACGCGTTTGAGCAGCTCGATCAGCAGGATCGTCTCGCCCTCGGTAAATCCCGAAAAGCCGTCCACCCACAGGTGTGCCCCCCGCAGGGACGCAAAATCTTGCGTCTCTACGGTCCGGAGGCGGTCCGCCGCGTCAAGAATCTGGGCGTCCGGGTCCGCGAACCGACCCGACAGGTATTGTATGTACGCTTGGAAAATGCGGGCGATATCCGCGAACTTCATGGCGGCCAGACGCCCCGCCCCTCCCGCCGAGAGCTTCTGGGGCAGCGCCGTCACCTCTTCCGGGGTCTTGGCGTACTGGTACATCTCCGCGATGGTCTCGGCGATCTGGCGAGCGAAGCCGGGCAGCAGTGACGAGGAGCGAAAGACCGTCAACTCGTCGCGGATGTCCCGCAAGATTTTGTGTACGATCATCTGCCGTCCGAGACGCGAAACGAGCGGGCGGGCCGTGTTCTTGCCCAGAAGCATGAACTGGAGGCGGTCGAACGAGAGGATCTGCAGCCGATGATAGCCGGCCAGACGTTTATCGGAGAGAATCGCCCGCTCCGCCTGATAGGTCGCCTGTTCAGGGACCAGAAAGAGCAACGGACGCTCCGACGGCTCCAGCAGGGCCTCGACAATGGCCCGGATGCAGTAGCTCGTCTTGCCTGTGCCACTCCTGCCCAGTATGAATTGAACCGACATAAACGCCGTCCCTGAATCGAAAAGCCCGATGCGCTTTTCTACCAGAATACGAGCGGCGTTTCAACGTGATCGGGGCAAATTCAGGGGATGCACCTGCACTCAGGCCAAGCCGATGAGTCCCAGGCGGGCAGCGGGTCGGCCCGTGAGGTCGGCGACGTCGGCCAGGCGGCGGCTGTACCAGCGGTGTTCGCCGGACACGGAGTCCAGGACCGTCTGATCCGCCACCTGATCGCGGAGGCGACGAATGGCCCGGTTGGCGAGCCAGAGGAAGGGATTGTAGAAGTACAGAACCGTGGCCACATTCTGGACCAGATTGACCCACAGATCGTCACGCTTGACGTGGGCCAGCTGGTGCAGCAGCAGCGTCCGCAGATGGCCGGACCCCAGCGTCGGAGCCAGATCGTTCGGCACGACAATCGTGGGCCGCAACAGGCCGCACAGAGCGGGTGCAGTTCCCGCCGGGGCGACACGCAGCCGCACGGGACTGTCCACGGCCATGCGCTTGCGGCAATACGAGAGGATGTCCACCATCAAAGGATTCGCACGGTAAGAGCCCGCAACCCAGCGGCGGGCCGACAAGCTTCGCAAAACGATAGTCACGGTCAGGGCGGCGACACCCGCCAGCCAGGCGACCAGAAGAGCGCCGGGCCAAGTGAGCCCGGGGCGCATCCGGGGATGGGTTCCTCCAGCGCGGTCGGAGTGCGCCGTGGGAATCCCATCCCCTCCCCCTATCCGGTCCACATTTGTCTGGGACTGTCCGGTGGTGGGACCGGATAGAGGAGCGCGTGTGTACCCGGAACCTCCAGAGGGCTGGAGGATCCCATCCGCTGCCATGGGGCCGTCGAGAGCGGCATCTTGCGCGACGACGGCCCCTGTGTGTGTGGTCGGGTCTGCGTAGGCAGCGTTGCCTGTTAGCAGGCAGTGTGAAGGAGGATACAGAGAGAAAAGAGGGCTAAGTAGAATGAAAGTCACTGTGCATGTCACGAGCCAGTACCGCACGGAGGGCCGCACGGCCTTTTGCAGGACGCATTCCAGAATCAGGACCAGGCCGACCAGAACCGCCGATTCGATCTGGATCGGAATCGCATATTCTAAGAAGGCATTGCCCATCGTATTGAGTTGTTCCGTGATCCACGCCATTATTATTGTTCCGCCTTTACCAATTAAGACGCTGCGGCGGGGAAACTATTACATGGAAAAACCGGAAAAATCGCGGAGGGCGGGATTTGGCGGCTGGGCAACGGGGAATGGGGAATGGCGTACGTGACGGCCGGTCGGGTATCAGTCCTCCAGCCAGTCGCGGGTGGTGCGCTCGCGTTTGACCGCGCCGCGATGCTTCTTGCGGGACAACCGTCGCTGGTGGGCCCCGGCGGAAGCCTTGGTCTTCTTCCGCACGGGCAAGAGTTTCAACGCTTCGGCCAGGAGTTCCTGGAAACGCTCGACAGCGGCCCGGCGGTTGGCCTCCTGGGTACGAAACCTCTGGCAGACGATCCGCAGCACTCCCTCTCTGTCGATCCGGCTGGAGAGTCGGTGCTGGATACGGACCCTCTGATCCTCGGAGAGGCTCGCCGAGTCGCGCACGTTGAAGAACAGCGTGATCCGCGTGTTGACCTTGTTAACGTTCTGCCCACCCGGACCGCCGCTGCGTGAGGCTCTGAAGACCACCTCGCTGTCCGCTACGGCCGTGTGACTGTCTATCTCGATCATCCTGAGCACCTGCCCGTCTATGGGGTTCCATTTGCCTTCCTGTACCACATATTAAGACAATTCGCACGAATTTGCTCGCCTCTGCAGGATTTTCTCGGCCGGGCCACGTCCGATATGGCGAAGCAGAGAGGCTGATGCAACGTGTTATCGGGTTTAATTGGGGCGGTTCGCGACGACAAGGAAAGTCCCGCACAGAGCGCCGCTGACGAGGACCGGAACGTGGGAAAGACAGCGGAGAAGAGACCGTCTCCGCGCGCGACGGCGGTCCGCCTTCTTCGTGATGATAAAGCCTTTCCCTCACTCGAAAAGGCTCAAGTTATTTTCCGGGTGGTGCCGATCCAGTACTCAGAAAGACAACAAGTCGCCCCTACAAACGATAGGTTCTCTTTGACAACGGCAGCACGCGTCAGCAACCCATACCCCTAAGCAACATTCAGCCCTGACGACATACACAGGCAGGTATTTCAAACCTACTCCAAACTTGAACTAGGGAATACTCTCGCACTCGTTTCGTCAGGGCTCTTTTTCTGCGCGCCCTTCGCACCCGCACACCGGCTTTGGGCTTGTCCCCCCGGCAAACGGCTATATAGTGTGTTCATTCAGTCCGGCTGTACTGGCAGGCACCGACACCGTTCTTCTGAGATTGAAGGAGGCTCGGCATGACGCACCGGAACGCACGAACACGATGGGTGGCGGTTGGCATCTCGTTGGCCGCGGCACTATCCTGGATTTGCCTGAGCATGAATTCGGATGCAGCCGTTGCACCGCCAGGCGGCCAACCGGCGGGCGAAGACCTGCGCGCGGGCAAGAACTACATCGCTACGCCGGTCTACACGGAAGCTCAGGATCAGGAGATACTCAAGCTCTTCGAGCGCCTCCGCGTAGCCGACGTTTCGGACGGCATGGACAAGGTGGGCCTGGCCGGTGTCGGGCTGATGTCGCCCGAGATTCACGCGGCGTGGAAGGACGTCCAGCATTACGCCCATCGCTTTGTCGGCATCGCCGTAACGGCACGCTATGTCCCCACGAACCGCCCAGCCGCCGGAACGATGGAAACGGGCGCTTTCGATAAGTGGGTCAGCAGGTGGTACAACGAAATATCCAGCGAACCATTTGCGCCGCTGATCCGCAAGGGCACCGCCATGGTGATCGACGATGCGATCGATTCGGATGTGGGGACCATCGGCTCCAACAACATCATGGGCTGGAAGCTGGCCGGCTGCGTGGGCGTAGTGACCAACGCTGCCGCCCGCGACACGGACGAGGTCGCGACCGAGAAGATGCCCCTCTATTTCCGCAAGGTCGGACGCGGCATTCGACCCGGCCGCAACGAGATCGAATCGGTGAACCGCCCCATTGAGTGCGGCGGCGTCCTGGTCATGCCCGGCGACGTGATCGTGGCCGACGGCGACGGTGTGATTGTCGTCCCTCGCGCCAAAGCCGGGGAAGTGGCCGAGTACGCTCAGAGCGTCCTCAAAGGCGACAAGACAGGCCGTCGCGGCCTCTACGAGAAGCTCGGTCTTCCCGTCGATGACTCGGTCAGGTAATTGTTTCCACAGGAAAGGATTCGGGATGAAGACTCTGACGCTGTTAATGTCTCTTTCGGTGGCAATGGTCCTCGTGACCGGCTGCTCCACCACTCCGGCGACCTCTATGCAGAGAGCCGAACTCGACAGCGACGTCCAGTACGCGATCAGTCGGGCCCAGCGAGAAGATCCGGGGATGAAACGCTTCTTCGACGGCTCCGCCGGCTATGCGGTGTTCCCCAACGTCGGCAAGGGAGCTGTCGCTGTGGGCGCCGCGTATGGCAGAGGCGAACTGTTTGAGAAGGGAGTTATGACAGGCTACTGCACGCTCACCCAGGCCACCGTTCGTGACTCCCCACGCGCCCATTGGCTTTTGGGCGCGGCACACCGCGTGGCCAATGAGCATGATGAGGCCGAATTCCACCTGCATGAGGCGCTGAAACGCTGCCGTCAGATCAATTTGGTGGAGTTCGAAGCTTGTATTCTAGTTGATTTGGCGCGGTTGCGTGTGGATCAGGGCAATGTCGTCCCGGCCCAGCGGTTGGCGGAGGAGGCGCTGGTCATCACGGAACGATGCGGGTATGTGCTGCAAGGGGCGGATGCACGTTTGGAGTTGGCTAAATTGGCGTTTGGGCGGGGCGACGAGGGCGCGGGGATGGAGCATGCCAGGGAAGCGAAGAGGCTGGCTACGTGCGATGGGCCGCCGGATTATACGTATAAGGTCGCCTATGACGAAGCGTGCGCCTTGTTGAAGGCGCACGGAGAGAGCTAACCGCCGATCAGTGCTTGCCGTTGACGGCACAATGCTGGGAAGTTCGCTGCCAGCAGAGGGCTGCGGGGCGAGGTCACCATAGCCGTGGGCTTAGGCGTGTTGGGATCGGTGCCACCTGTCGTCGGGGCGTTGGGGTCGGTGACGGCGGGCGGCATGGCGGCGTTGGGGTCCGGGAAGCTGTGCTGCATGCCGCCGTTGGGGTCGGCGGTGGGCTGGGTCGTGAAACGCACCTTCAGGAAGGCTACGGGCGCGTTGCCGTCGTAGGAACCGTTCAGGTCGGGGAGCTTCAGGACGCCGGCGTATTTGGAAACCACGTGGCGTATGTCATAGGACGGATAGGCCCGATTCGGATCGCAGGGGTCGTAGAAGGAAATCGTCAACGGCAGGTTGCCGAACGCGTTGTGGTACGTGGCCGTGGGGATCGACAGACGCAGCTCGTTGTGCGTCGGTGCTGCGAATGTCATAGGAGCACCGTTAGCCGGGATCAGGTCCAGCCGGACGATAACGTCGCTCGTGCTCCCGCAGGGGCGGGCATCACGTGACAGCGTGAGCGGGCCACGATCATGGAGCGGCATCACGGACGCAATCCGCGCCGCACCGGCCGACTGGCCATAAAGCGCCCGGAGGTCCTGTGCATCAAACTCCTCGGCAGCGCCCTGCTCATGCACAATGTCCAGCGGCTGCGGCAGACTTTCCGGCACTCCTGTCACCGCATAGCCGATCCGCAGGAGGTTGGGAGGCAGGTACTCGCAACGGTCGGTGATGGGGCTGGCCCAGAGGCGATCCGCTGTGAGCGTGAACTCATGGTGGGCCGCCAGATAGGACCCGATGATCTCCTCGTACAGCGCCGCCTCATCCTGAGGCCAGAGTATCCGCACTTCCCATACCAGCCGGACCGACCAACTCGTACGTCCCGAGGGAACCAGTCCCCAGTAGGCACCGTCCACCCAGATGCGATAATAGGTGACATTGCCGGCGGGCGCAGTCCATGTGAATGACGCCTCGACGATGAACGTCTCACTCATCTGACCGCTGCCGGAGCTCACGCTTTCCGTCCAGGGTGAGAGCGTGACCGAGAAATTCATGGGGTGATCTTCGGCCGCCAGACACCACCGGCCGCCGCCCAGGACGGCCACGATCGAAGCCAAGAGCAGCCATCCACGAGAACCCGAAGCGCGCAAATCCATTTTCATCCTCCTCCTGAGGCTCCGTATCTCGACGCAGCGTCACTTGACGGACTGCTGTCGAGCCCTAATATCGCAGGACTATATCGATTCGCCGGCGATTGTCAAGCATAAACAGCCGCTGTCGCTATCCCTGAAGCCACTTGGCCATGCGATCAAGGCCTTTGGTGATCTGCTCCATCGACGTGGCGAAGCTCAGCCGAACGTTGGCATCGCAGCCGAAAGGCTGGCCCGGGACGACGGCTCTCAACGCACCCATGCGTGAACCGGCTCTTCGGGCCGTTGCCGCCACAATGCCGGAGATTTGCCAGCATAAAGACTGCCTGGCTTTGCGCTGGTCCGGCCGCGGGCCAAGTTGGCATCGGTGGGCTCCGTCGATGACGGAGTAGTATCCGGCATGCTGGTCTGCATACCGCCGTTGGGGTCTGCCGTTGCTTCTTTCGTGAAGCTCACCTTCAGGAAGGCCACCGGAGTGTTCGAATCGTAGGATCCCTCCAAGTCCGGCAACGCCAGAACGCCCGCGTGCTTGGAGATGACCTGACGTATGTCATAGGACGGATATACCCGGTTCGGCTCGCAAGGATCGTAGAAGGAAATCGTCAGGGGTAGATCCCCGAATGTGTTCTGGTACTTGGCTGTGGGCATTGAAAACCGCAACTCGTTCCGCGTCGGAGACGCGAATGTCGTGGGTGCGCCAGTGGTGGAAATCAGGTCCAGCCGCACGATGGCGTCACTGGTGCTCTCGCAAGGGCGAGCATCACGCAGCAGTCTGACCGAACCGTTGTTCTGCGCCGGTATCACCGATGCAATCCGCGCCGCACCGGCCGACTGCCCGTAAAGCGCCTTGATATCTTGACTGTCGAAACCCTCGGCGGCCTGCTGTTCGTGCACGATATCCAGCGGCTGCGGCAGGCCTTCAGCCACTCCCTCCACGTTGTAGCCGATCCGCAGGACGTTAGGAGGCAGGCAGGTGAAACTGTCATAGATGGTATAGCCCCAGGAACGATTCGCTTTGATCGAGAACTCATGGACGGTTCCCAGGTACGACCCTACAATCTCATCATAGACCGCCGCCTCTTCCTCGGGACAGACCAGACGCACTTCCTGCACCAGCTTGATCGTGCGACTGGTGTATCCCGAAGTCGTCCACCCGGAGGGTGCGCCATCCACCCAGAAGTAGTAACTCGTAACGTCGGTGGCGGGCGACTTCCATGTGAGCGTCGCCTTGATGACGAACTTCTCTCGTATCTGATCGTTGCTCTGGGTCTGACATTCTGTTGACACCGAGAGTGTGACAGAGAAACTCATGGGGTGATCCGCATCCGCCCAACACAACGAACCGCAGCCAAACACGACAACGACGGATACCCAGAACAGACGTCCCAGAAGGTTGCTAACGCTCATGACCCATCTCTCCATCCGAAAACTCCACACTTGACCCGCCGTCACTCCACGGCGTACCAGCCGACGATACTATAGCCCTGCGCCGGCCATTTGTCAAGGGCAGATGTGACATGAGGATGTCGCTACCCCTGAAGCCACTTGGCCATGCGGTCGAGGCCTTTGGTGATCTGCTCCATCGACGTCGCGAAGCTGAGGCGGACGTTGCCGTCACAGCCGAACGGCTGGCCGGGGACGACGGCGACATTGGCCTGCTCCAGCAGGGCCTTCGAGAAATCCATGCTGCCGGTGATCTTGGTGCCGCCGATGGTCTTGCCGAAGTAGGACGAGACGTCGGGGAAGCAATAGAATGCGCCCGTCGGCTCGGTGCACACGACGCCCTTGATGGCGTTGAGGCGGTCAGCCATATAGCGGGCGCGCTTCTCGAATTCGACCCGCATCTTCTCGATGGTGGCGTCGCTTTCGGGGCCCATCGCCGCGATGGCGGCCCACTGGGCGAACGTCACCGGGTTCGAGGTCATGTGGTCCTGGAGGCGGCTCATGGCCTTGATGACATCAAGCGGCCCGGCCGCGTAACCCAGGCGCCAGCCGGTCATCGAATAGGTTTTGCTCAAGCCGTTCAGAGTGAGCGTGCGATTGTAGGCGTCCTCGCTTAGCGCGGCGAAGCTGATGAACTTGGTGTCGCCGTAGATGAGTTTCTCATAGATCTCGTCCGACATCACGACGACCTTGGTTCCTTCGAGGACCTTGGCCAGAGCGCGAAGCTCGTCGGGCGTGTAGGTGAAACCGCCGGGGTTGCTGGGGGAGTTCAGGACCAGCATGGCGGATTTGTCCGTGATCGCCGCCTTCAACTGGGCCGGCGTGATCTTGTAGCTGTTCTTCTTGTCCGTCGCCAGAATCTTGACGGTCGCACCGGCCAGACCCGCGGCCTCGGGGTAGGTCACCCAGAACGGGGCCGGGAGCAGGACTTCGTCGCCCGGATCGAGCACGGCCTGCATCGCCTCGTAGACGGAGTGCTTGCCGCCGATATTGACCACGATCTGCTCGGGGGCGTACTTCAGGCCGTTGTCCTTTTCGAGCTTCTGGGCGATGGCCGTCCGCAGCTCGATGATGCCGGCGGCCGGAGTATACTTGGTCTTGCCGCCCTTGAGAGCCTTGATCGCCGCTTCTTTGATGTATTCCGGCGTGTCAAAGTCGGGCTCACCCGCCCCGAAACCCACGATATCCACGCCCTGCTTCTTCAATTCGTTGGCCCGGTTGGTCACGGCGAGCGTCGCCGACGGGGCGACAGCCTTGGCTCTCTGGCTGATCTTCATGGTCCATCCACCTTTCGTTTCGTTCAGGGATTTTTGGAACAATTTGATACTGGAATGTCGGCCAATAGTCAAGAGTTTGAGGTGTAAAGTGTGAAGTTTGAAGCGAGACACTTCACACTTCCGACTTCAAACTTAAGACTCTACTCCAAGCCGAACAAATCCATCCACTGGTCGGTTTCGCTGTCGGTGATGGGGCCCCCGCGTTTCTGGGGCGGCTCCTTCTTCTTGGGCTTTTTGCGAATGTGCTTGAGGACTTGCTCCCAGAACTCCTCACAGCGCAGAACCGAGGCTTTTCGTCCGGTGGCGGCATCGCGTACCTCGTGGTCGGTGCTCACGATCGTCAGACGCTTGGGGGCCGTATCGGCCTCGATCTTGCCTCTGATGACGTCGTCGGCCTCCTGGTCGAAACCGGCGTGAATGATCTCGACGTGGTAAATACCCGCAAACACATTCCGATCGCCCGGTCGCGTTCCGTCAAAGACGATCTCGCACTGCTGGCGGATCTCCGCGAAGTACTCGTTGAGAACTTGACAGAGCTTCTCCTCACTCGCGATCTGGGGCCCTTCCTCCCAGTCTCGAATGGCCCACAGCAAATTCGTTCCGTCGATGATATACATGCTATGCTTCGAAGCGGACCTCGCCTTGAACGATGGTTTTTTCGACTTTGCCTTTGACCTTCCAGCCGTGATAGGGACAGTTGCGGCTCTTGGAGACGAACTTGTTCACGTCGATCTCCCACTCAGCGTCGGGATCGATGATGGTCACATCGCCCTGCTTGCCCGGAGTGAGGGCGCCTTTATCGATGCCGATAATGCGGGCGGGATTGACCGTCAGCATGCGAATCAGGGCGGGCCAGTCCACCACCTTCGGCTCGATCAGGGCTTTGACATACAGGGCCAGGGCACATTCCAGGCTGACCATACCGAACGGAGCATTCAGGAACTCCAGTTCCTTTTCGCTCTGCAGGTGCGGGGCATGATCCGTCACCAGTGCATCGACTACCCCCTCGGCGATCGCTTCCTTCAGGGCGTCGGCGTCCTTCTTGCTCCGCAACGGCGGGTTGACTTTGAAATTCGTGTCGTATTCCGCACAACATTCCTCCGTCAGCAACAGATGGTGCGGCGTGACCTCGCACGTAACAGGTAGCGAGTCCTTCTTGGCCTGCCGGATCAACTCCGCCGATTTGGCGGTGGAGATATGCTGAGCATGGTAGCGAACCTGGGTCTTGCGGATGAGCTGAATGTCACGCCAAAGCATAGCTTCTTCCGCCAGAGCGTCCATCCCGGGCAGTCCCAGGATGGTCGAATAGTAGCCCGAGTTCATGACGCCTCCGCCGGCGATGCGATTGTCCTGGCAATGTTGGGAGATCACGACGTCGAACATCTTGGCGTACTTGAGCGCCCTGAGCATGACGGCCGGGTCCTGCACGCCGTTGCCGTCGTCGGTGAAGCCGCGGGCACCGGCCTCCGCCATCATTCCCATCTCCGCCAGCTCGACACCTTCCCGCTTCTTGGTAATCGCGCCCATGCAGTAGACATGCGTTTTCCGCGTTTGCCGGCCCTTGCGGTGGATGTACTCGACATCGGTTTCGCTCTCGATGGCCGGGTTGGTGTTGGGCATGCAGACGACCGAAGTGAATCCAGCCGCCACGGCTGCCGCGGAACCGCTGGCGATGGTCTCTTCTTCTTCGTCGCCTGGCTCACGGAAATGGACGTGCATATCGATCAGGCCGGGAGTAACGAGCTTACCCGTCGCGTCAATGACGCGGCTGACCGAATGCGCCGACACCTCATTGATCCGCCCCACCTGGGCGATCTTGCCGTCGGCGATCAGCACGTCACACTGCTTGTCGATATTGTTGGCCGGATCGATCACCCGACCGTTACGGATGAGTACCTGGTTTGCCATCATAACGCAGTCCTTGCCACATCCCTGGTAGAGCCCCCCC
>CAYQXM010000078.1:0-26104 GCA_964421295.1 uncultured Pirellulales bacterium
CAGAGGAACAAAGAGCTTGACGCCACCAATATCTGGGGCGAGCGAGCCTACTACTTCAATTCGCACCGCGACGGCGGCGACTACGCGTGGCACAAGGACAACCTCGCCTCCGCGCCGGGGGCGCCGACGCGCGAGCAGATCACGGCCAAGTGGACGTTTGCGGGCACCTGGGATCCGGAGCGGACGGATGCGCCACGGGTCGTGTCGGTCGAGCCCCAGGCCGGGGGCAAATACGTGGTGACGTTCAGCGAGCCGGTCACTGCCAAAGGCAAGCCGCGGTTGGCATTGACCGCGGGTGAGTATGCCGAGCTTGTGGGCGGCAGCGGCACCAGCAAACTCGAGTTCTCCGCCGCCAAAGCTCCCGCCGGCACGGCCAAGCCGAAGCTGGATTTCAACGGCGGCGCGATCATCGCCTGCGAAGCCGGAGCGACAGTGCGCAGCGCCGCTATGGACATGCCTTGATCTTGCGTTGAGAAACCCATCGTACCAGTCGCCAACTTCTGTGATTATGAATCTTCAAACGTCAGGTGTATCATGAATCTCCGAATTTCAGTTGTTCTATCCATTGCCGCACTGGCGGTTTCCTTGACACTGTATGCGGCTGAGCCAGCGCCCACCGCGTCCGATTTGCCAGCGTTTCCCGGCGCGGAAGGCTTCGGTGCCAACACGCCCGGCGGCCGGGGCGGCAGGGTGATCTCTGTAACGAACCTCGACGACGCCGGTCCCGGCAGTTTCCGCGCGGCCTGCGCGGCCGAGGGGCCGCGCGTGATTGTCTTCCGTGTCAGTGGTACGATCCCGCTCCAGCGGCAGATCGTGGTCACCCTGCCCTATCTCACCATCGCGGGCCAGACCGCGCCGGGAGACGGTATCTGCCTGAGCGGTTACACCTTCGGCATCGCGACCCATGACGTGGTTGTACGCTACCTGCGCGTCCGGCTGGGCGATGAGACGCAGCAGCAATCCGACTGCATCGACCTGCTCAACGGCGCGCACGATTGCATCCTCGATCACTGCTCGGCGACGTGGTCGGTCGACGAGTGCCTCTCGACCTCCGGCGTGAATCAGAACTGCACGATCCAGTGGTGCCTGATCGGCGAATCGCTGTGGCACAGTGTGCACGGGAAGGGCACGCACGGCTATGGCTCGCTCGCCCGCGCCAACGGCCCGATCTCCTGGCACCACAATCTGTGGATCCACAACGACGCGCGGAACCCGCGCCTCGGCGACAATTATGGGCGCGGCGGGACCTTCCCCACCTTCGACGTCCGGAACAACGTCATATATGACTTCGGCGGCACCGCTTCCGGCCTCACGCAAGGGACTCTGAAGGTGAACTACGTCGGCAACTACCTGCGTCCCGGCCCGATCAGCAAAGCCCGAAAGCCGATCACCGTCGGACATCCGTCGCAGCTCACGTATTTCATCCGCGACAACATCATCGATGGCAACGAATCGCTCACCCGCGACAACACGCAGTTCTTCACCTCCGTGGAATACCAGGGGAGACGCGAAGTGACGACGGTCGATACGCCGTTTGACGCGCCGAAGGTCACCACCGTGCCGGCGCAGCAGACGCTGGACCTCGTGCTCGCGAACGTCGGCGCCACGCTCCCGCAGCGTGACCCTGTGGACGCGCGGCTCATCGAACACGTCCGCACACGCACGGGCAAATCGATCGATTCCCAGAAGGAAGTCGGTGGCTGGCCCGAGCTGAAATCGGCGCCCGCGCCGGCCGACGCCGACCACGACGGCATACCCGATGCGTGGGAGACACAGCACGGTCTCAACCCCCAGGACGCCCGCGATGCGACGAAGCTCGCGCCGAGCCGGTACACCTGGGTGGAAGAATACATCAACAGCTTAGTGAAGTGACTCTCTTTCGCACAGGAGACTTACCCCAATGAAAACCCAACGCATCGGCGAGTTACCGAACCACACTATCGGTATAAACCAGACCACGCTCTCTCTGATCGCGGTCTTGATCGTGGCTGCCCAGTATTCGGAGGCCGCCGCACAGCCTGGACAAAGACCGCCCGAGTTGACCGGCACGATATGGTCAGATGTCTCTTACCCTGTCGGTAATGTCCGTTCGGTAGAGCTAACCATTGGCGAAGGCGGAAGGGGCCCATTCAAAGCAATCATGACCACGGATGGATCGCTGGTCACCCACACCATCTACCGGCCGGCTGATTTGAGATCTTTCGGGGACAAGGAAAAGCTGCCGATTGTGGTGTATGGAAACGGGGCATGCCGGGATGGTTCGTATCAAATGCGAAATCTGCTCTCAGAAGTCGCTTCTCATGGTTTTCTCGTTATTGCCGTGGGCCCGATTAAGAACGCCATCTTCGGAACGGAGCCCAGTGCCAAGGGCGTATCTGATCCCAAGTCTTTGCTGGAAGCCGTCGATTGGGCCGTCGCTCAGAATGCCAACCGAGCGAGCGTCCTATTCGGCAAGGTGAACACAGGCGCTGTCGCCGTCATGGGCCAGTCCTGTGGGGGACTGATGGCGATGGGCGCGTCAAGCGATCCTCGTGTCACGACGACGGTCATGCTGAATAGCGGTCTGTTCGCTACCCCACGGATCTCACCAAATGGCAGCGCGGGCCAGACCGCGGGGCAAGGCACGAGGATGAGTCTGCCGCAAATAGGCAAATCGGAACTCAAGAAGCTCCACGGACCAGTTGTCTACTTCACTGGTGGGGAACACGATGGGGCAACCAGAAATGCGGCGGACGATTACACCCTGATAGACCAGGTTCCTGTCCTGCATGCCAGTTACGATTTCAGCGAACAGGTGCGGGAAACGGGCAACAGATCGTGGGGGCATTATCCGGCGACTTACCGCGAACCGGATGGGGGGGATTTTGCCCGGGCCGTATCGGCGTGGTTGCAGTGGCAACTCAAGCAGGATCATGAAGCCGCCAAGATGTTCAGGGGTAATCCTTGTGGCCTGGTGAAGAATCCCAGGTGGACGGTAGCCAAAAAGAAAATCGATTGAGCGAGGACCAGACTCGCGAAGGAGTATTCTCATGAAACCCTCTACTCTGCTTTCCATCATGGGTTGGTTCGCCAGTGCGGTGCTGACGTGCGCGGCAAGTGCCGCGGGCCAACCGCCGGAGTTATCGCCCGGCCGTGCGCCGGCAACGTTCACGCTGCCCGGCGCGGTGCAATACGATTTCACCGCCAAAACGAATCAACTCCCGTATCGTCTGATGGTGTGGGCACCGGCCGATGCGAAGACGCAGGCATATCCCGTGCTCTATCTCCTCGACGGCAACACGTGGTTCCCCGCCGCCGCGGCGGAGGGCTGGCATTTCAACAACGCGATCATGGTCGGCATCGGCGTGCCGAGCAACGAGGTGGCGGAGTGGCGTCGCCGGCGGACGCTCGATCTGACTCCGGCCGCGGATCAGGCCCGCGCGGGCTCGCAAGCGGGCGGCGGGGCGGCCTTCGCCAAAGTGCTGTTGGAGGAAATCAAGCCGTTCATCGAGTCAACGTATAAGATTGCGCCCGGCCGGCGGACGCTGTATGGCTTGTCACTGGGCGGGCTGATGACGACGCACGTGATGCTGACGCAGCCGCAGGCGTTCGATACCTACGTCATCTGCAGCCCGATCCTGGGCTGGAGTAACAGCGCGGTGCTGAAAGCCGAGTCGGCGTTCTCGACTCGCGCCCGCGCGGGCGAGTTCAAGCTCCGCGTGCTGGTCACCGCCGCGGGCGATGAAAACAGGGCGGTGATCGACGGCGCCGCGGCGTTCGCCGAGCGGCTGAAGCAACTGCCGAAGTCGGCGGTCGATGCGCAGTACTTTTTGTTTGCCGGGGAGACGCACGGGAGCGTTTCGCTCGCGACGATCGGCCGCGCGCTCACCTTCGCGCTCCCAAAGTCGGACGCACCGGTAAAACCATAGCTCATGGTGAACCCATTAGGAGAAACCACATGAAAAAGCGAATTCTGGGCCGCACGATGTTGATCTCACCCAAAGCGATTGGTCTCGCCGTGCTCGTGCTGAGCGTGGTCGCGGCGGCGCAAACGCAGATCATCAAGATCTGGCCGGGCGTGGCTCCCGGCTCGGAGAATTGGACGCAGACCGAAGGCGCCATCAAGGGCAGCGACGGCGAGGACCGGGTCGTCAATGTCGTCACGCCCACCCTGACCGCGTATCTCCCGGAGAAGGGCAAAGCGACGGGCACCGGCGTCATCATCGCCCCGGGCGGTGGATTCCAGCACCTGGCCATCCACAACGAAGGCTATCGTGTGGCCGGTTGGCTGCAGGAGAAAGGCATCGCGGCGTTTGTCCTCAAGTATCGTTTGAGGCAACGGACTCCGGAGGAACTCCAAGCCGGATCGTCGCGCGGGCCCCGTGCTGGTGCGGCCGGGCAACCGGCTGGGACCCGGCCTGCCGATACGAATGCCGTCGCGTCACGGAGGGCGCCCGCAGGCCCGGGACGGGGCGGGATGGATAGCGCGGGACAGTATGGAATTGCCGACGGCATCCAGGCGCTCAAGGTGCTGCGCGAACGGGCGCAGGAGTTTGGCCTGTCACGGGACAAGATTGGAATTATCGGCTTCTCTGCCGGGGGCATGGTGACTTCAGGGGTCCTGCTCCAGGAAGATGCGGCGGCGCGACCGGCTTTTGCCGCCCCGATTTACGGAGCCCCGTTCGGCGCCGTACCAGCCATTCCGCAGAACCTGCCCCCCGTGTTTCTGGCTTGGGCCCAGGATGATCGGACCGCGGGGATGGCGTGCGGGCGTTTCCAGGAGGCGCTGAAGGCGGCAGGATGCGTTCCGGAGGTGCACATCTACAAAGCCGGCGGTCACGGCTTCGGCATGAAGAAGCAGGGCAAAACCAGCGATCACTGGATGGAGGAGTTCTACTACTGGCTGCAGGCGGAGGGGTTTGCACCGTCCGCACGCTAGGGTCGTTGTGTAACTTCAACCAGAGGGCCTGCAAGGCATGGGAAAGAACATCGCTTGCAGGCCCTCTGATGTTCATCGAGGAACTTCGCTCCCGTGCGGTGCTCCGCACGGGTGAGCACGCAAGAAGCAACCCTCAGAATGCCAAGCCCCAGAAGAAACTGCTCTGACTAGATGCGCGGTTGTGAAGAAGCGATCCTGAACGGCGGGCACACGGATTCTCATATCGGGAGCGGATTCAGCAGGTGTCTGTTCTGAGAGGGTGGGGAATCAAGGGTGTCAGGCAGTTCTCTCTTCCGTCCTGGGAGATCATACATCTTCCTGGAGGACATCGCCATGTGGCACAAGAGGCGGACGAGGCTGAGCTTCGGCGATGGGCACGCAGAGATGCACAAGTGGCAGGATAAGTACTGGATCGCGTGGGTTGATGAGCCGATGTACGAACCCACGAGTTTCGTGTTCAACAAGGACCCGGAAGCCGGCCAGATGACGGACATCATCTTCACCCGCGACGGTTTCCCCCGCAGATCGCACCGCTGACGGCCGCACGCAGCAACAACTCTGGGCTGTCTCCTGTCAAGCCTGCAAGAGTAGTAGGGCAATAGGGTCGCACTCCGTACAGGCAGAAGCCCACAGACACTATGTGATGGTAGGCAGGCCGAGAAGACCACGTCTTGCGGGATGGCAAAAAGAAGGGGTTGCGGCTCCGTGCGATCACACAGAGCCGCAACCCATACCCCCGAGGGGAGTCGAACCCCTGTCTCCAGGATGAGAACCTGATATCCTAGGCCACTAGACGACGGGGGCACTAGAGTAGCGGCGGTCGGATTCGAACCGACGACCCTGGGCTTATGAATCCCATGCTCTAACCAACTGAGCTACACCGCCGACTTGGCCCAAGAACCACACTTTAATAGTTTGTGGGCGGAGTTGTCAATGTCGCGTATGAAAAAACCAGGAAAGCCGCCGCAGGTTGTCGTTGTGCGGGCGAGGGAACCAGGGACGGTGGAGTATCAGAAATCTATGCACGAAGTCCGTTCGTGTCGTTCAGGTCATCACCGGGTGTGCCTGTGAAGCTGTAAAGATCTGTGAGACAATTACTTACAGTTGTTGCCTGTAAGGTATTCGCAGGTTTGCGACGCGTGGCGAGTCCGATCAAAAAACTATGATTGCGGGAAATTCTCAAGATTCTTATCTACATCCGCCTGCCGAGTATCGCCCTATATAGGGCCGGACGAGAGACCGATCCGTGTGTAGTAATGTTGTCATTATTCAGGGCCTGTGGGCATAGATCTGCAAAATAGGTGAGGGAAATATGGATCAGCCGCGGTGTGATGCGTGTTGCTACTTCGCATCAGCCTATACATGCATAGAGAAACCCACCTGGGGCCATTGCCTGTGGTCTGGCCCCGCCAGCCACAGGAACAAACAAGATGCTGGTCTCTTCACCTGGGCCGACGATTCATGTGTCAACTATCGGGCGAGGCAGGAAGAGCCCGTGAAACGCTAGTCGCAATATTCTCTCACACCTGGGGCCCGTTCCCCCCTCTATTCGACGGGCCCACGGCGGGGCGCAGTGCCGCATGTTCCCTCTGCGCCCCTGTTTTTCTTCTCCCCGCGTCCCGGCACCCCCTGTGAAGACCTCCCCCAGCCTGTCGCCCGAACGCACGCAGGTCCTGAGAATTCGGTCCCGTGGTTCAAGGATTTCGCCAACCTCTTGCTCTTGTGAACGACATTGCCTATAATAGTGGCGTTGTCTGTGGTGACAATGAGGTTCAAGCTGAGTTAGTCAGCTTGCCATTGAACGACAGCATCTTCACCCGGAGAAGGCACAGCTATGCAACCGCGTTTGATACTGATTCTCCTTTCGCTTCTCGCCTGTCCCGCTTCCGCCACCCTCAGCATCGACATGTACTTGTCCGATGCCAACACGCCTCTGCTTTTGCGTGACCCCAACACGCCGCACAGCTACCCTGACATCATGGTCGGAACCAGGCTCTGCGTGATCGTGAGCTCGGACTCCAGGACTGGTGTAGATGGCTCGCTCAGCATGTCGGGAGCGGATTTGGAGAAGGCCGAGCTCGTGGCGGGGGTCTGTCGCGGTGCGGATCAGAACTGCGTCGGCCCCGTCCTTCCGGCGGCCGGACTCAAGGCCTCTGTCGACATGTTTTATGATGACGATGCGAACGAGCTCTCTTTTGACTTCTGCGCTGGCGTGAAAGGTATCATGCCGGGGCCGTGGTTCATATGGGATTACAGAGCCACGGGTGTTGGCTCATGCAGCATCCGCATGACTGAAAATAGCGGTGGCTCCGAAGAAGAAGGTCCTGATGGCCAGACCAGTATTACGACAACGGTCGTGCTCAACCATGTCGCCTCACGCGACTTCAATACCGACTCCGTGGTCAATTTCAAGGATTTTGCCCTGCTGGCCCAGCGTTGGCGAATTGCGCCCGATCTCGACCCCAACGGGCTCAACCTGGCGGTTGACCTTGATGGCAATGGGCACGTGACCATGCCGGATCTCCGTCGCTTCAACCAGTTCTGGCTCGGCCGCACGGATGTCCTGGTTCAGTTGCCCCCGGTCACTGACCCCAATACGCCTTCGTCGCCTGTGCAACTCTAGCGCCAGAACCTGAATCCTGCCTCAGGCACGGAGGGCCTCTTCCGTGTCACGTCAAGCCTTCCCGCTTCCACGAGGGACCCTCGCCCCGCTATAAAGCATGTCCCTCCGCCGTTGCTGCCACGGCCTCCTCTTGTAGGAAATATCCCAAGAAAAGGGGTGAACGTAACTACTGGTAGATGCGTTACTTGTGTCGCTATTGTATCGCAATGATCTTCCCTGGGCAAGAAACTGGGAAAAAAGGTGTCTACAGCGAGTGTCTCGGTTTCGCCTAGGTAACGTAGGATTCTATCGTCACAAAGGAGTGCGTGTCGTTATTCATCATCCTCGTTGCTGCGGTTTGCACCGAGGCCGTGGAAGGAGGCTGATTGTGAAGACGCACCTCTTATTGATCATCATATTGACCTTATTACTAACGGTGCCGACGTATGCTGACAGGGCCATGACTCAATCGGAATCACAAGGGGTTGTGCAGACGCTGGCGGGTTCGCCTGCCCTGACGTGGATTTCCGCGGGCACCATTGTGGCCACGCACGAAGAATTCAGGGCCGCCAGAACCACGGATGAGGCGGAGATCGAGGCCGAGATCCAGCGGCAGATCGAAGCGTACAAGGCTAACCCCAACAAGCGCGAGCGCGACGCCGAGGCGCAGGAAAGGGCCTTGGCGGCCATTCCGTTCAACGTCCGGTACAAGTGGAGCAACGAGTACAGCATGACCTCCAAGGTTACGCTCAAGTACGACGGCGATCGGTTCAGTTGGTCGATCGATATCACGGCGCGCTCGGATTCGATCGCTCCTCCCGACGACATGAAGGACAATGACGCACTGGAGTACTTCAACCTCGACTGGAACGCCAGCCGGACCTTCCTCTGGGACGGCCAGAAGTACACGCAGGTGAACGGGTCGATGAATCAGGCGTATGTCGATGCGGCCGGCAAGCGGCCTCACAACGTCAACGGGCCGCTCACGGCGGGCATCGTCGCCTGGGGCTATGGCCAACTGTCCTCCGTCAATCTGAAGTCCGCGACGGTCAATGCCGCCGAGGTCACGCGGGATGGCAAGGCTCAGATCGACATGATGGTCCAGTCGACGGATGGATCCACCATGACGTTCACTATGGATCCTGCCAAGGACAACGCGGTGACCGCTTACACCTGGCGCGGGAACTCCAAAAGGGTCAAAGCGAACCAGTATTCGGGGCATGAGAAGGTGGGGGGCAGATGGGTCCCCATGACGATCCTCGTCGAAGAAAGGGACCTGGAGACCGACCGGCTGGTCAAATCGGACAGATGGGACTTCAGCAGCATCGATGCGAAAGTCCCGCGTGACTTCAACGCCCAACTGACGACGGGTACGCGCGTGGAGTACAGTTCCCCTCTCAGTGCCCGTCCGGCCGTCTACACCTATTCGAATACCGTCGATACCGACGGCTTGCTGGCGGAGCAGTTGGCCTTCGGGGTGGCCCGGAGCCGTTCGCCGCAGAATTGTGCCACCGCCGCCCTCAAATGTGTTGGTTACCAGTTCGGCAAGACGGTCTCGGACACAGACCTGAGCCGGCTCGTCGGACCGGACGGCAGGACCAGCCTGCAGACGCTGGGAGAAGCGGCCCGCCAGATGGGGCTGTATACCCGGGCCGTGAAAACGGATGTCGCCGGTCTGAAGAAGCTGGGCGATGGCAAGGCCATTCTGCACCTGTCCAGCAACGATCACTTCGTGGTAGCCGACGCGGTCGAAGGCAGCGAGGTGTGGCTGGTGGATCTGTCCGCCGAGAAGTTCTACTATCGCATGAGCATCGACCGGCTGCGGACCGAGTGGTCGGACGGTGTTGCACTGCTCGTTTCAACCCAGCCCATCCTGGGGACTTTTGCCGATATTGAGAAGACCCGGCTTGCGGCAACGATACGCGGTGGCGGCAAGTCCTGCACGGGCATCCTGTACGCCGCGGACTATACTCCGTGTTTCTTCGACCTGACCTATGGTTGCGACGGTTATTGCCGAGAGGATTTCGAAAGGCTGAAATGTGTGACCGATGTATCGGGATCCTGCGTAGCGGTGCCGGGCCTGCCGCGCTATGCGGAAATTCTCTGCGTTTCGGATCCGGAGCAGCCCTACAACTGCGTATTCAGCGGTGATTGGATCTATCATTATACGAACAAGGCCTGTGGATGACCTGTCCGTGCGGTTCGGGCCATCCGCGGTGACGAGAAGGCAGACGAAGAGCTTTAGAGTCTTTGTCTGCCTTTCCTCGTTTCCTGGGATGCCAATGTAGACCGGCACCGGGCCGGGGACGCTGCTAAGATTCTGCATCTCCTCATTACACTTCTGAAGACACAGTCAAATCGAGTGGCTACGGCAGACGCGGCACAAGCGCGGCGTTGACACCATTCTGGTCAGTGTCATGTTACGCCGAAGGCAGAATCCTGTCCGGCAAATGAAGGCGTGAGCGTGTTGCGGCTGTCGCTGGCACGGCTCGTTTGGGCCGCCGTGCGACGGCGCCCTCGTAGAGACGCAAAATCTTGCGTCTCTACTCCCTGTGCGGGCTTAGGCGCAACCCATCGATGTCTGTCCCTGTCTCTGTCTTCACCTCTGGCACCGGAGGAATGCTCCGAGCGTTATGATTGATCCTCCCAACACATCGTGTATACTCATGACATGACGCGCAAGGCCTTCACATTGATCGAGCTGCTGGTGGTCATTTCGATTCTTACCCTGCTCATGGGCTTGCTCGTCCCCGTGGTGAACAAGATGAGGCAGCAGGCGCGTTCGGTCGTCTGCCAATCGAATATTCATCAAATAGAGTTGTCTCTCCAGGCCTATGAGGTAGCGAACCAGACTCTTCCCTATGGCATGAATCCTCGGCGCAAACCCTCACCTATTCCGGGCAAACCCAACGACTATCCCGGAACGGCGTCGCTGGATAGGCCGGCATGGTGGTGGTTCAACTACGCCAGGGTCCAGGCGCAGGCCTGCGTTGTCAGGAATGAGGATGGCATGCCGGCGTGTCCCTCGAAGCGTCTGGAGAGCCCTGTGCTCGATTGGGACAACCTCTGCGGCAACTACGGAATCAATCGCGCTTTGTGTACGAGCGCCGGCGATGTCTCGCCCTATTCCCAGGCATACGTACGCCGTCCCGTATCCACGAGTGAATTGCGTCACCCCGGATCGACGCTGCTGGTGCTCGACAGTGGGTATGCCCTGATCTGCTGGTGGCAGGCCACGGGGCAACCGCCTGTGACGCTGGGGAACTTGATTGCGGATACCGCCTATGTCCCGGGTCTGGACATCAACAACGACCGGGTCCTTTTGGCCGGCCAAGCTATTGACGCGATTGGTGGTCGCCACCCGAAGAAGATGGTCAACGTCGGGTTTGCCGATGGGCACGGCGAGAGCAGGAAAGCTCAGGATTTGCTGGTGGTGAAAACCGGTGACGACACCTATGTCAACAAGACGCCGCTGTGGGAGCCTCGCTAATCGGGTGGCCGAACCCTGGGACGGCTCGCCGGGAATGGGGGCAGCCGCTGTGTCGAGGGCTTACTTGCCCCGATTACGCAGAGATTGCTCGAAATGCCCGCGCATATACCCGTCGGCCGGGTAGTCGTAGAGTCTCGTCGTCTGCAACTCCCACTTCCCGTCGGGAGTCTGCTGCTGATACAACTCGGTTCTCTGGGGCAACTGCGTCTCAGAGTCAAGAAAGAACCACATACGATACTGCACGGGCCCAGCGCCTTGACCGTGTCCCTGAAACACGACTTCATATACTTCCGGCAAAGAGTCGTTGGCGTCCGCGCCCTGATTCAGACGTTGAAACTCGGCGCCCGCCGGGAGTTCGTTCCATCCGACATTGAGCCGATTCCGAATATATTCCCTGGTGCTTGCCAGTCCGGCGGCGTCTGTCTTCTCCATGGTGTCGACCGTCGACCTGCCGGGCTCATAAACATACTTCTGCTGGCTCTCGGTGTCCCAAACCTGCAATCGTTCGCCGATTTTCTGGGCGAGAAGATGAACCGACTTGGAGGACCAGAGTTCCTCGCCCGTGGCCCCATCTTTGCCGATCGTGCGGATATGGACGTTGGACTGCTTCGCGATCTTGCGACTGATCTGGCCGACGTTGAGAGCCATCGCGGCCTGGCTGCTGATGATATACAGGCCGACCAGCACCGTGATGACCACCGACACCGCCGCCGCCGGGACCAGGGTCCTGACTTTGGGGTGACGCCATCGTCGCTTCAGAGTGACCATCAACGCATTGTGCTTGTGCGTCTTACGGCGTGCGGGTTTGCGTCGCGCACCGGTGACCTGGACCGCGATCGGATAAGCGGCATAGGACCGCAGACTCTTCCTGGTGGATGCCGCCGCCTCCGGCGCCGGCGTATAGACGGTGACGACGCCGGAATCGGCCCGCTCGGCCAGGCCGCAGAGGACCCGGTGCATATCCTGTACCTTGGCCAGGCAGTGCGGACACGTCAAAGTGTGCTCACACACCACGTCGTGCCAATCCGCGGCAGCCTGGTCGGAGGGGCGTGCCCCCGACGGAACCATGAAATCGAAAAGATCGGCGCCGACAATACGACCGCAGCCGATGCTGGGCTGGCCCGCGGCACGTTCCTGGCAGCGATAGAGCAGATCCTGCCGGGCCTCGTAAACCCGCTCCCGACACTGCGGGCACGAGCGGATGTGACGCGCCAGCGGCGCGGAGATATCTCTGAAGGACAAATCGTCCGTATCGGCCAGCATCAATTTCACCTGCCGGCACAACGACGGGTCCGTCTGGACCGGCTCGGTAAACAGCTCTTCCAGCCGCGCCAACTGCTCCCGGGTCAATCCGAGCGTGCGAAGATGCTCCATGTCTTCCGTGCAGCGATCGCACTGATCGACATGCACCGTGATGGGGGTCGGGATGCGCACCCGATCGGCGAGGAGACCGGGCAGGTAGCGTCTGACCTGGTGGCACGTGACCTGCTCGCCCATGTGGTCGAAATGGGACTGCAATTCGGTGATCAACTCACGGCTGTGATTCAGACGATGCGAATTGCCCTCCGCCGCGATCTGGCTCAGCATCCGCCGCAATCGCTGCACTTGCGCCTGGCAATACGCACAGCCCTCGATATGATCGGCCACCGGCTTGGGAATGCGGTCGCGGTCCTGAAGGAAGTCATGATAATAGAACTGCGCTTCCCGGCAATGGCCATTGCCCTGAAGGCCCACCATCCAGAGTCCCTCAATCAAATACTCAGTGCTTTAGGATACGCCGCAGCGTCTGTAGAGCGGTCGAAAGATACCGATGCACGGTCCGCTCTTTGACACCCATTCGGCGGGCGATTTCCGGGACGGTACAATCCTCCCGGTACATCAGTGCGACGGCGACTGCTTCCTTACGCTTCAATTGATTTTTGGCGCACCTCAGCACCCCGTCCACTTCTTCTGCCTTCAATAAGGCGAAATCCGCGGCGTGACTGTAGACGGGAAATTCAGCATTTTCCGTGAATTTTTTCTGGCGCTTCCGTTCTGCGGTGGCCCAACGGGCGGCATCGATCGCGTCCCGGGCTATGATCTGGTACAGATAGCTCTTGACATTTTCGACGTACGGCAGGCGCTTATCGCACATCAGCACCAGGAAGAGATCCTGATATAACTCCTCTTCCTCGAAGGCGTTATGCGCGAAGAAACGTATGACGGCCCGGATGAAGCCTTCATACTGTGTGATCACGGCGCTGGCGATCCGCGCTTCGTGACTGCCTTGTCCGCTACATCCCATAGGTGCAGACACAGGTATTTGCCCCCTGCCAACACAGGTTCCCTGAACGAGCCGGTATGACTACCCTGGTGTTTAGGCCGGCTTCATGATTAAAGTATTATAGCTTTTTTGTCGGCTAACTTCAATACTGTTCTGCAATTATGCGACGGTAAGGACCTATATTAACTCGCTCGCCGGTCCACGTTCCGGCCTGGGAAACGCGGCGTAAGCTTCTTACAAGACCTCACTTATGCGCGGCGGCTGAAGAATGTTTTTGACAAGAGGCCCCTCCGCAGTGCATAATTTGATGAGCTTGCACGTGGTGCAGGCAGATACCTGGTCCATCCCGGGTGGGATGGTTACGGAATTACGGCCGGGTGCAAATCTCCCGCTCGTCGGCGGGCTTCCAGAGTGAAGTCCGTTGGCGGCTCGGAGCAACCCGCGAACGCCGTGATCCGCCGGAATAACCTCAGGGCTTTGAAAGCCCGCCGCGTTGATCAGGAAAGGAACGCTCATGCAGTCCGATTCTTCTCTTTCGGCTTTCCCAGCCGCACGACCCAACCCCAGAACCGGTGCTCAAATCGTTGTCGATGCTCTGCTCGCTCATGGCGTCGATACCGTCTTCGGATATATCGGGGCCTCCGTGCTCCCTCTCTTTGACGAACTGGGCAAGACGTCTATTCGTTTCGTCGTCCCCGCCCACGAGCAGGGCGGCTGCCACATGGCCGACGCCTATGCCCGTGCCACGGGTAAAGTCGGCGTCGTCATCGCCACCAGCGGCCCCGGCGCGTGCAATCTGGTCACGGGACTGGCCACCGCGATGATGGATTCGATTCCCCTGGTTGCCATCACGGGACAGGTTCGGACCGACTTGATCGGCAATGACGCCTTCCAGGAAGCCCCGACGACCGGCATCACCCGCTCGATCACGAAGCACAACTGCATCGTCAAAGACGTCAAGGACTTGGCACAGACGATGCATGAGGCTTTCCACCTCGCCTCGACGGGCCGACCGGGACCGGTCTTGATCGACCTGCCCGCGGATATCGAGTTCGCGAAATGCTCTGTTGTGAAGCCGCCCACGATTCATCTGCCCGGCTACAGAGTCCGTACGACCGGCCACGTGGCTCAGATCAACAAGGCCGCCGCCGCGCTCAATGCCGCCGAACGTCCCGTCCTCCTTGCCGGCGGGGGAGTGATCAACGCCGGCGCCTGCCAGGAACTGCGTGACCTCGCGGATAAGGCGCGTTTGCCTGTCGCGCTGACGCTCATGGGCCTGGGCAGCTACGATCAGTCCCGGCCCGAGTCGCTGGATATGGTCGGCATGCACGGTGCCGCCTACGCGAATTACGCGCTGCAGAATTGCGACGTGCTGCTGGCCGTCGGCGCCCGGTTCGACGATCGTGTCACCGGTGACACGAAAACCTTTGCGCCGCACGCGACGATCATCCACATCGATATCGATCCGTCGAATATCGGCAAGACCGTCCCGGCGGATATTCCCATCGTCGGGGACGCCCGGGTGATTCTGCCGGAATTGACGCAACGCGTCGAATCTCGCTCTCGTTCCGGATGGTTTGCGCAGATCGCGGAGTGGAAGAGCCGCTTCGCGTTCGGGTACGACCGGAACAGTCAGGCGATCAAGCCGCAGCAGATCATCGAGGAATTGTGCCGCCAGACGCGGGGACAGGCCCTCATCACCACCGGCGTCGGCCAGCACCAGATGTGGACCGCCCAGTTCTACAAATTCAGCCGGCCCCGGCAGTTCCTCACGTCCGGCGGGCTCGGCACGATGGGTTTCGGCCTGCCCGCCGCCATCGGGGCGCAACTGGCCCAGCCCGACGCCCTGGTCATCGATATCGACGGCGACCACAGCTTCAACATGACGATGGCCGAGTTGATCACCGCCGCGGCGTGGCGATTGCCGATCAAGATCTGCATCATGAACAACGGCCACATGGGCATGGTCCGGCAGTGGCAGGAACTGTTCTATGAAGGCCGCTATGCCCACAGCCGCCTGGAGAATCCGGATTACGCCGCGTTCGCCCGCGCCGTCGGGGCGAGCGGTGTCACCGTGGCGTCGCGCGGCGATGTTCCGGCCGCTGTCGCCCGGATGCTGGCGGAGAAGGGGCCGTGCCTGCTGGACTTCCATGTCGAGGCCGAGGAGAATGTCTGGCCCATGGTCCCGGCCGGGAAGGCTCTGCACGAAATGAAGGGCCTCCAGGTCCTGGAAGAAGCCGCGTGAGAAACCGCCCTTTCCTACTGGAGTCTGCGTGGTAGAATGTCGAAATTACCGCCAGGACGGGCGCAGGCCCGTACGGCGAGTTTGTGCTGATAAAGGAGAACGCAATGTCATCGAAGTCCGACAAGCCGGCCGCTCCGGCTGCTAACGCCACCACCCGCTCCGGCGCCCAGATCGTGGTCGACACGCTGATCGACCTCGGCGTCGACACCATGTTCGGCTACCTCGGCGGCGTCGTCCTGCCGCTGTTCGACCGGCTCTATGACGCCCCGATTCGCTTCATCATCCCGCGTCACGAGCAGGGCGGCACGCACATGGCCGACGGTTACGCCCGCGCCAGCGGCAAGACCGGCGTCGTCGTCGCCACCAGCGGGCCCGGCGCGTGCAACCTCGTCACGGGCCTCGCCACCGCGATGATGGATTCGATCCCCATGGTCGCCCTGACCGGGCAGGTCCGCACCGACCTGATCGGCAATGACGCGTTCCAGGAAGCCGACACGACCGGCATCACCCGGCCCGTCACGAAATACAACTCGATCGTCAAGAACATCAAGGACCTCGAGCGGACCATCCGCGAAGCGTTCCACATTGCCGCCACCGGCCGGCCGGGCCCGGTGCTGGTCGATCTGCCGGTCGACGTCTTCGTCGCCAGGCACGAGACGAACGGCAAGGTCAACATCAACCTGCCGGGCTACCGGGTCCGTGAAAAGGGCCACGCCCGCCAGATCTCGATGGCGGCCGACGCGATCAATAAAGCCGAGAGACCCGTCCTCTACGTCGGCGGCGGCGTCATTACCTCCGGCGCCAGCGACGAGCTGCGGGCCTTCGCGCTGAAGGCGAACCTGCCTGTCACGATGACGCTCCTCGCCCTAGGCGCCTACGACCAGACGCGCGCCGAATCGCTCGACATGCCCGGCATGCACGGCTCGGCCTACGCCAACTACGCTATTCAGAACAGCGACCTGCTGATCGCGGTGGGGGCCCGCTTCGACGATCGCGTCACGGGCAAGGTCGCGACCTTCGCGCCGAACGCCAAGGTCATCCACGTCGACATCGACCCGTCGAGCATCTCGAAGAACGTTCAGGTCGACATCCCCGTCGTCGGCGACGCCAAGTACATCCTCACCGAGCTGACGAAAGAAGTCGAGCACCGCGACCGCGCCGACTGGTTCGCCCAGATCGCCGCCTGGAAGAAGAAGTACCCGTTCCGCTACGACCGCAAGGCCCCCGCGATCAAGCCCCAGCACGTGATCGAGGAGATCTGCAAGCACGCCAAGGGCGACGCCATCATCACCACCGGCGTCGGCCAGCACCAGATGTGGACGTCACAGTTCTACAAATTCACGCAGGCGCGTCAGTTCATCACCTCCGGCGGCCTGGGCACGATGGGTTTCGGCCTGCCCGCCGCCATCGGCGCGCAGATCGCCATGCCCGACGCCTGCGTCATCGACATCGACGGCGACCACAGCTTCAACATGACCATGACCGAGCTGTCGACCGCCGTCGAGCACAATCTGCCCATCAAGGTCTGCATCATGGGCAACGGGCACATGGGCATGGTCCGCCAGTGGCAGGAGCTGTTCTACGGGCACCGCTATTCGTGCAGCCACCTGCAGAATCCCGACTACGCGACCGTCGCCCAGGCGATGGGCGCCGTCGGCATGCGCGTGGACAAGAAAGAAGAGGTCTCGAAGGCGATCACGCGGATGCTCGCGGAGAAGCGGCCCTGCGTGGTGGACTTCCGCGTCGAGCCGGAGGAGAACGTCTGGCCGATGGTCCCCGCCGGCAAGAGCCTCAACGATATGAACGGACTGGACCTGCTGGAAAGCATGGCGTAGCAAATGGAAATTCGAAACTCGAATATCGAAATCCGAAACAAGCACAAAGGTCCGAATGACCGAATGTCCCAAACGCTGACGCGAAGCGTCAGATCTGTTTGGAATTTCGAGCTTGGGTCATTGGGATTTGTTTCGGATTTCGCATTTCGGATTTCGTGCTTTTGACTTTATAGCGAGGATTCGCTCATGAAACACATTATTAGTGCCCTCGTCGAGAACAAGCCGGGCGTTTTGGCCCATGTCGCGGGGATGTTCGCCGCTCGCGGCTTCAATATCGATTCGCTGGTCGTCGGCCGGACCGAGGACCCCAATCTCAGCCGGATGACGATCGTCGTCATCGGCGACGACCGCATCGTCGAGCAGGTCCGCAAGCAGCTCGGCCGGATCGTCCCGGTCGTCAAGGTCCAGGACTACGTCGACAAGCCCGTCGTCGCGCGGGACCTGATGCTGGTGAGTGTCGCCGTGCCGCCCGAGAAGCGGCCGGAGGTCTTCGCTCTAATCGAGATGTTCCGCGGCCGGGTCGTCGACATCGGCTCCAAAACACTCATGATCGAGGTCAGCGGCCCCGAGTCCAAGATCGAGGCCTTCCTCGACGTCTGCAAGCCCTACGGCATCAAGTCCGTCGCCCGCACCGGCACCATCGCCATGCCCCGCCAGGGCTCCGGCGGCGAAGAATAGAAAGACAGAGGCCAGAAGTCAGAGGACAGAGGTCGGTCGTTGTCTCATTGGTCCTATGAGTCCCATTTGTCCCATAGGTCCTATTGAGGTTCTGACAGGACGAATAGGACTCATAGGACTGATAGGACCTATGAACTTCGCCCTCCGCAGAGTTCCGTCTTCCCCAGCCGTATCGGCTGAGCGGTAGGGGCGAATAATCATTCGCCCTTCGGTTCACCCTTGAAGGCAGGAATGCCTCATGACGGGCAAGCTCGTCAGAAGCTCTGATTTGCCAAAGCCTCCAGCTTCCGAATCCAGGCATCGAAATGCGGGCACTGAGTGCGCATCACGTCCAAGCCGATGCTCCGGCTCACCAGGATCCCTTGCCGTGGCTTCTGGTAACCGGCGTAGAGCGCTTTGATCCTCTTCGAGGGAGCGGTTTGTTCGCTGTCGTTGATCTCCTCCGGCGAAGCAAACCGATCCCTGATGCTCTGAACCTCTGACTCATCCCGCAGCTTCAACTCTCTCGCAAGTGCGCTTGGATTGCTGAACAAGAGGGCCTCGAACTCATGCATTTGCACATAGGGGATGAGCCGCGAGCGATTGAAGTCGTCGCCCAGTTGTGCGGAGATGTCCTCCTGTATTGCGTGTTCAATGGTGGCAGCCTTCTCCGTGTGCACCTTCTGTTTCGCCGCCTCTCGCCCCGGCCAACTCTTGGGCATGCCGTAGTAATCGAACATCGTTGTACAGAAGGCGCCGGCATCGCTCTTCAACGTCGCGAGAATGTCTCGTCTCGCACATTGGTATGGCTTGATGCCGCCGGAAAGGATGGGGTAAAGGTATACTTGTCTCTGATTGAAATGGGGCTGCAAAACGCTGCTGACAAAGGTCTCTTCGGTTTGTCCTTCGACGAGCACAAGGACCCTAGTCATTGGAGGGCCTCCCGCCGATTACGTTCTTCTGCCATAGCTCACCGAGCGAATACTCCTTCAGCCATTCCTTCAGCTCGGCAGAAGACTGTCTCTTGAACGTAGAGGCTCCGTCCTCCCGCTCCACCACAACGATGTCTTCGGCTTCGAAGTTGTCCAGCAGTGGAGCCGATTGCGTGGATACGATGATCTGTGTTCTTGTGGCTGCTTCCTTTATCAATGCGGCCAATAGGTTGAGCGCGTAAGGATGCAATCCCAATTCCGGCTCATCGAAGAGAATCGTCGCTGGGGGATCGGGTTGCAGCAGGGCCGTGGCCAGCGCAATGAATCGCAAAGTACCGTCAGAGAGTTGACTCACCAGGAAGGGATAATCGCTACCTTTCTGAGTCCATTCGAGCTGGAGCGTCACGTCCTTCTCTGAAGGTCTCGGCCTGAACTTGAAATCGTCGAAGAAAGGAGCAGCTAAGCGGACCGTGTCTTTGATCTCGTCGTAAACCGGACGATGTTCGTCACTCAGTCTTAGGAGGAAGGCGGCCAAGTTGCTGCCATCGGGGCGAAGGTGCTCATAATCACGCACGGTGCCAAAACGGCGCATAGGTGCATTTTCGCTCGTGTCGTTGAAATGGTAAGCGGCGTATCGTTGAATCGATGGGAGCATCGATCGCGCAATCTGCCAACCTGGACTACCTCTCTGCTGACTCCTCAACATCGACTCATCATGTCCTGTCCCTATCGTGCAATTCACCTCCGGCTGATTCTCCGTCTTGTCGCGGTGAACTTGCTCTGCAATGTAGACGAGGTTTCCTCGTACTGTGGGCTCCAGCGCGAATTCATACACGTCGAGGCCAAAGTGCAAGAAAGCACGCAGTCGCTTGGTCACCTTGGGTCCCATGAACAAGTGGTCATCGGCTCCACCCTTCTTGGCTACATAGAGGGCGAGTCTGCCTTCGACGGCTTCCCGCAGGAACGTGAAGAAGCTCACGAAGTTGCTCTTGCCGGCGCCGTTGGCGCCGATGAGGATGTTGAGGTTCCGCAGGGGGAAATCCTCCAGGCTCCGGATGGATTTGAATCCTCTCAGTGTGATTTTGTCGATTGGCTGTCCCATCGTCCTGAATCCGTTTCATTCCCTTCGGCTCTGTTTTTGGCAGACCTTCTGAGAGGTCCTCAACCTCATTCAGTAGATACGATTGCCTCAGCGACGTCAAGGTCTGGGCGATGCGATTGCGGAAGAACCTGTCTCTTCCGTACCCGTAGAAGGGGGCGGTGATTTGTGTCTCTTTCCATCGGGGGTGTTGATGCGGTACGGGAAGATTCGGGATATTCTGTTGTGGGTGGGTGCGGCTCTGCTGTTACTCGTGGCGTTGTTCCACCCGTGGTGAAGGGCGCTGCGGTAGACGGTCCTTGGAGGATCGTCACGGGGCGGTGGATGGGGACGGAGCCGTGGCGGGGGGAGCGGTCGGCGCGGTGGAGGTGGCGGCATCTACGGGTAAGAACACGCGCTTGCACAAGCGGCGTTCCACCACTTCCTCGACAACGACGTCCGGCTTACAGGCCAGCACTTCCGCGGGAGAGAAATTGTCGCCCCGACTGTAGATGTACCGGCCTTCGCGGAAGTGTTCCGCCAGAAAGGGCACGAGGGGAACGCCGAAGGAGTCGTGGATCATGAGGAGCTTTCCCGCCGGAGCGTCACTCCGCCGGCTGCGCTTGACCTGGCGTTCCTCTGCATTGAGGGTGTTCGGGTCCAAGTCGATGCACGCGGCAAAACCGCGGACGGGGCGCACGGCATCCAGGAGCGTCCGGGTGTTCCCCTTGCCCTGGAGACGCAGCAAGTCGGTGGCGGGATTCTCACGCTGGGAGATCTGGCATTCCGTCATGTCCAGGACGCGCAGTCCCGGATACCATGTCTGCAGACGTCGGGCAATTTGTTGATAGGCGATGAACGCCCCGACGTCGTTCCAGTGACTCTCCTGCGGTTGGTAGCAGAGGTGTTGTTGCTTGAGTTCCATCAAGGCCGGCCGGAGGTCCAGGATATCGACCTCGGAGTGCGTCTTCTTCATATAGTGTACCAACTGGTCCAGACGTGTTTCGGTATGGACGCGGTTGATCTTGTCCGGCATATACTCGGGATAGATCGTGTGCTTGTCCGGGCAGATGACGAAGAGGTAACGAATGCCCTGCCGGGCCAGCCATTGATGCCGGCTCTCCAACGCCTGTCTCCAGCACTGCAGTTGGATCTCGGAGAAGGGGAGCAGGCCGCGGTAGTCCTCGATCAAATCGTTCTCCGCGAGGAAGAGCCACCCCTCCTTGCCTTCCACGACCATCCGGGAGGTGCTCTCATGGAGGGTCTCTCCAATCAGCCAGGTGTGCATGCTGATGAGATTCGGTCGATAACCGAAGTTGAACTGAAAGTAGTTGGCGAAATCCCGGGGGAATGCCAGCAGCGTTTCCAGCCGCCAGGCCAGCTTGGGCATGGGACGAGTCTCCTCCCAACCTCCCTGCGACCGCGGTTGAGGTGGATGCAGGATCATGCGCACACCCGGCGTGCCGACGATCAGGAGGAAGACGACGATGAGGACGCCCTGTCCGACGCCGTGCGGCCTTCGAATGGATCCCGTGAATTGTTTGTATGCTCCCATGCGGCCTCGCTTAGAACCGGAAGTAAAGAAACGGATTGTAGGTGCCGGCGGCCATCCAACTCAGCGACAGCAAGAAGACGATCATCAGCGCCGTGACTTTGCCCGCGGTGGCCAGCGTGTCGAAATGGCGCCGAACGGAGACCCCCAGCGTGTTCCGTTGGCGCCGCCACAGGCGTGCCAGATACGGCAACACCGGCGTAGCGGCGACGGCGCTCACCACCAGAACGATGATCAACTGGGTATCCACGTAAAGACTCAGATGATGCTCCAGGCCGCTGCCGTGGGCGAAACCCACCAGCGCCGCCAGAACGCCGGCGGCGTGCGAAAGGGACTCGCACCGGAAGATGACCCAGCCGACCAGAACGATCAGCAGGGCGTAAACATGCTGCACGACGGGTCGGCGGGACGCCAGGAAGCGACCCAGCCCCAGCCGTTCGACGACCAGAAAAGAGCCGTGGAACAGACCCCAAACCACAAACGTCCAGCTGGCGCCGTGCCATAAGCCGCAGAGGAAGAACACGATGATGAGGTTCACATAGGTCCGGACCGTCCCACGCCGATTGCCGCCCAGGGGGATGTACAGGTAGTCCCGGTACCAGGTAGACAGGGAGATGTGCCAGCGCCGCCAGAACTCGGTGACGCTGCGCGCGATGTACGGATAGTTGAAGTTCTCGAGAAAACGGAACCCGAACATGCGTCCCAGGCCGATAGCCATGTCGGAGTAGCCGGAGAAATCGAAGTAGATTTGCAGCGTGTAGCAGACGGCGCCCAGCCAGGCGACCGGGGTCGTCAGTTGCTCGGTAGGGATGGCGAAGATTCGATCGGCCGGCAGGGCGACGACGTTGGCCAGGAGCATCTTCTTGCCGAGACCCAGAACGAACCGCCGGACCCCCTCGGCGAAGCCGGCCCGATTCACCGTCCGATAGGCCAGCTGCCGGGCGATGGTCTCGTACCGCACGATCGGTCCGGCGATGAGTTGCGGGAACAGCGTGATGTACAGGGCCATCCGGATGGGATTCTTCTGCACTTCGACGTCCCGCCGATAGACATCGATGATGTACGACATTGCCTGGAAGGTGAAAAAGGAAATGCCGATGGGCAGGTGGATGGTTTGCCACGGCACCGGGCCGGCGCCCAGAGTCGCCAACAACGAGTTGAGATTCGCCACGAAGAAGTTGGCGTATTTGAAGACGGCCAATAGTCCCAGGTTGCCCACCACGCCCGCGATGAGAACAGCCTTGTCCCAACCCCGCGGACGCCCGGCTTCCGCCAGCAAACCGACGAGATAGTTGAAGGCGATGGAGCCGAGCATGACCAGGACGAAGAACTGCTCGCCCCAGGCGTAGAACAGCAGACTCGCCGCCAGCAGGATGGTATTGCGCGCCGGCCGCGGGGCGCCGACGTATACCAGAAACAACACCGGCAGAAAGAGGAAGACGAATACAGGTTCGCTGAAGAGCATGTGCCGAATCCTTAGTCATACCCTGCCGCCCCCCTCGACCGCCTGCCGCGGCATGCCGCAGGGTGGATGGGCTCAAAGCAAGACGAGCGGAACAGCTATCTGACGGTGACGGAGCCGCTGCTGGTGTGGGCGGAGAGGGAGCCGGTGCCCTGGCCGACGATGCCGACGATGTGGCGGCGGTTGATGTCGCCCTGGATCGTGACGGGGCGGTCGATGTGGACGCCGCCGCTGCTGGCGGAGAGGTCCACGCGGCCGGCAAATTCCGGCGGGAGGGTCACGTTGACGCTGCCCGAGCTGGCGGACAGGGTCGCGGCGATGTCGGGCGGCGCGGAAGGGGAGAAAGCCACGTTGACGCTGCCGCTGCTGGAGCCGGCTTTGAACTGAGTGCAGTTGATCTCCTCGGCCGTCACGCTGCCGCTGGTGGTGCTCGCATTGATCGATCCGGCCTGGACGCGCTGGAGGCGCACCGACCCGGAGACGGCATGGGCCCGGCAGGTGTTCGCCTGCGAGACGTTCGCTACCCGCACGCTGCCACTGGTGCTGCGGAGATTGATGTCGCCGCTGACGGTGTCGCAATGGACCGAGCCACTGGAGGAACCCAGGCTGACGGCGCCGTTGATCCGTGCGGCTTCGACGGACCCGCTGGACGCGTGGGCGTCGATGTTGCCGGTCAGGTCTCTCAGTTTGAGCGAGCCCGAGGAGCTTTTGCCGTTCAGGTGGGTCTGTCGGGGGACGGTGATGACGTAGCTGATGCTGATGGACCGGTTCGAGTGCAGGCTGGGCTTGTCGGCCTGGATCTCCAGATTGGTGCCGGTCTCCTCGAAACGGATCTGCACCTGCTCGGCCAACTCCTGGGCCTCTTCTTCGGTGGCCGCCCGTGCCCGGATGGTGGCGACGACCTGGGTCCGGTCGGTGTCCTGGCCCGTGACGTCGATGGAACCGCTGGAGGTGGAGACGGACAGGGTCGAGCCCGGCTGCATCGGGTGCTGAATCTCGACCGTCTTCTCGAATCTGGCATGGGAGTCCCCCCAGCCGCTGCCGTCGATGATGATGCAGCCCCCGACGGACAGTAGCGTAACGATTGAAACGACAACCGGCATGACGTGTATCCGCATCGGATTCATTCTTATCCCCTGCAATTATCTCGATTTATGAACGTCTGGCCGCGCCGTACAAGTCTGCGCTCGGCGACTCCGTCTACAATAGATACGAATGTCTTCATGACGTCAAGTCCCGACTCGGCCGACGACGACAGCCCCTCGCGTTGGAATTTTTCTTCACAGGACCGTTATACCCCGGCGGTGGGAGGGTACTATAGGGTGGACTCGGGGTGTTTTCGGACCTTTTTTTGGGCAGCCCCGGGGGTTCGGTGGTGGCTGAACTCGGATATCGGGTCCGAGGAAGGCCGGAAGGTGGATCGGAATGGGAGGCAGTATGAAGACGATAGAGAGACTCTCATCATCGGCGTCAAAACACGCTTTTTGTGCCTCAAGAAATCGGAAACTGGGCTGGATTTGTGTCGCCACGGCTTGCCTGATGGCCCTGGTCCTGCCTTCGGCGGCGCAGGCCGCGAGGTATTCGGGCGGGGCCGGCATCGAGGGGGATCCATATCTGATCAGCACGACGGCGGACTGGCATGCGTTGATCGCGGCTCAGGGCGACTGGGATAAGCACTTCATCATGACGGGCGACCTGGACTTCGTCTGGGAGCAGCTCGTTCCGGTAGCCGAGGACGCCAATCCGTTTGAAGCCGGATACCAGGGGACGGGCTTCACCGGCTGCTTCGACGGCGCCGGCCACACCATCCGCCGGGTGATTCTGGACCTCTCCGCCCAAAGCTGCGTTGGTGTCTTCGCGTGTGTCGGTATGGGAGGGCGGATCTTCAATTTGAATGTCGAGGATATCACGGTCGTTGGATATGAATCCGTGGGCGGCCTGGTGGGACAGTGTAACTATGGTGTGATCGCCAACTGCTCCAGCAAGGCTTCCGTCACCGGCGGCAATGACGTGGGCGGCTTGGTGGGCGGCAGCGTTCTGGGCCAGATCGTCAATTGCACGAGCACGAGCTTCGTCGAGGGCGCGGGGGACGTCGGCGCTCTGTTGGGACAAAACGTGCTCGGCCTGGTCATGGGCTGCCAGGGCCTGGGAACGGTGAGCGGCCAGGCGGGGATCGGCGGCCTGGTCGGCTGGGATGATTTCGGCATCATTCTGAATTCCCAGAGCATGGCCTCGGTCACCGGCACGAACATCGTCGGCGGTCTCGTCGGCGGCCATCAGGGTTATATCGGCAACAGCTACAGCGCCGGCCCGGTCAAGGGCGATCAGAACGTCGGCGGCCTGGTCGGTGTCTCGAACGGCACGGTCCTGGCCAGTTTCTGGGATACGACCACCTCCGGGCAGACCATCAGCGATGGCGGCACCGGCAAGACCACGGCTCTGATGCAGAGTTCCAAGACCTATACCGACGCGGGCTGGGACCTGGTGGGTGAGACGGTCAACGGCGTCTGCGACTTCTGGCAAGTGCCGGCGGCGACGAAATACCCTGTCCCGACCCTGTTCTGCGACTATGTGCCCGCGAAGATGGAAGGCGAGGGCACGGTCCGGAATCCGTTCCTCGTCAAAACCGCGGCGGATGTGGCCACGATCTGGCGGAATCCGGCCGCTTACTACCGGCTGGCGGCCGACCTGGACCTGGCCGGCCTGAAGTGGGGCCCGGCCGTGATCCCGGTGCTGGTCCGCGATTTCGAAGGGCAGGGACATCTGATCAAGAACCTGACCCTGTCGAGCAACGGCGGCTTCATGGGCTTCATCGGCAGCGTGGGCAAGGAAGTCACGGTCTCGGACCTCGGCCTCGAGGACGTTGCCATCGCCGGGCGCGTGAAGGTCTCCGGCATCTTGTATGCCACGGGTGACGCATTCGTGGGGGCCGTGGCGGGTTTCAACCTCGGCACGATCTCCGCCTGCTACAGCCTGGGCGCTGTCACGGGTGGCACCGCGGTCGGTGGGCTGGTCGGTTTCAACTGTGAGACCGGCGCCGTCACGAACGGTTACAGCCGGGCCGAGGTCA
>CAYQXM010000079.1:0-20196 GCA_964421295.1 uncultured Pirellulales bacterium
AAGGTGACATTCGGTGCGGCGGCGGGTGAGGACGCGGCGGCGCTGGCTGAGCCGGCCTGGACGACCTGGAACATCCCGCTGAGCAGCCTGAGCGGCGTGACCCTGACGAAGGTCAAATCGATGACCATCGGCCTGGGCACGGGCGCCGGCACCGGCACGCTGTACATCGACGACATCCGCCTGTACGCGGTTGCGCCGGGCCCTGTGACGATGACGCCGACGCTGGTGGGCTGGTGGAAGCTGGACAATGACGTGAAAGACAGCTCCGGCAACGGCAACAACGGCACGATCACCGGTGCGCCGACATACACGGCCGGCGGTAAAGTGGGCGCTGCGCTAAAGCTCAACGGCACGGCGGACTATGTGGATTGCGGCACCGCGGCGAGCCTGGATATCACCGACCAGGTCACGCTCTCGGCCTGGATCAAGCCGGGCAACTTCGCCAACAGCGCTTATCAGACGTTCGTCGGCAAGGGTGACAAATCCTATTGTATTCAGCAGACCAACGGCAACGTGATCCAGTTCTTCGTCTATGACGCGGCCTGGTACACGGCCAACAGCGCCACGGTGACCTCGGCGATGAACAACGCGTGGCACCATGTGGCCGGCACGTATGACGGTGCACAGTTGAAGCTGTACGTCGATGGGGCAATGGCCGCCAGCAGCTTGCGTGCGGGCGTGATCGCGACGACGACGTACACGCTCAGTATCGGACGCAACTCCGAACAGTCGGGCCGCCTGTTCAACGGCGAAATCGACGAGGTCCAGGTTTACCGCGGAGCCTTGCCGACGACGGAGGTCAAGAAACTGGCCAATCCGTAACCGGCAGGCTATCCTGATGCAGCACTCAAGTGTGTGGGGTGCGTTTCGCAGGCCGACCCAGGCTTGCGAAATGCACCCCACGTCGTTTTGACACAGGAGACGAAGTGGCTTCAGGCGATCCTGGCAGCCTGGAAACACGTAGGCCGGACGGTCGTGATAATATCCTTGCAGGCGGGGGGACGGTTGTGGTACAAATAAAAGGGTTTGCTTTACCGGACTTACAGAGGCAATGGTGATCGAAGGAACGGGCATTGCCGAAAACAGACGGTAGAGGGTCTGTCATGTCAGGTGTGGCTCGGAGGTCTTGGTGGACATGTCCGCTGGTCAAGAGATGACAAGGCAGTGGATGCTCGCAGCGCACGCTGCGCAAGAGGATGAGCGCCCCGACGACGCACACCGCTACCATCGGGGCGAGAGCGATGAGGCCCTGATTTACCGCAAGGCATTGCCGACTTTGGAGGCTGGGAGTGGGGTCAACCTGTGAGTCAAATCGATGATCGATGAACTTCGGCACTCGGGCTGTGCGCTCGCACGCCGGCCGGAGACGAGTACGAAGCGTGGGTGGTTCGACTTTCGGAACAGTGTGAGGAGCATGACGATGTGTAAAGGTGGATGGGCTTTGGCGGTTGTGCTGTGGGCGTCGACGGGTGCGACGGCCGTATTGGTGGACAACTTCAACGGCTACCAGTTGGGGGACGTCGGCACGGTCAGCACGACGTGGAAAGCGACGGTGGACGTGACGATTGTGACGGACCCGACCGATGCGGCGAATCAGGTGATTCGGATGCAGGAGAACACGGGCGTGCAGAAGGCCGCCTACTGCATGCTGAGCAGTGAGGCCACCATCCCGGATGGGGCGACTAAGACGCTGTACCTGCGGTTCCGGGCGACGAACCCCATCGACTCCGCATTCGGTTTCGCCAACATGGACGCCCCGGATGTGGGCGGAAGCGACTGGGGCAATTTTGGACCTCAGGTCAGCGTGAATAGCGGCAATTTCCGCGTGCGCAACAGCGGCTCCTGGAGCATCACGGGGACCTACACGCCTCTGGATTGGTACAACCTGTGGATAGTGGTGGACAATGCCGCCGATACCATGAAAGTCTACCTCCACAACCGTCCGGGACAGGCGGCCACGGAAGCGGATCGGGTGCTGGCCGGAAGCGTCGATACGTTTGGCTTCCGCAACAAAGTGACCGGCCCGCTCACCCGTTTCTATTGGCGTGCCCAGAACCCGGGCGGCGAACGTTACGTCTGGATCGATGACATCTTCGTGGTGGAGGGCACCTCTCTGGCCGTTCCGGGGGATATCACAGGCCCCGCCACGAATCCGCAACCCGCGGACAAGGCGACCGACGTACTGCGAGACATGACCCTGAGCTGGACGCCCGGCCCGTATGCCGCGACGCACAACGTGTACTTCGGCACGAGCCTCGATGACGTCAACACGGCCGTGGCCGGCAGCCCGCTGGAAGTGAGCGTCAATCAGGCCGCCAGTACGTTCAATCCGGGCCGGCTGGCCTTGGGCCAGACCTACTACTGGAGGGTGGATGAAGTCAATGCGCCGCCCACGGACAGTACCGTCTTCAGGGGTGAACTCTGGACTTTCACGGTCGAGCCGCTCGTCTATGAAGTCAACGGCATCACCGCAACGGCGTCGAGTTCCGATGCCACTGTGAGCCCGGCGAATACCGTCAACAAGTCGGGACTGACGGGCGACCTGCACGGAACCGAGCCGAAGACGATGTGGGTCAGTGCCAAGGGGGCGGCCACGCCCGTGTGGCTCCAATACGATCTGGGCAAGGTCTACAAGCTTCAGGATATGTGGGTCTGGAATTACAACGTCGATTTTGAAGAGGCCCTGGGCCTGAGTATTCAAAATGCCACGATCGAGTACTCTGCGGATGCAGTGAATTGGACGACCTTGGGCAGCTTCGATTTCGCGCAAGGCATCTCTGCCGACAACTACGAGCATAATACGACGGTTGCCTTTGGCGGCGTTGCCGTCCGGTACGTGAAGATTACCGCCAATAGCACCTACGGCGGGAAGCAGTATGGCCTGAGCGAGGTGCGGTTCTACTACTTCCCGGTCACCGCGCGTGAACCGAGTCCGGCGGTCGGGACGACCGATGTGGCTGCCGACGTAACGTTGAGCTGGCGGTCCGGGCGCGAAGCCGCCTCTCATAGTGTTTATCTGGGCACCGACGCCAACGCTCTGACGCTGGCCGGTTCCTCTGCGATCAACAGCTTCTCCCCGGCCCATCTGAGTCTGGGCACGAAGTGCTACTGGAGAGTCGATGAGGTCAACACGGCCGAGGCCATCAGCACCTGGGCGGGCGACGTCTGGAACTTCACGACCAGCGCCTTCATCGCTGTCGATGACATGGAAAGCTACAACGACTCTACGAACAAGATGTTCGACACATGGATCGATGGTTACGGCACGCCGGCCACCAACGCGTCGGTTGTCGGCCTGAACTCCGCCGCCAACGGCACGTTCGGCAGTACGACGATCTTCCACGGCGGCAAGCAGTCGATGCCGCTGGCCTACAACAATACGTCCGCGGTGCCTAATGCCGAGGCGACCCGGACCTTCGAGGCGGCCGAGGACTGGACCCGCAACGGCGTGAAGGTCCTGACGCTGTACTTCTACGGTCAGGCGACCAACGCGACGAATGTCCCGCTGTGGATCAAAGTGACCGACCAGAACGGCAAGAGCGCGAAGGTGACATTCGGTGCGGCGGCGGGTGAGGACGCGGCGGCGCTGGCTGAGCCGGCCTGGACGACCTGGAACATCCCGCTGAGCAGCCTGAGCGGCGTGACCCTGACGAAGGTCAAATCGATGACCATCGGCCTGGGCACGGGCGCCGGCACCGGCACGCTGTACATCGACGACATCCGCCTGTTCGCGGCGGTGACGACCACCACGGTGACGCCGACGCTGGTGGGCCAGTGGAAACTGGACAACGACGTGAAGGACAGTTCCGGCACCGGCAACAACGGCACGGCCACCGGTGGTCCGACCTTTGTGGCGGCCGGCAGAGTCGGGGCTTCGTTGAAGCTCGACGGCACGGATGACTATGTCGATTGCGGCACCGCGGCGAGCCTGGACATCACCGATCAGGTTACCCTCTCCGCATGGGTCAAACCGACGAATTTTGCCAACAGCGCCTATCAGACGTTCGTCGCCAAAGGTGATCATGCCTACGTTCTGCAGCACACGAACACCAACCTGCTCCAGTTCTGCATCTATGACGGCACCTGGTACTCGGCCAATAGCACGGCGGTCACCTCGACGATGAACAACACGTGGCACCATGTGGCCGGCACGTATGACGGTACGCAGTTGAAACTGTTTGTCGATGGCGCGATCGCCGCCAGCTCACTCCACACGGGCGACATCGATACGGCGACACACGCCGTCAATATCGGGCGGAATGCCGAGTACTCCAGCCGCTTCTTCACGGGCGAGATCGACGAGGTTCGGGTCTATCACGGCGCCTTGTCGACGACAGAGGTCAAGAAGCTGGCCAATCCATGAGGTTCGGAGGTATGGTTTGAATAGGCAGGGCGTGCTTCGCCCCCGATGGTCGAAGCACGCCCGGCCTCATCGCATCGTCAGGACAGGAGGTGCAGTGAGTTAGCATAGCAACGGCAGGGCATCGCGGGGTTTCGAAACGAGCGGAGTGAATGCGCTGCCGGTGTGTGAAAGACTGATCCACGGAGCATCTTAGACGGTCGCGTCGGTCCGTTGCCGAGGCGGCGTTACAGAGGTACTATCTGGTTTTGTAGGGAGGACAGTCATGCTCAGGAAACTCATGTTTCTCATGGTGGTCGTTGGGATCTGGATGAGCCCGGCCGCTCAAGGTACTACGATCGTTTGGATAGCGGAGGCGCTCACCAACGCCGCCGGCGCGGGGTATGACCAGGGGTGGATCGATCTCCTGACCGCCCAGGGGTACACGGTGGATGTCCAGCGGGGTTCCTGGATGACCCTCAGTGCCACCAATCTCCAGACGCTCGAAGACGCCGACCTGGTCATCTTCAGCCGGACGACGAACAGCGGCAATTATGCCAGCGATGCCACCGAGGTGACCCAGTGGAATTCGGTGACGACCCCGCTGCTCTGTCTGAGCGCCTACGAGGCGCGTAACAGCCGCTGGCTGTGGATCAACAGCGGTACTATCGTCGAAGCCGCGTCCGCTCCGGAGAGTCCGTTGGTGGCGGTGAAGACCGATCACCCCATTTTCACCGGTGTAACGCTCAAGGATGGCCAGGTCGATGTGATCGATGAGACCGTCGACTCGGGCCAGATGAGCTACATCGTATACACCGAGCCAGATAACGGCACGATCCTCGCCAAACGGGCGAGCGACAACAATATCTGGATCGAAGAGTGGGAGGCGGGCAAGCCTTTCTACGCCAGCAGCACCCAGACTCCCTCCGGCAAGCGCATGCTCCTGACGGCCGGCGGCGGCACCGGCCAGACCATGGGCTCCGAGAACTTCAACGCCGAGGGCGAGAAGATATTCCTGAATGCCGTTCTGTACATGCTGGGCAAGTCGCTGCGCCCGGGCATCGCTCTCGGCCCGGTGCCGGCCAAGGGAGCTGTGGACGTGCCGCGGACGGCCGACCTGAGCTGGACGGCCAGCGACAAGGCGGTGACGCACGACATCTACTTCGGCACCAATTTCGACGACGTCAACACGGCGTCGCAGAGCAATCCCAAGGGTGTTCTGGTGGCCAAAGGTCAGACATCTGCGACCTACGATCCGGGCATCCTGCAGTTCGGGCAGACCTACTATTGGCGCGTGGACGAAATCGAGCAGGACGGGACGCTCCGCCAGGGCGATGTCTGGAGCTTCACGGTCGAGGCCGTCGTTTATGAGCTCGCCGGCATTACGGCTACTGCCTCCAGCTCCGATACGGGCAAGGGACCGGAACTCACGGTCGACAAGTCCGGCCTCACCGGGGATCAGCACGGGGTGGACATGGGGACCATGTGGGTCAGTGCCAAGGGTGGTGCTCAGCCGACGTGGATCCAGTATGACTTCGGCAAGGTCTGCAAGCTACAGGATATGTGGGTCTGGAACTACAACGTCGACTTCGAGTACATCCTGGGCATGGGTATCAAGACGGCCACCATCCAGTATTCGAGCGATGCCGCGACGTGGACCAGTCTGGGCAGCATCGAATTTGCCCAGGGTGTGTCGGCAGAAGGCTACGACCACAGCACGACCGTCTCGTTCGGCGGGGTGGCGGCCCGGTATGTGAAGATCACGGCGGAGAGCAACTGGGGCAGCAGCGGCGGTCAGTGTGGTTTGAGCGAGGTCCGGTTCTATTACGTCCCGGTCTCTGCACGGGAGCCGAGTCCGGCTGCGGGGGCTGCGGATGTTTCCGTGGACGTGACGTTGGGCTGGCGGTCCGGACGTGAGGCCGCTTCCCACAGTGTCTATCTGGGCACCGACCCCAACGCTCTGACGCTCGCGGGCTCCTCCCCGACCACCAGCTTCTCCCCGGCCGGTCTGAGCCTGGGCGCGAAGTACTACTGGAGAGTCGATGAGGTCAATACCGCCGAGCCCATCAGCACCTGGGCGGGCGACGTGTGGAGCTTCACGACCAGCGCCTCCATTCCTGTCGAGGACATGGAGAGCTACAACGACACGACGAACAAGGTTTTCGAGGTTTGGATCGACGGCTACAGCACGCCGGCCACCAATGCTTCCATCGTCGGCCTGAACTCCGCCGTGGGCGGCACGTTCAACAGCACGACGATCTTCCATGCCGGCAAACAGTCGATGCCGCTGGCCTACAACAACACGTCTGCCGTGCCCAATGCCGAGGTCACCCGGACGTTCGGGTCGGCCCAGGACTGGACCCGCAACGGCGTCAAGGTCCTGACGCTGTACTTCTACGGTCAGGCGACCAACGCAACCAATGTTCCGCTGTGGGTCAAAGTGACGGATCAGGGCGGCAATGGCGCTAAGGTGACATTCGGTGCGGCGGCGGGTGAGGACGCGGCGGCGCTGGCTGAGCCGGCCTGGACGACCTGGAACATCCCGCTGAGCAGCCTGAGCGGCGTGACCCTGACGAAGGTCAAATCGATGACCATCGGCCTGGGCACGGGCGCCGGCACCGGCACGCTGTACATCGACGACATCCGCCTGTACGCGGTTGCGCCGGGCCCTGTGACGATGACGCCGACGCTGGTGGGCTGGTGGAAGCTGGACAATGACGTGAAAGACAGCTCCGGCAACGGCAACAACGGCACGATCACCGGTGCGCCGACATACACGGCCGGCGGTAAAGTGGGCGCTGCGCTAAAGCTCAACGGCACGGCGGACTATGTGGATTGCGGCACCGCGGCGAGCCTGGATATCACCGACCAGGTCACGCTCTCGGCCTGGATCAAGCCGGGCAACTTCGCCAACAGCGCTTATCAGACGTTTGTCGGCAAGGGTGACAAATCCTATTGCATCCAGCACACCAACGGCAACGTGATCCAGTTCTTCGTCTACTACGGAAGTACGTGGTATACCGCAAATAGCACGGCGGTGACCTCGACGATGAACAACTCGTGGCACCATGTGGCCGGTACATTTGACGGCGTGCAGCTGCGGCTGTACCTCGACGGTGTCGTAGTCGCCAGTACGCTGCGTACCGGGACAATCGCGACGACGACGTTTACCGCTAGTATCGGACGCAACTCCGAACAGTCGGGCCGCCTGTTGAACGGCGAAATCGACGAGGTCCGGATTTATCGCGGTGCGCTGCCGACGACGGAAGTCAAGAAGCTAGCCAACCCGTAGGGCTGACTTCATCTGAATCAGACATTTCAGGACTGTGGCTCCGATGGTCAGCCATCGGAGCCACAGGTCTTGGCCCACCATGTTGTGGTGTTAAGCACGAACGCAACATCCTGCTGTGTTGTGTGCTGCGGCAATGATCTCCTGCCGGACCGGTGTTGGAGGACTATCTGCAGTGACTGTGCCGCGGAATGCAGCGGCGCAGGCTTGACAATTGGGTATTGCCCATGGTATAATTATCGTTTGAATGGGCCGGAGGAGCGGCCAAGAGATAGTTCATCCAAAGGACAGGGATCTGATGACGCGAGTTCATCTGCCCAGTCTTCAGTCATTACCGTGGAATGGAATCCCGTACCTGACGTGGGGTGGTAAACGCGAATAGTCGGTTAAACCGGGGGATCGAACATGGTACGGAACACATTGACACACGCCCTTGTCCTGAGCCTGGTCTGGACAGTTGCGGGGGGCCTTGCCAGCGGCGCTGAGAAAGTCCGTGACGATGTCGCGTCGCAGATCTCGACGCTGTCGCTGGGGCAGTTGATCCTGCGCGACACGTTCAACGACAACAAGATGGCCAGCATGTGGAAGAAGTGGGCCGACGACGTCAACAATTGTTGGGTCACCGAGGTGAACGGCCGGCTGGAAGTCCAGGCGAAAGCCGAGGCGCGGGATGCGTTCAGCGGCTACGTGGCACATGCCTGGCGGATCGATTCGTCCGACGACTTCTCCATGAAAGTGAAATTCCACATCGATACTCTGGCGTATCCGCGCAGTTGGCTTTCCCTGGGCGTCACGCCTGATGGTGACAATCCCCGCAACCGGCGGATCAGCATCGACGCGCAGTGCGCCGATCGCTGTAAGAGTTTCCGGTACGAGTGCAAGGACGGGTATATCACCGATACCAGCGTGGCCGAGCGTGCCGTGGACGAAGGCACGCTGTATCTCTCTTACTCGGCAGACTCCGATACGCTGTATCTGAGCATGTCGGGGTACTGGGCCGACAGTGCCTGGGGTGTCTTCGAAGGGGTCGTGAAGGGCCAGTGGTCGGGGCGACCTTTGTACGTGTGGGCCGGGGGGGGGTCCAACGGCCTGGCGATCACTTCGGGGCACGTGTATCTCGATGATCTCGAAGTCGAGTCCGGGACCGTGGTCGAGTCTTCGTTGGCGGCGGTCTACCATTTCAAGTCACTCTCGAACGAGAAGCATTTCTATACGATGAGTGAGGCGGAGAAGGAAGACACTCTGTTGAACGTCGGGGCGTGGACCTACGTCGGTGCCTCTTTCTATGCGTTCCCGGAAGATTCGGACCCGGACTGCAAGCCGGTCTACCGGTTCTGGTCGAAGCGAACCGGCGGGCATTTCTATACCATGAGTGAAACGGAGAAGGACAGCCTGATCGGCGTCTGGGGATGGGTCTACGAAGGCATAGCGTTCTATGCCTATCCCAGCGGGTCGCAGCCGGACTGGGCCTGCCCGGTCTATCGGTTCTGGTCGAAGAAGTACGGCACGCACTTCTACACGGCCAACGAGACTGAGAAGAACAACATGATCAACAAGCTCAGTGACGAATGGGTCTATGAGAAAGTTGCCTGGTATGCCGTTAAGTAACATCTGAACCATCGCTTCTCAACAGCAACGGAACATGACCATTTACGGCGACGAGGGCAGGATACCTCGTCGCTCTGCATTTCTGCTCCACCCCGCCGGACTTCTTGTGATTCGGGATCCGCGATCCGCCCCCTTTCTTGTCTTCCGCCCCACCCAAACCACCCCCTCTGCCCGTTCAACACCATAATAAATTGTGGTGGTGAGGGCTTGACGATTGAAAAACTCTCAGTAAAAATGCTCTGTTTGTTGTTTCACAGAGAACCCGGAGGCAGGGGGGCGGGCCCCAAGATGCAACTGACGCACTTGGGGAGCCCGGCAGGATTGAAGGAAAAGAGTTGGAGATCACTATGATCGAAGTCAAAGAACTTCGGCGTCGTTTCGGGCCGGTGGTCGCCGTGGACGGTGTTTCGTTCAGCGCCGCCAAAGGCGAGGTCCTCGGATTGCTTGGCCCTAACGGTGCCGGCAAAACCACGACGATGCGAATGCTGACCTGCTTCATTCGCCCCGACAGCGGAACCGCCAGCGTCTGCGGCCACGACATTCTGAAGGACTCGGTGGGTGTCCGCCGGTCGCTCGGGTATCTGGCCGAGAACTCCCCGGCCTATCCCGAGATGACGGTGGGTGGCTTCCTCAACTTCATCTGCGACGTCCGCCGGATTACCGGGACGCGACGCAAGCAGACGCTCGATCGTGTCGTGCCGATGTGCTCGATCGAGTCCGTCTATCATCAGAATATCGAGACCCTCTCGAAGGGGTACAAACGCCGGGTCGGGTTGGCCCAGGCGTTGATTCACGATCCGCAGGTGTTGATTCTCGATGAGCCGACCGATGGTCTCGATCCCAACCAGAAGCACGACGTGCGTCAGCTCATCGTGAATATGGCCAAGGACAAGTGCATCATCATCTCGACCCATATTCTTGAAGAGGTCGAAGCCATCTGCTCGCGGACGATCATCATCGCCCGGGGCAAGGTCCTCGTCGATTCGACCCCGAAGGACCTGAAAGAGAAGCATCACGCCAGTCTCGACGAGATCTTCAGAAGAATTACCCGGACGAAAGTGGCGTAGAGACGCAAGATCTTGCGTTGCTACAATTAAGGAGCCAAGCATGAGCAGCTTTTGGGCCGTATTCAAACGAGAGCTGAAGAGCTACTTCACGACGCCGTTGGCGTACGTGTTTCTGGTCATTTTCCTTTTCTTCGCGGCGTTTCTGACGTTCCGAGACAAATTCTACGAGGCCCGCCAGGCCGATTTGCAGGCGTTCTTCCAGAACCTCCCCGTCCTGTTCGTGTTCCTGGTGCCGGCGGTGGCCATGCGGCTCTGGTCGGAAGAACGCAAACTCGGCAGCATCGAGTTGCTGTTCACGCTGCCCGTGACCGTCGCCCAGGCAGTCCTGGGCAAGTTTCTCGCCGCCTGGCTGTTCCTCGGAATCGCCCTGGCTTTGACCTTCCCGATGGTCATTACCGTGTGCTACCTGGGCCATCCCGATGTCGGCCTGATCGTTGTCGGCTACCTGGGCAGCTTCCTGATGGCGGGCGGGTTCCTGGCGATCGGGTGTTTCTTCTCCGCCCTGAGCAAGAACCAGGTCATCGCGTTCGTGCTTTCGGTCGTAGCCTGCGGCGTCTTCGTGTACGCCGGCATGCCGTCGACTCTGGGCTACCTGTCGGCCTTCCTGCCGGCAGGACTGGTCAACGCGATAGAGGGTATGAGCTTCCAGATCCACGTCGAGTCGATGCAGCGAGGCATCGTGCAGTTCAAGGATCTGGCCTTTTTCATTCTGTTGATTGTCGGTTGGATCGCGGCCTGTGCGATTCTCTTGGATGAAAGGAAGTCCAACTAATGAACCGGACCCTGCGAGCGATCATCGGTGTCGTGCTCATTCTGATCATTGCTTTCAGCGCGATAAGCATTTGTCAGGGGTTGGGCCGGCGCTGCAAACTGGATATTACCGAGCAGAAGCTGTACACGCTTTCGCCTGGGACCAAAGCGATTCTGGCCCGGCTCAACCAGCCGATCAAAGCCAAGCTGTATTATGCCAAGACGGCGGCCATGCAGGGCCCCGACCAGATTCGCTTCTTCAACAACTACTATGAGTACGTGAAGTCGCTGCTGGAAGAGTATGTCACGGCCTCAAAGGGCATGGTCCAGCTGGACGTGATCGATCCCCGGCCGTTCTCCGACGAGGAAGAGGCGGCTTTGAAGTCGGGCCTGAAACGGTTCGCGATCACCGAAGAGGAGGGCTTCTTCTTCGGGTTGGTTATCGAGACGCAGTTCGGCGTCGAGAAAACGATCCCGGTCTTCTCGCCCGACCGCCAGACATTCGTCGAGTACGACATCAGCTACCTGATCGACACGGCGATGACCCGCCAGAAGAAGCGGATCGGCGTCATGAGCTCGCTGCCGGTGATGGGACAGGATGTGAGCGACTACATGGCGCGGATGATGGCCGCCCAGGGACAACAGCCGACGCCGCCCTGGACGTTCGTCCAGCAACTGCGCGAGAAATATGAAGTCAAAGAGGTGCCCACCGATGTGAACGACATCAACGACGTCGACATCCTGCTGGTCGTCCATCCGAAGGCGTTGCCGCAGAGAACACAGTTTGCCATCGATCAGTTCGTCTTGCGGGGCGGCCGGACCATTGTCTGCGTCGATCCGCATTCGGTGGCCGACCGGCCTCAGCGCAATCCGATGCAGATGTCGGCCGAGACGCAGAGCTCCGATCTGGGCGGGCTGCTGCGCACGTGGGGCCTGGTCATGGCGGCCAACACGTTTGCGGGTGACAGGTCTCTGATGTTGAAGGCGTCCCTGAACGCCAACCAGGCGGCGGAGGAAATCATCGGCTTCCTCGAGATGAAGCCGCCGGAGTGCTTCAACAAGGATAATGCGATCTCGGCCCAGCTCAACCAGGTCCGCATGCTCTTTCCGGGCGTGCTGAGAGAGGTGACCGCCAGGGCCAAGTCGTCCGATCCGAACGCTCCTCAGCCCCCGGCCGAGGAGGCCCCGACGATCACGCGAACGCCGCTGATCACGACCACCACGAAGGGCAACGCCTGGATGGTGGACAGCTCGTTCGATCTGATGTTCCCCGACCCGGGCAAACTCATGGCCCGGTTTATGCCGGGAACCAAGCCCGTGGCGATGGGGTACCTGATCAGTGGACGACTCAAGAGCAGCTTCCCGGAAGGGATCGAGGTCGAGGAAAAAGCCAAAGAAGAACAGACCGATCCGAATGCACCGGAACCCGCCAAGAAACACCTCACGGGTCTGACCGAGGCGTCGACGGACTGTGCCGTGGCGGTGTTCAGCGACGTCGACTTCCTGTGGGACCCGCTGGCCTATGTCAACTATGGCATGTTCGGCAAGGCTCCGACCGGTGACAATGCGGCGCTGCTGCTCAACACCATCGAAGTTCTGGGCGGCTCCGGCGACCTGATTTCCGTCCGCTCCCGCGGCAGCTACAAGCGCCCGTTCACGGTGGTCGACAAGATCGAGCAGGACGCCGAGCAGAGAACGAGCGCCGAGATTCAGAAGATCAACCTGGAGATCGAGATCTTCAACCAGCAGCTTCAGAAGCTGGTTTCCTCCGCGCCCAAGGACGGGCAGGAGAAGGTGATCGGCGGCACGATCGTGCAGAACAAGCGCGAGCTGGAGATGAAGATCCACCAGGCCCAGCGACGATTGCGGGAAGTGAAGGCGCAGCGACGCGAGGAGGTCGAGCAGTTGGGGTACGAGCTGCGGTGGTGGGATATGTTGGCGGTCCCGGGCGTCATCATGGTCGTGGCCGTGGGCCTGGGCGTTTGGCGCAGCATGAGAAAGCGTCACTATATCAGTCACGAGAGCGACGCCTAGTATTGATAAACGACAATTGACTATTGATTATTGATGACGGATGCCAGGCTGTGGTTCCGAATCGTCAATAATCATTCATCAATAATCAATTGAAGGGTTCTTTCGATGAGCAACCAGAAACTTGGGATACTGGCTATCGTCGCGGCGGTCATGGTCGTGGCCGCCGTCGTGCAATCGCGCAAACCCGCCACACAGGGCGGCGCTTCGGGTCCGGCATACCTGATTCAGGGCCTGGACCCGGACAAGATCAGCGGCATCGCCATCGGCACCGGCAAGAACGCCGTCAAGATCGAGAGGCAGAACGACCGGTTCGTGGTGGTCAACAAGGCGAACTATCCGGCCGACACGAAGCAGATCAACGACTTGATCACCAAGTGTCTGGACATCAAGACGGCCGATCTGCGGACGAGCGCCAAGAGCAACCACGTGGATCTGGAGGTGACGGTGGAGAAGGCCCGCCACGTGGTCACATTCTTCACGGACGCCAATTCCGTCCTCACCGGTGTCGTGGTCGGCAAGACCGTTGAGAATGGGCAGGCGACCTTCGTCCGGCGGATCGACAGCGATGAGGTCTATGTTACCGACAATCCTCCCTGGTTCGGTTCGACGCCCACGGACTTCATCAACACGGAGATCGTCGCCGTCAAACGTGAGGATGTCAACAGCGTAAAGGTAACCACGCCCGAAGGCACGTACACCCTCAAGCCCGGCAAGGGCAGTGACAGCGCCGTGATGGAGGACCCGCCGGCCGATAAGAACCTCAAAGAGAACGAAGCCAAGAGCGTGCTGCAATCGCTCGTCAGCCTGCGCTTCGACGACGCCAATGCGGCGGCGACCGTCAGCGATTTGAAGTTCGATTATGAGTATGTCTGCCGGCTCAACAATACGACCGAATACACGCTGAAGCTGGCCAAGAAGGACGGCAAGACGTATCTCAAGGGTGAAGCCACCTACGGTGACATGAGCGGCGTGGTCATCAACACGAACCGGAAGGACACGGACGAGGAACGCAAGAAGAACGAAGCCAAGCTGCAGGCGCAGGAATACGTGCAGAGGTTCACCCTGCTCCACAAAGACTGGGTTTACGTGATTCCGGACTGGAAAGCGAATTACCTGACGAAGAAGCAGGCCGACCTGCTGGAAGACAAGCCGAAGCCGGCCGCCGCCGACCCCAATACGCCGAGGCCGACGGAGCCCAATGCGGTGACACCGCAGGCACCTGCGACGGCGGTCACGCCCGATCCGAACGCTCAGGCGAAGCCGCAGCAGTAGGATCCGCATGAGAATCGATCGCCTGATCCTGGGAGCCTTTCAGACGAACTGCTACGTCGTTCGTCGGGGCGAGTCTGCTTTGGATTGCGTGATCGTCGATACGGGTCTCGAAGCGGGGGCGCTGTTGGCGTTCCTCGTCGAACACACGCTGCAACCGGTTGCCGTGATCTTGACGCACGGCCACATCGACCATATCGAAGGCTTGGGCCTTCTGCGTGAGCATTTCCCGGCCGTGAGAGTGTATATCCACAGGTTGGACGCTTGTCTCCTGACCGATGCAGCCGCCAACCTTTCCGAGCTGGCCGGTGGGGATTTTGTGACCGAGGCGGCCGATGTGCTGCTCGAGGACGGCCAGGTTGTCGACGAAGCGGGTATTCAGTTCCGCGTTCTGCACACGCCGGGACATACGCCGGGCGGAATTTGTCTCTATGTCGAGCCGGAGGGTGTTCTGTTCTCCGGTGACGCGCTGTTCGCCGGCTCCGTGGGCAGAACCGACTTCCCCGGCGGCAGCATGGAACAACTGCGTGCCGGCATTCGTGACAGGCTGCTCGTTCTGCCCGACGCGACCGTCGTTCACCCGGGCCATGGCGGCCGCACGACGATCGCCCGGGAGAAGCGGTGCAACCCGTACCTGGGGTGAATCGCTCGAGAAAAAACTGGTAGCCGGGCCGCGACAGAGCTATACTGATATTATCGGCTCCAGGACTGGTTCTGGTACGCAGGCATGAGTGAAGAAAGGTCGCGACGATGAAGGTGTGGTTCCACCCCCACGCACGCGACCGTCTGGTCGAACGCGGAACGTCCGAAGACGAGGTGATCCTCGCCGTGAGAGCCGGGGAGAAGTTCAACGCGCGGTTCGGACGCGTCGGATTTCGCCGCAATTTGCCGTTCCGCAAACGCTGGAGAGGCAAACGCTACAAGTTGAAGCAGGTTGAGGTGTATGCCATCGAACGGCACGATGGGTGGTTCGTCATCTCGGTGGTCACGAGGTACTTCTGAAGTTGGGTGAGGCCAGTATATGAAGTTCAGTTACGATCCTCGCTATAATGTCGGTTACATCCGTTTCAAGGACAAGAAGGCTGATGCGGAATCCATCAAGTTGAGCGAGGAGCTGGTGGTGGACCTGGCTCCGGACGGGACCGTTTACGGGATTGAGTTGCTCAACGCGAACGATCAGATGCAGCGTGACGACACCGGCGAGTTTCAGGTGGTCAACGAAGAGACCGGGGCCAAGACGAAGTTCGCCCTGAAGGTGAAGAAAAGCCGCAAATCCTCCAGTTCTCGCCCGAAGCGTCGTCCGCCGGCGCCATAGACAACGCGTGTTTCCCCTTGTATGTTGTAGCGGGCAGCAGAAAATCAAGCCTACGCTTAAATTGCTGCTGATAGACTTGACGCCGCCATGAATAGGTCTATTCTATTGTTTTTTCACCTCATTCCTGATTTAAGGAGAAGGCCGTGCAAGGAGGTACTTCCAAAGGGGCGTTTGTCTTTGACGCACCTGACGTTGAGCCGACCGGCAGCGTGTTGTACGAAGAGCATCTCAAACTGACGAGCAAGTCCCGCATGAGCCCGTTCGCGGGGTATCTCATGCCCTTGTGGTACTCGTCGATTGCCGAGGAGCACAAGGCGGTTCGCCAGCGGGCCGGGTTGTTCGATTGCACGCACATGGGGATTCTGGAGGCTCGCGGCGCGGGAGCCCTGGAGTTCCTGAATGCGGCGACCACGAACGACGTCGGTCGTCTGGCCATCGGCCGGGCCCAGTATAGCTACGTTATCGATGCCGCCGGCAACGTGCTCGACGACATCATCGTCTACCGCCGGGGCGACGAGAACTACATGGTCGTCGTCAACGCGGCCAACGAGCCGAAGATCAAGCGCTACCTCACGGAATTGCTCGCCGGCCGGATCGTCATTGAAGCCAAGCCTCGCCAGAAAACGGGTCTGGTGCCCAGCAAGCCATGCGTCCTGCGCGATATGCGCGACACTGCCTCCGGCCCCGATTGTCGCGTTGACCTCGCCCTTCAGGGCCCGGCGTCGGTGGATGTTCTCGCCAAGCTGGCGGACGAGAAAGGGATAGAGAACCGTCTGGTGGAACTGAAAGGCTTCGCTTTCCTGGAAAGCTGCCTCGGTGGCGTGGACTGCCTCATCTCGAAAACAGGCTATACTGGGGCGAAGACAGGCTTCGAGCTCTTCGTGCATCCGAACAACGCCGCTCGATTCTGGAACCTGATCCTGGGAACAGGCCTGTCCATGGGCGTGATCCCGTGCGGGCTGGGCTCCCGTGACAGTCTGCGGGTCGAAGCGGGGCTGCCTCTCTACGGGCACGAGCTGGACGGCAAGTTCAGCATCTCGCCTTTCGAGGCGGGCTACGGCTGGGCCGTCAAGCTGGACAAGCCGTTCTTCATCGGCAAACCGCCGCTGGTGACGATCGCAGAAACTTACGATATGCAGGTGGCACGCGTCGAGTTGTCCGCGGCCAAAGGCGTTCGGCCCGTGCGCGGCGACGATGCGATTCTGAACGAGCAGGGCGCATGCATCGGCTGGGTGCTGAGTTGCGCCAAGGCGGACGAGAAGCAATATGCCCTCGTCTACGCGGACCGCAACAGTACGAATGAAGGCAGCCACGTGGGAGTGTATTACCTGGCACGCAGTGCCAGTCAGGCGCAGGAGGGGAGATTGGAACGTGTGGACAAGGGGCAGAGGGTTAGTGCTGATCTGGCGGGAATTGTCGTCGGCCGCTTTGCCCGATTTTGACAGGAGATGGCGAAAATGGTTGTGGAAGGATTGCTGTACACCAAGGATCACGAGTGGGCGAAGGTCGAGGGTGACATCGCGACGATCGGGATCACGGATCACGCCCAGGAACAGTTGGGGGAGATCGTGTTCGTGGAACTGCCCGCGGTGGGCAAGGAGTTCAAGTCGCACAAGGAGTTCGCCGTGGTGGAAAGCTCCAAGGCGGCGAGCGACGTTTTTTCCCCGGTCAGTGGGAAGGTCACGGAGGTCAATGCGGAACTCTCCTCGAAGCCTGAACAGATCAACTCGGATTGCTACGGCGCCGGCTGGCTCTGCAAGATGAAGGTCACCGACAAGGAGTCTCTCACCGGCCTGATGAACGCCCGGCAGTACGAGGAGTACCTCAAGACCCTCTAAGGGAATACCGACATGGAATTCATACCGCATACGCCGCAACAGCAGAAGGAGATGCTGAAGGACGCCGGGCTGACGATGAAGCGTCTCTTCAGCGATATCCCGCCTGCGTTGATGGCGAAATCTTTCAACCTGCCCGACGGACTCAGCGAGCAGGAAGTCCGTAGTCGGCTCGCTGATCTGGCAGGAAAGAATTCGATCGACCTGACGCTCTTCTTAGGCGGCGGGTTCTACGATCACTTCATCCCTTCCGCCGTCTATGCGATCACGGGCCGCAGCGAGTTCTACACCGCTTACACGCCGTACCAGCCGGAGCTGTCGCAGGGAACGTTGCAGGCGATCTACGAATACCAGTCCGCGATCTGCCGCCTCACCGGCATGGAAGTGGCCAACGCCTCGCTCTACGACGGCGGGACCGCCATGTACGAAGCCATGATGATGGCGCTCCGCATCACGGGCCGCAGCAAGGTGATTATTGACGATAGCGTCAATCCGATTTACCGCGTGATGATTCACTCCTATACGCGGAACCTCAACATTGATCTGAAAGAGACACACTGCGAGGATGGTCTGGCCAATCGCGGCGACATCCTCAAGCGGATTGACGACGGCACCGCCGCTGTCCTGCTGCAAAACCCGAACTTCTTCGGCTGCATCGACGACTTCACCGATATCGCCCAGGCGGCCCACGAGAAGGGGGCCTTGCTGGTCGTGTCGTGCTATCCGATCTCGCTGGGGATTCTGAAGACCCCCGGCGCGATGGGCGCCGACATCGTGACGGGTGAAGGGCAGAGCCTCGGCATGCCGATGTCGTTCGGCGGACCGTATCTCGGGTTCATGGCGGCCCGGAAAGAGCACGTGCGCAAGATGCCGGGCCGGATCGTGGGACAGACCGCGGACCGCGAGGGCCGTCGGGCGTTCGTCCTGACGCTCCAGGCTCGCGAGCAGCATATCCGCCGGGACAAGGCGACCTCGAACATCTGCTCCAATGAAGCGCTGTGTGCGTTGACGGCACTGGTCTACCTGTCGCTCCTCGGTCCGGAAGGCCTCCGCCACACGGCGCAGCAGTGTGCGGATAAGGCCAGCTACGCCTACAAGCGCCTGACCGCGATCCCCGGCGTCCGGCCGCACTTCAAGGCCAAGTGGTTCTTCAACGAGTTCGTCCTGGATTTGCCGCGCGAGGCTGCGGACGTCGTCGCCAAGCTGATCGAGCGAGGCTTCGCGGCGGGATTCCCGTTGAGCCGGTACTACAAGCAGATGGAGAATTCCCTGCTGGTCTGCGTGACGGAAAAACGCACGAAACAGCAGATCGGCATGCTTGCCGAAGCATTGGAGAGTGTTCTCTAACAAGTCTGACATAGGAACAACAAGCCAGGGTGGCAGCGGCAAGCGGAGCTTGCCGATGGTTTTCTGGAGATTGTCATGAAGCTTCTGTATGAAAAGAGTGTCTCCGGCCGGCAGGGCGTCTGGCCCGGCAAGAGCGATGTCCCCGCGACCGGGAACATTCCGGATGCGCTCCGCCGGGACAAGGCCCCGACAATGCCGGAGTTGAGCGAACTGGACGTGATTCGGCATTTCACCGAATTGTCACGGCGGAACTTCGGCGTCGATACGAACTTCTACCCGCTCGGCTCCTGCACGATGAAGTATAACCCGAAGGTGACCGAGCGCATCGCCGCCTACCCCGGTTTCTCACACCTGCACCCATTGCTCCCGCAATTGCGCATGGGCGGCATGTTGACCCAGGGCGCCCTGGCGATCCTCTATGAGATGGATCAGCTGCTGCGCGAGATCGCCGGCATGGCGGGTTTCACGATGCAGCCGATGGCGGGGGCCCACGGCGAGCTGACCGGCATGATGATCATGGCCGCCTATCATCGTGACTCCCGACAGCGCCCACGGCACGAACCCCGCCAGCGCCGCTACCGCCGGGTTCCGCGTGGTCTCGATTCCCAGCGACAAGAATGGCCTGATGCAGGTCGACGCGATCAAGGAGCACCTCAGCGACGAAGTCGCCGGCATCATGATGACCTGTCCGAACACGCTGGGCCTCTTCGAACCCCACGTCCGCGAGATTTGCGACCTGATCCATAGCGTGGATGGCCTCGCCTATTACGACGGCGCCAATCTCAACGCCATCGTCGGCAAGGCCCGCCCGGGCGATTTCGGCTTCGACATCGTCCACATCAACCTGCACAAGACCTTCGCCACCCCTCACGGCGGTGGCGGTCCCGGCGCCGGCCCGGTCGGCGTCAAGGAAAACCTGGTTCCCTTCCTGCCGGTCTCGGTTGTCATCGAGCGGGGCGACGGCACATACGCGCTGGAATACGACCGTCCGAAATCCATCGGCTACATCGCGCCCTTCTACGGAAACTTCGGCATCGTCCTACGCGCCTACGTCTACATCCTGATGCTCGGCAGGGATGGCCTGGCCCACGTGGCCGAGAACGCAGTGCTCAACGCCAACTATGTCCGCCAGAAGCTCATGGGGCACTACAAGGCTGCCGCGGACCTGATCTGCAAGCACGAGTGCGTCTTCGGCCCGAGCGACAAGATGGTCGCCAATGGTGTCCACGCGATCGATGTCGCGAAAGCTCTGATCGACCGGGGCTTCCACCCGCCGACGGTCTATTTCCCGACGATCGTCAAAGAGGCGATCATGATCGAGCCCACGGAGAGCGAAAGCAAGG